>NZ_JBVIBD010000010.1:33561-340319 GCF_055573595.1 Streptomyces sp. NPDC030165 | reverse complement strand
CAGCCCAGAAGGCGGAACGCGGCATCGGCATCCTCGGCATCTGTCTCGCGTGGAGTGGGTGATGGCGTCAGGGAACGCGCCCAGTGTCGCGGTGGGGGGGGGGGGGGGGGGGGGGGGGGGGGGGGGGGGGGGGGGGGGTGTGGTGGGGGTGGGGGGGGGGGGGGGGGGGGGGGGGGGGGGGGGGGGGGGGGGGGTCTCTCCCCCCCCCCCCCGCCACCGTGGCGTTCCGGCCCCGCACGGTCGGTGACGCGCGCTCCCAGAGGATGCCGGCTTTGCGCAACCGCGAAACTCATGTGCCGAACGGTGGAGAATCACGGAACAGGCCGGACATGAACCGGACATCTACGCGAGTAGCGCTTCCTGCTGTGCGGCGGCGCGCGGCACACAAGAGGGGCGCACCCCAAACGGGTGCGCCCCTCTACTGCTGTACGGCGAAGGTCAGTTGTGGCCGAAACGGCGCTGGTGCTTACGGGCGACGTCGCGCGGCGTGGCCTCCACGGACTGGGCCGACGTCTGGGCCTCCATCGCCGACTTCTGGGCCTCCTGGCGGCCACGCTCGGCGGACTGGGTGTCCTTCTGCTGCTGATTACGGTCGCGATTCTTGTTCTTGGCCATGATCGTGCCTCCTGAGGGGGATCCTGGGATCGGGGCCGTGACCAGGCTTACACGCGCCGTTGATACGCGCATTTCGGGCCATTACCGTGCGTAATGCGCCGTGTCGCGTGGTGTGTTCGCCCTGGATACCGAATCCGCCACGCCGATGATCGAGTTCGGGCAGTTAACCCCCGTGCGGTCGGGCAGACTCGAAGGTAAAGCAGGAGGAAACTCGTGCCGCAGGCCGAGCCGGGGGGCGTCCGACTTCAGCACCTCAGGAAAGAGGGTGGAACGTGGATCGCTGCGTCGTCCTGGTGGACGCCGGATACTTGCTGGGCGCCGCCGCGAGCCTGCTCGCCGGAGAGCCCACCCGGTCCCGGATCACCGTTGATCACGCCGCCCTCATCCAGGGCCTGCGGCAGCGCGCCGAAGCCGACACGGAAAGGCCGTTGCTGCGCATCTACTGGTTCGACGGCGCGCCCGACCGTGTACCGCAGCCCGAGCACCGGCGGCTGCGCGTCATGTCCCGGGTCACCGTCCGGCTCGGCGCGCTGACCCGCAGCGACGGCCGCTGGGCCCAGAAGGGCGTCGACGCCGCGATGCACGCGGAGTTGACCGAACTGGCCCGCAACCGCGCCTGCTCCGACATCGTACTGGTCACCGGCGACGGCGATCTGCTGCCCGGCCTGATGTCCGCCAAGGAGCACGGCGTCGCCGTCCACCTGTGGGCCGTACAGGCCGCCGACGGCGACTACAACCAGTCGGAGGACCTGGTCGCCGAGGCCGACGAGCGGCGGGTGCTCGACCGGGCGTGGATCACCCGCGCCGTACGGCTGAAGGAACTCGGCGGCCCCTGCGCGCCGCCGCCCGTACCGCGGCCGGAGATCGCCGCCATCCTCTCGGCGCCCCTGCCCGAGTCCGCCGTCGCGGCCGCCGCGGCCGCGGCCTCCGCCGCACACGACGCGGAGCGGGCCGCCGCCCACGAGCGCAACGGCACGAACGGTACGGCGCGGCCCACGCCCGCGCCCGCCGAGCGGGCCGGCTCCACGGGGGCGTGCGCCCGGCCGGGTACCGCCGCCGAGCGGGACGGCGAAGGCGGCACGGCGGGCGGCAAGGGCACACCGGTCCCCACCCCGAAGGACCTCGCCGACCTGAACCGGGGCCCCGGCTCCGGGCCGGGCGGGGCAGCTGCGCCCGTACCCAGCGCGACGCTGCGCTGGTCCTCCGACAAGGGGTGGGTCGAGCGCGGCGGCCCGGTCGGCGAACCGCCCGAAACCGCCTCGCTCCCGACGCTCGCCCAGCTCACCAGCGCGGAGCAGCGCTGGGCGGACCGGGAGGAGGACATCACGGCGGTCAGCGGCGACCCCTTCGAGGTGGGCCAGGTCTTCGCCCGCCGCTGGACGGAACGGCTCTCCGACACGGCCCACCTCCAGCAGATCTCCACGGAATACCCCCGCATCCCGCACCGCATCGACGGCGAACTGCTCCGTTACGCCGCCCGCTTCGGTCTCCTCGCCCACAAGGACGACCAGATCGACGAACACGACCGCTACGCGATCCGTGCCGGGTTCTGGCGCGAGGTGGACCTTCGGACGGCGGCGTCGCACGTGCCGGTGGGGGAGTAGGGGCCCAGGAGGCGCGGAACGGTCGGGGCAAGGGACGGCTACGGGAGCCCGGGCCGGTGGGGGAGTGAGCCCCCGAGCGGTCCAGGCCGGTCAGGAAGCTGAAGACCTTCAGGAGAACCGGCACGATGGGGAGCCGATCACCCGGGTGGGCGTCTGACCCGGTCGCGCTGCCCTCGTCCGTGGGACCGGGGGCGGCCCCCTGCCCGCCGAGGGCGATCCCTCCCTCCGGCCGCCGGGCGGACCGGACCGTGCGGCCGCCCCGCACAGGGGGTGCGGACAGCCGTGGGCTCGGCAGCGCGTACGCTCGTTGCTCGTGAGGATGGGTGCGAAGCGGGTGGAGTGCGGCGAGCTGGTGTGTGCCGTGCGGGACCTGGTCAAGACGTACCCCGCGGTGCGCGGGCGACGGGGAGCGGCGGGGGCGCCGGCCGTGCGGGCCAGTGACGGGATCAGTCTGGACGTGCGCCAGGGCGAGATCTTCGGGCTGCTCGGGCCGAACGGAGCCGGCAAGTCGACGCTGGTCCGGCAGCTCACCGGGCTGCTGCGCCCCGACTCCGGCAGTGTCACCGTGCTGGGCCACGACATCGTCCGCCACCCGGAGCGCGCGTCGCGCCTGCTCGGCTACCTGGGCCAGGAGTCGAGCGCCCTGGACGAGATGACGGTCGCGCTCGCCGTGGAGACCACCGGCCGCCTGCGCGGCCTCGCGGCCCGGGAAGCGCGCGCCGAGCGGGACGCCGTCGTGGACGAGCTGGGGCTCGGCGACATCGCCGGGCGCCCCCTCAAGCGGCTTTCCGGGGGCCAGCGCCGCCTCGCGTGCTTCGCCGCCGTCCTGGTCGGCGAGCGGCCGCTGCTGGTCCTGGACGAGCCGACCACCGGCATGGACCCCGTGGCGCGCCGTGCCGTGTGGGCCGCCGTCGACCGGCGCCGGGCGGACCGCGGCGCCACCGTGCTGCTGGTGACCCACAACGTCATCGAGGCGGAGAGCGTCCTGGACCGGGTCGCGGTGATCGACCGGGGCAAGGTCATCGCCTGCGACACGCCCGGCGGGCTGAAGGACCTGGTGGGCGAAGAGGTCCGGCTGGAGCTGGTGTGGCGCGAGCGGGCACCGCTGGACGTGCCCGAGGTGGCCGCCCTGGGCGAGGCCGCCCGGACCAACGGACGGCGCTGGACGCTGCGGCTGGCCCCGGACCGGGCGCGGGAGGCGGTGGCCGCCGTGACGGCCGGCCCGGCCTTCGCCGCGCTGGACGACTTCACGCTCGCGACGCCGAGCCTGGAAGATGTGTATCTCGCGCTGGGGGGCCGTACGGAGGAAGGCTTGGTGAAGGCGTGAGCGTGGTTCCCGCGGAGGCGCAGGCGAAGGCGGCGGAGGAGGCACAGGCGCGGACGGTGACGCCGGCCGCGGCCGGGCCTGCCCCCGGGCCGGGGAGCGCCGCCGGGCCGCGGCCGGCCCCGGACGCTTCGGCCGCCGCGCCGCTGGCGCCCGCGGCCCGTCTGCTGCCCGCGCTCGCCGCCGTGTACCGGGCCCAGCTGTCGCGGGCCCGGGTCGCCCGTATCCCATTGCTGTTCGTGGCGACCTTCCAGTCGGTCGGGATCATGGTCCTGATGCGCGGCGTGGTCGACGGCGGCGACGCCGCGCGGGCCGTCGTCGCGGGCTCCAGCGTGCTGGTCGTGGCGTTCGTGGCGCTGAACCTGCTGGCCCAGTACTTCGGGCAGCTGCGCGCCAGCGGCGGGCTGGACCACTACGCCACGCTCCCGGTGCCGCCCGCCGCCGTGGTGCTCGGCGCGGCCGCCGCGTACGCCTCGTTCACCGCGCCGGGCACCGTCGTCACGGCCGTGACCGGCTGTCTGCTGTTCCAGCTGCCGATGACGCACTTGTGGGTGCTGATCGCGGTGATCCCGCTGGCCGGGGCGGCTCTCGCCGGGCTCGGCGCCGCGCTGGGCCTGCTCGCGCCGCGACCGGAACTGGCCACACTCTGCGGCCAGTTGGGCATGTCGGCGGCGCTGCTGCTGGGCGTGCTGCCGGCCGCCCGGCTGCCCGCGCCGATCTCGTACGCGCGGGACCTGCTGCCCTCGACGTACGGGGTCGAGGCCCTGGCGCGCGGGTTCGACGCCCGTCCCGACTGGCTGGCGGTCCTCGCCGACCTGGGCGTCTGCGCGGCCGTCGGCGTCCTGTCGCTGGCCGTGGCGACGTGGGCGTACCGCCGGGCGGCCGTACGGTGACGGACCCGGCGCACGGTCCGGCGGGCCGGGGAGCCTCCGGAAGTCCGACGGACGGTGCCGGGCAGACCGGCCGGAACCGGCCGCGGAGCCGTCCTGCCGACAGCGGCACCGTGCCCACCTGGCACGATGACGGGGTGACCGCACCGCAGACGCCGCACGAGAAGCAACCGCACGAGAACCAGCCGCACGAGAACCGTCCCCACGAGGACCAGCCGCACGGCAACCGGCCGCCCGAGCAGCCGTACAACCCCTGGGCCACCCCTTCCGGGGCGTCGTCCGACCACCCGGCCTCCGGGGGGTCCGCCGTGCAGGACCGGGCCGCATTCCGCCGCGAACTGCGCGAGGCGGCGCTGATCGCGCTCGTGGTGACGGTGTGCGGCGCGCTGGTGGGCGCCCTGTGGTCGTGGCTGGCGCCGCACGTCCCGCTGATAGCGGACGGCGTCGGCAACGTCTACCTCAAGAACATCGAGGGCGAGGAGTCCATCGGCGGGGACGGCACCTTCATCCTGCTGGCCCTCGGCTTCGGGGTGGTGTGCGCGGCGGGGGCGTTCCTCTTCCGCAGGGGCGGGGGTATCCCGCTGGTGGTGGCGCTGGTGGTGGGCGGGCTGCTCGGCTCCGTGGTGGCCTGGCGGTTCGGCGTCTGGCTGGGCCCGACGCCGGACCTGGCGGGGCACGCGGCGGAGGTCGGCAAGGGTGTGCCCTTCGATGCGCCGCTGCGCCTTCAGGCCAAGGGCGCGCTGCTCGCCTGGCCGGTCGGCGCCATGATCACCCACCTGCTCCTGACCGGCCTCTTCGGCCCCCGCGACCCGGAGCCGCCGCAGCCGGAGTGGTTCCCCGGAACGCAGCAGACCCCGCCGCCGTCGGACGGCTGACAGCAGCTGACGACTGACAGCCGGCGTCCGGCATCCGACGGCTGACGGGGGCGTGCGCGGCGGGCCGGGCCCGCCCGGGTTCTCAGGCGGGCCGGCGCCCGTGGTTGGCCTTGCCCTTCTTGATGCGCCACTTCCGCTTGCGGGTCTTCTTCGACATGGCGTACCTCCTCCACGGGTCGTAGCGGAGGACGGAGCAGGCGTAAAGGGTTTGCGCCGTGACGGCAGGGGCGTACGGGACACATCCGGCCGCGCGGCGTACGGCGCACGGCGCGTGGGGCGCTCACTGTCGCACGCGCACCGGGAAGCGCGCTCTCTCAGCCGTGCCACCGGGCAGCGCGCCCTCAGCCGCGCGCGATCTCCGCGAGCGTCGCCTCGGTGAGCTTCTGGAGGTCGGCGGGCGCCAGTTCGACCTCCAGGCCGCGGCGCCCGGCCGACACGCACACCGTCTCGTGAGCGGCCGCCGACGTGTCGAGCACCGTCCGCAGGCGCTTGCGCTGGCCGAGCGGCGAGATGCCGCCGCGTACGTAGCCGGTGCTGCGTTCCGCGGCCGCCGGGTCGGCCATGGCGGCGCGCTTGCCGCCGGCCGCGGCGGCCAGGGCCTTGAGGTCGAGGGAGCCGGAGACCGGGACGACGGCGACGGTCAGGGCGCCGTCCACCTCGGCGAGGAGCGTCTTGAAGACCTGGTCGGGGGAGGCCCCGAGCGCTTCGGCGGCCTCCTCGCCGTACGACGCGGCGGCCGGGTCGTGCTCGTACGCGTGCAGGGTGAAGTCGACGCCCGCCTCGGTGAGGGCGACCGTCGCCGGGGTGCCGCCGGCCGGCTGCTTCCCGTTCTTCGGCTGCTTGGTCCGCTTCGGCTTCTTGGACAAGGTCGTCGCGCCTCGGCTCGCTCGTAAGGTCGTCGGTACGGGTACGGGGCGGAAGCGGCGGTGGCCGCTCCTGCGCTCAGTTGGGGCTGGTGGGGTGGCGGGTCAGGTCCACCGCGGGCAGCGACGGGAGCTTACCGATCACCGCGGTCTCCTGGCGAAGGAGTTTCAGCTCCTCCGTGAGCCGGGCCGCGGTGTCCGGCGCCTCCAGGAGCCGTTGTTTGGCGGGGATGTCGAGCACGGCGGCGGCCGCCACCAGGTACGACAGCACCGACGGCTCGTCGGGCAGGTCCTGCCCGCTGGAGAGCGTGCGCTCGTTCGCCCAGGCCAGCCGCTTCTGGTAGGTGCGGAAGGCCCGTACGACACCGGAGGCCAGCGCGCCGGCGCCCTCTCCCTCGGTCTCCTCCAGCTCCTCCACCTCGCCCATCAGGTACGGGCCCGAGGCGTCCACCGACAGCAGCTTGAACCGGGTGGTGCCGGTGGCCAGCACCTCGTACCCGGAGGCGTCGGACCCGCCGCCGGGGGAGAGCGCCGCGTCCGCGGCGGCCTCGGCGTCCTCGTCGGAGGCGAGGGCGGAGCCGGGGGCGCCGCTCTTCTCGCGGATGGTGGCCGCGTCGGCCACGCACCCCACGAGGTGGAAGGCGCTGATCGGGTCGGGGCCGAAGCCCGCGCCCGGCCCGTCGGCGGGCAGCGCGGTGCTGTCCGGCAGGCCGGGGGCGGAGGGCGCCACCTCGCGGCCGTCACGGATCGCGACGACCCCGAACCGGCGCTCGTCTTCGGGCAGGGCGAGGAGGTCGCGCATCATCGCCCGGTACCGCGCCTCGAAGACGTTGAGCGGGAGCACGAGTCCCGGGAACAACACCGAGTTCAGCGGGAAGAGCGGTAGGCGCACGGAGGTCACAGCCCGTAAGCCTAGAGCCTGTGGAGGCGGGAGTGGTTCGCGCCCCACGATCCGGGACCACGGGGGAAGGGGCGGCGGCCCCTGTTCCGGCGCCGTACGCCCCGGGAACGGGCCCGGATCGGCTCTGTCCGGGCCCGCATCGGTTCTGGCCGGGGCCCGGGGCACGCTTCGGGCCTCGCGCCCCCCGCGCGCTCCTACTGCCGTCGCAGCAGCCGTGACGCGCCCGCCGCGACCGTCGTCGCCAGCACCCACCCGGCCAGGATCATGATCGCGGCGACCCACTGGGAGCCGCCGTCCGGTTTCCACGACGAACCCTGATAGAGGTCGATCACCGGCAGCAGCAGGTCGAGGGAGTAGAGGTACGGGTTCCAGGGCGGCGCCTCGCCGGGCTTGAGGGCCGGGGGCGGGGACTGCGCGAAGTAGACCGTGCCGAGGGCCCACAGAATCACCATCCACACCGCGGCCCGCCCGGGGCGGTAGCCGTACGCCACCGTCCAGTCCTGGAGGAACCCCCACAGCTTGGCGGCCATCGGCAGCGTCTCGCGCCGCCGGCGCTGCTTGGCGAGCAGTACCTCGCGCGCGTCGGAGTCCTCGCCGCTGCCGCGCAGCGCGGTGGCCAGCATCTCGTACGGCTCCGGCGCGTACTCCGGTGTGGCGGCGGCCACCCACTCCAGCCGCCGGGACAGCGGGAAGTGGCCGCGCGGGATGAGCGTCTCGTAGGTGAAGCCCGCCATCCACAGGCCGCCGAGTCCGGGCCAGCTCGCCGCCTTGTCGACCAGGTTGACGACCCGCGCGCCGGAGAGGATGACCCGCCCGCGCTGCGGCCGCTCGCCCAGGAAGCGCAGCTCCGGGGTCTGGATGCGGCGCAGCGACAGTTCCTGGTCGGCCTCCATGATGAAGCGTGCCTGCTCGAAGTCGACGGCGTCGCCGAAGCGCCCGTCGTCCAGGCGCATGCCGCCCTCGCACTCGAAGCGCTGCATGCGGGTGCCGCGGGTCGGGGTGTGGGCGATGCCGTACGGGGGTGTGGCGGTGGCGTTGGAGAAGGGGGAGCTGGCCAGGCCGGCGCCGGTCAGGTACAGCGTGCGTTCGACCGTCATCTGGGGGGCGTTCAGGGCGCGGCGCCCGTACGGGTTGCTCAGCCGGCTGCCGCGCAGGCTGAGCGACACGCCGATGGTCGCGCCGCGCAGCGACAGTTCGCCGTACGACTCCATCATCTCGGCCTGGAGGTCCTGGGCGACGGTGAGCCCGTCCGCCATCACCGAGCGGCCCTGCCGGTCCTTGTGCACCACCGTCTGGTTGAGCAGCAGGTCGGTGCCGATGTGCGCGTCCGTCAGGCGGATGCCGGAGCGGACGACGCAGCGCGGCAGGTGCAGGTCGCCTTCGGTGTGCAGCCGGGCCCCCTCGAACCTCGGTATCGCGCAGCCCACCATCCGCAGGGTGGTGAAGCGGCTCTCGGGCATCACGACCTCGTTCTGGAAGCGGCAGTCGCGCAGCTCCACGAATGGCTTGATCGTGCCGCCCGCAAGGTCGAGAGTGTCGGTGATGTACGCACCTGCCAGTTTCAGCGCGGAGACCCGTCCGGGCTGCGCGGGCGGTCCTTCCAGCAGCAGGAGCGCGACGATCCGGGCCCGCACCCGGCGCTCCGGGCCCCACCGGAACTGTCCGTGCGGGTCGTCCCTGGCCGGGTCGCCGGTGCGCAGGTCGCAGGTGCTGCCGTTGCGGAACGCCTGCCACAGGCTCCACTCGGCAGGGTTCAGCATCAGCTCCGCGGGTGCGTCGCCCTCCTCCGGCGTGGCCACCGTGCTCGTCCCCCTTTCCCCGCTCCCCCGAGCGGGCCCGTACGGTCCCGCGTGCGCGGGGCCCGCGTCCAACCGTTTCCGCGCGCCGCCGGCGCGCCGCGGCGTGTCGCCGTACGTCCGCCGCGCGATCCCGGACCGGCCCCGGCAGGCCGCCCCGTGTCCCGTCTCCCGTGCGTCCGCCCCGTCACTCCGTACGCCCGTACGACCCCCATTCCCGCTGGGTGACCGCCTGAACACGAAACGTGAGGTCCGGTTCGAGGCGGACTTCCGGGCGGCCGTGGCCCGTCGTCCCGCCGGTCCCGGCGCGGTCCCGGTGCCGGGTGTCACCGACTGAGCTGTGTATCACCGACTGATACGGGCGCTCGGGTCCGGGAACGGGTCTGAGACACTGGAGGGGTGATCTCCCGAATCGATCTGCGCGGTGACGCCCTCCCCGAGGGCGGCGCCCTGCGCGACCTGCTGCCCCGTGCCGAGTTCGACGTGGAAGCCGCCCTGGAGAAGGTGCGGCCGATCTGCGAGGACGTGCGCCATCGTGGGACGGCCGCGCTGATCGAGTACGCCCATCGGTTCGACGGGGTCGCCATCGAGCGCGTACGCGTGCCCGCCGAGGCGCTTCAGCGGGCGCTCGCGGAGCTGGACCCGGCCGTCCGGGCCGCCCTGGAGGAGTCGATCCGGCGCGCCCGGATCGTCCACCGCGAGCAGCGCCGCACGGACGTCACCACCAAGGTCGTCCCCGGCGGCACGGTCACCGAGCGCTGGGTCCCGGTCGAGCGCGTCGGGCTGTATGTACCCGGTGGCCTGGCGGTTTACCCGTCCTCCGTCGTCATGAACGTGGTTCCGGCCCAGGAGGCGGGCGTCGACGGCGTCGCCGTCACCTCCCCGCCGCAGGCCGAGTTCGGCGGCCTGCCGCACCCGACGATCCTCGCCGCCTGCGCCCTGCTCGGCGTGGACGAGGTGTACGCGGCCGGCGGCGCCCAGGCGATCGCGATGTTCGCGTACGGCACCGAGGAGTGCCGCCCGGTCAACCTGGTCACCGGCCCCGGCAACATCTACGTCGCCGCCGCCAAGCGCCTGCTCAAGGGCCGCATCGGCATCGACGCGGAGGCCGGGCCCACCGAGATCGCGGTCCTCGCGGACGCCACCGCCGACGCCGCGCACGTCGCCGCCGACCTGATCAGTCAGGCCGAGCACGACACGCTGGCCGCCGCGGTCCTGGTCACCGACTCGGCCGAACTGGCCGCGGCCGTCGAGACCGAGCTGAAGACCCAGGTGGCCGCCACCAGGCACACCGAGCGGATCAGCACCGCGCTGGCCGGCCGGCAGTCCGCGATCGTGCTGGTGGACGGCGTGGACGAGGGCCTGAAGGTGGTCGACGCGTACGGCGCCGAGCACCTGGAGATCCAGACCGCCGACGCGTCCGCCGTCGCCGCCCGGGTCCGCAACGCCGGCGCGGTCTTCGTCGGCCCGTACGCGCCCGTCTCCCTCGGCGACTACTGCGCCGGCTCCAACCACGTCCTGCCCACCGGCGGCTGCGCCTGCCACTCCTCGGGCCTGTCCGTCCAGTCGTTCCTGCGCGGCATCCACGTCGTGGACTACAGCCGCGACGCGCTGGCCGAGGTCGCCCACCATGTGGTGACCCTCGCCGAGGCCGAGGACCTCCCGGCCCACGGCGCGGCGCTGAAGGCCAGGTTCGACTGGAAGATCCCGCAGGGCGAGTGAGCGAGCACGTGACGAAGATCGACGACCTTCCCATCCGGGACGAGCTGCGCGGCAAGTCCCCGTACGGCGCGCCGCAGCTGGACGTCCCCGTACGCCTGAACACCAACGAGAACCCGTACCCGCTGCCCGAACCGCTGGTGCGGCGGATCGCCGAGCGGGTCACCGAGGCCGCCCGCGAGCTGAACCGCTACCCCGACCGGGACGCGGTCGAGCTGCGTACGGAACTGGCCGCCTACCTGACGCGCACCGGCGGCCACGACGTCACGATGGCCAACGTCTGGGCCGCCAACGGCTCCAACGAGATCATCCAGCAACTGCTCCAGACCTTCGGCGGCCCGGGCCGCACCGCCATCGGCTTCGAGCCCTCGTACTCGATGCACGGCCTGATCTCGCGCGGCACCGGCACCGGCTGGATCTCCGGCCCGCGCAACGACGACTTCACCATCGACGTCGAAGCGGCGGTCGCGGCCATCGGCGAGCAGCGGCCCGACGTGGTGTTCGTCTGCTCGCCCAACAACCCCACCGGCACCGCCGTCGCCGCCGAAACGGTTCTCGCGCTGTACGAGGCCGCGCAGGCCGCCCGCGCGGACACCGGCGGCGCGCTGGTCGTCGTGGACGAGGCGTACGGCGAGTTCAGCCACCGCCCCTCGCTGCTCCCGCTGATCGAGGGCCGCCCCAACCTGGTCGTCTCGCGCACCATGTCCAAGGCGTTCGGTGCCGCCGGGCTGCGCCTGGGCTACCTGGCCGCCGACCCGGCCGTGGTCGACGCCGTCCAGCTCGTCCGCCTGCCGTACCACCTCTCGTCCGTCACCCAGGCCACCGCGCTCGCCGCCCTGGAGCACACCGACACGCTCCTGAAGTACGTCGAGCAGCTCAAGGCCGAGCGCGACCGGCTGGTGGACGAGCTGCGCGCGGCCGGCTGCCAGGTGGTGGACTCCGACGCCAACTTCGTCCAGTTCGGCATCCCCCATGGCCTCAGGGGAACGGGAGGTGCCCCCACCGACGACCAGCACGCCTTCTGGCAGGCCCTCCTCGACCACGGCGTCCTGGTCCGTGACAACGGCGTACCGGGCTGGCTGCGGGTCACCGCGGGAACCCCGGCCGAGAACGACGCGTTCCTCGACGCGGTCCGTGCAGTACTGAAGGAGAACCGATGAACCGCGTTGGGCGCGTGGAGCGCACCACGAAGGAGACCTCGGTGCTGGTCGAGATCGATCTCGACGGCACGGGGCAGGTCGATGTGTCGACAGGCGTCGGCTTCTACGACCACATGCTCGACCAGCTCGGCCGGCACGGCCTGTTCGACCTCAAGGTCAAGACCGACGGCGACCTGCACATCGACACCCACCACACCATCGAGGACACCGCCCTCGCGCTGGGCGCCGCCTTCAAGCAGGCCCTCGGCGACAAGGTCGGCATCTACCGCTTCGGCAACTGCACCGTCCCGCTGGACGAGTCGCTGGCCCAGGTGACCGTGGACCTCTCCGGCCGTCCCTACCTGGTGCACACCGAGCCGGAGAACATCGCGCCGATGATCGGCACGTACGACACCACGATGACCCGGCACATCCTGGAGTCCTTCGTCGCGCAGGCGCAGATCGCCCTGCACGTCCACGTCCCGTACGGGCGCAACGCCCACCACATCGTGGAGTGCCAGTTCAAGGCGCTGGCCCGCGCGCTGCGCTACGCCAGCGAGCGCGACCCGCGCGCCGCCGGTATCCTCCCGTCCACCAAGGGAGCGCTGTGAACGGCCTGTCCACCGTCTTCATCGTCCTCGGCCTCTTCCTGCTCGGCGGGCTCTACTCCTTCTGGAAGCAGGGGATGGGCAAGAGCGTGCTCGTCCTGCTGGGCATCGGCTCGGCCATGTGCCTGGTCGCCGGCATCCTCCGCCTGGAGGTGTGGAATTGAGTGCCGCGCCCGCGAAGAAGGTCGTCGTCTTCGACTACGGCTTCGGCAACGTCCGCTCCGCCGAGCGCGCCCTGGCCCACGTGGGCGCGGACGTGGAGATCACCGGTGACTACGACAAGGCGATGAACGCCGACGGCCTGCTGGTCCCCGGCGTCGGCGCCTTCGCCGCCTGCATGAAGGGCCTGCGCGAGGCCCGCGGCGACTGGGTCATCGGCCGCCGCCTGTCCGGCGGACGCCCGGTCATGGGCATCTGCGTCGGCATGCAGATCCTCTTCTCCCGCGGCATCGAGCACGGCGTTCAGACCGAGGGCCTGGACGAGTGGCCCGGCACGGTCGGCCCGCTCAAGGCCGACGTCGTACCGCACATGGGCTGGAACACCGTCCAGGCACCGGAAGGCACGCGGCTGTTCGACGGGCTGCCCGCCGACGCCCGCTACTACTTCGTGCACTCCTACGCCGTACGCGACTGGGAGCTGGAAGTCGGCAACCCCAACATCCGCGCACCCCAGGTCACTTGGGCCACGCACGGCGAGCCGTTCGTGGCCGCCGTCGAGAACGGCCCCCTGTGGGCCACCCAGTTCCACCCCGAGAAGTCCGGCGACGCCGGCGCCCAGCTGCTGTCCAACTGGACCAAGACCCTCTAGGACCCTCCGCGATGAGCAAGCTCGAACTCCTCCCCGCCGTCGACGTCCGCGACGGCCAGGCGGTCCGCCTCGTGCACGGCGAGTCCGGCTCCGAGACGTCCTACGGCGACCCGCTGCAGGCCGCGCTGGCCTGGCAGCGGGCGGGCGCCGAGTGGCTGCACCTGGTCGACCTCGACGCGGCGTTCGGCACCGGCGACAACCGCAAGCAGATCGCCGAGGTCGCCCGGAGCATGGACATCAAGGTCGAACTCTCCGGCGGCATCCGCGACGACGCCTCCCTGGAGGCCGCGCTCGCCACCGGCTGCAAGCGCGTCAACCTCGGTACGGCCGCGCTGGAGACCCCCGAGTGGGTCGCCAAGGTCATCGCCGAGCACGGTGACAAGATCGCGGTCGGTCTGGACGTGCGCGGCACCACGCTGCGCGGGCGCGGCTGGACCCGCGACGGCGGCGACCTGTACGAGACGCTGGCCCGCCTGGACTCCGAGGGCTGCGCCCGCTACGTCGTCACCGACATCAACAAGGACGGCACCCTCCAGGGCCCCAACCTGGAGCTGCTGCGGGGCGTCTGCGCCGCGACCGACAAGCCGGTCGTCGCCTCCGGCGGCGTCTCCTCCCTGGACGACCTGCGCGCCATCGCCACTCTGGTGCCGGAGGGCGTGGAGGGCGCGATCGTCGGCAAGGCGCTGTACGCCAAGGCATTCACCCTGGAAGAGGCATTGGAGGCCGTGTCGTCATGACCATCGAGCGCGCGCAGACCGACAGTCCCTGGGAAGAGATCATCGGCTTCGCGCGCGCCGTGGCCGCCGGCGACCGCGTCCTGGTCGCCGGCACGATGCCACTGGTCGACGGCGTGCTGTACGGGGAGGGCGACCCGTACGAGCAGACGAAGGTCGCCTTCTCCAACGCGCTGGCCGCCCTGGAGCCGTTCGGGCTCGGGGCCGGCGCGGTCATCCGCACCCGCATGTACCTGACCCACGCGCGGGACGTGGACGAGGCGGCCCGCGCCCACAAGGAACTCTTCGACGCCGTACGGCCCGCCACGACCCTGGTCGTGGTCTCCGGCTTCGCCGACTCGCGCGTACTGGTCGAAATCGAACTCGAAGCATTCAGAGAGGCCACGAGCACATGACCCTGGCGGTCCGAGTCATCCCCTGCCTGGACGTGGACAACGGCCGGGTCGTCAAGGGCGTCAACTTCAAGAACCTGCGCGACGCCGGCGACCCCGTCGAGATGGCCAAGGTCTACGGCGCCGAGGGCGCCGACGAACTGACCTTCCTCGACATCACGGCCTCCTCCGGCAACCGCGAGACCACCTACGACGTGGTCCGCCGCACCGCCGAACAGGTCTTCATCCCCCTCACCGTCGGCGGCGGCGTCCGCACCCCCGAGGACGTCGACAAACTCCTGCGCGCCGGCGCGGACAAGGTCGGCGTCAACACCGCCGCCATCGCCCGCCCCGAACTGATCCGCGAGATCGCCGAACGCTTCGGCAGCCAGGTCCTGGTCCTGTCCGTCGACGCCCGCCGCACCGGGACCGGTTCCTTCGAGGTCACCACGCACGGCGGCCGCCGCGGCACCGGCATCGACGCCGTCGAATGGGCGCACCGCGCGGCGGAGCTCGGCGCCGGCGAGATCCTGCTGAACTCCATGGACGCCGACGGCACCAAGGACGGCTACGACACGGAGATGATCGCCGCCGTCCGCAAGCACGTCACGGTCCCCGTCGTCGCCAGCGGCGGCGCCGGCCGCCTGGCCGACTTCCCGCCCGCAGTCGAGGCCGGCGCCGACGCGGTCCTGGCCGCGTCCGTCTTCCACTTCGGGGATCTGCGGATCGGCGAGGTCAAGGAGACGTTGCGCGAGGCGGGGCATCCGGTGCGGTGAGCCGGTCATCCGTCCCGGAGGTGAACGGGCGTGCGGCCGCTCACTCGTGGTGACTACTGGGGCGCGAGCATGCTGGTGGGTGGCCTAGCCTGCGGTCATGCCTGCGTTCACGGTTGATCTCGCCGAGGAAGAACTGGCCGAACTGCGCGCCGAAGCCGAGAAGTCGGGCGTGTCGGTCGAGCGGCTGGCGCACGGAATCGTCTGCGGAAGCGTTGCGCGCAGAAGGCGGCAGAGGCTTACCGCCATGTGCCACGCTCGCAGCGGCGAGGCCGGCTCACCCGGGGCCGCCTTGCCGCCGAGTGACGGCAAAGGAACGTGAACGGAACTGCGAAGGGCCGGAACCCGGGTGCGTAACGGGCCTATCGGGACAGCCGCTGACCGATTCGCCCATGATGCTTGTGTTCATGGTCGGGGGCTCCATACCGTGCTCGCGTTCGGATCCCGGATGCCCACCGGAAGGACGCCCCGCCATGATGTTCTCCCCGACCGGCCGTCACCGAGCCCCCCGCCGCAGTGGCGCAGGGCGATTACTCACCCGCGCCACGACCGCGGCCGCCACCCTCGCGCTGCCGGTCGTCGGCGCGTCCGCCGCCTCCGCCGCGGACGGCGGGACGTACACCGTCGCCCCCGGTGACAGCCTTTCCGAGATCGCCGCGAAGCAGGGCGTCAAGGGCGGCTGGAGCAAGCTGTACGCCAACAACCGTTCCGCGGTCGGCGGCGATCCGGACCTGATCAGGGCCGGTACGAAACTGAAGCTGAGCGGTACAGCCGCCACCCCGCAGCGGCACGTCTCCCGCTCCGCCGCCCGGCCTTCCGTACGCGCCGCGGCCGGTGACGCCGTACGGCCCGTGCGCGGGGGCACGCTCACCGCCGGCTTCGGGGCCGGCGGCGGCCACTGGGCGAACGGGCACACCGGGCAGGACTTCGCCGTACCGGTCGGCACCGCCGTACGCGCCGCCCGGGGCGGGACCGTGGTGAAGGCCGGCTGGGGCGGTGCGTACGGGTACGAGGTCGTCGTACGCCACCACAGCGGGTCGTACACGCAGTACGCGCACCTTTCGCAGATCCGGGTGGGCGTGGGGAGCACCGTCGGCGCCGGTGAGCGCATCGGGCGGTCCGGCGCGACCGGCAACGTTACCGGACCGCATCTGCACTTCGAGGTCCGTTCGACGCCCGCCTACGGGTCGGCGGTCGATCCGATGGCCTGGCTGCGCCGGCACGGCGCGTTCGACTAGGCGGTGGCTTTTCGCTTCACCGCCTGCCTTTGCGGGCCGCCCGTACGTACTCCCGGTTCATCTTGGTGATGCTGAACAGCGGGATGCCCTTCGGACAGGCGGTGGCGCACTCCCCGGCGAGAGTGCAGCCGCCGAACCCTTCGTCGTCCATCCGACCCACCATGTCGAGCACCCGGGTCTCGCGTTCCGGCGCGCCCTGCGGCAGGACGTTGAGGTGGTTGACCTTCGCCGAGGTGAACAGCATCGCCGAGCCGTTCGGGCAGGCCGCAACGCACGCGCCGCAGCCGATGCACTCCGCGTGCTCGAAGGCGGAGTCGGCGTCCGGCTTCGGTACGGGCGTGGCGTGCGCCTCGGGTGCGGCGCCGGTCGGCGCGGTGATGTAGCCGCCGGACTGGATGATCCGGTCGAAGGCGGAGCGGTCGACGACCAGGTCCCGTACGACGGGGAAGGCCGCCGCGCGCCACGGCTCGACGTCGATGGTGTCGCCGTCCTCGAAGGACCGCATGTGCAGCTGGCAGCTGGTGGTGCGCTCCGGGCCGTGCGCCTCGCCGTTGATGACCAGGCTGCACGCGCCGCAGATGCCTTCGCGGCAGTCGTGGTCGAAGGCGACCGGGTCGTCGCCCTTGAGGATGAGTTCCTCGTTGAGGGTGTCGAGCATCTCCAGGAAGGACATGTCGGGGGAGATGCCGTCCACCTCGTAGGTGGACATGGCGCCGTCCGCGTCGGCGTTCTGCTGCCGCCAGACGCGCAGGGTGAGCTTCATGCGTAGCTCCGCTGGGTGGGGTGGACGTACTCGAAGACCAGGTCTTCCTTGTGCAGGACGGGAGCGGCGCCGGTGCCGGTGAACTCCCAGGCGGCCGCGTAGGAGAACTCCTCGTCGCGGCGCTCGGCCTCGCCGTCGGGGGTCTGCGACTCCTCGCGGAAGTGGCCGCCGCAGGACTCGGCGCGGTGCAGCGCGTCGAGGCACATCAGCTCGGCCAGCTCCAGGTAGTCGACGATGCGGTTGGCCTTCTCCAGCGACTGGTTGAACTCTCCCCCTCGCTTCGCTGGGGGGACCCCCACACCGGTGCCGGGCACCTTGATGCGGCGCCAGAACTCCTCACGGATCTGCGGGATGCGGTCGAGCGCCTTGCGCAGGCCGGTTTCCGTGCGGGCCATGCCGCACAGTTCCCACATCAGCTCGCCCAGTTCGCGGTGGAAGGAGTCGGGGGTGCGGTCGCCGTCGACGGACAGGAGGAGGTTGAGCTGGTCCTCCGTCTCGGCGAGGGCTTCCTGGACGGCGGGGTGGTCGGCGGTGATCTCGTCGTGGTGGGGGTTGCGGGCCAGGTAGTCGTTGATGGTGGAGGGCAGGACGAAGTAGCCGTCGGCCAGGCCCTGCATGAGGGCGGACGCGCCGAGCCGGTTGGCGCCGTGGTCGGAGAAGTTGGCCTCACCGATCGCGAACAGGCCGGGCACGGTCGTCTGGAGGTCGTAATCGACCCACAGGCCGCCCATCGTGTAGTGCACGGCGGGATAGATCCGCATCGGCACCGCGTACGGGTTTTCCGCGGTGATCCGCTCGTACATGTCGAAGAGGTTGCCGTACTTCTCCTCGACGGCCTTGCGGCCCATGCGGGCGATGGCGTCCGCGAAGTCCAGGTAGACACCCTGGCCGCCGGGGCCGACGCCGCGTCCCTCGTCGCAGACGTTCTTGGCGGCGCGGGAGGCGATGTCGCGGGGGACGAGGTTGCCGAAGGAGGGGTAGATCCGCTCCAGGTAGTAGTCGCGCTCGGCCTCGGGGATCTTGTTCGGCGGGCGGTCGTCGCCCTTGGCCTTCGGCACCCAGATGCGGCCGTCGTTGCGCAGCGACTCGCTCATCAGCGTCAGCTTGGACTGGTGGTCGCCGGTGCGCGGGATGCAGGTGGGGTGGATCTGGGTGAAGCAGGGGTTGGCGAAGTACGCGCCGCGCCGGTGGGCCCGCCAGATCGCGGTGGCGTTGGAGTTCATGGCGTTGGTCGACAGGTAGAAGACGTTGCCGTAGCCGCCGGAGGCGAGGACGACGGCGTCCGCGAAGTACGTGTCGATCCGGCCGGTGACCAGGTCGCGGGCCACGATGCCGCGCGCCCGGCCGTCGATGACGATCAGGTCGAGCATCTCCGTACGCGGGTGCATCTCGACGTTCCCGGCGGCGATCTGCCGGGAGAGCGCCTGGTAGGCGCCGAGCAGCAGCTGCTGTCCGGTCTGGCCGCGTGCGTAGAACGTACGGGAGACCTGGACGCCGCCGAAGGAGCGGGTGTCGAGGAGGCCGCCGTACTCGCGGGCGAAGGGCACGCCCTGGGCCACGCACTGGTCGATGATCTCCACGGAGATCTGCGCCAGGCGGTGCACGTTGGACTCGCGGGCCCGGAAGTCGCCGCCCTTGACGGTGTCGTAGAACAGGCGGTGTACGGAGTCGCCGTCGTTGCGGTAGTTCTTCGCCGCGTTGATGCCGCCCTGCGCGGCGATCGAGTGGGCGCGGCGCGGCGAGTCCTGGTAGCAGAACTGGACCACGTGGTAGCCCTGTTCGGCGAGCGTGGCGCCGGCCGAGCCGCCGGCCAGGCCGGTGCCGACGACGATGACGGTGTGCTTGCGGCGATTGGCCGGGTTGACCAGCTTCGCCTGGAAGCGGCGGGTGTCCCAGCGGTCGGCGACCGGGCCCTCGGGCGCCTTGGTGTCGGCGACCGGTTCCCCGGTTGCGTACGCGGTGTAGGAGGTCATGGTCAGCTCACTGCTCCGGTCACGACGGCCACCGGTACCGCGACGAAGCCCGCCGTCAGCACCAGGGCGAGGAGGTTGGCGACGGTCTTGAGCGCCCGGTCGCGGGCGGCGCTGCCCACGCCCAGCGTCTGCGCGGCGCTCCAGAACCCGTGCCGGACGTGCAGGCCGAGGGCGAGCATCGCCACGATGTAGAGCGTGGTGACGGGCCAGCGGTCGAAGGAGGCGATCAGGTTCTGGTAAGGGTGCCCGGCCTCGGCCCGCGGGTTCACCGTCAGCGTGGTCAGATCCAGGATGTGCCAGACGATGAACAGGGCGAGGATGACGCCGCCCCAGCGCATGGTGCGGGTGGCGTAGCTCGTGCGCCGCTTCTTGTGCACGTACTTGCTCGGCCGCGCCTTGATGTCGCGGCGGCTGAGCTGGAAGGCGGCCACGCCGTGGGTGAGGACGGCGGCCAGCAGTACCACCCGTGCGATCCACAGGAACCACTCGTGGTGCAGGAACGGCTCGCCGACGGTGCGCAGCCAGTGCGCGTACCCGTTGAACTCGTCGGAGCCGAAAAAGATCTTGAGGTTGCCCAGCATGTGCGCGACCAGGTACAGCAGCATCACCACGCCGCTGACCGCCATCGCGGTCTTCTTGCCGACGGTCGAGCGCCACAGCAGGCCCGCGAAGGACGGCCGTCGTTCCGTCCGGGTGTCCAGTGCCATGAGTCCCGACGGTAAGGACCGGCCGGCCCATCAGTCCAAGACATGATGTGGCTCATCTCGATAGGCGCCGCCTATCGGCGCCTATCATCGGGGCCATGCAGCTCCAGCAGCTCCGCTACTTCGTCGCGGTCGCCGACACCCGCCACTTCACCCGCGCCGCCGAGCGCGAGCACGTCGCACAGCCCTCCCTGTCGCAGCAGATCAAGGCATTGGAACGGGAGCTGGGCGCGGATCTCTTCCACCGGGCGCGCGGCCACATCACCCTCACCGACGCGGGCCGGACCCTGCTGCCGCTGGCCCGGCGCGTCCTCGCCGACACCGAGACCGCCCGGCGCGAGGTGCAGGAGGTCGCACAGCTCAGACGCGGCCGGCTGCGGCTCGGCGCGCCGCCCAGCCTGTGCGCGAGCCTGGTCCCGGACGTACTGAGCGTCTTCCACACCGCCTATCCGGGCGTGGAACTGGTCGTCCACGAGGACGGTTCGCAAGACCTCGTACGCGTTCTGGCGGCCGGCGAACTGGACCTCGCGCTCATCATCACGCCGCTCCCGGAACAGGCCCCGGCGCTGGCCACCGCCGAACTGCTGCGGGAGGAGCTGGTCGTGGTGTCAGCGCCGGACCGGCAGGCCCCGGTGGGCGGCGGCCGGCGGATGCGCGTCGAGGATCTGCGGGACCGGCCGCTGGCGATGTTCCGGCGCGGCTACGACCTGCGGGAGTTCACCACGGCGGCGTGCCGGGCGGCCGGGTTCGAGCCGGTCTTCACCGTGGAGGGCGGCGAGATGGACGCGGTGCTGGGCTTCGTACGGGCGGGTCTGGGCGTCGCGGTCGTCCCCAGCATGGTCGCCGAACGCTCCGGGCTGCGCGTCACCCGCTTCGCCACTCCGGACATGCACCGGGTGATCTCGGTGGCGCACCGGGGGGACGTCTCGCCGCCGCGGGCCGCCCGCGAACTGCGGCGGATCCTGCTGACACACCTGGGGCTGGAGCGGCCGGGCGGATGACGGAACATGGCGCGTCATCGACCCTTTCCGGGGCCGGGTAAAGGGCGTCTTTCGGCCACCCGGCCGTGCAGGCGCGCGCCCCCGCCGGGGCCGGTGCCCAGGCGGCAGGGGGCGTGAACCGGCGTGCGGCACAGTGGTCCCATCGAGAACAGGCTGTTTCCAGGCACAATGCAGGCAACCATTGCCTTTTCTACCTTTGCGGCGGTAAAACAGCTGCACTTGCCGAACAACGGCACAGCAATGGGCGCCACGGGGGAAAGGCCAGGAATGCCGATGTTGCTGGAAGAAGTGTACGCGGGTGCGCCGACCGTAAAATCGGGGCGGCATATCACCACGGTGAACGAATTCACCGACCAGTCGCCCGCACTCCGCCCGGAAGTCCTCGCGGAAGCGACCAGCCGGCTGATCGAACTGGGTACCTTCGAGACCGGGAAGATCCTGGTCGAGGAGGACAAGGGCGCAATCCTCGGCAGCGCGGTCTCGCTGGCCGTCGGACTGCCGCTCGCCGTCGCCCGCTGGTACACCTACGACCTGGGCGGGCACGGCATCTCGGTGCCCATCGACAGCGAGTACTTCGCGGGCACGCTCTTCGTCAACGGCGTCGAGCCGGGCGACCGGGTGACGATCGTCGACGACACCATCAGCACCGGCGGCACCCTGATCGCCCTGATCGAGGCCGTCCGGGCGGCCGGTGCCCGCGTCGAGGAAATCCTGGTGGCGGTGGAGAAGCCGGAGAACGGCGGCCGGCAGCGGGTTGCCGACCGCTTCGGCATCGCGGTCCGCTCCGTCATCCGCATCGCGGTCGACCCGGATTCCGGGCGGGTGGCCGTCCTGGGCTGAAATGCCGTACGGGAAACGGCGTCGCACGCCCTCGCGCCGCGCGTTCCCGATCATTTCCGGATGCCCGGACACCACCGTTCACACCCGCCCGAGGAGTTTCGTGTGAGCTCGCCCAGCGCCGGCGCCGAGACCGGCCGCACACCCCTGTACGAACTGCGTCACATCGCCGAACCCGGAGCCGCCCGGATATTCGCGAAATGCGAATTCCGTAATCCCACCGGAAGTCACAAGGACCGCGTCTTCTCCTACATGATCGACGAACTGGAGAAGACGGGCATGATCAGCCCCGGCATGACCTTGGTCGAATGTTCGACCGGAAATGGCGGCGCCGCGCTGTCCCGCGTCGGCGCACAACGCGGCTACCGCATCGTCATCGTCATGCCGGAGGGCATGACCGAGGAACGCAGGAAACAGATCGCGTCATGGGGCGGATCGGTCGTCGAGACCTCCCCGGACGGCTTCCTGCTGGAGGGCGAGGAGACCGCCCGGCAGTACGTGGCCGAGCACCCCGGCAGCCACTTCCTCGACCAGTCCACCAATCAGCTCAACTGGCGCGCCTGGCGCTCCTGCGGCCACGAACTCGTCGCCGACCTGCGCACGGCGGGCGTGGTCCCCGGTCACTTCATCTGCTCCATCGGCACCGGCGGCACCTTCACCGGCATCGCCGACGTCCTCAAGAACGCCCACCCCGCCCTGCGGACCTGGGCTGTCGAGGTGGACCGCTCGGCCGCTCTGTACGCCAAGCGCAACGGCCTGCCCTTCGAACACCACAGCCACAACATGATGGGCCTGGGCCCCGGCAAGGTACCGGCCAACCTGCGCGAGGAACTCGTCGACGAGGTCGGATTGATCACCGGCGACGACGGCTGGAGCACCATGAAACGCCTCATCTCCGAGGAGGGCCTGCCCGTCGGCCCCACCGCGGGCGGCAACATCTTCGCCGCCCAGCGGCTGGCCAGGACCCTGCCTCCCGAAGAGGCCGTGGTCACCGTGCTGTTCGACTCCGCCTGGAAGTACCTCAGCATCTGGGACGGCCGCTACGAGCAGTACGGGACGGGGACCGGCTCATGAACACCGGACACCCGTCCACGGCGGAGCCGCACCTCGCGGCGCGCCTGGCCGCCGTCACCGGCCGCCGTCACCGGCCGTACAAGGCCACCGCCGCCGTCCGCGCCTTCGACGTACTGCACAGCCTGGACCGGCCGCGCCTGGCCGCCGCCATGGAGCGCACCGGGCGCCGCCCGGACTGCTTCGTCCAGGTCGACCCCGGCGACGAACCGCACAAGAGCGGTGTGCCCGTCGCCGGGGCGGAGGCGTTCGTCAAGGAGTGCGTGGACACGTACGGCCTGCCCGTCGTCGGCCTGATGTGCATCCCGCCCTACGGAGGCGATCCCCGCCCGCACTTCCGGACGCTGCGCGCGCTGGCCGCCGCGTCGGGCCTGCGGCAGCTCAGCATGGGCATGAGCACCGACTTCGAGACCGCGGTGGCCGAAGGCGCGACCACGGTCCGGGTCGGCGAGGCGGTCTTCGGCCCGCGCCCGCGGCACTGAGGAGGTGCCGTGACCGCGCTGTTCGTCTTCAGCCTGTTCTCCGCCCTGGTGGACGTCTTCGCCTCCGAACGCCTGCAGCACGTGGACCCGGGGAGCGTGGCGGCGGTCGCCTTCACCCTCACCGGAGCGTTCTTCTGTCTGCTCACCGTCGTCCGGCTGCGCCCGGCCCGCCTCGTGGCGGTCGTCCGGGCGCACGCCGCCGACCTCCTCGTCCTCAACATCACCACCGCCGTGACCTGGCTGACCCTCCTGTACGCCCTCAAGCTCCTGGAACCGGCCGTCACCAACGTCGTGTCGATAGCCATCGGCCCCGCCTTCACCGTCCTCCTCCAGGTCCTGTGGTGGAAGCGGGACCGCGTACTGCGGGGTGAGCTGCTGTCCGCGATCGGCATCCTGCTCACCCTCGCCGGGCTGGTCTGGGTGTCGCTGGACGGCCGCAGCGGCGTGGGCGACCGGGCCGCCCTGGCCATGACGCCGGGCCTGTGCGCCGCGGTCGTCTCCGGCGCCGGCGGGGCCGCCAACGTCGTCTTCTCCGCCCGCCTGGGCGCGGCCGGGGTGGACGTTCCCACCGTGATGGGCCTGCGGTTCGGCCTGGTGGCAGCGGTCGGCTGGACGCTGGCGTCCTTCTCCGGGGCCGAGCAGCTGGGCCGGGCGCTGGTGCCCGGCGCGGTGGTGGCCGTCATCGGTGTCTCGATCCCGGCCTATCTGGTGCAGATCGGGGTGCGGAAGGTGACCCCGATGACCGCCTCCATGATCTGCGCGCTCGCCCCCGCCATGACCCTCCTCATCCAGCTGGCCGACTCCCGGCTGACGTTCTCGGTGCCGTCGACCCTCGGCATCGCCATGATCACCGTCTTCATCGCGATCGGGCTGCTGGCCCGCCGGGGCGCGCTCCCGGCCGCGGTGGCGCAGGAAAGCAGGATCCATGCAGTGTCTGATCGTTGACGCTTACTCCTCCGGCCGGTTCCTGCCCGCCGCCCTCGCCGAACGCGGGGTCAAGTGCGTCCATGTGCAGAGCACACCGGCCATTCCCTCCTACCTCCGGCGGACCTTCCCGCAGGGCGCCTTCACCGAGGCCCTGGTGCACGACGGCGACCTGGAGGCGCTGCTGGACGCGGTACGCCCGGCCGATCCCGCCTTCGTCCTGCCCGGCAACGAGACCGGCGTCGACCTCGCCGACACCCTCGCCCACCGTCTCGGCCTGCCCGGCAACGCCCCGGACGAGCGGCGGGTACGGCGCGACAAGTACGACATGGCCATGGCCGTACGGGCCCACGGGCTGCGCGCCCCCGACACCCTGCGCACCTCGCGCTTCGACACCGCCCTCGCCTGGGCCCGGGCCCACGGCCGCTGGCCGCTGGTGGTCAAACCGGCCGACAGCGCCGGCACCGACAACGTCTTCTTCTGCGCCGACCCGGTCGAACTGTGCACCTCTTTCGGCCACATCCTCAATTCGTCCAACATCCAGGGAAACCGCAACAAGACCGTCGTCCTCCAGGAACACCTGACGGGCACCGAGTACTTCGCCAACACCGTCAGCGCCGACGGCCGCCACCACATCGCGGAGATCTGGCGCTACCACAAACGCCGCGGCCGCAGCGGGGCGGCGATCTACGACTACGAGGAGCCGCTGACCGCGCGCGACCCCGCGGCCGCCGCCCTCGCGCCGTACCTCCTGGGCGTCCTGGACGCGCTCGGCGTACGGAACGGACCCGCCCACTCCGAGGTCATGCTGACCGACGAGGGGCCCGTCCTGATCGAGACCGGCGCCCGGCTGGCCGGCAGCATCCTGCCGCACGTGGTCAGCCGCTGCTTCGGCACCAACCACGTGGAGCTGACCGCCCTGGCCGGCAGCGACCCGGCCGCCTTCGCCGCCCGCACCGCGGTCCCGGCCGAGCCGCGCACCGGGCTGCGCTACGTCTCACTGATCTCCCCGTTGGCGGGGCGGCTGACGTCCCTGGACGGCTTCGAGCGGCTGCGCGACCTGCCGTCGTACGCCGACCACCACCTCGGCGTACGGGCGGGCGACTTCCTCAGCCCCACGGTGGACTCGGCGACGTCACCCGGCGTCTGCTATCTCCTGCACGAGGACGAGCGGCAGATCGAGACGGACTACCGGCGGCTGCGCGCGCTGGAACTCCGGGAGACGGGCGGGCTGTACGAGGCGGAGCGGGAACGGTGAGAGCCGGTAGCTCGGGGCGGGGCCGGTGGGCATCACCGGCCCCAGGGTCCGCGGGCCCCGGCGGCCTACAGGCCGAGCTGGGCCTCCAGGGCCTTGGCCACCGCGTCCTTGTCGCCGTCCAGCTGCACGTCGGCAACCGTCTGCCGCCCGAAAGTGAACAGCAGCAGTTCGCCGGGCTCCCCGGTGACCGTGACGACCGGCGCACCACGGTGCGCGACCGCCGTCCGGCCGTCCGGGCGGCGCAGCACCAGCCCCACCGGCGACTTGCGCCCCAGCAGCCGCGCCATCTTCTCCAGGCGCGACCACAGCGCGTCCGCGAAGACCGGGTCCGTCTCGCGCGGCGTGAAGTCCGGCCGCGCCCGCCGCACGTCCTCGGAGTGGATGTAGAACTCGACCGTGTTGGCCGCCTCGTCGATCTGCTTGAGCGCGTACGGCGACAGCCGCGGCGGGCCAGTCCGGATGAGCCGCAGCAGCTCCTCGTACGGCTTCGCCGCGAACTCCCGCTGTACCCGCTCCAGGCGGCCGGCCAGCGGCTTGACGAGCAGGCCCCCGGCCGCGTCCGCCCGCCGCTCGCGCACCACCACGTGCGCGGCGAGGTCCCGGGTGGTCCAGCCCTCGCACAGCGTCGGCGCGTCGGGCCCGGCGCCCTCCAACAGGTCGGCAAGGAGGAGCCGTTCACGCTTCGCATGGGTCGACATGCGCCCAGCCTACGACCGGGGCCCGGCGGGTGCCACGGCGCCACGCACGGTACCGGTCACGTCCGGACGGGGCTGATGGGGCGAGGGTGGCAGGGTGTCACGTACGCCGCCGGTCGCGGCCGGGCGGGGCCGCCGTACGCGGTCGGCTTCGGGGCCCGTACGCGATCAGCTCCGCAGCAGCAGTACGGCCGCGACCAGCAGCCCGGCGGCGAAGATCGCGAGCAGCACCGCCGCCGCGACCTTCGCCGTGCGGTCGGCGTCCGGAGGCGGCGGCTGGCGGGTCATGGATGCAGGATGCCGTACGCTGGCCGCCCCGCGCGCGCCGCCGGGAACCACCCGCCGCGCCGGCCGTCGGGGAAGCACCGGGCGCAGCGGCGGCCCCTGCACCACCCGGCGCACCCGCCGTCCGGCACACGGCACAATGGACCCATGAGCAGCCGCGTCCTGGATTCCCAGCTCGACCCGGCCGTCGCCGCCCGCCTCAAGCGGGACGCCGACGGGCTGGTCCCCGCCATCGCCCAGCAGTACGACACCGGCGAGGTGCTGATGCTCGGCTGGATGGACGACGAGGCGCTGCACCGCACGCTCACCACCGGCCGCTGCACGTACTGGAGCCGCAGCCGCCAGGAATACTGGGTCAAGGGCGACACGTCCGGACACGTCCAGCACGTGAAGTCCGTCGCCCTGGACTGCGACGCGGACACGGTCCTGGTCAAGGTCGACCAGGTCGGCGCGGCCTGCCACACCGGAGCCCGGACCTGCTTCGATGAGGATGTGCTCATCGAAGGGCAGTAGGCTCCGCGCCATGACCTCGGGAACCACCGGCACCGCCACACCGGACCTGGAGAACTTCCGTACGCTCGCGAAGGACCGCCGGGTCATTCCCGTCACCCGGCGCCTGCTCGCCGACGGCGACACCCCGGTGGGCCTCTACCGCAAGCTGGCCGCCGAACGCCCGGGCACCTTCCTGCTCGAATCGGCCGAGAACGGCCGCACCTGGTCCCGGTATTCCTTCATCGGCGTCCGCAGCGCCGCCACCCTGACCGTCCGCGACGGGCAGGCCCACTGGCTGGGCACCCCACCGGTCGGCGTGCCCACCGAGGGCGACCCGCTCGCCGCGCTGCGTGCCACCGTCGAGGCGCTGCACACTCCCCCCGCGCCTCGCGGCGCGGGAGACACCCCCACACGTGACCTGATCGAGGGCCAGGGCCTGCCCCCCTTCACCGGCGGCATGGTCGGCTACCTCGGCTACGACATCGTGCGCCGGCTGGAGAAGATCGGCGACAGCACCACGGACGACCTCGGCCTGCCCGAGCTGACCATGCTGCTCACCTCCGACCTGGCCGTACTGGACCACTGGAACGGCACGGTCCTGCTGATCGCCAACGCCATCAACCACAACGACCTGGAGACAGGCGTGGACGAGGCGTACGCGGACGCCGTGGCCCGCCTGGACGCCATGGCCTACGACCTGGCCCGCCCGGCCCCCGCGAGCGCCGCGGCCCTGCCGCCCTCCGAACTGCCCCCGTACACCGCGAAGTGGGGCGGCCCCGCCTACCAGGAGGCCGTCGAGACCGTAAAGGAGCGCATCCGCGCGGGCGACGCCTTCCAGGTCGTGCCCTCGCAGCGCTTCGAAACCGACTGCACCGCCTCCGCGTTGGACGTCTACCGGGTGCTGCGGGCCACCAACCCCAGCCCGTACATGTACCTGCTCCGCTTCGAGGACGGCGTCGACATCGTCGGCTCCAGCCCCGAGGCGCTGGTCAAGGTCGAGAACGGGCAGGCCACCCTGCACCCCATCGCGGGCACCCGGCCGCGCGGCGCGAGCGTCCCCGAGGACCAGGCCCTCGCCGACGAGCTGATGGCCGACCCCAAGGAACGCGCCGAGCACCTGATGCTCGTCGACCTCGGCCGCAACGACCTGGGCAGGGTCTGCGAACCCGGCAGCGTCGAGGTCGTCGACTTCATGTCCGTCGAGCGCTACAGCCACGTCATGCACATCGTCTCCACGGTGACCGGCCGGCTGGCGCCGGGCCGCACCGCCTTCGACGTGCTCACCGCCTGCTTCCCCGCGGGCACCCTCTCCGGTGCCCCGAAACCCCGCGCGATGCAGATCATCGAGGAGCTGGAGCCGACCCGGCGCGGCCTGTACGGCGGCTGCGTCGGCTACCTCGACTTCGCCGGGAACTCCGACACCGCCATCGCGATCCGAACGGCGCTGCTCCGGGACGGCACCGCCTACGTCCAGGCCGGCGCGGGCGTCGTCGCGGACTCCGACCCGGTGTCGGAGGACACGGAGTGCCGCAACAAGGCGGCCGCCGTGCTGCGGGCCGTGCACACGGCCAACGGACTGGGGTCCTGAGCGGGGTTTTCACGGGCCCGGGGGACCGCGCGCGGGAAGCGGTCGCGCCGCCTCCGTACAGTGGTGGACGTGACTGCCGTAGACCACCCCCACACCGGCGCGAGCGCGTCGCCGTCGTCTCCGCCGGCCAGGCCCGCGCGCAGCGGCAAGAGCCTGGCCCTCGCGCTGACCGCCGGCGCGGCCGGCGCCGCCGTCGTGCTGCTGGCCTCCGGCCGCACCTGGGCCAAGGCCACCGCCGTCGTCGCCCAGGGGCAGCTGCCGCAGACCGCCTCGGGCCAGGACGTGACGGGCGTGCCCGGCGCGCTCGCCATCGTCGGGCTCGCCGCCCTGGTCGCCCTCTTCGCCGTACGCGGGGCGGGCCGCACGGCGGTCGCCGTTCTCCTCACCCTCAGCGGTCTGGGCACCGTCGTCGGCGCCTACCTCGGCATCTCCGACACCGCGGCGCTCCGCGAGAAGGCGGCTACCGCGACCGGGCTGTCCGACGCCGGCGTCCAGGACGTCTCGCACACCTTCTGGCCCTGGGCGGCCGTCGTCGGCGGCCTCCTGCTGCTGGTCGCGGGCGTGCTGGCACTGCTGTACGGACGCCACTGGCCCGCGATGTCCGGGCGCTACGAGCGCGCCGGGGCGGCCCCCCGCGGCCCGCGCCGTTCCGCCGCCGCCGACCCGGACCGCCCGGAAGAGATGTGGAAGTCCCTGGACCGCGGCGAGGACCCGACCCGGTAGTGGTCGCGCCCCGGCCATCGGGGACAATGGACCGCGAGGGATCACCGCGCCCCGACTCAGGCGCGAAAAAGCTACGAGGAGCACTCATGTCGAGCAGTGGCCACGGACACACTCCCGCCGCCTGGACCGGCGTCATCATCTCGTTCATCGGCTTCTGCGTCGCCGGCGCCTTCACCGTGCTGGCGAACGTGCCCGGGTTCTGGGCGGGCATGGTCCTGATCGGCCTCGGTGCCGTGGTCGGCGGCGTGATGCGCGCGGCCGGCATGGGCCAGAGCGGCAAGAAGGGCGCCACGGCCCACGGCCAGGCCAAGGCCCGGCCCCAGGAGGGCTGAGTCCCCGCCGGGCCCGGCCCGGCGACAGCGGATCCTACGGCGCGGCCCCGCGGCCCGTACGGAAGTGCCCCGGAGGCACCACCCGTATGGAGGCCCGGGGCCGCGTTGTTGTGTGTCCGGGAACGGGCGAGGGCGACGGGGGTGACGGGGGTGCGTGGGGTCGTCCGGTCGCCCGTACGGCGGCCGGTGAGCTGCGTCCCTGCCCGTACGGCAGCACAATCGCCACGTGAGTGAACCTGCGGCTTCGGGCAGTGGCGGGGCGGGCCCTGGGGTCGGCGGGGCGGGTTTCGGCTCCGGCGGGGCCGACCGCGGACCCGCCCGTCCACGACTCGCCTACGGCTTCGTCCGGCGGATGACGGCGCCGTTCGGGGTGCTGGCGGCCGTCGCCGCCTCGTTCGCCTTCGTGGGGCTCGTCGATCCCCACGAGCCCGGTCACTATCCGGCCTGCCCCCTGCTCGCCCTCACCGGCATCTACTGCCCGGCCTGCGGCGGGCTGCGCAGCGCGCACGCCGTCGCGCACGGCGACCTCGTCGCGGCCGCCGGAGCCAACGTTCTGGCGGTCGCCGGTTACGCGGCTTTCGCGCTCTTCTGGGCGGCCTGGGCCGTACGGGCGGCACGCGGGCTCCCGACGGCGGGCCCGCGCCCCCGAGCCGTCCACTGGTGGGCGCTGGGCGGGCTGCTGCTCGCCTTCACGGTCGTACGCAATCTTCCGTCGGGGGAGGGGCTGGCTCCGTAAGGGACCGGGGTCCGGGGCCGGGCCGAGGAGGGCGGCTTTCCGTTTCCGGACGGCGGAACGGACGCGGTACGGACGCGGTGCGGGCACGGTACGGGGGTGGTACGGGGACTGTGCCGAGGCATCTGGAAGCAAGCTGCGGACCAAGGGTGGCGAGATCGTCCCACGGGCTGTCGAAAGCTCGCCTGACCTGCGGTTTTCCTGGCCACTCCGTAGGTTGTCCGTCCAACTGGCGGGACCGTCGTCAACCGGATGTGAGACCTTTGCCCCTCGCCGGATACCATCGGAGAGCCTGACGGGGTGACACTGGCCCAGAGGGCGACTGCCACCCTCCACCGCTCAAGAAGGAGGCCGCTCGCGTGAGTGTGCTCGACGAGATCATCGAGGGAGTCCGCGCCGACCTCGCCGAGCGGCAGGCGCGTGTCGGCCTCGACGAGCTCAAGGAGCGGGCCCTCAAGGCGCGCCCGGCCAAGGACGGGGTCGCGGCCCTCAAGGGCGACAGCGTCACGGTGATCTGCGAGGTCAAGCGCTCCAGCCCCTCCAAGGGCGCGCTCGCCGCCATCGCCGACCCGGCCGGCCTCGCCGCCGACTACGAGGCGGGTGGCGCGGCGGTCATCTCCGTGCTGACGGAGCAGCGCAAGTTCGGCGGTTCGCTCGCCGACCTGGAGGCCGTACGGGCCCGGGTCGACATCCCCGTCCTGCGCAAGGACTTCATCGTCACCGCCTACCAGCTGTGGGAGGCCCGCGCGTACGGCGCCGACCTGGCACTGCTGATCGTCTCCGCGCTGGAGCAGGAGGCGCTGGTCTCGCTGATCGAGCGCGCCGAGTCGATCGGGCTGACGCCGCTGGTCGAGGTGCACGACGAGGAAGAGGTCCAGCGGGCCGTGGACGCCGGTGCGCGGATCATCGGGGTCAACGCCCGGAACCTGAAGACCCTGGAGGTCGACCGCGGCAACTTCGCGCGCATCGCGCCGGAGATCCCGGACCACATCGTCAAGATCGCCGAGTCCGGTGTGCGCGGGCCGCACGACCTGATCGCCTACGCCAACGACGGCGCCGACGCCGTGCTGGTGGGCGAGTCGCTGGTCACCGGCAAGGACCCGAAGACCGCCGTCGCCGACCTGGTCGCGGCCGGCTCCCACCCCGCCATCCGGCACGGACGGGGCTGACCCCACACCATGGCCACCGCCCGCCTCCACCGCCCCGGCCCCGGACCCCTCCCGGGGCCGGCCGGCGTGCTCGCCGCGGCCGGTGCCGCGCGCGATCCGCACGCGGCGCTGGGGCGCGGGTGCCGGCCGCGTGGCTGCCGGGCGCCGGCGCGCCGGGTGCGCGGGCGGCGGGTCAGATATCACATCGGCGCGGAGCCGGGGCAGATCAACGGCCGGCGATGGCGTCGTAACGGCGCGCTGTAGCCGCTCGTTGCCGGGCGTGGGTGATTGCTCCCCGTACGTACCAGTACGGAGTTCCGTCCCCGGCGTCCGCTCGTTCTCGCCTTGTCGGCCTGTGTGCCGTTCCGTCCCGCTCCCTGCCGGCTCGGCGGGGTGTCCCGGACGGGCCGTCACCTGGCCGTGGGCGCGCGCAGCGCTTCCGTCGCCTCCGCCTCGTCGCCGTCGCTGTACGTCGCCGCAGTACGTAGCCGCTGTGCACCGTCCTGCTTCGTCTTGCATCGTCCTGCTTCGTCTTGCCTCGTATTGCCTCGTATCGCGTCGTATCGCGGCGTCGTACGAGGAGAGCGTCGGGCGGAGGGGCGCGCACCGCATACCGTGACGTGCACCGCATACCGTGATGCCCGTATATCCATACTTCCGGGGCAGTTGCCCCGATCGAGGAGTACGTCGGATGTCTTCTGACTTCTTCATCCCGGACCCGGAGGGTCAGGTCCCGAACGCCGGAGGCTACTTCGGCGACTTCGGCGGCAAGTTCATCCCCGAGGCGCTGGTCGCCGCGGTGGACGAGGTGGCCGCCGAGTACGAGAAGGCCAAGGCGGACCCGGCCTTCGCCGCCGAGCTGAACGACCTGATGGTCAACTACACCGGGCGGCCCAGCGCTCTGACCGAGGTGCCGCGGTTCGCCGAACACGCCGGCGGTGCCCGGGTCTTCCTCAAGCGCGAGGACCTGAACCACACCGGCTCGCACAAGATCAACAACGTGCTGGGCCAGGCGCTGCTCACCCAGCGCATGGGCAAGACCCGCGTCATCGCCGAGACCGGCGCCGGCCAGCACGGCGTGGCCACCGCCACCGCCTGCGCCCTCTTCGGCCTCGAATGCACCATCTACATGGGGGAGATCGACACCGAGCGGCAGGCCCTGAACGTCGCCCGGATGCGGATGCTCGGCGCCGAGGTCATCGCCGTGAAGTCCGGCAGCCGCACCCTCAAGGACGCCATCAACGAGGCGTTCCGCGACTGGGTCGCCAACGTCGACCGCACCCACTACCTCTTCGGCACGGTCGCCGGACCGCACCCCTTCCCGGCCCTGGTCCGCGACTTCCACCGGGTCATCGGCGTCGAGGCGCGCCGCCAGATCCTGGAGCGCGCCGGGCGCCTCCCGGACGCCGCGGTGGCCTGCGTCGGCGGCGGCTCCAACGCCATCGGCCTGTTCCACGCGTTCCTCCAGGACACCTCCGTACGGCTCGTCGGCTGCGAACCCGGCGGCCACGGCGTCGAGACCGGCGAACACGCCGCCACCCTCACCGAGGGCACCCCCGGCATCCTGCACGGCTCCCGCTCCTACGTCCTCCAGGACGAGGACGGGCAGATCACCGAGCCGTACTCGATCTCCGCCGGACTGGACTACCCGGGCATCGGCCCGGAGCACTCCTACCTCAAGGACACCGGCCGCGGTGAGTACCGAGCCGTCACCGACGACGCGGCCATGCAGGCGCTGCGGCTGCTGTCGCAGACCGAGGGCATCATCCCGGCCATCGAGAGCGCCCACGCGCTGGCGGGCGCGCTGGAGATCGGCCGGGACCTGGGCAAGGACGGGCTGATCCTGGTCAATCTCTCCGGGCGCGGCGACAAGGACATGGACACCGCGGCCCGCTACTTCGGGCTGTACGGGGCGCCCGCCGACGACGCGGTGGAGGCCGACGACACCGACGCCACGGACACCGCGCTCGGCGCGCACGACGAGGGGAGCAAGTGATGGCGGGCAACGTCGGGCTGCTCAGCAGCACCCTGGCCGCGGCCAGGGAGGAGAACCGGGCCGCGCTGGTCGGATACCTGCCGGCCGGCTTCCCGAGCGTGGACGGCGGGGTACGGGCGATCTCGGCGATGATCGAGGGCGGCTGCGACGTCGTCGAGGTCGGACTGCCGCACAGCGACCCGGTCCTGGACGGCCCGGTCATCCAGACCGCCGACGACATCGCGCTGCGCGGCGGCGTCAAGATCAAGGACGTCATCCGCACGGTCGGCGAGGTCCATGCGGCGACCGGCGCGCCGGTGCTGTGCATGACGTACTGGAACCCGGTGGACGCGTACGGCGTCGAGCGCTTCGCCGCCGACCTGGCCGCCGCGGGCGGGGCCGGGTGCATCCTGCCCGATCTGCCGGTCGAGGAGTCCGAGGTGTGGCGCGCGGCCGCCGGACAGCACGGTCTGGCCACCGTGTTCGTGGTCGCGCCGAGCAGCCGGGACGAACGCCTCGCGAAGATCACCGAGGCGGGCAGCGGCTTCGTGTACGCGGCCTCGCTGATGGGCGTCACCGGCACCCGCGAGTCGGTCGGCCGCGAGGCGCAGGACCTGGTGCGGCGCACCCGCGCCACCACCGACCTGCCGGTCTGCGTCGGCCTCGGCGTCTCCAACGCCGAACAGGCCGCCGAGGTCGCGCAGTTCGCGGACGGGGTCATCGTCGGGTCGGCCTTCGTCAAGCGGCTGCTGGACGCCGGTGACGACCTGGAGGCCGGTCTCGCGGGCGTCCGTGAACTGGCCGGTGACCTGGCGGCGGGCGTACGCAAGCGCGGGTGACGCGCGGGCCCGGCGATGTCGGGACGGCTCCGGGGCCGGCTGTGCGACCGGCCGGCCCGGAGGGCGTACGGGGGATGCTGCCGGGCCTGCGGAAGGCCCCTTCGGGCGTGCGGCCGGGGGCTTCTGGCTTGCGATCGCACGTCTGAGTGGGGGGCCTGTGTGTGTCCGGGCCGGTGTCCGGCGGGGCTGTCCCTCGTTAGGACGAAGAACGCGGCGGAGGGGTGCGAGGGCGCCCCTCCGCTTCGTTGTTCAGGGGCGTGAGCCAGAACAATCAAGACAAAAAGAACAGCGCCCGTGAGCGGCTCCAGGCCCAGCGTGCGAAGGAGAAGGCGCGCGAGCGGCGCGGCCGGCAGCTGAAGGTCGCCGGAGCGGTGGTGGCGGTGCTGGCCGTCGCCGGCGGCGTCGGCGTCTGGGCCGCCTCCTCGGGCGACGACTCCGGCAGCGGCAAGGTGGCCCTGCCCAAGGGGGCCCAGGACAGCGACAAGCCCGCGGTGCCGGTCGGCAAGAAGGAGGCCCCGTCCACGCTCACGGTGTGGGAGGACTTCCGCTGCCCCGCGTGCGCCCAGTTCGAGAAGGGTTTCCGCGGCGCCATCCACGAGATGGAGGACGCCGGACTGCTCAAGACCGACTACCACCTCGCGACGATCATCGACGGCAGCATGAGCGGCAAGGGGTCGGTCACCGCCGCCAACGCCGCGCTCTGCGCCCAGGACGCGGGCCGCTTCCGCGAATACCACGACGTGCTGTACGACAACCAGCCGCCGGAGCAGCAGGACCGCTTCGCCGACAAGAAGTACCTCAAGCAGCTGGCCAAGAAGGTGGACGGGCTGGCCGGCGACACCTTCGACCAGTGCGTCGACAAGGGTACATATACGGACTTCGTGCACAAGTCCAACAGAGCCTTCACCAATACCGGCTACCGGGGCACCCCGACCGTCCTGCTGAACGGCAAGAACCTCGCGGACGAGAAGAACCTCACCCCCGAGGGGCTCAAGCAGAAGGTGCGGGACGCCGCCAAGGACAAGAAGGCGGGCGGCGGCTCCTCCGGGGACAAGCCGGCCGACGCGAAATCCGGCAGCGGAAAGGCGGAGACCGGAGCCAGTACCGTCGGCGCCTCGGCGGGCAGCGGGGCCGGGCACTCGGCGGGCGCGGGCACCGCGGCCGGCGCGGGCCACAGCGCCGGACAGGGGCACAGTGCCGGAGCCGGTGCCGGGCACACGGGCGGGAGCAGGGACAGGGTTCCGGCACCGTGAGGAGGCGGTCCGGCGCGCCACCGGGCCGGGCCGGTGCCGCACTGGACGGGGCCGGTGGGGTGACGGACCGGCCCGGGGTGCCGCTCCACCGGTTCGGCGGGGGGACGGCTCGACCCGCGGCACCGCCGTACCGGTCCGGCGGGGGGACGGCTCGGTCCGGGACACCGCCGTACCGGCCCGGTGCCGCGCCCGGCGTAACCGACCGCCGGCAGTGACGGTCGTTACACAGCCGTAGCCGGGTGGGTTGTCGCCCCGCCCACCTGGCGCGGTAGCGTCGTCCCTGCCATGGACCTCGCATTCATTCCCAGCCCCTCCACGGGCGTCGTACATCTCGGCCCGATCCCGCTGCGCGGCTACGCCTTCTGCATCATCATCGGCGTCTTCATCGGCGTCTGGCTCGGCAACAAGCGCTGGATCCAGCGCGGCGGCCGCTCCGGGACCGTCGCGGACATCGCCGTGTGGGCCGTGCCCTTCGGGCTCGTCGGAGGCCGCCTCTACCACGTCATCACGACGTACGAGCCGTACTTCGGCAAGGGCGGCCACCCCCTCAACGCCTTCAAGGTCTGGGAGGGCGGCCTCGGGATCTGGGGCGCCGTCGCACTCGGCGCCGTGGGGGCCTGGATCGGCTGCCGCCGCCGCGGCATCCCGCTGCCCGCGTACATGGACGCGCTGGCGCCCGGCCTCGCCCTGGGCCAGGCGGTCGGCCGCTGGGGCAACTGGTTCAACCAGGAGCTCTACGGCCGCGCCACCGACCTCCCGTGGGCGCTGAAGATCAGTGACGACCCGTCCATCGGCCGGGTCGGCGGCACCTACCACCCGACGTTCCTGTACGAGTCGCTCTGGTGCGTCGGTGTCGCGCTGCTCGTGATCTGGGCGGACAAGCGCTTCAAGCTGGGCCACGGGCGCGCGTTCGCGCTGTACGTGGCGTCCTACTGCGCCGGCCGCGCCTGGATCGAGTACATGCGGGTCGACGAGGCCCACCACATCCTGGGCCTGCGCCTGAACGTGTGGACCGCGCTCATCGGACTCGTCCTGTCCGTCGTCTACATCGTGGTCTCCGCGAAGAAGATCCCGGGCCGCGAAGAGGTCGTCGAGCCGGGAGCGCTGGACACGGCCGCGGACGGCGCGGGAACGAAGACGGACGGCACCGGGCCCAAGGCCACCGACGGCGGCGAGCGCGGCAAGGACGCCGAAAGCGCTGAAGACACCCGGACCGCGCAGGACACCAAGGACGCCGAGAGCGCTGAAGACACCCGGACCGCGCAGGACACCAAGGACGCCGAGGCGGCTCCCGAGGCCGCGGGCAGCGGCAAGGAGAGCGTGGCCAAGGGCGCCGCGAAGCTGACGAAGGACGCCGGGTCCGGCAGCCGCAGCGGCAAGGAGTCCTGACACACGGCGTCGCACTGCCGGAGCGTGACGGAGGCCGTCCGGACCCAGCGGGGTCGGGGCGGCCTCCGCCGTGTCCGGCGGGCTCACCCTTCCTCCCCGACCCGGGCCCCGCGGGCTGCCAGTGTGAGGACCCGGTGGGCGGCGGCGACCACCGCCGGGTCGACGAAGCGGCCGTCGGGCAGGGCGCAGGCACCGGCGTGGGCGGCTGCCGCCTGCACCGTCTCCACGGCTCTCTCGACCTCCTCGGCGGTGGGCAGGTAGGCCCGTTCGATCACCGGCAGTTGACGTGGGTGCAGCGCGGCCCGGCCGAGGAATCCCAGGGCCCGGCCCCGTGCGCACGACAGTGCCAGCGCCTCGGTGTCGCGCAGGTCGGGGAAGACCGACTGTGGCGGGGGCGGCAGCCCGGCCGCGCGGGCGGCAATCACCGTACGGCCGCGGGCCCAGGCCAGCCCGTCGTCGTCCCGTACCCCCAACTCGGCCCGCAGGTCGGCCTCGCCCAGGGAGAGGCCGCGCAGCGCCGGGTGTGCGGTGGCGACGGCGAAGGCGTTCTCCACACCGAGGGCGGTTTCGAGCAGCGCGTGCAGCGGCGGTACCGCTCCCGCGTCACCGGGACCGGCCGTGGACGCCCAGGCCGCGGCGCGGCGGATGCCGGTGACACCGTCGACCTTGGGCAGCCGTAGCCCGTCCAGCGCGGGGAGGGCCGCGAGGGTCCGGATCTCCGTCGCGGCGTGCGGGCCGGTGAGCGCGTTGACCCGGACGTGGAGGGCGGGCCCGGGGGCTGAACCGTGGGCCGTGGGCCGTCGTACGGCGAGCAGTTCGGCGGTGGCCCGCAGGGCGTACGGCTTGCGGTCGGCGGGGACCGCGTCCTCCAGGTCGATCACCACCGCGTCGGCCCCGGACACCAGCGCCTTGGCGACCACCGCAGGGCGGTCACCCGGTACGTACAGCCAGGTCAGCGGTGGGACGGCGGACGGGGCAGCGGCCGGTGCGGTGGCGGCGGTCATACGACACCGTCCGCACGCAGCGCCGCGATCCGCGCGGCGGACAGGCCGAGCAGGCCGGACAGCACCGCGTCCGTGTCCGCGCCGTGCGGGCGGCCCGCCCACCGGATGGCGCCGGGCGTGGCGGAGAGACGGAAGAGGACGTTCTGCATCCGCACCGTGCCCAGCTCGTCGTCCGGGACCTCGGTGATCGAATCCAGCGCCCGGTACTGCTCGTTGTCCATCACCCCACGGATGTCGCAGACCGGCGCCACCGCCGCCTCGGCCCGCTCGAACGCGGCCACCACCTCGTCCCGGCCGTGCCGCGCTATCCAGCCGCCCACCGCCGCGTCCAGCTCGTCGGCGTGCCGGGCCCGCCCCGACCCGGTCGCGAACCACGGCTCGGAGACGAACTCCGGGTGGCCGACCAGGCGCAGCAGCCGTTCGGCTACGGACCGGGTGGCGGCGGAGACGGCGAGCCAGGCGCCGTCGGCGGTGCGGTAGGTGTTGCGCGGCGCGCTGTTGGCGGAGCGGTTGCCCGTACGGGGCTGGACGTGGCCGAGCTGGTCGTACCAGACCGGCTGCGGGCCGAGGACCGTCAGCATCGGCTCGATGATCGCCAGGTCCACGACCTGGCCGCGGCCGGTGCTCTCCCGGCCGCGCAGCGCCGCCATGACGGCGTACGCGCAGGTCAGCGCGGCGACGGAGTCGGCGAGCCCGAAGGGTGGCAGCGTCGGCGGGCCGTCCGGTTCGCCGGTGAGCGCGGCGAACCCGCTCATCGCCTCGGCGAGGGTGCCGAAACCGGGGCGGTGCGCGTACGGCCCGAACTGGCCGAACCCGGTGACCCGGGCCAGCACCAGCCCCGGATTGACGGCGGTCAGCTCCGCCGGGCCCAGGCCCCACTTCTCCAGGGTGCCTGGGCGGAAAGCCTCGATCACGACGTCCGCGCCGGCGGCCAGTTCGAGCAGGACGTCCCGGCCGCCCGGGGCGGCGAGGTCGAGGGTGACGGTCTTCTTGTTGCGGCCGAGCAGTTTCCACCACAGGCCGACGCCGCCCTTGGCGGGGCCGTGCTCGCGGGACGGGTCGGGCCGTCGCGGGTGCTCGACCTTGATGACCTCGGCACCGAAGTCACCGAGCAGTGTGGCGGCCAGCGGCCCGGCGAACAGTGTGGCCAGGTCGAGGACCCGCAGTCCGGCGAGGGGCCCGGGAGTGGGAGCGGCCGAGGCGGCGGTCTCCGTGGTGCGGGTCTGCGGTGGGTCGGGATCAGGGGCGGCGGGGGCATCCCGGCTGGGGACGGTGGTGGCGGGAGGGCGGGTCCCGGGTGGTTCCTGGTGCTGCATGGTGTGCCTCGCATTCTTCGGGTGGCAGGCCGGGCCGGGGAGGAGTGCGCTCAAGGACCGGTGCTCTCAATGGCCGGTGTCTCGTGGTCGTCGGTCGGTGGTACGGGTGACGGCCAGCTCCGCGGTGCGGTCGGCGAGCGTGTCGAAGCCGATGCCGTTCAGATCGCTGACGGTGGTGGTGAGGCGGTTGCGGAGCGGTGCCGTCCAGCGGGAGGGCAGCGCGTGCGGTGAACCCGCCAGGAGGCCGGCGATCGAACCGGCCGTCGCGCCGTTGGAGTCGGTGTCCCAGCCTCCGGACACCACCCGGCAGACGGAGCCGGAGAAGGAGCCGTCCGCGTGGGTGAGGGCGGCGGCCAGCAGCGCCGCGTTGGGCACGACGTGTACCCAGTGGTAGCGGCCGAAGGCGCGGTGGAGCCGGTCGACGACGTCCGCGAAACCGGCGTCGGACCCGGTGGGTTCGTCCCGCGCCGCCTCGATACCGAAACGGACGGCCCTGGCCAGCCGCGACCGCCGCGGTACGACGGCGAGCCCGGCCCGCAGACAGCCGTGTACGTCCGTGTGTCCGCCCGCCGCCTCGGCGATGGCGGCCGCCGCGAACATCTCCCCGTACACACCGTTGGCGGTGTGGGTGAGCGTCGCGTCCCGCCAGGCGGCTGCCGCCGCCGCGGCCGGGTCGCCGGGGCGGGTCCACCCGAAGATGTCCGCCCGGATCAGCGCGCCGATCCACTCCCGGAAGGGATTGCGGTAGGAGGCCGTGTGCGGGGGCTCGATGCCGTCCAGGAGGTTGCGGTACGCCACGCGCTCCGCGGTGAACGTCCGGCCCGCGGGCAGTTCGCCGAGCCAGAGCCGGGCCACGTCGGTGGTGCGGAAGCCGTGGCCGTGGCGCTGGAGGAGCAGCAGCCCGAGCACCGGATGGTCGAGGTCGTCGTCCTCGGGCATGCCGTCGATGTTCTCTGCCAGCGAGGTGGCGCGGCTGTGGGTGTTCCAGGGGTAGCGGGCGGCGATAGCCGGGTCCAGGCCGGTTTCGGTGAACCAGCCGCGCAGCGGCCAGTTGCCGGTGCCCCGGGCGAGTGCGCGGATCCCGGCGAGCGGCAGCTTCTCGACCGGCTTGCCGAGCAGACACCCGGCCGCCCGCCCCAGCCAGGCGGCCTCCAGGCGGGGGCGGAGGGAGTCGGCCGGTCCGGATGCGGGCCGGGCCCCGGCAGCGGGGGCGGGCGGCCAGTCGGGGCAGGCCGCTTTGATCGCGGGGAGGTCGGTGGGCTCGTCGTCGGCCAAGGGGGAGGGGAGCGCGGCGAGTTCGTCGAGCAGCCGGCCGGCCAGGGCGCGCAGGCCCGGGGCCACCGGGCGGGGCGAGGCGCCGCATCGGTCGGGGGCGGGGTGGCCGCCCGCCGCGCGCCAGCGGCGTTCGACGGCCGAGGCGTCGCGCCCGTCCTCGGCGGCCTGCCGCAGTTCGTGCCCGATCAGGTCCTCGGGCTGTACCCAGGTCAGGCGCAGGGCTCCGGGCCGCTGGTCCGGGGTCTCGCCCGGCTGCCGGCGGGCCATCACGCACCCGCGATCGTGACGAAGGCGTGCTCGTGGTCGAGCCGGCGCTGCCGGTCTCTCACGAAGACCTCGCGGGCGACCCGGGCGAGTGCCAGGGCCGGGGCGCGCAGATCGAGCCGGCTCGCGCGGGAGATGTCCTCGCCCCACTCCACGGGGATCGTGCGCTCGCCGTGCAGGGCCCCCGCGACCGCGCCGCTCATGGTGGCGATGGAGTCGCAGTCGCGCCCGTAGTTGACCGAGCCCAGGACGGTGCTGCGGAAGTCGCCCGCGCCGACGAGCAGCATGCCCAGGGCGATCGGGAGCTCCTCGACGGAGTGCAGCCGGGACGGGCGGCGTGCCCCCAGGGAGGGCTCCCGGTAGACGGGGCCCACGGTGTCGAAGGGCGTGACGGCCGTACGCAGGGGCGCCAACGCGGTCTCGAAGTCCGTGTACCGCTGCGCCACCTCGCAAACGGCCTCGATGGCGGCGCGTGTCCCGTCCTTGGCGAGACCCAGTACGTCCTCGACCACGGAGGCGGGTGTGGCCCGAGGCTTGCAGGCGGCGGCCACCGCGGCCGCGAGGACGCCGGCGGCCTCGCGGCCGTACGAGGACTGGTGGGCGCCGGCGAGATCCAGCGCCTCCGCGTAAGCGCCTGCGGGATTACCGGCGTTGACGATGCCGACCGGCGCCATGTACATCGCCGCCCCACAGTTGACGATGTTGCCGGCACCCGCTTCGCGCGGGTCGACGTGTCCGTAGTGCAGCCGGGCCACCAGCCACTTCTCGGCGAGGAAGAGACGGTGCAGCGGGAGCGCCTCTCCCTCCAGCTCGGGGATCCAGCGGGGCGCGCCGATCAGGTCGGGCACGAGGTGCTCGGCGACGGCGTACGCGTCCAGGTGGTCGCGTACCTTCTCGTAGACCCGCACCAGCGCATGGGTCATGAGGGTGTCGTCGGTGACGTGCCCGTCGCCCTTGTGGTACGGCGCGAGGGGCCGCGCGGTGCGCCAGTCCGCGTGGAAGGGGCCGACGATGCCGGTGACGCGGCCACCGTGCCGCGCTGTGATCTGCTCCGGTGTGCAGCCCTCGACGGGGCCACCGAGGGCGTCACCGACCGCGGCCCCGACCAGGCAGCCGACCGCCCGGTCCTCCAGGGACGGGCACGCGGGCGCCGCCGCGGGGTCTGGTGCCGGAGCCGGTGCGTACGCCGGCGGCTGAGGCTGGGCCTGCGACGGTGGCTGGGCCCGTTCCGGGGAGTGGGCCGGTGCCGGGGGCTCTGCCTGTGCCGGTGGCTGCGCCTGTGACTGGGGTTGTTCCGGTCGCGGTGCGGAGAAGGCGGGATACGTCATGACCGGTCGGTCCTTCCGGGACGGGGTTCCGACGTACGGGGACGAGGCCGGGGCCCAGGTGCTGGGGACGGTCCGGGCGGGTGGGGGTTCGGCTCTGGGGCGGTCAGGTCCGTACGGGCCAGCCGCGCCGCCAGCTCGACGAGGTCGGTGCCCGCCAGCCGGGGCAGTGCGCAGCCCGAAAGGGTCCGGCAGGCCTCGCGCCAGCTGCCGGGGAGGCCGGGCGCACCGCTGATCGCTCCGGTCAGCGCGCCCGTGAGCGCGGGGGCCGAGTCGGCGACGCGCGACAGGCAGGCGGCGGCGGGCACGGCCTCGGCCGGCCGGCCGTCGCCCGCGATGCCGAGGGCGAGCGCCACGGGGACGGTCTCGGCCGCGGCGATGCCGTAGCTGTAGACGTGGTCGACGATTTCGTGCTCCAGGGTGGGCACGAGGGCGAACGCGTCACCGGGGCGGTGGGAGGGGCCGGGACGGCCCGTGGCCACGGCGCGGGCCAGGCGTACCGCGTGCAGGGCGTTGCGGCGGATCTCCGTGCCCTCCGGCAACTGGGCCAGTGCCACATCGGCGCAGCCGTCCGCCGAGGCCCCGCCGAGCGCCGCCGCGACGGCGGCGGCCATGGCACGGGCACCGTGCACCCCGTCGCCGTCCTGGGTGTACCGGGCGTCGAACTCGGCCAGTTCCGCGGCGGCGAGCGGATCACCGGGGTGGACGACGGCCAGCACACAGGCCCGTACGCAGGCGGCGTCGTCGAAGAAGTGCGGGTTGTCGTGGCCGGTGGCCGGCGGGCGGAGTCCGGCGGCGAGGTTGCCGAGTCCGGCCCGTACGGAGATGCGGGCCCGCAGGGGCAGCACCGCCGACTCGACCTCGGGCGCCCGCTCGGCGGCCGCGGCGATCTCGTCGGCCAGCGCGTTCCACGCGAGGTCGATGGCGGTACGCAGCCGGCGGTCCCGGCCGAGGTCGCCGAGCGGGGTGCCCGCGGCGGTCAGTACGGCCTCTGCGGTGAAGGCCGCCCACTCGGCGTCGTCCGACGGGCCCAGACGCAGGGGTTCCGGCGGCTGGTTGAGGGCGATGGGAACGGGCAGGGTGGTCGTCGCGTTCTGCTCGGCGAACGTGTCGAGCTCGCGGGTCAGCCGCCGGGTCCACTCGGGCATCCGCGCCGCCCGGTGCCGCGCCGCCGGCCACCCGGCGGCGTCCCCCGCCGCCAGCCCGAGCAGCAGCCCTTCGACACGGCGGGATACGGCGCGCGCGTCGGAGCGCGGAGGGCCGTCGGCCGGGAACGGGGCGTCGCGCCGGTCCGCGGTGGTGAGTCTCGGCGGGGGACGGGTGGCCGGCGGCGGATCCGCGTCGGACAGAGCTGGTGGTGGGACGGTGGCGCCGGTAAGTGCGGCGGCCCCGACTCCTGTTGAGGCCCCGCGCTCCCCCGCAGGGCGCGGCTCGCGAGTCATGACGCCGTCGCCTCGTCCGGCAGGGGAGTGAGCAACTCCGCGACGTCCAGGACGTGGTAGCCGGCCATGGACGGGAGGCAACTGCCGCGGACCGGGCCGATGGCCCGCGCCCACTCCTCCGGGACGGCTTCGGCGCCGCCCAGAGCGCCCGCCAGGGCGCCCGCCACCGCTGCGGTCGTGTCGGCGTCCCGGCCCATGTTGACCGCCGTCAGGACCGAGGCGCTGAAGTCGCCACGGGCCGCCGCGAACGCGCCGAACGCCAGCCCCACCGCCTCGGGCGCCAGGTCGGTCCACGGGTAGCCGCCGATGACGACGGCGGAGCGGACCGCGCGTTCGGTGCCGAGCCGGGTGCTGCCCGGGGTGAGCCGGGAGCGCTGGGCGGCGGCGACCGCGCGGCGCAGCGAGCGGGCGGTCCAGGAGTCCTCGGGCACCACGGACAGTGCGGCTGCTATGACGGCGTCCGTGGACCCGGCCACCATCGCCGCGGCGACACCGGCAGCCACCGCCCGGCCCCCGTAGATGCCTTCGCCCTCGTGGCTGACCGTGCCGTCCACGGCGACGAGCCGGGCGGCCTCGGCGGGGCGGCCGGCGGCGAAGACGCCGAAGGGCGCGGCGCGCATGGCCAGGCCGTCGCTCCAGGCGTGGCGGTGCTGGGCGGAGATGGGCGCGGCCAGCCCGCGGCGCAGGTTCTCCAAGGTGCCGCGTTCGCTGAAACCGGCGCCGCGGAACGGGCCTTCGTCGAGGTCGGCGATCCACCGGTGCCAGGCCGCCTCGACGTGCGCCACGGTGAGCGACGAGCCGTGCTCGGCCAGCAGCAGCCCGGAGAAGATGGCGTACTCGGTGTCGTCCGTACCGGCCGGGTCGTCCGTCACGAAACCCTCGATACGGCCCCAGCGCTGCCGGATCTGTGACGGCTTCATGTTCTCCGCCGGGGCGCCGAGCGCGTCACCGACGGCGAGGCCGAGCAGGGCGCCGCGGGCGCGCTCCCGCCGTCCGGCGTGGCACTCGGGCCGTGACGGCGGCACCGGACGCAGCAGCGGGCGCCGGGCCGACGGGGGACTCGGGAGCGGGGGATCCGGGAGCGGGAGGTGCAGTGCGCTCATGTGCGTGCCGATCTGTTGAGCGGTTGGCGGTTGACGGTCGGGCGGTTGGCGGTGCGAGGGTCGGCGGAGGCGGGGGCCGGTGTGAAGGCACGGGCCGCAAGCGGCTGCTGGCGGCCCCGTACGGCAGGGGCGCGCCGTACGTCACTGGCGGGCCGTGCGACGCGGGAACGCTCCGAACGGGTGCGGACGGGTGACGGGCGAATGGCGGGCGAGCGGGATGCGGCCCGGGTGCGGGCTGTCCGGCCGGGGCGGCACACCCCGGCCGGATGTCATATGGAGGCGGCCGGTGCGGAGGAAGCGCGGACGATCAGGCGGGGCATGACGGTTTCGCGACGGGCCGGTGCGCGGGGAGCACCCGCGGGCTCGCGCAGCCGGTCCAGCATCATCTGCGCCGCGATCCGGCCGCGCTCGGCCGACCCCAGGTCCACGCTGGTCAGCGGCGGCCACCCGGCCCGGGCGAGGAGTGTGTCGTCCATACCGGCCACCGCGACGTCGCCGGGAATGGACAGGCCACGGCTGTGCAGCGCCTGCGAACCGCCCAGGGCGAGCTGGTCGTTGGCGCAGAAGACGGCGTCGATGTCGGGCCGGGCGTCGAGCAGGCCGTGCAGCGCCGCGGCGCCCGCCTCGACGGTGAAGTCCGTGGCCGCCGTCAGCGTGGGGTCCAGCTCGATGCCGCAGGACGCCAGCGCGGTGCGGTAGCCGAGGGCGCGGTGGTGGCCGGGCACCGTGTCGGCGGGGCCGTTGATGAACGCGATACGGCGTCTGCCCGTCTCGACGAGGTGCCGTACCGCTGCTTCGGCGCCGGTCACCGAATCGGCGCGGACGCTGTCCACGAGCGGGCCGTGCGGTGGGCCGTCGGGCAGCGAGCCGATGACGACGACCGGGCGGGCGGCCCGGGCGAGGGCCTTCAGATGCCGGGGTGTGATGCGGATCGGGCACAGGATCAGCCCGTCGCTCGTCCGGTCGGCGAGGTCGCGCAGGACGGCCAGTTCGTCCGCCACGACGGCGTCGGTGGAGTGCAGCAGCAGGCGGTAGCCCGCCGGTTTCATGACGGCCTGTATCGCGCGGACCATGGAGACGTACGCCGGGTTGCCGATGTCCTGCATGGCGAATGTGAGCTGCATGGAGCGGCCGCCCTTGAGGGAGCGGGCCACCGCGTTGGCGACATAGCCCAGCTCGGCGGCGGCCCGCTCGACCCGGGTGACCGTGTCGGGGCGTGCCCCGTGGCCGTTCAGCACCCGCGACACGGAGGCGATGGAGACCCCGGCCCGCGCCGCGATGGTCTCCACGGTGGGCGCCGCCCGCGGCCCCGCGCCGCTGCCGTGCCCTGCCCCCGGCCCGCCGCCACCCCCGGTCCCCGGCCCGCCGCCGGCCCGCGCCCCCGACTCCTCGCCGGACCGCGCTCCCGCCTCACCACTCCCGTACTCCCGCTCCTCCACCTTCGGTCCCATCCCCAACGCCCCCTCGCACACCGGCTACTGAAAACGTTTACAGAATCCCGCACCGCTACCCCCACCGCACTGAGGTTTTCCGCAGTCTTGAATGCGGTTTCCCGCACCCCGTCGCTTCCCGCCGCTCCCCGCCCTGTGTGATCCACCCCTCACCGCGGCTCACCCCTCCCGCAAACCCGCAGGTCAGCGCAGTAAGTTCGGCCTTCCTTGCTAGCGCGGCGGGGTGCGCGGCACATAGCTTCGAGGTGTTGAAGGGGGAAGCGCCGACGTCGGCCCACACCTCGCGAGAAGGGAACGGGTCCTCATATGTCCGTCATGGATGTCATGGACGCTTCGGCGCCCACGCACATAGCCCACCGCGACAACCACACCCACCGCGACGTGAACGGCGGCTGGCTGCGCCCCGCCGTTTTCGGCGCGATGGACGGGCTGGTGTCCAATCTCGCCCTGATGACCGGTGTCGCCGGCGGCGCGGTCTCGCAGCAGACCATCATCATCACCGGCCTCGCGGGCCTGGCGGCCGGTGCCTTCTCGATGGCGGCCGGTGAGTACACCTCGGTGGCCTCCCAGCGGGAGCTGGTCCTGGCCGAGCTGGACGTGGAGCGGCGCGAGCTGCGCAAGCACCCCAAGGACGAGCTGGAGGAACTGGCCGCGCTGTACGAGTCGCGCGGCGTGGAGCCGGAGCTGGCCCGTGAGGTGGCCAAGCAGCTGTCGAAGGATCCCGAGCAGGCGCTGGAGATCCACGCCCGCGAGGAGCTGGGCATCGACCCGTCCGACCTGCCCTCGCCGGCCGTCGCCGCCGTCTCGTCCTTCGGCTCCTTCGCGCTCGGCGCCCTGCTGCCCGTGCTGCCGTATCTGCTGGGCGCCTCCCAGCTGTGGCCCGCGGTGCTGCTGGCGCTGGTGGGGCTGTTCGGGTGCGGGGCCGTCGTGGCCCGTGTGACGGCGCGGTCCTGGTGGTACAGCGGGCTGCGGCAGCTGGCCCTCGGTGGCGCGGCGGCGGGTGTGACGTACGTCCTGGGCGCACTGTTCGGTACGGCCGTAGGGTGACCCTTCGTGCAGCGCTATGCGGGCGCCCGCATAACTAAAGCGTTACTAGGCGGTTTCGTCCGGTGGGGGGCCGGGCATAAGGCCCAAGCGTTGCGGGCAATGTCGCCTGCTCGAAAACGACGCACACGACGCCGGTGGAGGCCGATCCGTCCGCCCGCGTCCCCGGTCCACCGCCACGAGTGGTGTCCGCATCCTGGAAGGCTCTATCCGCTTTTCGAGAAGCGAGCCATCCTGTAACCTGCACGAAATTTCGCGGAGGGCCAACGTCGTCCCTCGGCACCACATGCCACGACGACGTTGGGAGAGCCGATGCGTTCCGCGTCCACGCACTCCGCGACCACCGGCAGCGCCAGCGCCGCCGCCTGGTCGCCCATGGACGGCCGCCCCGCCCGGCAGGGGATGTACGACCCCCGCAACGAGCACGACGCCTGCGGTGTCGGCTTTGTGGCGACCCTCACCGGCGAGGCCAGCCACGCACTGGTCGAACAGGCCCTCACCGTCCTGCGCAACCTTGAGCACCGCGGCGCGACCGGCTCCGAGCCCGACTCCGGGGACGGCGCCGGCATCCTGCTCCAGATCCCGGACGCCTTCCTGCGCGAGAGCGTCACCTTCGGCCTGCCTGCCGCCGGCGCGTACGCCGTGGGCATCGCCTTCCTGCCGTCCGTGGCCGAGGACGCCGCGGCCGCCGTCTCGCGGATCGAGACGATCGCGTCCGAGGAGGGCCTGGAGGTCCTCGGCTGGCGCGTCGTCCCCGTGGCCCCGCAGCTGCTCGGCAACGGCGCCCGCGCCACGATGCCCGCCTTCTCCCAGCTGTTCGTCGCCGACAAGCACGGCAAGGACACCGGCCTCGCCCTGGACCGCAAGGCGTTCGTGCTGCGCAAGCGCTGCGAGCGCGAGGCGGGCGTCTACTTCCCGTCGCTGTCCGCGCGCACCATCGTCTACAAGGGCATGCTGACGACGGGACAGCTGGAACCGTTCTTCCCGGACCTCTCCGACCGCCGCTTCGCGACCGCCATCGCGCTGGTGCACTCCCGCTTCTCCACGAACACCTTCCCGAGCTGGCCGCTGGCCCATCCGTACCGCCTCGTCGCCCACAACGGTGAGATCAACACCGTCCAGGGCAACCGCAACTGGATGCGGGCCCGCGAGTCGCAGCTGGCCAGCAAGCTCTTCGCGGACGCGACCGGCGACAGCGAGAATCTGGAGCGCCTGTTCCCGGTCTGTACGCCGGACGCCTCCGACTCCGCCTCCTTCGACGAGGTCCTGGAACTGCTGCACCTCGGCGGCCGTTCGCTGCCGCACTCGGTGCTGATGATGGTCCCGGAGGCGTGGGAGAACAGCACCTCCATGGACCCGGCGCGGCGGGCCTTCTACGCGTACCACTCCACGATGATGGAGCCCTGGGACGGCCCGGCCTGTGTCACCTTCACCGACGGCACCCAGGTCGGCGCGGTCCTGGACCGCAACGGCCTGCGCCCCGGGCGCTACTGGGTCACCGACGACGGCCTGGTGGTGCTCTCCTCCGAGGTCGGCGTCCTGGACATCGACCCGGCCAAGGTCGTGCGCAAGGGCCGCCTGCAGCCCGGCCGGATGTTCCTGGTGGACACCGCCGAGCACCGCATCATCGAGGACGACGAGATCAAGGCGCAGCTCGCCGCCGAGAACCCGTACCAGGAGTGGCTGGACGCGGGCCTGATCGAGCTGGCCGACCTGCCCGAGCGCGAGCACATCGTGCACACCCACGCCTCGGTCACCCGCCGCCAGCAGACCTTCGGCTACACCGAGGAGGAGCTGCGCGTCATCCTGGCACCGATGGCCAAGGCCGGTGCCGAGCCGATCGGTTCGATGGGCACGGACTCGCCGATCGCCGCCCTCTCCGAGCGCCCGCGGCTGCTGTTCGACTACTTCACCCAGCTGTTCGCGCAGGTCACCAACCCGCCGCTGGACGCAATCCGCGAGGAGCTGGTCACCTCGCTGATCTCCTCGCTGGGCCCGCAGGGCAACCTGCTGGAGCCGTCCGCGGCGTCCTGCCGCAGCGTCATGCTGCCCTTCCCGGTGATCGACAACGACGAGCTGGCCAAGCTCGTCCACATCAACGCCGACGGCGACATGCCGGGTATGAAGGCCGTCACCCTCTCCGGCCTGTACCGCGTCTCCGGGGGCGGCGACGCGCTCGCCGCCCGGATCGCGGACATCTGCGCCGAGGCCGACGCCGCCATCGAGGACGGCGCCCGACTGATCGTGCTCTCCGACCGGCACTCGGACGCCGAGCACGCGCCGATCCCGTCCCTGCTGCTCACCGCCGCAGTGCACCACCACCTCATCGGCACCAAGCAGCGCACCCAGGTCGGCCTGCTCGTCGAGGCCGGTGACGTGCGCGAGGTGCACCACGTCGCGCTGCTCATCGGGTACGGTGCCGCCGCCGTCAACCCGTACCTGGCGATGGAGTCCGTCGAGGACCTGGTCCGCGCCGGTACGTTCCTGCCGAAGGACACCGACCCCGAGGCCGCGATCAGGAACCTGATCAAGGCGCTCGGCAAGGGCGTTCTGAAGGTGATGTCCAAGATGGGCATCTCCACCGTCGCCTCCTATCGGGGCGCGCAGGTCTTCGAGGCCGTCGGCCTGGACCAGTCCTTCGTGGACGCGTACTTCCACGGCACCACCACGAAGATCGGCGGCGCCGGACTCGACGTGATCGCCAAGGAGGTCGCCGCCCGGCACGCCAAGGCGTACCCGGCCACCGGCATCGCCGCCACCCACCGCGCGCTGGACATCGGCGGCGAGTACCAGTGGCGCCGCGAGGGCGAGCCGCACCTGTTCGACCCGGACACGGTCTTCCGCCTCCAGCACTCCACCCGCTCGCGCCGCTACGACATCTTCAAGCAGTACACGGAGCGGGTGAACGAGCAGTCCGAGCGCCTGATGACGCTGCGCGGCCTGTTCTCCTTCAAGTCGGACCGCCCCTCGGTGCCGCTGGAGGAGGTCGAGCCCGTCTCGGAGATCGTCAAGCGCTTCTCCACCGGCGCGATGTCGTACGGCTCCATCTCCCAGGAGGCGCACGAGACCCTCGCCATCGCCATGAACCAGCTGGGCGGCAAGTCCAACACCGGTGAGGGCGGCGAGGACCCGGAGCGCCTGTACGACCCGGCGCGCCGCTCCTCGATCAAGCAGGTCGCCTCCGGCCGCTTCGGTGTGACCAGCGAATACCTGGTCAACTCCGACGACATCCAGATCAAGATGGCGCAGGGTGCCAAGCCCGGCGAGGGCGGTCAGCTGCCCGGCCACAAGGTCTACCCGTGGGTCGCCAAGACGCGGCACTCGACGCCGGGCGTGGGCCTGATCTCCCCGCCGCCGCACCACGACATCTACTCCATCGAGGACCTCGCCCAGCTCATCCACGATCTGAAGAACGCCAACCCGCAGGCCCGCATCCACGTGAAGCTGGTCTCCGAGGTCGGCGTCGGCACGGTCGCCGCGGGCGTCTCCAAGGCGCACGCGGACGTGGTCCTCATCTCGGGACACGACGGCGGTACGGGCGCCTCGCCGCTGACCTCCCTGAAGCACGCGGGCGGCCCCTGGGAGCTGGGCCTGGCCGAGACGCAGCAGACGCTGCTGCTCAACGGCCTGCGCGACCGGATCGTCGTACAGACCGACGGCCAGCTCAAGACCGGCCGCGACGTGGTCATCGCCGCCCTCCTGGGTGCCGAGGAGTACGGCTTCGCGACCGCGCCGCTGGTGGTCTCCGGCTGCGTCATGATGCGCGTCTGCCACCTGGACACCTGCCCGGTCGGCATCGCCACCCAGAACCCGACGCTGCGCGAGCGCTTCAGCGGCAAGGCCGAGTACATCGTCAACTTCTTCCAGTTCATCGCGGAGGAGGTCCGCGAGATCCTCGCCGAGCTGGGCTTCCGCTCGCTGGACGAGGCGATCGGCCACGCCGGCCTGCTCGACACCTCCAAGGCCGTCAACCACTGGAAGGCGCAGGGCCTGGACCTGGCCCCGCTGCTGTACGTGCCCGAGCTGCCCGAAGGCGCCGTACGCCACCAGGTCACCATTCAGGACCACGGCCTGGAGAAGGCACTCGACAACGAGCTGATCAAGCTGTCCGCCGACGCGCTGTCCGCGGACACCGCCGAGGCCGCGCAGCCCGTACGGGCGCAGGTCGCGATCCGGAACATCAACCGGACCGTCGGCACCATGCTCGGCCACGAGGTGACCAAGAAGTTCGGCGGCGCGGGTCTGCCCGACGACACCATCGACATCACCTTCACCGGCTCGGCCGGCCAGTCCTTCGGCGCGTTCCTGCCGCGCGGCGTCACGCTGCGCCTGGAGGGCGACGCCAACGACTACGTCGGCAAGGGCCTGTCGGGCGGTCGGATCGTGGTCCGCCCGGACCGTGGCGCCGACCACCTGGCCGAGTACTCGACCATCGCGGGCAACACCCTCGCCTACGGGGCCACCGGCGGCGAACTGTTCCTGCGCGGCCGCGTCGGCGAGCGGTTCTGCGTCCGCAACTCCGGCGCCACGGTGGTGTCCGAGGGCGTCGGCGACCACGGCTGCGAGTACATGACCGGCGGTCACGCCGTCGTCCTGGGCGAGACCGGGCGCAACTTCGCGGCCGGTATGTCCGGCGGCATCGCGTATGTGATCGACCTGGACCCGGCCAACGTCAACCGTGAGCTGACCGCCGCCGTGTCCACCGAGCTGGACGCCACCGACCGGCAGTGGCTGCACGACGTCGTGCGCCGCCACCAGGAGGAGACCGGCTCCACCGTCGCCGAGAAGCTGCTCGCCGACTGGGACGCCGCGCTGGCCCGCTTCAGCAAGGTCATTCCGGCCACTTACCAGGCAGTGCTCGCCGCCAAGGACGCCGCCGAGCGAGCCGGGCTCTCCGAGTCCGAGACCCACGAGAAGATGATGGAGGCGGCGATCAATGGCTGACCCCAAGGGCTTCCTGACCACCGGCCGCGAGGTCGCAAAGACCCGCCCCGTCGAGGAGCGCGTCCGGGACTGGAACGAGGTCTACGTCCCCGGTTCGCTGCTGCCGATCATCAGCAAGCAGGCCGGGCGCTGCATGGACTGCGGCATCCCCTTCTGCCACAACGGCTGTCCGCTGGGCAACCTCATCCCCGAGTGGAACGACTACGCGTACCGCGAGGACTGGACGGCCGCCAGCGAGCGGCTGCACGCGACCAACAACTTCCCGGAGTTCACCGGTCGCCTGTGCCCCGCCCCTTGTGAGTCGGCGTGCGTGCTGGGCATCAACCAGCCGCCGGTGACCATCAAGAACGTCGAGGTCACCATCATCGACAAGGCGTGGGACAACGGGGACGTCACCCCGCAGCCGCCCGAGCGCCTCAGTGGCAAGACCGTCGCCGTCATCGGCTCGGGCCCGGCCGGCCTGGCCGCCGCCCAGCAGCTGACCCGGGCGGGCCACACCGTCGCCGTGTACGAGCGGGCCGACCGTATCGGCGGACTGCTCCGCTACGGCATCCCCGAGTTCAAGATGGAAAAGCGCCACATCAACCGCCGTATCGAGCAGATGCGGGCGGAAGGCACCAAGTTCCGTACGGAGGTGGAGATCGGCCGGGACATCGACGCCGTCAAGCTGCGCAAGCGCTACGACGCCGTCGTGATCGCCGCCGGCGCCACCACCTCCCGCGACCTGAAGGTCCCCGGGCGCGAGCTGAACGGCATCCACTTCGCGATGGAGTACCTGCCGCTCGCCAACAAGGTGCAGGAGGGCGACCTGACCGTCGCCCCGATCACCGCCGAGGGCAAGCACGTCGTGGTCATCGGCGGCGGCGACACCGGCGCGGACTGCGTCGGTACGGCGCACCGCCAGGGCGCGGCCTCGGTCACCCAGCTGGAGATCATGGGCAAGCCCGGCGACGAGCGGAACCCGAACCAGCCGTGGCCGACCTTCCCGATGCTCTACAAGGTCACCTCCGCGCACGAGGAGGGCGGCGAGCGGCTGTACTCCGTCTCCACCACCCACTTCGAGGGCGACGAGGACGGCAACGTCCAGTGGCTGCACCTGGTCGAGGTGGAGTTCAAGGACGGCCGGCCGGAGCCGAAGCCGGGCACCGAGCGCAAGATCCCCGCGCAGCTGGTCACCCTGGCCATGGGCTTCACCGGCACCGACCAGGAGAACGGCCTGGTCTCACAGTTCGGACTGGAGCTGGACGCCCGCGGCAACATCGCCCGCGACGCCGACTTCGCCACCAACGTCCCCGGCGTGTACGTTGCGGGTGACGCGGGCCGCGGCCAGTCGCTGATCGTGTGGGCCATCGCCGAGGGCCGCTCCGCAGCGCGCGGGGTGGACCGCTACCTCGCGGGCGCCAGCGCGCTGCCCGCGCCCATCAAGCCGACGGACCGCGCACTGACCGTGTAGCGGCCCCGGCTCACAGATGTCCCGCACAACGACGTGCGGAACACCCGCGGCGCCTGTCCACCTCCCCGACCGGAGGGCAGGCGCCGCGATCTATTTGTGCTTCCGCGGAGCTGTACGTCGGTGAATGTCGGGCGCTACGGGAGCGTATGCGGCTTGTTCATGCGCTGGGCCGGTAGCGCTTTATCGGCGCGTGGCCTCTGGACCTCTTGGCTTCATGATCTCTTGGCCTCATCGGTTCTCGGAGACCAGTTTCACGTGGATATGGCCTCATCGGCTGCTTTCAGGTACCAGCGAGCCGTCGGAGGTACGGGGAAATGCCCTGCCGCGTACTTTCTGGTCCGAACTCGTCGCCCCGCCGAGTTCTTTGTGCACCGTACGGGCCAGCTTCTCGATCGTCGTGACGCCGGCGGACATGTCGCGATGGTCCCCGGTCAGCACGACGAGACCGTAGTCGTGCCCCTGCCCGGTGAACGCGCCTATGCTGTGCACCCGCCAGCCGCCTCCGGTGCGCTGTAGCCATCCGTTCTTCACGTGCACCTTCGCCCCTGCCGGCGCACCGGCGGGAACTCCCCAGCGCTGCTCGGGAATCACCCGGTTCATCAGGTCCAGCGCGTACTTCCGTGAGGTGGCGTCGAGCACGGAGTTCTCGGAGGTGAGGAGCGCCATCAAGGTAAGTTCGTCGGTGGCGTTGACCTGTGTCAGGCCCCAGTAACCTTCGGCGTCGGGAACGGTGTGCCGCATACCGGCCAGGCGTACGAACTCATTTACGCGGGCGAGGCCGAGCCGTTTCCACAGGGTGGTGGCTGCGTCGTTGTCCGACGCTGTGATCATTTTTTCCGCCAGGGACTTCTCGTCCCCGGTCAGTCCGCGGGCGTCATCCTGAGCCTGGCGCAAAAGGGTCCCCAGAATGATGACTTTGACGACGCTCGCCGAGTCGTACTGCCGGCCCGCGTCATAGGTGCAGCGGCTTTTGGTCACGCGATCGTAGAGAGCGATCGACGTGTGGCCTTCGCGAGCCGACGCCCCGAGGATGTGGTCGAGGTTCTTCGCGAGCCGGTCGGCGCGGCCGGGGTCGGCGGATGTGCACGCTACGTGCGTCACCGTCCGGTGAGGCTGCGTGACCGGGTCCACAGCGGTGCCGGTAACGGTGGACGCGCCGGCCGGCGCCGCGGTGGCGAGGAGCGCGGACGACGTTGTGGCCAGAATCGTCATGACGGAAGCGCGCCGCTTCTCGGCGACGCGCCGGCGTATTCGGGAGTACACGGTTCTGTTGATTCCGTTTCTCGCGGTCTTTCCGGACAGGGCTGGGCAGATGCGGATGGAGCCGGACAGGGCTGGAGCCAGGCCGCACGTTCGCCATTGCCCCCGCCCCCGGCTCCGGCTCCGGCTCCGGCGGCGGAGGTGGTGGGACGGAGGGGCGGTTCGTAGTGCGGTCGGGTGTGTGAATTCTGCACGCCGATCCGAAAAAGATCGAGAGAAGGCCGATCTGGGAAGGTCCAGTCGCCCTATCCGCCCACCTGCGTGATCCGGTCGTCGCCCAGGCGGGTCTGTACGTCCTGGAGCAGCAGCTTCAGGAGCGCCGCGAGCTGGTCCTGCTGGTCCGGCTTCAGACCGCTGACCAGTTCCGTCTCGCGGTGCAGTACCTGGTCCACGGTCTGTTCGACGAGGGTGTGGCCCGCCGGGGTCAGCTCCACCAGGACCGTGCGGGGGCGGCCCTCGCCCGGGCGGCGCGTGACCAGGCCCTCGCGTTCGGCGCGTGCGACACGCTGGGAGATGGCGCCGGCCGTCACCATCGAGCGGGCCGTCAGCTCGCGGGTGCTGAGGGTGTACGGGGTGCCGGCCCGGCGCAGCACGCTCAGCAGGTCGAGGGTGGCGGTGTCCACCCCGGCGCGGGCCAGCACCCGGCGCCGGTCGTCGCCCAGCAGCTTCGCCAGCTGCCACAGGGGCGTGACGATCCCGATGGACGAGACGGGCATGCCGGGGCGCTCGCGTTCCCAGGCGTCGGCGATCTCCTGGACGGGGTACGGGGCGTCCGCACTTGCCATGGGCCCTCCTGCGGGTGGTACGTTCAGGCCTAAATTTAGACCTGAATCGAGGTCTGGGTCGAGATCTGGACCGGGGTGGGGCCTGGGGCAAGGTCCGGGCCGGGCCCTGGTTGAGGTCTTAATTTAGACCTGAACGAATACGTCGGGAGTCAGCTTATGTCACGCACCATCCTGGTCACCGGCGGCGCCACCGGCATCGGCCTGGCGGTCGCCCGCCACTTCGCCGAGCGGGGCGACGCGGTCACCGTCACCGGCCGACGCGCCGCGCCCCTGGAGAAGGCCGCCGAGGAGACCGGCGCCCGGGCGGTCGTCTGCGACCACACCGATCCCGCCGCGCTGGCCCGCCTCCTGGACGAACTGCCCGAACGGATCGACGTCCTGGTCAACAACGCCGGCGGCAACACCGACCTGGACGACGCGCCGGGCGACGACCTGGCCTCGTACGCACGGGCCTTCCGCGCCAACCTCGACGCCAACCTGCTCACCGCGGCCCTCACCACGAAGGCCGTCGAGGACCGGCTCGCGCCGGACGGCGCCGTCGTGCACATCGGCTCGATCGCCGCGGACCGCGGGGCGGGCTCCGCCGGCGCGTACGGCGCGGCCAAGGCGGGCCTCGCCACCTGGAACCTCGATCTGGCGAACGCGCTCGGCGCACGCGGCGTCACCGCCAACGTCGTCTCGCCCGGCTACATCGAGGACACCGAGTTCTTCCGGGACCAGCTCGCCGACGAGCGGCGCGCCCAGCTGGTGGAGGAGACCGCCACGGGCCGCGCGGGACGGCCGGAGGACATCGCGGCGGCGGTGGCGTTCCTCGCGTCCGAGGGCGCGCGGCACATCACGGGTCAGGTGCTGAACGTCAACGGAGGTGCGTACAAGACGCGCTGAGGCAGGTGGGGTCGCTGGGGCGGGTGGAGGGGGGCCGTTGAGGCGCGTATGAGGAGCGTTGATGTGCGTACGGGGGCGCTGAGGTGCGTACGGGGCCTTTGAGGGCGAGGGGGAGAGTGTGGGGTGGGCCGGGGCGGGGCGGGTGGGGTCAGTCTGTGCCCTTGGCCCGGTCCTCCTCCTCGACGAGGTGGGCCGGGAAGCCGCCCTTGGCGATCGGTCCCCACCGGAGTGGCGTCACCCGGATCAGCGACTTGCCCTGGGTGAGCATCGCGGCACGGTACTCATGCCAGTCCGGGTGCTCGCCCGCGATGTTGCGGTAGTACTCGACCAGCGGCTCGACCGAGTCCGGCGCGTCCAGGATCTCCGCCTCGCCGTCGACCTGCACCCAGGGGCCGTTCCACTCGTCGGACAGTACGAGCACGCTCACCGACGGCGCCCAGCGGGCGTTGCGTACCTTGGCGCGCTCCGGGTACGTCGCCATCACCAGGCGCCCCGAGTCGTCGACACCGCAGGTCAGCGGCGACGCCTGCGGCGTGCCGTCGGAGCGCCGGGTGAGCAGGACCGCACGGTGCCGGGGACGCACGAACTCCAGCAGGCCGTCGAGGTCCACGCGGGTGTTGGTGGCGATGGAAGGGCTCATACGGACGAGCCTAGGCCGTGGAGCGCACTCGAACGCGGCGACGTCCCGGGGCTGTGCGGTCCGCCGTGTCCGCGCTATTGACTAAAAGTCAGTCGGGAACGACGCTGCTGGGCAGTCGCCGTAGCCGCACCCCGGGAGGACTGGTGGGTACAGATTCGAGTACAGACGCACGGAACGGCGCGGGCACGGACAGCGGAGCGTTCCGCGCCCTGGGCGAAGCGCTCGGCGCCCCGGTCCCGCCCGGCCTCGCGGCCGCCGCGCCCGAAGAACTCGGCGTGCTGACGCGCGCGTTGCGCGCCCGTAAGGAGAGCCGCGCCGCGGGCCTGAACGACGCGGCCGAAGAGGCCCTGAAGCTGGTGCCGGCCCTGGCCCGCGGCCCCGTGCGCCGCATCCTTTTCCGCTGATACCGCTGACACCCTGGCGCCGCACCGCATCGCTGACACCGCTGGTGCCTCTGATCCCGCTGTTTCTGCCGACCGGACGGTGATCCCCATGGACACGCTCAGCAACCGCGCCGAGGCACAGAAGATCGCCCAGCTGCTCGACGTCCTCCCGGAACAGCTGGACTTCCTGCACGGGCTGCCCGCCGAGGACGTACGGCAGCTCCGCGCCCGTACTGTCGACGCGCTCTTCGACGACGTGCCGGACATGCTCGACCGCATCGCCTCCGCCACCAAGCTCGTACCGGCCGGTGTGGCCGCCGCGATCTCGCAGAAGGCCCTCGGGCCGCGGCTGGCCGCCTCCGTGGCCGGGCGGCTGGAGCCCGGGCGCGCCGCCGACATCATCGAGAAGCTGCCGGTCGCCTTCACCGCCGAGTCCTGCGGCCACCTCGACCCCCGCCGGATCGGTGGCATCGTCGACCGGCTGGACGAGGACCTCGTGGTCCGTATCGCCGTCGCCCTCGCCGAACGCGGCGACCACCTGACGATGGGACGCTTCGTCGGCCACCTGCGCGACCGGGCCCTGGAGCGGATCCTGCGGAGCGTCGACGACGAGGTGGTGCTGCGCGTCGGATTCTTCATCGACATGCCCGAACGCCTCGACGCCATCCTGGAACTGATGGGGGAGGAGCGGCTGACCTCGGTGGTGGCGGCGGCCGGCAACGGTTTGTGGCCCGAGGCGCTGGCCGTGGCCGGACTGGCCGGTGCGGAACGGCGCGCCAGAGTGGCCGCCCTCGCCGCCCGCCAGGACCCCGTACGGCTGGACGGGCTCGTCCGTACCGCGCACGAACAGGGGCTGTGGGAGTCCCTGCTGCCGCTGGTGGCCCTGCTGTCCGAGGAGGACCGGCGCGCGGTCGCCGCGCTGCCGTCGCTGCGGGACGCCCAGGTGCTGGGCGCGGTCGTGCGGGCGGTGGTCGCGACCGGGCTGTGGGCGGAGTTCCTGCCGCTGGTGGGGGCGTTGCCGCCGGAGTCCCGGAAGGTGGTCGCGGACACGGCGGGGGCGCTGCCGGATGCGGAGCTGGACGTGATGGTGCTGGAGGTCGAGAAGCGGGACTTGTGGGACGTGGTGCTGCCACTGGTGGAGATCATGGACGAGCCGGCCAAGGAGCGGGTCTTCGCGCTGCCGGCCTTCCAGGAGCAGGGGCAGGGGCAGGAGAAGGAGAAGGAGAAGGGGTAAAGGGGTAGAGGCGGACGCCGGGGGAGGGCGACGGAGGGGACGGCGGTGGTTTCGCCGTGCGCTCAATCCGCCCTGGGCGCAAAGCGGATGGCTTCGCGAGGGCTGCCCGTTAGCGTCTGGCGCATGACTGACTCTCCCACTGCCGGCCGCGCCTCCGTCGGCCTCACCGGCCCCGTCCCGATCGTCCCCGACGTCTGGCACCTGCCTTTCCCGGTGGGGCATGTCTACCTCGTACGGTTGCCGGACGGCGGTTTCGCGGCCGTGGACACCGGCGTTCCGGGCTCGGCCCCCGCGATCCTGGAGGCGGTGACCCGGCTCGGCGGGGCGCCGGACGCGCTGCGGCAGATCGTGCTGACCCACTTCCACATCGACCACGTGGGTTCGGCCGCCGACCTGGTGGCGGCCACCGGCGCGCGCGTTCTGGCGGGCGCGGCGGACGCCCCGTTCATCAGCGGCACCGCGCCCGAGCCGCCGCCGGTGCTCACCCCCGCCGAAGAGCCCGTGATCGAACAGGTCCTGTCGGGTCTGGCGGAGGCGGGCACGCCCCCGCTGAAGCACGTGCGGGTGGATGTCGAACTCCACGACGGCGATACCCTCGACGACTGGCCCGAGCCTGCCCACGTGCTGCACGTCCCCGGCCACACGCCGGGCAGCACCGCCCTCCACCTGCCCGCCGCCGGTGTGCTGTTCACCGGAGACCTCATAGCCACGGGGCCGGACGGCCGGGTCATCCTCGGCCCCTTCAACGTCGACCGGGCCGTGGCCATCGCCTCCTTCCGGCGGCTGGCCGCGCTGCCCGGCGTGGACACACTGTGCGTACCGCACGGCACACCGGTCCGTAAGGGTGCGGCGCGTGCCCTGGAGGCGGCCACGCCGGAGACCGACTGGCTGTGAGCCGGGTGGCGGTGAGCCGCGCGGTACGGGCGTGAGGCCACCGGCCGACCGGTATGCAGCCGACCGGGCGCCGGCTGACCGGCAACCAGCCGTACGGGCACCGGCCGTACGGGCACCAGCCGCCCGGATACCCGCCCCCGCACGCGAAAGTCAGCTCATGGCTGCCGGGCCGCGTAGGAAACCGTCCCGAACGGCCAGTCCGAGGCCAGCCAGTCGCGGACCGCCTCGTACAGGGGGCGGTCCAGCTCGGCCCGGTCGGCCCGCACCCAGGAACGGACCTCGGCGTCCGGAACCGTGCCCGAAGCGGCGTCCGGAACCGTGCCCGAAGCCGTGCCCGGAACCGCTTCCGAAGGCGCGCCCGAAGCCGCCTCCGCAGCATCTGCCTGGCCACCGTGCCCGTCCCGCACCGGATAGATGTACACACACCCGATCACCTCCCCGTCCGGTATCCCGATGACGGAGTACGTGAAGCCCGTACGCCGTTCGAAGTCCCGGGCGTGCCGCCGGAGATCGCCGAGGTTCTCCTCGGGGGTCATCCCCGCCGCGGGCGGCCAGCCGCGGCCGGTGAAGCCGGGGGTCGCCCTGATGTGCGTGACGCTGCTGGTCCAGGCGGTGTGATCGGCGAGGTTGTGGCCGGGGCCGAGCGGTTCCAGCCGGAAGCGGCTGGTGGCCAGTTCGCCGGGGACGGCGAAGTCGTCAGGGACGAAAGGCGGTGTGCTCATGAGGTGAGAATAGGGTCCGGTGCGCTGCCCGACCGCGGCGCGGAACGGAACAGAAAGGCTTCGCCATGCAGCTGCACACCCACGAGTGGGGTACCGGTGACCGGGTCGCGGTGCTGGTCCACGGCATCATGTCGGACCACCGGACCTGGCGCCGGGTGGGCCCCGCGCTGGCCGATCACGGCTACCGCGTCATCGCCGTCGACCTGCGCGGCCACGGCGCCAGCCCGCGCGGCCCGTACGGCGACGAGGTGTTCGCGGACGACCTGGTGGAGACCCTGCCCGCGGACGTGGAGCTGGCGCTCGGGCACTCGCTCGGCGCGATGGCGCTGTCGCTGGCGGTCGGGCGGCTGCGCCCGCGGCGCGCCGTGTACTCGGACCCGGCCTGGACGCTCGGCAACACCGAGCGCCCGATGGACCCCGCGCTGTTCGTCGAGTTCAAGCGCGCCACCGCCCAGATGATCCGGGGCTTCAACCCGCGCTGGGAGGAGGCCGACGTCGAGATCGAGATGGCGACGATCGAGGCGTGGGACTCCGACACGGCACTCGCCCTCTCCGGCAGCGGCCTCAAGGAGCGCATACCGGAGCGGCCGGTGGTGCCCTCCCTGGTGCAGGTGGCCGGGGAGGGGTTCCTGTTCACGGAGGCGGACAAGGAGCGGGTGGCGGCGCGCGGCTTCGAGGTCCGTACGGTCGAGGGTGCCGGGCACACCATCCACCGGGACGACTTCGACGGCTTCATGAAGTCCCTCGAAGGCTGGATCTGACCCGGCCGCGCATCCCTGCCCGAATTCCCGCCAGATGTTCAAACTTGCACCATCTGGGGCGTCGCCGGGTGGTGGCCGGATGTGATGGCGGACCCCGGCCCGCTCCCGGGGCGCTTTGCTGCGGTGCGCGACGGCTGATTAGGGTGTGGTCCGTGGTAGTAGCAACCACCCGCTCCGGTCAGCCTGCGGACCGGCGACCCGAAATCCCCTGAGGCAGCACAGCGATGACCGAACCGGCGATACCGGCCCGGGGCCCTGCCGCCGCGCCGGAACGCCCCGCGCCGGTTTCCCCGCAACCCGCCAGGCCCCTCGCCGAGGAGCGCATCACCGCCCTCGTGCTGACGTACCGCCAGACGCTGTTACGGTACGTCACCGGCCTGCTGCCCGCCGACCCGCAGCGCGCGGAGGACGTCGTCCAGGAGACGCTGCTGCGCGCCTGGCTGGAGAGCGGCATCTCCCACGTGAGGGACGCCCGGCGCGAGGCCGGGTGGGAACCCGGCCTGCCCTGGCTGTTCAGGGTCGCCCGCAACGTCGTGATCGACTGGAGCCGGCGCGACAGCTCACGGCCGGCGGTGCCGACCGGGCTGCCGCCGGAGACGGCCGGCCCGGCGGACGAGGTCGCACGCGTCGTGGAGCGGACGCACGTCGTCGGGTTGCTCGCCCAACTGTCCCGCCCCCATCGAGAGGTTCTGGTGTACACATACCTGCTCGGCTGTTCCGGACCCGATACGGCGCACGCGCTGGGCATACCGCCCGGCACGGTCAAGTCCCGGCTGCACCATGCGATGCACCACCTGCGGCGGGCCGCCGCGCCCGACGCCCGGGACCGCGGATGAGCGGCCCGGGCCGTACGGTGCCGCCCGGGACGGCGGCCGCCGCGGCACCGGCGCAGTCCCCGGTGCCGCTGGCCCTCGGTATGCCGGACCGCAACTCGTGGCTGATCCTGATCGGCTTCCTCGTCGTCCTGGTCCTCGTCATCTGGCTCATCGCCCGGACCGTGCGCAGACAGGGCGGTTTCCGCCGCACCTGCCGCCGGATCGCCTGGGAGGTGCGGATGACCGCCCGGGCGTTCACCGCGCCGCTCCGTGCCTACCTGCGGCACCGGCGCTGCGCCCGGACCCTGGCCGGGTACTTCGCCGACCCGGCCGCGTACGACATCTCGCGCGCCGCGCTGGACCGCGCGGACGCGGACGCGGGCGACGGCTGCTACGCGCCGACCGTCCAGCTCGCCCAGGCCCGGGACCGGGTGCACGTCGTCGTCGCGGGCCGCGACCCGGCCGGTGCCGCCGGCCCGGTCCTGCCCTGGACGGACGCGGCCGGCGAACCGGGGGAGTGGACCTGGTCCGCGCCCGCCGACGCGGTGCGGCACGGGTCGGCGGCGCACGGACGCGCCGTACGGCTGCCGCTCGTCCTCGGCGTGGACCGCAGGACGACGGGCGTCGTACTCGTCGACTGGCTGCGCGGCCCCGCCGCGCTGGGCGTCGAGGGCGACACGCGGGTGTCCCGCAGCGTGCTCCAGGCGCTGGCGGCGCAGGTGGACCGGATGCCGGACGGGCCGCCGGTCCTGGTGGCGCACGGCGTGCACCCGCGCTTCCCGGGCCGTCCGCTGGACGAGATCCTGCGGGAACTGGCCGCGGACCGGTGGGCCGATGCCGGTACGGCACAGGGAACGTGGGGCCCGGAGGCTCCCGAGGCCCTGGCCGGGAAGGACGTGCCGGTGGTCGTCTGCTGGGCGCCCACGGCCGAACAGGCCGGCCGGCTGGCGGACCTGTGCGCGCGGGGACGCGCCCGCGCGCTCGTCGGCGGCCGGCTCCCGGGCGCCTGCTGGGTCCTGCACGCCGAACCGGACGGGCGGCTGCTCGGCCCCGGGCCGCGGGTGGACGTGGAGTCGCCCGCGCTCGGCCCGGTCGTGGCCCGCACGGTGCGGCGCAGGCAGCCCGCGCCGCACTGCGTGCTGCCGGGCGCCGGTGCGGGCACGGGTACGGGTGCAGGACCGGGTGGCGGTACGGGTACGGGTACGGCGCCGGGCTCCGGTTACGGCGGTCCGACCGGGCCCGTACGCGAATCTGCCCCGCAGACGCCCGACCTGCACAAGCCTCAGCCCCACCTGCACAAGCCGCAGCCCGACCCGCACAATCCCCACTCCGCCCCGCACAGGCCCCAGCCCGCTCCGGCCCCCGCCGAGCCGGTAAGGGAACGCCCCGCGGCCGCACTCCCGCCGGAACCGGCTCCGGCCCCGGCTCAGGCCCCCGCGCCCGCCGCCCGGCCCACCGCGGCGCCCGCACAGGAGGCCCGCATCGGCGGCACCGGCGACACCGCGCACCGAGGCCCGACCTCCCACGCAACCGCCGCCCTCGACGCCGACTTCGCCGAGCCCGAGCCCGACCCGGGCCCGTCCACTCCGGCGCCCGCGGACGAAGCAGCGGCACCGGCGGCCCCGGCCCCCGCGCCTGTACCCGTCCAGCGTCCGGACACCCCCGGCAACCGCCCGGCGCCCTCCGGCTCCCCGGCCGGAACCGACGCCGGTGCTGACTCCGGAACCGCCCGCGGAATCAACTCCGGTGTCCCCGCCACCGACTCCGGCGCCGACTTCGCCGAACCGGACCTGGCCGAGCCCCGGGCCGCCGTCGCGCCGCCCGGCCTGGCCGGGGTGTCCGCCGCCTCCGGCAGCCGTGGCACCTCCGACGCCGACTCCGACCCCACCGCCCCCGGCGATCCTCAGGAACGGACTCCTCGTACCCCGTGAGACTCTTCGTCACCCTCGCTCCGGCCGCTCCGGCCCGGCCCGGCTCCCCGCAGCCCGCCCCCGAGCGGCGCGACCTGGTCCTGCACACCCCGGGCACGACCACCGTCGGCGCCCTGTCCGCACGCCTCGCCGGTGAGCACGCCACCGGCGAGGCGCCCGTCCTCTTCCTCGGTGACCGTGAACTCCCCGCCGACCTGCCGGTGTCCGCCACCGGCATCCGCGACGGCGCCACGCTCGGCCTCGGCGGCCCCGTACCGCCCGAGCCGGACGGCGGCTACGGACCCGACCGCAACGAGCTGCCGCCGCCGTCCCGCTCCGCCGACGGAGAACGGCTGCCGCGCGCGCCCCGCGTGGAACTCCAGCTGATCGGCGGCCGGGGCGCCGGGCGGGTCTGGCCGCTGGACCTCGGTACGCACACCGTCGGCCCGGCGGCGGGCAGTTCGGTACGCCTCCGGGGCCGCGACGTGCCCGCCGCGGGCATCCGGATCACCGTCCGCCCGGACGGCACGGTGCTGCTGGACGCCGGAACGGTCCCCCGCACGTCCCACGGCGGCACGGCGGCGGAAGGCAGCAGGCGGACGCCCGGCCACCGCACCGACGTGGCCCTGTCGGTGCCCGAGCCGCCGCCCGCCCGGCCCCGCGCCGACGCCGCCCCGCTGCCGCCTCCGCCGCCACCCGAGCTGCCCGACCCGTACGCCGACACCCACCAGCCGGTCCCCGAGGGCTGGGTGGAGTGGCCGCTCGGCGGTGAGCTGCGGCTGGGCGAGTTCCTGCTGCGGGTGGCCGAGCCGACCGAGGCGGACGCCGCCGTGACGGCCTCCGAGGACGGCGCGCACCTGGACTTCAACCGGCCGCCGCGGATCGTGCCGCCGCTGGTGCCGGAGCGGTTCACGCTGCCCTCGCCGCCCGTACCGCCGCCCCGGCGCACGATTCCGCTGCTGGTGGTGATCGCGCCGATGTTCATGGGCATCGGCATGGTCGTCTTCCTGCACTCGTACTTCTACCTGATGTTCGCGTTCTTCAGCCCGGTGCTCGCCATCGGCAACTACATCAGCTCCCGGCGCAGCGGCTGGCGCGACTTCCTGACCTCGGTCGCCAACTACCGTGCCCGGCGCGCCTCGCTGGAGCAGGACGTCAAGGGCATGGTCGAGCGCGAGCGCGGCCTGCGGGTCGCCGCCGGGCCCGACCCGGCCGCCGCGGGTATGTGGGCCGTCGGCCCCGGCGCCCGGCTGTGGGAGCGCCGCCGAGGCCACCCCGACCATCTGCTGCTGCGCGTCGGCACGGTCCGCCAGGCGTCGCTGCTGACGATCGAGGACAGCTCCCGCGAGGACAACCACCGCTCGGTGAACTGGCAGATCCCCGACATGCCGATCGGCGTGGACCTGTGCGGCGACGGCGTCGTCGGCATCGCCGGCGAGACCGAAGCGGCCCGGGCGCTGGCCCGCTGGACGGTGGCGCAGGCCGCGGTCCTGCACAGCCCGCGCGACGTACGGATCACCGTGCTCACCGACGCGGCGGGCGCGTCCGCCTGGGAGTGGGTGCGCTGGCTGCCGCACGCCCGCCCCGGCGAGGGCGGCGTCGCCGCGCCGCCCACCGGCGGGCCCACCGTGACCGTCGGCAACGACCCCGAGACGGTCGCCAACCGGGTCTCCGAACTGGTCTCCGCGATCCGCTCCCGGGCCCGTTCCCGGGAGACCGCGATGGGCGGCGCGCTGCTCGCCGAGCCCGACCTCGTGGTGGTGCTGGACGGTGCCCGCCGGCTGCGCGACGTGCCCGGCGTGGTGCAGGTCCTCAAGGAGGGCCCGGCCGTACGGGTCTTCCTGATCTGCCTCGACCAGGAGGAGCGGATGCTCCCCGAGGAGTGCGTCACCGTCTGCGCGGTCGGCGCCCGCGAGGTGACGCTGCGCCGTACCGGCAGCGCCGACCTCACCGGCATCCGGCCCGACCTGGTGGACACCGGCTGGTGCGAGCGGATCGCCCGCGCCCTGGCCCCCGTACGCGACGTCACCCCGGACGGCTCGGACGGCCTGCCGGACCGCGTCAAGCTGCTGGACCTGCTGAACCTGGAGCCGCCGCAGGCCGCCGAACTGGCCGCCCGCTGGACCAAGCGCCCGGCCTCCACCGGCGTCCTGCTCGGCGCCGGCTACACCGGTCCCGTCACCTTCGACCTGGTCAAGGACGGCCCGCACGGCCTGATCGCGGGCACCACCGGCGCCGGCAAGTCCGAACTGCTCCAGACGCTGGTGGCCTCGCTGGCGGCGGTCAACCGGCCGGACGAGATGACGTTCGTGCTCGTCGACTACAAGGGCGGCAGCGCCTTCGCGGGCTGCGAGCGGCTGCCGCACGTGCTGGGCATGGTCACCGACCTGGACAGCCACCTGGTCGAGCGGGCCCTGACCTCGCTGACCGCCGAACTGACCCGCCGCGAACGCATCCTGGCCGACGCGGGCGCCAAGGACCACACCGAGTACCGGGCGATGCGCCGCCGCGACCCCGCGCTGGCGCCGCTGCCGAGGCTGCTGCTCATCATCGACGAGTTCGCCACCCTCGCCCGCGACGTGCCCGAGTTCGTGCCGGGCCTGGTCGGCATCGCCCAGCGCGGCCGCTCGCTCGGCCTGCACCTGCTGCTCGCCACCCAGCGCCCGGCCGGCGTGGTCACCGCCGACATCCGCGCCAACACCAACCTGCGGATCTCGCTGCGCGTCACCGACGCCCTCGACAGCCAGGACGTCCTGGAGGTCAACGACGCGGTCAGCATCTCCAGCGACACCCCGGGCCGCGCCCTGGCCCGGATCGGGCACCGCTCGGTGCTGCCGTTCCAGACCGCCTTCGTCGGCGCCGTGCGCGACGGCGCGCAGGCCACGCCCCCGGACGCCGGGGACAGCGGCCAGGGCGCGCAGTCCGAGGCCGACGTGTGGACCAGCGAACTCACCTGGTCGCTGCTGGGCCGTACGGCCGCCGAACCCGCCGAGGAGACCGCGGACCTCTTCGACGCCATCCAGGAGGCGATGGACGACCGCGACGCGCCCACCGACCTGACGGCCCTGGTCGACGCGGTCCAGGAGGCCGCGGCGCAGCTGGAGATCGAACGGCAGCCCAGCCCGTGGCTGCCCGCCCTGCCGCAGGCGGTGAGCCTGGCCGAACTCCCCGAGCGGCCCGACCCGGCCGACGGGCGCCTGGCGCCGGTCGCCTGGGCCCTGGCCGACCTGCCGGGCGCCCAGCGCCAGGAGCCCCTGGAGCTGGACCTGACCCGCTTCGGGCACCTGTACGTCCTGGGCACCCCGCGCTCCGGCCGCTCGCAGGTCCTGCGCACCATCGGCGGTGCCCTGGCCCGGCGGCACTCCAGCGCCGACGTGCACCTGTACGGCATCGACGCGGCCGGCGGCGCGCTGGCGGCGCTGTCCGCGCTGCCGCACTGCGGCGCCGTCGTACCCCGTGCCGACCTGGAACGCCTCGGCCGCCTGCTGTCCCGTCTGACCGCCGAGATGAGCGCCCGCCAGGAACTGCTCACCTCGCACGGCGCCGCCAACCTCACCGAACTGCGCAACCTGCTGCCGCCCGCCGAACGCCCCGCCCACGTGGTCGTCCTGATCGACGGCTGGGACTCGCTGGCCGCCCTGCTCGGTGATCACGACGGCGGCCGCCCGGTCCAGGAGCTGACCGCGCTGCTCCGGGAGGGCGCGCCGATGGGCCTGCACGTCATCGCCACGTCCGAACGCGCGCTGATGACCGGCAAGGTCGCCTCGCTCAACGACGAGCGCCTGCTGCTCCGGCTGACCGACCGCAACGAGTACAGCCTGGCGGGCGTGCCGCCCAAGCAGGTGCCGGCCGTCGTCCCGCAGGGCCGCGGCTGGCGCGGCGGCAGCGCCACCGAGGTGCAGGTCGCGCTGCTCGGCGAACAGGCCCCACAGGGCCAGGGGGCGCCGGTCACCGGTCGCGACCAGGCCGAAGCCCTCAAGCGGATCGGTGAGCGGGCCGAACGGCGCGACCGGGACGTGCCCGCCGCGCGCCGCCCCGCACGCGTGCTGAGCCTGCCCCGCCAGGTGTCCTTCACCGACGCGTACGAGAAGGTCCCGGCCGCCGAGCGGCGCCCGCTGTGGGGCCTGCTCGGCGTCGGCGGCGACGAACTGGGCGCCATCGGCGTGGACTTCGCGGCCGACGCGCCGTCCTTCCTCGTCAGCGGCCCGCCCGGCAGCGGTCGGTCCACCGCGCTCACCACCCTCGCGGTGTCCCTGCTGGCCGGCGGCACCCGGGTGGTCGCGCTGACCCCGCGCGAATCGCCGCTGCGGGGCCTGGCCCGGCACCCGCGGGCCGTGGTCATCCAGGACCCTGACCCGCTGGCCGACGAGGTGAGCGCGGCACTGAACGCCGAACCGGGGCCCGCCGTGGTCCTGGTCGACGACGCCGACCTGCTCGCCCAGCTGCCCGCGGCCGACGCGGCGCTGCGCGAGGTCGCCACCACCGGACGGGACCGCGGCATCGGCCTGGTCGCGGCCGCCACCGCCGAGACGCTGACCTCGGTGGGCATCGGCTGGCTCGGCCTCGTACGGCGGGTGCGCAAGGGCGTGCTGCTGTCGCCGCAGTCGCCGGGCGAGGGCGACATCCTCGGCGTACGGGTGCCGTACGACCTGCTGCGCGGCCGTCCGACGCCGGGCCGCGGCCTGACCGTCGACCCGGTCACCGGAGCGCTGGTGTCGGTGCTGGTGCCGGAGACGGTGCTGCGCGACGGGGACGGCGGCTGACGGAGCGGCAGCTGCATACGACGGTGCCCCGCCACCGGACGGAAGGTCCGGTGGCGGGGCACCGTCGCGTCGTGCGGAAGGTCAGCCGGCCTTCTTGGCGCCGGCCGCGATGTCCGCGTCGATCTTCTCGATGTTGTTCTTGATCTGGTTGAACTGGTTGGCGAAGGAGTTGATGGACTCCACGGCCTTCTGGAGCGAGGCGGTGAGGTTGTTGTACGACTCCTTCAGCGCCGGGCTGCTCTGCTGCATGAACATGCCGTTGTCCAGCAGGCCCTCGACGGTGGTCTTGGTGCTCAGCAGCAGCGGGTTGATGTCGTTGACGGCCTGGTTCATCACGCCGGAGACGCGCTGGATCTCGTTGTAGTCGAGGTTGATGTTGCCTGCGGGCATGGTGCTGACTCCCTGGGTCGGTGTGGGAATGGGTGGGGTCCCGGACGGGGTCCGGGGCGCGCCGGGCCGGGAGGACTGGCCGTCAGTCGTCGGACTTCTTCGGCTTCCAGCCGGTGTCCCCCTCGGCGTCGGAACTCGTCCACTCCTCCGTCTTGCCGTCGGTCACCACGGTCTTGGTGCCGCTGCCGTCCTCGTTGACCTCGATGGTGGTGGTCACCTCGTGGCCGTTGAGGTCGACGGAGGAGTGGGTCGTACCTTTCACCGTCTGCTCGTTGCCGTCCTCGTCGGGACCGACGGTGGTGTAGGTGGTCCTGGTGTCGCGGTGACCGGACTTCTGGTCGGTGACCGACGTGGTGGTGCCGGTCGTGGTGCTCTCGTTGCCCTCGGTGTCCTTCGTCTTGCTCTTGAAGTCGTCCGTGGTGGTCTTGTGCTCCGGTGTCTCGGTCGTCGTCGAGGTGCCGGTGGTGTTGGTGACGCTGCCGTACACGTCCGTCGACTTCGAGTCGTACGTGCCGTCGGGGTGGTAGTTGGTGGTGTCGGTCGACTTCAGACCGGTCTTGGTCTCCATCGTCGTGGTGATCTTCGTCGGCTCGCCGTCCGGGCCGTACTCGTACGTCGTGGTGGTCTTGTTGCCGTGCCCGTCGTCGGTGGTCCACTCGTGGGGGCGCTCACCGGGCTTCTCGGGTTCCTTCGGCAGCAGGGACGGGTCGAGATCGGGGTGTTCCTTCTTGGCCTTCTCGACCGCCTCGTGCCAGGCGTTCCACTCCTTGTCGCGGGCCTTCCAGAGGTCGGAGGAGATCTGGGCGCTCTGCTTGGCCGCCTTGTTGGCCAGGTCGAAGTCCCAGTCGGCCCACTTCTGCGCCACGCCCTCGTAGAGGTTCTTCAGCTTTTCCAGCTTCTCCTCGGAGCGCTTGAAGGAACCTTTCCACGTCGAGTAGTACTTGCGGATCGCGGCGACGGCCACCCGGGAGCCGACGTCGTCGACCGAGTACTCCTGCTTGCTCTCGCGGGCCTGCTTGACCTCGTCCTTCAGCTTGCCGGACTTCTGCGCGACATCGTTGAGCAGCTCGTAGTCAACGGCTATGTCGGACACGGTCACACCCCTCGCGCGGTTCGGAGATCACTTCACGTCTCGCATGGTCAAACGCACGGCGAAGCGGAACGGTTCATCCCCGCACCGCGGAAGCGGCGTGAAGTGATGTCGTTCACACGATGAACCGATCGTGCCGCAGATACGTAAACGTAAGTGTGGTGTCCATGAGTCCGGCGCGCCGAACGCGCCGGCCGGGACACCGGTGAACGGTCTGCTGCGCGAAGGGAAGAGGCTTGGCTACGCGTCCCGGTGACTGGGGGGCCCTCGGCCTCGACGGCGACCCGACCCCGGGCGACGCCTCCGCCATCACCACCATCGCCGACGCGATGCGCGACCTGGCCACCCACGCGGGCACCATCAACAACGGCCTCAAGGCGCTCCAGCAGACCGCCGGTGACGGCCAGCGCTTCATCGGCAAGACCGCCGACCAGCTGCGCGACATGGTCGACGACCACCTGCACAACTTCGTCGGCCACGTCGAGGAGTCCTTCACCCAGGCCGAGGCGGCACTGCGCAAGTACGCCACCGCCGTCACCGACGCGCAGGCCGACGCCGACGCGGCGCTGACCGCCGTCCAGGGGCTGGACGAGGACGACCCGCAGCGGCAGACCCACAAGGACCGGGCCGACGACGCGAAATCCGCGCTCGACACCGCGGCGAGCACCCTGGACAAGGCGCTGACCTCGGCCGGTTCGCTGATGGTGCAGCCGGTCAGCGACTGCGACCTGTTCTGGGAAGCCTTCCAGTGGCTGACGATCGTCCTGTCGGTCATCGCCATCTTCACCGGCGGCGTCCTCGCGGTCCTCGCCTGGGGCATGAACGCGGTCCTGCTGATCAAGACCATCGTCGACTTCAGCCAGGGCAAGGCGAGCGGCCTGGAGCTCGGACTCGCCTTCCTCGGTGTGCTCTTCCCCACCACCAAGGCACTGCCGGTCGGCTCCATCATCAAGGGCCTGGGCAGCGTCCTCAAGGGCGGCTTCGAGGGCATCGCCGGCGCCGGCAAGAACATCATCAAGGAGATCGGCCACTTCTCCTCGCTGCACGGCATGCCGAAGATCGTGGTGGCACCGATCGTGCTCGGCATCCACGCGGCCCCCGCCTTCAACGTCGTCAACGGCGTGAAGGGACTGGGCAACCTCGGCAAGGGCGGCTGGGAGTCGCTGGTCAAGACCGTCACCAAGGACTGGGCGGACGTCACCAAGGGCGTCAGCGGGGACTGGGGCAAGATCGGCGCGTACGCGAAGGTCAACTTCGAGCGGCTCGGCCGGGCGGGCATCGCCACCGTCCTGCCCCTGGACTTCACCGAGATGGGCGTGCTGGGCATCGGCGGCGCCGCCCGGCTCGCCTTCGCCGAACGGGTACTGGGCATTCCGCAGCCGGACCTGCAGAAGCTGCTGGCCAACGCGGGGCGTACGGACGCGGCGGTGCGCAACGGCACCTTCGGAACCGGCGCGCTGGTGCCGTTCCGGCCCGTCGGCGGAAGCGGCGTGCACTTCGTGCCGGGCAGCTTCGTGGACCTGTCGGCCCTGCACCTCGTCCCCGGCGGTTTCCACGGCACGTCCTTCCCCGTGGTGCACATCCCTTCCGTATCGCCCGGCGGCCTCACCACGTTCCCGGGGGCCGTCGTCCCGAACGGCATCGGCGGGGTCTCCCCGGACGGGCTGGGGGCGTTCCGGCCGGGCGGGCTGGGCACGTTCAATGTCACCGTCCCCGGCAACGTGGTGCCCAACGGCCTGGGCTCCTTCGGGCACGGCGGCCTGAACCTCAACCTGCCGAAGAACCTGGGCAACCTGGGCGGCCTGGGTTCGTTCGGCCACGGCGGCCTGAACCTCAACCTCCCCGGAAACCTCGGCAACCTGGGCAACCTGGGCAACCTGGGGATCAAGGGGCTGGGCTCCGTCCCGCACACCGGCGTGAACGTGCCGCACGGAATCAGCGTGCCGCACGGCATCAGCACCCCGAACGGGATCAGCGCGCCGCACGGCATCACCGTGCCCAGCGGCTCCCTCACGCACACCGGCGTCCACTTCGACCAGCCCGCGCTGGTGACCACGCCCCACATGCCCGGCACGACCACGCTCGACAACGGCCTGAGTGTCCCGGACGTGCACGGCGCCGGCGCCAGCCAGCTCATCCAGCAGACCGACTTCGCGGCGGGCAACGTCCGGCTGGACAGCAACCTGCTGCTGTCCGCCGACACCGCCATCGACCTGCTCAAGGACACCCACGTGGCGTCCCCGCTCGGGCACGGGGCGGCGGAGGCCACCCACGTCCGCGTCCCGGAGGCCTCCTTCGACGGCGGCTTCGTGCACGGCATCGGCGACGGCCACTCCATGGCCCGTGGCGCGATCGGGCACGGCGAGGCGCTGGAGGACATGACCTTCCCCGAGCTGACTGCGCTGGCCAACGGCGATGTCGCGGTGACCTCCTTCCACGCGGACGGCATCAGCTTCCGGATCGGCGATGCGGCGCCTCGCACGATCACCGCGGACGACCTGGCCAACACGGTGCCCGGCGCTCCCCCGCGGGTGGAGACGGCGGGCACGCAGAACCTGGCGAACCTCCACAACCTGACGGGTACGCAGCAGGTGCCCGGCGGCACGCCGCACGTACCGGGCGTACACGGCGGCGCGGAAACGATCCGGCCGACGGGCGTGGGCACCCACGGCGAGATCCCCGGCCTCCAGGGCGCCGTACCCCCGCCCCGCAACCTCGCCAAGGCCCCCGCCGACATACCGGCGACGGCCGGCGCACAGGACCCGCTGCGGCTGAAGACCCCGGAGACCGGCAAGACCACGACCACCGGCACCGCCACCGACATCGGCAGCGGCGCCGCGATCAAGGCGGCGCCCCGACCCGCCGTCAGTGAACACGACTTGGCGATGAGCCTGCTGGACACCGGCGACCGCAAGCCGCTCCCGTCCACCGGCCACAGCGCCGCCTCGGACGGCCCCTCCGGCGTGTCCGCACTCCCGGACCTGGACGGCGCGGGGGCCCGCGGTGCGACCGGCGGCACACACGACAGCGTCCTCGACCTGATCGCCCACCCGGGCGGCCCGGCCAAGGCGGAGGACGAGGCCGCGGCCGGCGTACCGGCGGCCGTGAAGGCCACCGAGCACACCCCCACGCCCGCCCCCGCGCCGAAGCCCGATCCCACGCCCGCTCCCGCGCCCGGACCGAAGGGGGCCGGCCCCGTCACCGGCCCCCCGAACCACCGCTTCGGCGGCTTCTCCGGCGCCGTGGCCATGAACCAGCGCATGCGCGCCCGCCACGACCTGATCCTCGGCGGCTCGACCGGCCCCGAGGCCGGCGCGAAGCTCAACGCGTGGGTCGGGTACGAGCACGCGCTGTCGCAGCTCGGCAAGGCCGAACGCCAGGTGGACGCGTTGACGCCGCCGCCCGGCGTGACCGCCGGCAAGCCCTCGCCCGCGCTCTCCGACGCGCTGGACGACCTTGGCGTCAAGCGCGCCGAGGTCGCCAAGGCCGAGGCCAAGCTCGACGAACTGGGCATCGACGGACCGCGCACCCGCAAGCAGATCAACGCCCTCACCGGCGGCATCTTCGGCGAACACGGCCTCGGTGGCGGCCCCCGGCCGCACCCGCTGCCCGAAACGCAGGCGGTACCCACCCCCGGCCTCGCCAAGGGCAAGGCGGACACCGCGGACGCCGGGCCGGTACCGACGGCCGACAAGGGCAAGGGCGAAGCGGACTTCGCGGAGCCCGAGCCGGTCCCGACCGTCGACAAGGGCAAGGGCACAGCGGACCTCGCGGACATCCAGCCCGTCCCGCACCTCGACAAGGGCAAGGGCAAGGCCGACTTCGCGGAGCCCGGACCCGTACCGGAGACGCACGTCCCGCGGCCCCCGGCGCAGGACCGGCTCGGCCACACCCCCGGCTCCGGGCTCGGCGACCGGGCCGCGGCCCGCCACGACATCGTCACCGGCGGTACGAGCGGACCGCAGGCCGAACTGCGGCTCACCGCCTGGGAGCAGTACGAGCGCGCTTCGTACGACCTGGCGCGCGCCGAAGGACGGGTGGACGAACTGGTGCCAGGACCGGGCGCGGCCGGCCCGTCCAAGCCGTCCGCCGCGGGCCTGGACGCGCTCGACGACCTGAACGCCAAGCGTGCCGAGTTCACCGAGGCGGAAGCCCGCCTGGACGAGCTGGGCATGGACCCGAACGCCATCCGGCAGCAGATCGACGACGCCAACCACGCCATCGCCGTGGACCGTGCGCAGCACGGCGAGTACGTCGGCCCGCTCGGCGGCGCCCCGGCCCCGCACTCCGGCGACCCGCTGCCGGTCGGGCCGCACGACTGGTCCCCCGACCCGCAGGCGCCGCACGCCCTGTGGCCCGAGCCGGGTACTCACGGGGCGGGCCGCACCATGGTCAACCAGCCCTTCCGTGACCTGACCTACGCGAGCCACCAGCCGCTCACGGCGGGGGACTACCTGAGCTGGATGCGGGCGAGCACGGGGGAAGGCCGGCCGCTGTCCTACGTGGTCAACACCATCGTCTCGTACAGCGAGATCGGCGGCGGCAAGCTCCAGGACTTCCTCAACTCGATCACCCGCGGCCTGGAGGGCTACGACGGCCGCCTCGGCGTGGTGATCGGCGTCAACGGGAAGCCGTCGGACCTGGCGGCGATCCACCGCGCGATGGACGACGCCCTCGGCTCGGTGCACTTCGACCACCCGCTGGCGATGGTGGCCACCACCTGGGACGGCAAGGCGTTCCCGTACGGCACCGTCCGCAACGCCACCATGACCAGCCCGGCGGCCCGGTCGATGGCGCACTCGATGATGCACGGCAGCGGGGCGGGCGGCCCCAGCCACCCGTACTGGGCCTTCATGGACTTCGACGTGTACGAGCACACCGTCCCCAGCGGCCGGCACGTCTTCGACCACTTCGACCGGGAGCTGAACCTCGGCGAGGGCGGTGCCGTGGACGACTGGGCCAAGCAGCTCCCCGACGACACCGGAGCCGCGGCGAAGGCGGCCGACGATTCCGTGGCGGTGCCGGGCGCGCCCGGCACCCAGCCGCTGCGCCCGCTGGTCATGACCGGCGGCTACCGGCTGCCGGACCAGACCGGCGAGACGGTGCTGGTCGACGGAGTGGCGGTGGACCGCTCGGTCGAGCAGCTCATCAAGATGACCAAGGACCGCGACGACACGCCCGCGGGCATGGTCTTCACCCAGCAGGACATCGACAAGTTCGCGTCCGCCGTCGCCTCCGACATGCGCATCCGCGCCGTCATGGCCGGCTTCCACGGGCTGCTGCCGTACGGTCCCGAGCCGAACCTCTTCGTGGACGCCGCGATCACCATGGTGGACGACGTGCGGCTGGGTGAGGGCGCCTGGCAGCCGGTCCGGTTCGGCGGCGGCACCGGTGAGTACAAGGGGCTGCGGGAACGGCTCAACCACTTCAACGCCTGGGAGCTGGACCAGACCCTGCCGGACGTCCCGGGCAACGCGGTGGCACGCGAGATCGCCGCCGCCAACTCCGCTCTGCCCGACCGCGGCACCGCATTCCTGGCCGACTTCGTCGACGGCGCCGTCCCCACCGACCTCTCCCGCCTCATGTCCGGCTACTACAAGCACGGCAAGGCCGGCGGCGTCGGCAACATGCCGCAGGAGCACCTGACCCCGAAGAACGTGGTCAAGCACATCTTCGGCCGGGACAACTTCGACCTGGAACCCAGCCTGTCGCGGGCCACGGACGACACGAAGCTCAAGCAGACGCGCGACGACCTGGTGAAGGCCAAGGGACTCTTCCCGGAACAGGGCTTCCGGGACGACCCGCTGAAGCCCATCGGCATCGACGGGCGGCCCGCCGTCTTCAACGAGCACCCGCGGGCCACCCTCGACCGGCTCGGTGCCGGGCTGGGCGGCGACGGCAACACCCTCGGGCTGAACATCTCCATCCGCGTGCCGGGCCGGCCGGACGGACTCGTGGTGGGCATCGTGCCCGCGGACAAGCGGTTCATCAGCCACGCGGTGGCCACCGCCCCCGAGGACGCGGCGTACCGGAGGCTGCAGAACTACGTGCTCGCCGAAGTGCTGCCCCGGGGCGGCCTGCCGCACGACTCGCTGCTGCGCGCCCTCCCGGAGCCGCCCGCGGAGGGCTTCGGCCCGAAGGGACCGGTGATGAAACCCGGCGAGGTCCCGAACGCCACGGCGCTGCTGGCGCAGGTGCAGCGGCAGATGGGTACGGGCGGCGTCCAGCACCTGATCGATGACGCCTACATGCGGGGCATCGACGGCCGGGCACTGACCGTCGGCCTGGTCACCGGGCGGCTGGGTCCGGACGTGTCGGACATCGGACCGATCGAGCAGATCATGCTGGACCGCTACGCCAGGGCGCTCAACCGGCCCCTGGAGATCCGGGGCGCGGACGGCTCCGCCCACAGGGTCGACATCGACACCCGCAAGCCGGGCCCGACGCTGTACGTGACCTGGGTCCCGGAACACGGCGGCCCGCAGCCCGGCCACTGGGACGTGGGCGATGTCGAGCCGCCTCCGCCTCCGTCGGCGCGGCTCGGTTCCGGCCCCGGTTCCGGGATCGGCGACCGGGCCGCGGCCCGGCACGAGATCATCACCGGTGGTACGGGCGGGCCGCAGGCCGACCTGCGGCTCGGCGCCTGGGAGCAGTACGAGCGCGCCTCGTTCGACCTGGCGAAGGCCCAGGACAAGGCGGACGGGCTGGTGCCCAGGGCGGGGCAGCCGGGTCCGTCCAAGCCGTCCGCTGCCGCGATCGAGGCGCTCGGTGACCTGGACGCCAAGCGCGCCGACTTCACCACGGCCGAGAGCCGCCTGGACGAGCTGGGCATGGACCCGAACGCCATCCGGCAGCAGATCGACGACGCCAACCACGCCATTGCCGTCGACCGTGCGCAGCGCGGCGAGTACGTCGGGCCGCTGGGCGGCGCCCCGTCCCGGCACACCAACCTCACCCAGGCGTTCGACGACCTGGACATGACCGGCGGCCCGGCCTCGCACCACCTCGACGACATGGAGATGACGGAAGCGCCCACCCCCACCGGCGCCGCGGACGACGGGACCCCGGTGCCGCACGACGAGCACCCGGCCGACGCGGGACCGTACGGCGACCTGGGCCACGGCGGCCCGCCCACCGACGGACCCCTGCCGCGCGACCTGGAATGGCGGCAGGACGTGCCGAACCTCGGCAACCAGGTCACCCGCGGCGACATCTCGGCCAACGACGCCTTCCGCAGGGTGCCCGGCTACGGCCAGAGCCCGCTGGAACCGGACCAGTACATGAACTGGGTGCGCGCCAGCATCGACCAGCGGAACCCGATCGGGTACGTGGTGAACACCGTCGTCCGGCACACCGAGATCGCCGGAGAGGCGGGACGACAGCGGCTGCGGGACTTCCTCACGGCGGTCACCACCGACCCGCGCGGCAGCTACCAGGGCAGGTTCGCGGTGGTGATCGGGGCCAACGGCCCGGCGGGCCGGATCGCGGAGGTCAACGCCGCGGTCCGCGGCGCGCTCGACGGGCTGGACGTGCCCTTCCCGGTGGCCGTGGTCGGCATCGGCTGGACCGGCAAGGAGTTCCCCTTCGGCACCATCCGCAACGTCACCATGACCAGTCCGCCGAGCCGGTACCTGGCGCGCTCGATGATGTACGACCCGCACCAGCCCGCGCACCCGTACTTCTCGTTCATGGACTTCGACAACTACCAGCGGCTCGTCCCCAGCGGCGACCACGTCTTCCAGCACTTCATCAGGGAGTTCGAGCTGGGCGGCGACATTGCGCCACTGCGCCCGCTGTCCATGTCCGGCGGCTACCGCCTGCCCGAAGGAAACGTGCCGGGCGCCGACACCGCCCAGCTCATCGAGGACACCAACAGGCGCCTGGCCGACGACCACGCCAAGGCCCTGGCCAAGGCGGAGCAGGAGGCCAGGAAGGCGGCCAAGGCGGGCAAGGCCCCCGCCGACGGCACGCCGGTGCCGGACACCGCCGGGGCCGGGCCGTCGACCGGCAAGAAGGGCAAGGGCAAGAGCAAGGAGGTCGGTCCGCTGCACACGGTCTCCGCCGCCGACCTGCCCAAGTTCGGCACCGTCATCCGCGCGGACAGGTGGGCCCGTGTCCGCCTGGCCGGCATCCACCCGCACCTGCCCTACTCGCCCGAACCCAACCTCTTCGCCGACGCCGCCGCGACCCTGCTGGACCGGGTGGGCCCCGGCTGGCAGCCCATCAGGTTCAGCCCCGGCACCAGCGAGTTCAACGGCCTGGCCGAGACCCTGAACTCCTTCAACGCCTGGGAGCTCAACCGCACCCTGCCGGTACTGGACCGCTCCGCCTTCCCCGACGGCTCCCTCGTCCACCGGCTCACCGACCGCGAGATCGAGGCCGTCGCCCAGCGCCCCTACGACCGGGCGTACGGCGCCGATATCGAGACACCGACGGCAGGACAGCTCGACGCCGTACGGCAGCGGCTGGCCGCCCGTGGACCGGGCGGCGGGAACGACGGACCGCTCAGCACGCCGGAGATCGACGCGGTCAGCCGGCTGCTCACCCCCGGGGAGCTGGACGCCATCGCGACCCGGCAGGCGGAGCGGCTGATCGCCGCGCACACCTACACGCTGCCGGACCGCGGCGTGCCCTTCGTGACCGACTTCGAGGGCGCGGCCATCCCCACCGACCTGTCCCGGATGATGGAGGGAGCGTTCGGGGACCGGCCCGCGCTGCCGCAGGACCACAACGACGTCCGGCAGGCGATGGGCCGGATGTTCCGCCGCGACTCGTTCACGGACTTCGACCCCCAGACGGCCAAGAGGGTCAAGAGCGGCCTGCACTGGGCCGACCGCCGGGACGACCACCTGCTGACGAACTCCGCCACCGGGCTCTCCCGCGACCCGCTGGCACCCGTCGACCCGGGCCGCGGCCCGTCCCACTCACCACGGGACGTCGTGAACGGACTCGACGGCCTGGGCACCGAACGCAACACCCTGGGGCTCAACGTCTCCGTGCCCATACCCGGTGACACGGGGCTCTCGCTGCGGGCGGGCCTGCCGCTGAACGACAAGGCGTTCGCGAGCCTGGCGGCGGCGACCCACCCGGAGGCGGCCGGGTTCATGCGCAACCTGCACCTCGTCGTCGCCGGGTACCCGCCGGTGCACTCGCCTCCCCGGTCCCTGTTCCACGCCCTGGAGAACGCCGCCGGCAGCGGCGGCGGGCCGGGCCACACCCCCGGCGGCCTGCTCGACGCCGTGGAGCAGTTCCTCAGGAGCAAGCCGAAGGGCAGCAAGGACCCGTTCATCAAGCACGTGCTGGCGGAGGCGGACCGAGCCGGAACGGGCGCCCGCGACCTGTTCGCCACGCTGGCGACCGGACGGCTCGACCCGCACGGCTCGCTCGCCGCCGGCTCGCCGGGCGAACTCTCGGTACGGCTCTACGCCCAGGGGCTGGGCGCCCGCATCCGCATCATCGACGGCGACGGCATGGTGGTGCACGAGGCCGTACCGAACACGACGGGCGCACGGACCCGCCCCCGCCCCGGACTCGACTTCCGGTGGGAACCCGACCCCGACGGCACGTGGCACTGGACCGTGCGGGAGTCTGACGACATGGAGGAGTCGGCCGAGCGGCCGGTCAAGCGTTCCCGCAAGGGCAAGGAACGCGCCGACAGACCTCCCCGGCCGGACGACGAGGACACGACCATGGGCGACGCATGACCACCGCAGAACACCCGGGCACCGGGACGGTCCACCAGGTTGCCGCCGGACAGCCGGCCGCGCACGCCACCGTGAGCGCCGCGCTGCACGCGGCCGCGCCCGGCGACGAGATCCGCATCGCGCCCGGCACCTACGAGGAAGCACTGCGGATCGACCGCGACGTCGTCCTGCGCGCGGACGGCGGCCCGGTCACCCTCGCCGCCCCCGGCGGCACCACACCCGCGCTCGAAGTACTGCCCGGCGCGCGGCTGACGCTCGACGGACTGACCGTGCGCGGCGGCGCCGCGGACCGGCCCGCCGTCCTGCTGGCCGGTGGCACCACCCACTGGCACGGCGGCGGCACCGACCGCGGACGTCTGGAGGTACTGCGCGAGGCCGCGCTCACCATGTCCGGCGCGCGTCTGACCGGCGCGGCCCTGGCCGGGGCGCTGATCCGTACCACCGGCGCGGTCCGGCTCACGGATTGCGTCCTCGAAGGGGCCCAGGGCACCGGCGTGGTGGTGGGCGGTGACTCCCGGCTGGAACTGATCGGCACCCGCATCAAGGGCGCCACCGGCTCCGGAGTGCGGGTCCGCGAGGACGCGCGCATCGTGCTGCGCGACTGCCTCATCGACGGCGCGGGCCGCAGCGGGCTGCTGTTCGAGGACCGGTCGGCGGCCCTGCTCGTCGACTGCCGCATCCGGGACTGCGGCGGCGAGGCCGTACGGGTGCTGGACTCCTCACCCGTACCGCGCGACGGCGACCCCTACGAGGCGGCGGACGCGCAGGTCCCGGAGCAGGCCGTCGGCGGTCTGCTGCTGTACGGCTGCGAGTTGGCGGGCGCGGGCGCGGACGCCCTGCACGTCGCCGGGTCCGGCGACGCCGTCCTGGACGGCTGCGTGCTGCGCGACGCTGGCGGCGCCGGTGCCACGGCGGGGGAGCGGTCCCGCGTACGGCTGGCCGACACCCGGATCGTACGGACCGCCGCCGCGGCCCTGACCGCGCACGGCACGGCCCGGCTGGAGGCGCGCGGCACGACCGTACGCGGCTCGGCGGCCAACGGTCTGCTGGCCACCGGCTCCGCCACCGTCACTCTGACCGACGGCGAGGTGACGGACTGCCGGTTCAGCGCCGTGCACGCCGGCGGCAGCGCCGAGCTGACGCTGGCCCGGCTGCGCGCCGGCACCACCCCCGAACACGGGCTGCACGCCGTCGCCGACAGCCGCCTCACCCTCACCGAGGTGCACCTCACCGACTGCGGCATGTCCGGCCTCGACCTGTCCGGCGCGGCGGCCGCCGAAGCCGCCGAACTGTCCGTCGTGCGCTGCCGCAACGGCGTCGTCGCCGGCTCCGGCGGCACCGTACGCCTGACCGGCTGCACGGTCACCGACGCCGAACGCGCCGGACTCACCTTCGGCGGCGGTGACGCGCAACTGACCGGCGGCCGGATCCTGCGCGCCGGCACCGCCGGGCTGGTCTTCCAGGGCGGCGCCACCGTACGGGCCGAAGACGTGGAGATCACCGGAGCGGCCGGGTCCGGCATGGTGGTGGCGGCGGGTGCCGCGCCCGACGTACGGGCCGTACGCGTCGTCCGCCCCGGCAAGAACGGCCTGATCGTGGACGCCAAGGGCGCCGGCTCCTTCGAGGACTGCGAAATCACCGGCCCCGGCTTCCCCGCCGTCCACCTGGGCGAGGCGGCCGCCCCCGTCCTGAGCCGGATCCGCGTCCAGGACGCCGAAGCCGACCTGAGCACCGAGGACGGCGCCGAGCCGGAGGTGCGCGACTGCGTCTCCTGGCGCGTCGAGGACGCGCGCTGGCCCGCGCCCTTCGCGCCCGCCACGGTCGCCGCCACCGCCACGCAGTCCGCTGGCGCCCCGTCCGGCGACGGCACCACGACGACGGTCCCGCCCACCGAGGAGGACCTCGACGGCCTGCTCGGCGAGCTGCACCAGCTGATCGGCCTGGACCGCGTCAAGCAGGACGTCGCCTCGCTCGTCAAGCTGATGCGCATGGTCCAGCGCCGGGAGGCCGCCGGACTGGCCGCCCCGCCGCTCAGCCGCCACCTGGTCTTCGCCGGCAACCCCGGCACCGGAAAGACCACGGTGGCCCGGCTCTACGGGCGCATCCTGGCCGCCGTCGGACTGCTGGAGCGCGGCCACCTCGTCGAGGCCGACCGCTCCGCGCTGGTCGGCGAGTACGTCGGCCACACCGGTCCGAAGACCCAGCGGGTCTTCATGGAGGCGATGGGCGGCGTGCTGTTCATCGACGAGGCGTACTCGCTGGCGCCCGCCCACTCCTCGGGCGGCAACGACTTCGCGCAGGAGGCCATCGCCACCCTCGTGAAGCTGATGGAGGACCACCGCGACGCGGTCGTGGTCATCGTCGCCGGGTATCCGGTGGAGATGGAGCACTTCATCGACTCCAACCCCGGCCTCGCCTCCCGCTTCAACCGCACGCTGCTGTTCGAGGACTACGGCACCGAGGACCTGGTGCGGATCGTGGAACAGCACGCGGCGGCCCACCAGTACGAACTGACCGACGCGGCCCGCGACACCCTCGTCGGCTACTTCGACCACGTACCGCGCGACGGCCGTTTCGGCAACGGACGCTCCGCCCGGCAGACGTTCCAGGCGATGACCGAACGGCAGGCGTACCGCGTCGCCGAGAACGACGCGCCGTCCGAGGCGGACCTGCGGACGCTGTCCGAACTGGACGTACCGGAACTGGACCTGCCCAGGCAGGACATGCCGCAGGCGGAGCTGCCCGACGGGGCCGCCGCCGCGCAGCAGCCGCAGCCGTACCCGTCCGGTCCCGGTGGCCCCGTCCAGCGGGTCTGACCAGCGCCCCGCCGGGCCCGGCCCGACACCCCCGACCACCCCAGGAGGAACCCCCGTTGTCACAGCCGAACAAGAGCGCCGGACCGGACCGCTCCGGCGCATCCGACCCGTCCCGGTCCGGTTTCGCGGAGACCTTCTCCAAGGGCGCGCGGACCCCGAAGCGCGGCCTGGCCCCCGGACGCCGGGTGTGGAAGACGGCGCTGGGCCTGCCCGTCCTGGCCGGTGTCGGCGTCGGCGCGGTGGCGCTCGCCACCCTCGGTGTCTCCCAGGTGCGCTTCGGCGACGGCCAGGAGCAGGCCGTCGCCGCCAAGCAGCCGCAGCAGACCAAGACCGGCTCCCCGATGCCGTCGGCCAAGCCCGGCAAGGCGCCCGGCGCGTCGCCGAGCGAGAAGAAGCCCGACGACGCGGCCACGCCGGAGGGCGGACAGAAGTCGCCCGCCGCTCCGCCGGTGCCCAAGAAGAGTCCGAGCCCCGAGGCGAAGAAGCCTGCCCCGCCGCGCGTCGCGGGCGCGGGCGCCAAGGTGACGTACGAGGGCATCGCGGGCCCCGGCTGCCCGACGCCCCCGAGCGGCGGCTACCACCAGGCCGGCGTCCACGGTGAGGTCGGCGTCGGCTGGTACGGGCTCACCGGCGGCAGCACCCGCGACGGCGGCTGCAGCGGCCAGTTCACGTCCGTACCGATGTCCGGCGACCCGAACAGGGACACCGACAACGCCGTCATGTGGTGGTGGGAGCCGGGCCCGCAGTCCCGCAGCTGCCAGGTGCTGGTCTACGTCCCCAGCGGCCCCAGCGAGCGTGACGTCCAGGGCAGCCCGACCCACTACCAGGTGCTCACCGACCCCTTCAATCCGGGGACGAAGGTCGGCGACTTCGCCGTCGACCAGGTCGCGCACCGGGGGAGCTGGCAGCCGGCCGGCACCTTCCCGGTCCGCCAGAACAAGATCGGCGTGAAGCTGACGGACCGCGGCGACAACCACTCGCCGGGCCGGGACCGCGCCCACCACGGCGCCGGAGCCGCCAAGGTCGTCTGCCACGGCTGACCTCCCGTCACGGGCCCGCCGCGCGCGCCGCGTGCCGTGCCGCTACGTGTCGCACTCCAACTCCGTACCGCACAGCGCGCAGCGGGCCCGCAGCCGCCCGCGCACCGGGACGCGGATGCGCTGATGGCACGCCGGGCAGGGGAACGACACGCGCAGCGGCGCGCTCCCTTCGAAGGCGTAACCCCCGGCCGGCGGCGGGCCGCCCGGCCGTCCGGTGCGCCGCGGGTCCTGGGCCGCGCGTCGGTCCTTGGCGTAGCGGCGGCGGCCCGCCCAGCCGGCCGCGGCCAGCGGCGGCTGCTGTGCGTCGCGGCGGGCCAGCGCCAGACCCGCCTTGTACGCGTCGTACGCCTGCGGGCTGGTGAACCATGGCGCCGGGTCCTCGCCGAAGAGCAGCGCGCGCTTGGCGAGGACGTAACCGAACTCCTCCGGGGTCAGATAGCCCAGCTTCTGCGAGAACGGGCCGTGTTCGCGGTACGCGTCGAGCAGCAGCCAGCCCGCGCCCAGGTAGGTGGTGGCGGTGTCGGTGAGGATCTCGTTGTCGCGGGTGCCGGGGAAGGACAGGCCGAGGCGGTGCAAATAGACGTGCATCACCTCGTGGGCGAGGGCGGCGCCGACGTCCCGGCGGTGGGACTTGAAGCGGGCGTTCAGCTCGACGAAGTACTCGGGACCCGCGGTGAGTTCGACGTTGGCCGCCAGCTGCATGTCGCGGAAGGCGACGATCACGCGTGCGTCGGGCAGCCGCAGGTGCTGCACCATGGCGCGGGCCACCCGCTGCGCGCCCCCGTACAGCTCCTCGTCGTCGCTGAAGGCGACGTCGGCGGGCGGCACGCTGGTGTCGAAGGCCCGGATGGTGTCGTACGACAGGCGTTTGTAGAGCGCGGTGACGGCCGCGCGCACCGTGTCCAGGTGCGGATAGCCGTGCTCGATGTCACCGCCGGAACTGCCCGGGTTTCCCGTCGCCGCCACCCGACCACTGTACGGCTCGCCGGGAACGTCCGGTATGGGGTGTACGCGTCGTGGGTAGAACAGGAGTTGGCCAGATGTACACCCTTGCCACTGTGATCGCCGACTCCACATAATCCAAGGGCGCTTTGCGGGCTCATCCCCCACTGGGTCCGGACGCCTTGCGGCGTGCTGCCGACTTGTCGGCACGTTCTTCCGGCGGTCCTTTCCGGTTCTCGCGTTGGCATGGGCCTGACATCGACGTGCAACCCCCCACGAAAGGAAGCCCGTTGCGAAGCCAGCTGAAGCACCTCAGGAGAGCCACCGCCGCCGCAGCCGTCGCCCTCGCGGCCGTCAGCCTCCAGCCCGCCGCCGCCAACGCCGCACCCGCCCCCACACCCCAGCCCGACGGCATCCACACCAAGATCGTCGGCGGCACCAAGGCCGACCAGGGCGAATTCCCGTTCATGGTCCGCCTGTCGATGGGCTGCGGCGGCGCCCTGTACGCCAAGGACATCGTGCTGACCGCCGCCCACTGCGTGGACGGCAGCGGCCCCAACACCTCCATCACGGCCACCGCCGGCGTCGTCGACCTCCAGGACGCCAAGGCCGTCAGCGTCAAGTCCACCGAGGTCCTCCAGGCCCCCGGCTACAACGGCAAGGGCAAGGACTGGGCGCTGATCAAGCTGGCCAAGCCCATCGACCTGCCCACCCTCAAGATCGCCACGGACGACAAGCTCACCAGCGGCGAGTTCGACATAGCCGGCTGGGGCGCCGACAAGGAAGGCGGCCAGCAGCAGCGCTACCTCCTCAAGGCCAAGGTGCCCTTCGTCGACGACGCCACCTGCAAGAAGGCCTACGGCGACCAGCTCACCCCCGGCGAGGAGATCTGCGCCGGCAAGCTCGACACCGGCGGCACCGACACCTGCCAGGGCGACTCCGGCGGCCCGATGTTCCGCAAGGACGAAGCCGGCCAGTGGCTCCAGGTCGGCATCGTCAGCTGGGGCGAGGGCTGCGCCCGGCCCGGCAAGCCCGGCGTCTACACCGAGGTGAGCACCTTCGCCGCGGACATCAAGAAGGCGGCCGACGGCCTGGCCGGCTGACGGTCACCGACGCAGCGCGCACGCCGCGCCCCGGCGCCGTACGGCACCGGGGCGCGGTCGCGATCACACGGTCGCGCACGCCGGACCAAGGTCCTGCCGAAGAGGGACCACGCTCGTCCTTTCGGCCGGGGTGCGGACGCCGGCACATGGCCGGAAAGCCGATGCCCGCCCGCACGCCCCCTTCCTAGCGTGGGCCGCGTGACCACCGAGCCCCGCCTCCGCCGTACACCGCAGAGCCGCACGCCGCGGCCCCCGGGCCAGTGCCTCGCCCGCCCCGGCGATCACCGGACGACCGCGATCGCCGCTCTGCTGCTGGCCGCCTCCGCCGCGGCCGTCACCTGGCTGCTGCTCGGCAGCCGCGGCCACAGCCTCCAGGCCGTCCCCACCACCACCGCTGCCGCTGCCGCCGACCGCACCGGCGACGCTTGTACCTTGCGGGCCCCCAGGACCCGAGGCTGCGCCGCCGGACGCCCCGATCCGCCCCCCTACCCCTGCTGCCGGTCCCCGCACCGCGCCGGCCACCCCGCCGTCCGCGAAGCCCGCCGGTGACGGCACCGGACCGGCCCCAGCGGTTGCGGGGCGCGATCACCGCAGGTCAGATGGGAAGCAGCGGGAGCGGCCCGGACCGCTGCCGAGCACGGCGCACGGACAGGGCGGGACACACATGGCGATCAGCGTGGTCATCGCGGACGACCAGGAGATGGTCCGGACGGGCTTCCGGATGATCCTGGAGAGCCAGCCGGACATCGAAGTCCTCGCCGACGTCGTGGACGGCGCGGCCGCCCTGGCCGCGGTGCAGCGGCTGCGCCCCGACGTCCTGCTGCTCGACATCCGGATGCCCAAGGCCGACGGCCTGGAGGTCACCCGCCGGCTCGCCGAGCGCGCCGCCGCCCACCCCGAGTACGGACACCAGCCGCGCATCGTCATCGTCACCACCTTCGACCTCGACGCCTATGTGCACGCCGCGCTGCACGGCGGCGCCTCCGGCTTCCTGCTCAAGGACGCCAGCCCCGCCATGCTCGTGGAAGCCGTACGCGCCGCGGCGGCCGGCGACGCGCTGGTCTCGCCCGCCATCACCGTACGGCTGCTGCGCGAACTGGCCCCCACGGCGGCCGGCGGCACCACCCGCACCCTCGCCGAGCCGCTGACCGACCGCGAACAGGACGTCGTACGGGCCCTCGCCCGCGGCCGGACCAACGCCGAGATCGCCGCCGAACTCTACGTCTCGCTGTCCACCGTCAAGTCCCACCTCGCCCACGTCCAGGCCAAACTGGACGCCCGCAACCGGGTCGAGATCGCCGCCTGGGCCTGGGAGAGCGGGCTCGCCGCGGGCGGCACCGGCGGCGGGCCGGCCGTACCGTGAGCCCGCTGTCCGGGTGGGCACGCGCCCACCCGCGCAAGGCCACCGCCGCCAAAGCCGCCCTCGCCGCGGTCCTGCTCTTCCTCGTCGGCTTCGAGACCGTCGCACTGGCCCGCCAGCCCACCCGCCCGCACGCGACCGTCGTCGCCACCGCCGTCGTCGTCTGCCTGTGCGCCGTACCCCACGCACACATCCCGCTGAGAATCCGCGCCTGGACCGCCGCCTGCGTCTCCCTCGCCGCCTCGGTCATCCTGATCGCCGGACAGCACGCCCTGGAGGTGTGGGGTCTCGGCGAGGGCATCGCCCTGCTGGTCCTGCTCACCGGCGTGGTGCACCGCGCCCCCGGCCGCACCGCCGCGATCCTCGGCCCCATGCTGGGCCTGGCCTGCGTCCTCGCCCCGATGCGCGACATCCGGCTCGGCCTGTACACCGTCGTCTACGGCGTGCTGACCGTCGTCGTCAGCGCCTATTCGATGATCCTGCGCTGGCAGGACGCCCAGCGGATGCGGGACCTGGCCGCCGTACGGACCGCCGAACGCCTGGAACTCGCCCGCGAACTGCACGACGTGGTGGCCCACCACGTCACCGGCATCGTCGTCCAGGCCCGCGCCGCCCGCTTCACCGCACTCAGCGGACCCCGGGCGGGCGCCGCCTTCGAACGCATCGAGACCTCCGGCGGCGAGGCGCTGAGCGCGATGCGCCGCCTGGTCCGCGTCCTGCGCGAGGACGCCGCGCGCAGCCGGCCGCTCGCCGGACTCGCCGAAGTGCGCACCCTCGCCGAGACCTACGCCCGCACCGGCCCGCCCGTCACCCTGCACATCGACAAGGGCCTCGACGAGACGGTCCCCGCCGAGGTCGCGGCGGCCGTCTTCCGCATCGTCCGCGAAGCCCTCACCAACATCAGCAAGCACGCCGCGGACGCCACCGCCGTACGCATCGCGCTGCGCACCGTACCCGCCGGCCTGGAACTGCGCGTCGCCGACGACGGCGGACACCCCGCCCGCCTCCCCGAACAAGCCCGCGGCGGCGGCTTCGGCCTGGCCGGACTCACCGAACGGGCCGAGGCGATGGGCGGCCGGCTGACCGCGGGGCCCGCACCGGAGGGCGGCTGGGAGGTGCGGGCGGTGCTGCCGTCGGGGGCGGGAGAGGGGGAGGGTTACGAGGGCGGGTCCGCCGCACCGCCCCGTTAGTCCAACACCTCCCGCCCCTTTGTCCATGGGCGCGCCCGCCGTGCACCCAGCACCCTGTCCCACGACGGAGAGAGCCGGTGCGAAGGACGGAGAGCGCGCGTGAACGGACCGACAGGAGCGGAGCAGCCGACCGACGCGGCAGCACCGGCGGGCACGGGGGAACCGGTGGGCGCGGGGAATCCGGCGGCGGACGCGGGGGAGTCGGCGGGCGTGGGGAACCCGGCGGCGGGCGCGGGGCTCGGTCCCACCCGCAGGAGGATCGTCGTCGGCACCGCGCTCGCCGGGCTCGCGGGCGCCCTCCCGCTCAGCGGCGGCAGCGCGTACGCCGACAGCACCGGCACCGGCCCGCGCCCGAGTGACCGCGCCGGTGAGGCGGTGCTGCGGTCCGGCGCGCTGGAGGTCCGCGTCGACACCGCCTTCCCCCGCGTCCTCGCCTACACCGACCGCGGCACCGGCGCCGTCCTGTACGGCCAGCCCGACCCGGTCACCCAGGTCCTCGTCGACGGCACCGCCCGCACGCCCCGGGTCACCTCCCGCCCGGACACCGGCCGCATCGCGTACACCCTCGCCTTCGACGGCGGCACCGAGATCGACACCGAGATCACCGTCAGCGGATGGCGCATCGACTGGCGCGTCACCAGGATCGCCGACACCCCGGCCCTGCGCGTCGGCACCCTCCAGATCCCCGGGCTCGCCCTGCTGAGCGTCCGCAGCGACCAGCCGGGCGCCGCCCTCCTCACCGCCCGCATCGACCTGGACCAGGCCAGAAGCGGCGACACCCTCGTCCGGATCACGCCCGGCACCCCCGTGGACGCCGCGCCCGCCGGATGCGCGTACGCGGTCGCCGCCACCGGCCGGCTGGCCGCCGCCATCGAGACCAACACCGTGTACGACAAGCCCAGCGGCGCCACCACCTGGGAGAACGGGCGACTGTGGCGGCAGACCACGGCGAGCGGCGGCCACCGCTTCGCGCGCCTGGGCTGCGGCCAGTGGACCCACCGTGCGGCCACCGCGCCGCCGGCCGACACCGAGCCCCTGCCGTACGCCACCGTCATCCTCACCCGCGACCGCAACGGCGACGGCACCGCCGACTGGCAGGACGCCGCCATCGCGCTGCGCGACATCATGGTCAGCCCGCTCGGCGCCGACGACCAGCACCTGCGCGTCGTCGCCCACATCCCCTTCAACTTCGCCAGCCAGGCCACCAACCCCTTCCTGGCCACGCTCGACAACGTCAAACGGATCGCGCTGGCCACCGACGGGCTGCGGCAGTTCACGCTCCTGAAGGGCTACCAGTCCGAGGGCCACGACTCCGCCCACCCCGACTACGGCGGCCATTACAACCAGCGCGCGGGCGGCCTCGCCGACCTGAACACGCTGCTGCGCGCCGGAAAGCACTGGCACAGTGACTTCGCCGTCCACGTCAACGCCACCGAGTCCTACCCCGTCGCGCACGCCTTCTCCGAGACCCTCGTCGACAAGAACGACGCACAGTGGGACTGGCTCGACCAGTCCTACCGCATCGACGCCCGCCGCGACCTGGTCTCCGGCGACATCGTCCGCCGCTTCCGGCAACTGCGCGAGGAGACCGACCCCGCCCTGAACACCCTCTACATCGACGTCTTCCGCGAATCCGGCTGGAACTCCGACCGCCTCCAGCGCCACCTGCGCGCCCAGGGCTGGCAGGTGACCACCGAATGGGGCCACGGCCTGGAGCGCTCCGCCCTGTGGGCGCACTGGGCCAACGAGACGGACTACGGCGGCGACACCTCCCGCGGCATCAACTCCCGGCTCATCCGCTTCGTCCGCAACCACCAGAAGGATGTGTTCGCGAACAAGTGGCCGACGCTGCTGGGCGGTGCCCGGATGGGCAACTTCGAGGGCTGGGTCGGCAAGACCGACTGGCACGCCTTCTACAAGATCATCTGGGTGGACGCGCTGCCCGCCAAGTACCTCCAGGCGTACCCGATCCGCACCTGGCGCGACCACGAGGTCACCTTCGAGGGGCCGACCGCCACCACCGTCACCGACACCGGCGGCACCCGCCGCATCACCACCGACGGACGCCTGGTGTACGACGGCGGCACCTACCTGCTGCCCTGGGAACCGCGCCGGGCCACCGACCCCGAGAAGCTCTACCACTACAACCCCGCGGGCGGCACGACCACCTGGACGCTGCCGCGCGGCTGGTCCGGCACCCGGAGCGTGTACGCCTACCGGCTCACCGACCAGGGCCGGAGCCGCCCGCAGCGGCTGACCGTACGCGGCGGGAAGGTCACCGTCAGCGCCGCGGCCGGACAGCCGTACGTCCTCTACCGGCGGCCCGCGCCTGCCCAGGGCGGCCGGGGCTGGGGGCAGGGGAGCGGGCACGGCGGTCACGGACACGGCCGGAGCGGCCCCGGCTGGGGCGAGGGCACACCGCTCGCCGACCCCGGCTTCCACTCCGGCACCCTCGACGCCTGGCAGGTCACCGGGCCCGCCACCGTCGAGCAGAGCAGCCTCGGCGACTACGAACTGGTCATCGGCGCGGGCGGCACGGCAGCCGTCGCCCAGCGGCTCACCCGCCTGTCGCCCGGCACCTACGCGGCCTCCGTGCAGGTGGAGGTCGGCGCGCGGCCGGGGGAGCGGCGCCGGGCCACGCTGGAGGTGCGCACCGGCGACGGCGTCACGGCCGCCAACTGGACCGATACCTCCACCGCCGGCAACTTCGTCGCCGCCGACCGCAAGCACGGCACCCGCTTCCAACGGATGTTCACCTCCTTCACCGTCCCCGAGGGGGGCGGCCCCGTCACCCTCACCCTCGGTGTCGTGGCAGGCACTCCCCGTGTTCGCTTCGACAACGTGCGGGTGGCCCCCGCGGTTCCCGCCCGCCGGCCCGGCACCGTCGCGTACGAGGACTTCGAGCACGTACCGCAGGGCTGGGGCCCCTTCGTCAAGGGCGACGCGGGCCAGGTCACCGACCCGCGTACACACATCGCGCAGCGGCACGCGCCCTTCACCCAGCGCGGCTGGAACGGCAAGGCCGTCGACGACGTCATCGACGGCGGCCAGTCCCTGAAGTCCCGCGGCGAGAACACCGGACTCGTCTACCGCACCGTGCCGCACACCGTGCGCTTCACCGCCGGGCACCGCTACCGGGTCACCTTCCGCTACGAGAACGAGAAGGCCGGCCAGTACGCCTGGATCACGGCCGTCGACGAGCCGGCCGCCCGCGAACTGAGCCGCACCCCGCTGCCCGTCGCCCCCACCCCCACCACGCACACCTACGAGTTCACCGCCCCCGGCAGCGGCGAAGCGTGGGTGGGGCTGCGGAAGACGGGCAGCGACGGCAAGGCGGAATTCGTCCTGGACGCGTTCGAGGTACGGGAAATCTGACCTGCCGCGTCAGGGCACCAGACCAGGCGCCCCGGCCCCTTCCCCCTCAAGGGCCGGGGCGCCCTCCAGTTCCAGCAGAAGCAGCTCGTTGACGCCCGCGCGCAGCGCCGGGCCGGGGACGAAAAGGGTGCGCTGCGGGCCCCGTGACCAGTAGCGGCCCAGGCAGAAGCCGTTGATCCAGGCGAAGCCGCGCGTCCAGCCGGGCAGTTCGAGGGTGGCGTCGCCGGGGGAGAGGACGGCCATGGTGGCCCGGTAGAGACCGGTTCGACCGGCAGTGGCGGGAAACCGGCCGGGGCCGGCAGCCCTGAACGGCACCCGCCGCACCGCCGCCGCGTCCTCCAGCGCATCCAGCCGCAGCCCCCGCGCCCGTACGCCGTGCAGATACTGCCGCTCGTGCAGCACCCCGCCCGTGATGCCCTTCGGCTCCGCGAGCCGCGGACCGTAGTTGACGCGCCCCAGCGACTCCACCCACAGCTCCACGGCGGCGGGCCCGGTCACCGCCGCGCCGATCTCCGCCTCCTCGGTGTCCAGTACGGGCCCGCGCACGCCGTCCAGGTATGTCACCGCCAGGTCGCGCAAACCCCTCACCCGCAGCGGATACGGCCCGCGCGGCCCTGGCACCTCGAAGCGGTAACGCACCACACCCCGGTCCACGTCCAGCTCCTCGAACGTCGGCGGCACACCCGACGTCACCTCCGGACCGCCGAGCACGTCCAGGACGTCCGCGAGCGGCGCCCACCCGTCCGGCTCGGCCCGTACGGACGCGCCGAGGACCGGCGGCGCCACCGGGACCTCGGGCAGCGGGCCCGGCGCGTACGCGGCCAGCACCTCGCGGAAACGGTGGAACTTCTCCGTCGGACGCCCGCGTTCATCGACCGGCGCGTCGTAGTCGTACGACGTCACGGTGGGCCGCAGAGCCCCGTCGTGCAGCTCGCCGGAACGATTCGCCCCCGCCCAGCCCCCGGCATTCGTCCCCCCGTGCGCCATGTAGACATTGACCGACCCGCCGCACTCCAGAATCTCCCGCAGCGCGTCCGCCGCCTCCTCCGGGGAGCGCGCCACCGGAGCGTCACCCCAGTGGGAGAACCACCCGCACCAGAACTCCATGCACATCAGCGGCCCGTCCGGCCGATGACGGCGCAGCGCCGCGAACGCCTCCCGCGCCCCGGCACCGAAGTTGGCCGTGGCCAGGACACCCGGCACGGAACCCCCGGTGAGCATGTGGTCCTCCGGGCCGTCCGAGGTGAACAGCGGAACGGTCACACCGAGGCCGCGCAGCAGGTCCACCATGTGCGCCAGGTACTCCCGGTCACAGCCGTACGACCCGTACTCGTTCTCCGCCTGCACCATCACCACCGGACCGCCACGGTCGTACTGCCGCGCCACCACCTGGGACAGCAGCCGCCCGAACCATCCGTCCACCGCCCGCAGGTACTCCGGGTCGCGGGTCCGCACCCGCCGCCCCAGCGGGCCGGTCAGCCAGTGCGGCAGCCCGCCGTTCTCCCACTCCGCGCAGATGTACGGACCGGGTCTGACCAGCGCGAGCAGTCCCGCCGCCGACGCCGCGTCCAGAAAACGGCCCAGCGCCTCCGGGTCCCGGTACGTGCCGGGCCGCGGCTCGTGCAGATTCCAGGGCACATACGTCTCGACGCAGTTCAGGCCCATGGCGCGCAGCATCGCCAGCCGGTGCCCCCACTGCGCCTCGTGCACCCGGAAGTAGTGCAGGGCACCCGACAGCAGCCGCACCGGCCGCCCGTCCCGCTCGAAGTCCCGCCCGCCCACCACGAACCCGCCCATACCGCCCGTCCCGTCCCGTTCCGCCGTCCCGTCCGTCCGGTGTCCCGGCCACCCTCACCCCTGGCGGCACGGGAATCCATGGACAAAGATCGGCGGTGATTGGACGGAACTCGGACGGAACAGAGCCCGGACGGAGCAGAGCCCGGACGGAGCAGAGCCCGGACGCAACGGAGCCCGGACGGAGCGGCGACGGACAGGAACCGGCAGGTGCCGGTCATGGCCGGACGTGCCGATCACGGCCCGGCACGGCAGCAGCACGGGAAGGAGCCCGCATGTACCACACCTGGATGCGGTACTTCACCCCGAGCCCGGTCCACCACCGGCTCGGCCTGGTGTGCCTCGGCGTCGGACTCCAGCACGGCACCCTGCCACCCGTCGGCCCGCGCGTCCTCGACCACCACGTCGCCGTCCTCATCCACGCCGGCCACGGCTGGTACGCCGGCCCCGACGGCACCCGCACACCCGTCACCGCCCCCGCCCTGCTGTGGCTCGTCCCCGGCGCCACCCACCACTACGGCGCCGACCCGCACACCGGCTGGGACGAGAGCTTCGTCGACTTCACCGGCCCTGCCACCACCACCTACACCGAACTCGGCTACATCGAACCCGACCGCCCCCTCGTCCCGCTCGCCGACACCACCGCCGCCCGCACCGCCGTCGGCCGCATCACCCGCGCCGCCCGCCGCGGCAACCCCCTCCTGGAGGTCGAGACCGCCGCCGCCGTCCACGAACTCCTCGTCGCCCTGCGCCGCGCCCGCGCCGACACCGACGCGGACGGCCAGCCCGTACTCCAGGCCCTCGCCCGCGACGCGTTCCTGCCGCTGTCCGTCGCCGAACACGCCGCCCGCCACGGCATGACCCCCGCCGCCCTGCGCACCGCCGTACGCCGCGGCGCCGGATGCAGCCCCAAGGACTACCTCCTGGCCATCCGCCTCGGCCACGCCAAGGAACTGCTCGCCGCCACCGAACTCCCCGTCGCCGCCGTCGCCCGCCGCGTCGGCTACACCGACCCGGCCTACTTCAGCCGCCTGTTCACCCGCCGCGTCGGCACCGCGCCCGTCCGCTTCCGCGCCCTCCAGGGACACAGCGTCCCCGGCGGCTGGTCCACCCGCGTACCCGACCCCGACGACCCGCCGCGCATCGGCTGAGACGGCCGCGGCCACCGGCGCGCGCAGCACGTACGGGGCGGCCGGAAGCGGGCGCAGCACGTACGGGGCGCGGCCGATCCGGAAAAATCACGGGTCGAATGCGCGGTGTCAGTGCCGTACGGCAGCATGAGGACATGCCCGCACTGACGCGCGACGAGGCGCAGTCCCGAGCCCGACTCCTCGACGTCCACCGCTACGCGATCGACCTCGATCTCACCCACGGCCCCGACCACTTCGTGTCCCGCACGGCCGTCCGCTTCAGTGCGCGCACCCCCGGCGACACCTTCATAGAGGTCCAGGCGCACGAACTGCGCTCCGCCACCCTCGACGGCCGCCCCCTCGACCCGGCCGCCCTCGACGGCAACCGCCTGCCGCTGACCGGCCTCACCGAAGGCGACCACGAACTCCGCGTCGAAGCGGCCATGTCCTACTCCCGCACCGGCGAGGGCATGCACCGCTTCACCGACCCCGAAGACGGCGAGACCTACGTCTACACCCAGCTCTTCCTGAACGACGCCCAGCGCGTCTTCGCCGCCTTCGACCAGCCCGACCTGAAGGCCGTCTTCGAACTGACCGTCACCGCGCCCGACGGCTGGACCGTTCTCGGCAACAGCACCGCCACCCGCCAGGACGGCGACGCCAACCGCGTCACCCTCGCCCCCACCCCGCCCATCAGCACCTACCTCGCCGCCGTCGCCGCCGGCCCCTGGCACACCGTCCGCACCGAACACGCCGGACTGCCCTTCGGCATCCACTGCCGCCGCTCCCTGGCCCCCCACCTGACCGCGGACGCCGAAGAGATCTTCGACATCACCCGCCGCTGCTACGACCGCTTCCACGCCCTCTTCGACGAGCCCTACCCCTTCGACTCCTACGACCAGGCATTCGTCCCCGAGTTCAACGCGGGCGCCATGGAGAACCCCGGCCTGGTCACCTTCCGCGAGGAGTTCGTCTTCCGCTCCGCCGTCACCGACACCGAGCGCCAGACCCGCGGGGTGGTCATCGCCCACGAAATGGCCCACATGTGGTTCGGCGACCTGGTCACCCTCCAGTGGTGGGACGACATCTGGCTCAACGAGTCCTTCGCCGAATACATGGGCTACCAAGTCCTGTCCGAAGCCACCCGCTACACCGACACCTGGACCGACTTCGGCATCGCCCGCAAGGGCTGGGGCTCCGACGCCGACCAGCGCCCCTCCACCCACCCCGTCGCCCCCGCCCCCGCGGACGTGCCCGACACCGAATCCGCCCTCCTGAACTTCGACGGCATCTCCTACGCCAAGGGCGCCTCCGCCCTGCGCCAGCTCGTCGCCTGGATGGGTGAGAAGGACTTCCTCGCCGGCGTCAACGACCACATCACCCGCCACCGCTTCGGCAACGCCACCCTCGCCGACTTCGTCGACTCCCTCGCCCAGGCCACCGACCGCGACGTGCACGCCTGGGCCGGCCACTGGCTGCGCACCACCGGCGTCGACACCCTCACCCCCGTCCTCGGCACCGCACCCGACGGCGGCTGGACACTGCGCGTCGACCGGGACGGCAGCCGCCCGCACCACCTCACCGCCGGACTGTACGACCGCGACCCCACCGACCCCGCCCGCCTCGTCGCCCGCGACCCCCTCGCCTGGGACGTCCCCGCGGCGGCCCCCCAGAACCACGGCACCGCACCGGCCTCCGGCACCACACCGGCCACCGATGCCCCAACGGCTCCCGGCGAACTTGGCACCACACCGGCCGCCGGTGAACCGGACACCGCACCGGCCGGCGACGCCGCACCCACCGGCGCCCGGGACACCGCACCCCAGCACGTCCACACCGCACCGGGCCCCCGCCCCGCCCTGGTCCTCCTCAACGACGGCGACCTCACCTACGCCAAGGTCCGCCTTGACCCCACCTCCTGGGACACGGCCCGCGAAGCCCTCTCCGGCCTGCCCGACCCCCTCACCCGCGCCGTCGTCTGGAACGCCGCCCGCGACATGGTCCGCGACGGCGAACTGCCGCCCGCCGCCTACCTGGACGCCGCCCGCGCCCACCTCCCGTACGAGACCGACATCGCCGTCGTCTCCGGCGCCCTCGCCTTCGCCCGCGGCCAGATCGCCGACCGCTACCTCCCCGCCGCCGACCGGCCCGCCGCCCTGAACACCCTCAGCACCATCGCCCGCGACATCCTGCGCCGCACCGAAGGCTCCGAGAACGGCGACGGCCACGGACTGCGCCTGGCCGCCGCCCGCACCTTCATCGACAGCGCCACCACCCCCGACGGCATACAGGACTGGCTCTGCGGCGGCAGCGTCCCCGGCGGCCCCGTCCTCGACCCGGAACTGCGCTGGCGCATCCTCGGCCGGCTCGCCGTCCTCGGCGCCACCACCCCCGCCGCCATCGAGGACGAACTGGCCCGCGACCCCAGCGCCACCGGCCGCCAGGGCGCCGCCACCTGCCACGCGGCCCTTCCCGACCCGGCCGCCAAACAAGCCGCCTGGGACGCGCTGTTCGCCACCGACGAGCACACCGACCTGTCCAACTACCTCTTCAACGCCACCGCCGCCGGCTTCTGGGCCCCCGAGCAGCTCGACCTGGTGCGCCCCTACGCCACCCGCTACTTCCCCGCCGCGGTGGCCCTCGCCGCCCGCCGCGGCCCCGCCCTCGCCGACTCCGCCGGCCGCTACGCCTTCCCCACACCGCTCGTCGACCCCACCACCCTCCAGCTGGGCGAGGAGTGCCTGCGCACCGCCGACCCGTCCCCGGCGCTGCGCCGCAAGCTCATCGACCAGCTCGACGACCTGAGGAGGGCACTGCGGGTACGGGGCGCGTAGCGGCATACGGGGTGACGGCGGGCCAGGTGGCGGGAGGGCGGGCTCGGCAGGTCCAGCGGTGACGGGCGTGCGCAGGGGAGGAAAGGATCCGGCACGCGCCCGCCGCCCCTGCTGCCCGGCGCCGCCGGGGCGACCGTACGTACAGGCCCTACGGACTGCATAGCAGGCAATCCGATCACCACCGCCCCACCCAGCACATGGGTACCCCTTTCGGGTTGAGCTCGCCCAGCTCGGCAGGTACGCCACCCGGCCCCGGCCAGTCTGTGGTGTGCCCGCTGTCGCGCACCCGAAGGACCGCCCATGAACACCCCGCCCCTCGCCGGCGGAGCCGCAGGCCCCGACGCCCTGCGGCCCCTCCTCCGCACCGTCCTCGACGCGCTGCGCGACGGTGCGGAAGCCAGGGGCGGGCCGCTGCCCGCCGGCGGCCCCGGCCGCGTCGCCGCGCGGCTGCGGGAAGCCACCGGCCCCGTCCTCCCCGAGACCGGCCGCGGCCCCCACGCAGCACTGCGCGCCCTCGTCCACGCCCTCGCCGAAGGCGCCGCCGACCCCGCCGACCCGCACTGCGCGGCCCACCTGCACTGCCCGCCGCTGGCCCTCGCCGCCGCGGCCGACCTGGCCGCCGCCGCCCTCAACCCGTCCATGGACTCCTGGGACCAGGCCCCCGCCGCCTCCGCCCTCGAAGCCCGCACGGCCCGCGAACTCGCCGCCCTCGTCTACCCGTACGGACCCGACGACGCCCCCCGCCGGTACGAGCCCGACGGCACCCTCCACCCGTACGAGACCGGCGCATCCACCCGCCCCGGAGGCCCGCACGCCCCCCACGCGCTCGCGAGCCTCGCCCGCCCGTGCGAACCCGAAACCCCCGCCGGCCCCGGACGCACCCACGAGGACGACCAGCCCGACGCCCTCGTCACCACCGGCGGCACCGAATCCAACCAGCTCGGCCTCCTCCTCGCCCGCGAACACGCCCGCACCCGCCACACCGAACCCCTGCGCGTCGTCTGCGGCGCCAACGCCCACCACAGCATCCACCGTGCCGCCTGGCTCCTCGGCCTCCCCGAACCCCTCACCCTCCCCACCCCTGACGGCATCCTCGACCCCCGCACCCTCCACACCGCCCTCGCCGGCCTCTACCACCCCGGCAGCCCCGGGGCCCCCGCCGCCCCCGTTCTCGTATGCGCCACCGCCGGCACCACCGACACCGGTGCCATCGACCCGCTGCCCGCTCTCGCCGATCTCACCCGCACCCACGGCGCCCGCCTCCACGTCGACGCCGCGTACGGCGGCCCCGTCCTCCTCAGCACCACCCACCGCACCCTCCTCGACGGCCTGCACCGCGCCCACACCGTCACCCTCGACCTGCACAAACTCGGCTGGCAACCGGTCGCCGCCGGCCTCCTCGCCGTCCCCCGCGCCGCCGACCTCACCCCGCTCACCCACCGCGCCGCCTACCTCAACGCCGACGACGACACCGAAGCCGGACTCCCCGACCTCCTCGGCCGCTCCCTGCGCACCACCCGCCGCCCCGACATCCTCAAGATGGCCGTCACCCTCCAGGCCCTCGGCCGTACGGGACTCGCCGACCTCGTCGACCGCACCCTCGCCGCCGCCCGCACCCTCGCCGGCCTCATCGACGACCACCCCGCCTACGAACTCCACTCCCACCCCACCCTCAGCACCGTCCTCTTCCGCCCCACCGGAGCCGACGACACCACCGTCGCCACCATCCGCCGCCGCCTCCTGCACCACGGCCGCGCCGTCCTCGGCCGCGCCGCCACCCCCACCGGCCTCTGGCTCAAAGCCACCCTCCTCAACCCCTACACCACCACCGACGACCTCGCCTCGCTCCTCAAACTCGTGGAAGGCCACACCCCCCGATGAGCACCACCCCCCACCCCGAAGCCATCACCCTCCAACTGCCGTCCCCGGACCCCGGACGCCCCGCCCACACCGGCCCCCACACCACCAGCACCCGGCCCCCCGACCCCGAACCCGCCACCACCGCCCGCCCACCCGCCGACCCCGACCGGCCACTGGACCTCGCCGGCATCGGCATCGGCCCCTTCAACCTCTCCCTCGCCGCCCTCGCCGAGCCCCTCACCCACCTGCGCACCGCCTTCTACGACCAGCGCCCCGCCTTCCACTGGCACCCCGGCCTCCTCATCGACGACGCCACCCTCCAAGTCCCCTTCCTCGCCGACCTCGTCACCCTCGCCGACCCCGCCAGCCCCTGGACATTCCTGAACTACCTCAAACACCGCGAACGCCTCTTCCCCTTCTACTTCGCCGAACGCTTCCACATCCACCGCGCCGAATACGACGCCTACTGCCGCTGGGTCAGCCAGAACCTCCCCGGCCTGCACTTCCGCCACCAGGTCGACGCCGTCCGCTGGAACAGCGACCGCGACGCTTTCGAAGTCGACTACACCCAGCTCGGCGACGACGGCGAAGCCGAAGCCCTCGGCCGCACCCACGCCCGCAACCTCGCCCTCGGCGTCGGCACCGTCCCGCACGTACCCGACCCCCTCAAACCCCTCGTCGACGCCCCCGCCGTCCCCGTCCTGCACGCCGCCGACTACCTCGCCCACCGCGAACGCCTGCTCGCCGCCGAACACATCACCGTCATCGGCGCCGGACAGTCCGGCGCCGAGGTCTTCCTCGACCTGCTGCGTGCCCGCCCCACCGGCCGCGAAGGCCTCCACTGGCTCGCCCGCACCGCCGCCTTCGCCCCCATGGAATACAGCAAACTCGGCCTCGAACACTTCACCCCCGACTACACCCGCTACTTCCACGCCCTCCCCGAACCCGTACGCGACCAGCTCCTCCCCGGCCAGTGGCAGCTCTACAAAGGCATCGACCACACCACCCTCGCCGCCATCCACGACGAGCTCTACCGGCGCACCCTGCACGGCGGCTGGCCCGACACCACCCTCACCCCAGGCGTCACCGTCCGCACCGCAGGCCGCGTCGGCACCACCAAGGTCGAACTCCACCTCGACCACCCCCACCAGGGCGCCCGCTCCCGCCTGACCACCGACGCCGTCGTCCTCGCCACCGGCTACCGTGAAGGCCGCACCGACACCCTGCTCGCCGCCCTCGACCCCTACATGCGCCGCGACGCCGCCGGACGCCCCCGTATCGACGCCGACCAACGCCTCCTCCTCGACCCCTGCGTCACCGGCTCCGTCTACGTACAGAACGCCGAACACCACACCCACGGCGTCGGCACCCCGGACCTTGGCCTCGCCGCCTGGCGCAGCGCCACCATCCTCAACTCCCTCACCGAAACCACCACCTACCCCCTCCCCACCCGCACCGCCTTCACCACCTTCGGCCTACGCCCCTCCCCACCCCGCACCCTCACCGACATCCCCCGCCCCAACTCCACCCTCATCGAAAACCCCTGACCCGCCCGGCCCAGGCTCCGCCCCTACGGACACCTGGGCCGCCGCGCACCGCGCCGGGATCAGAACACCGGCACCCCGTCCCTGGTCAGCCGCCAGTCCACGGACGCGAACCGCGCCCCGTCGATCTCCCCGGTCTCCTTCACCCACCCGATGATCACATTCCGGATCTCCTCCGACGTCGACCACACCTGCGGCGCCTTCGCCACATGCGGGAAGTTGCCGCCACCGCTCGCCCGGTAGTTGTTCACCGCCAGCACGAACCGCGCGTCGTCCGCCACCGGCTTCCCCTCGAACGACAGCTTCGCGATCCGCCGCCCCGGCTCCCGCGCGATGTCGATCTCGTACGACACCCCGCTCACCGCGTCGTAGTTGTAATCCGGAATCCCCTCCGCGTTCGTCAGCTTCGCCGGATCGACCGGACCACCCGCCGGCGTCCGCACGTAATACCGCGCGGAGAACTCCAGATACTCCCGCACCTGCTTCCCGGTCAGAATCCGCGCCTCCAGCGTATTGTCGAACGGATACAGCGCCGCCATCGAGCGGATCGTCACCTCACCCGCCGGAACCGCCGCCGAACGCGAGAAACACGAAGCCTGCGACAGCACCGGCAACTTCGCGTGCTCACCACCCGCCAACGCCTTCCGCACCGCCTCCGCCTGGACGAACGCGATGAAATCCAGCACCGGCGTATCCTTGTACGGCGCCTCCGCCGCGGTCATCTCCGCCTTCGACCGGCCGATGACCTGATTGACGTACGCCACCACCTTCCGCTGCTCCGAACGCAGCAACCGAGTGATCCGCGGATCCTCCGGCACGGCATTGGAATTCAGCACCTTCGCCGACACCGACTCCACCGACCAGCGCCCCCGCGACCGCACCAACCCGAAGTCGAAGAGCGTCAGCCGCTGCCCCCACTTCAACGGCTCCGACAGCACCACCTCACGACCGGTCTCGCGATTGACCACCCGCCGCTCCGGCACCTCCACATGCGCGTGCCCCACCAGAATCGCGTCGATCCCCGGCACCCGCTCCGCCACCAGCGCCGCCGCGTTCTCCACATACGGCAGCTGATCCCCGTACGACGACGTACCGCTCGTCCCCGAATGCGCCGACACGATTACCACGTCCGCGCCCATCGACCGCAGCTTCGGCACCCACTTTGCCGCCTGCTCTTCCAGTCCCGGAAACGCCAGCTTCCCCTGCACATGCGCCTTGTCCCAGATCGCGACACCAGGATTCGTCAGCCCCAGCACCGCCACCTTCACCTCACCACCGCACGGCGTGCGCAACCGCTTCATCCAGTACGGCGGAAAAGCCGGCCGCAGCGACTTCGCGTCCACCGCGTTCGCCCCCAGCAGCGGAAAGTCACAGCTCTCCTCGAACTTCCGCAGCACCCCGAGACCGTAATTGAACTCGTGATTTCCGAGCGCCGCCGCGTCGTAACCGATCGCATTCATCGCCTTCGCCATCGGATGCACCGGTCCGTTCGGGCCGGTGATCGGATCGACCTTCGCGTAGTAATACGCCAGCTGCGTCCCCTGAATCGTGTCACCCGCGTCGATCAGCAGCGTATTGCGCGCGCCCTTCTCCTCCCGGACCCGCCGCGCCAGTGTGGAAATCTTCGCCAGCCCCACATCGTTGTGGTCCTTGTCGTCGAATTCCGCGTCGGCCGCGTAATCCCAGTTGAAGACATTCCCGTGCAGATCCGTGGTCCCCATGACCGTGAACGCGTAACGCCGCGCGGGCCGCGCCCCGCCGCCGGACGCCGGAGCGGCCACGGCCGACGGCGCCGCCGCTGTCGTACCGATGAGCGCGGCCCCCGCGCCCGTGGCGACCGAACTCCCCAGGAACTTCCTACGGCCGAGCGGCATGGACATCTCCTTCGACGAAACATGGCAGCGGACCGCGGCGGCGCAACCGGCGACTACCGCGGCACTCATGGACAACGCGCGTAGATTCTGGCTCAGCAACCCCACCCGCAACAGCCCTCACAGGTTGCGATCAGATGACCGCCCGCCCGTCCCCGCCCTGACAAACACCCCGCCCCGTGCCAGGCTGCCCCCATGACCGACCCCGACACCCGGCCCGCCACCCTCCCCTACGGCACCCCCGACGCACCCCGCCTCGCCGTCCGCGGCGAAGCCCGCATCGAGGCCGACCCCGAGATCGCCCGCATCGACATCACCGTCCAGGCCCGCGGCACCGACCGCACCGCCACTCTCAAGGACCTCACCCACCGCAACGACCAGGTCCTCACCCTTGTCAAGAGCTACGGCGACGCCGTCGAAAAACTCGACACCGGCGCCTTCTCCGTCACCCCCGAAATCACCGCCAAAGGCCGCCACGAACGCGTACGCGCCTACCATGGACGCGTCCGCGTCACCGCCACCGTCGCCGACTTCACCGCCCTCGGCGAACTCACCACCCGCCTCGCCGACCTCGACCTCACCCGCGTCGACGGCCCCTGGTGGGCCCTGCGCCCCGACTCGCCCGCCCACCGCGAAGCCCGCCGGCAAGCCGTGCGCGAAGCCGTCCAGCGCGCCCGCGAATACGCCGAAGCCCTCGGCGCACGCCTCGACGCCCTCCTCGAACTCGCCGACACCGGCGCCGACGACGCCACCCCGATGCCCGTCCCCGGCGGCGCGTTCCGATCCGTCGCGTACGCGGGAGCGGCCGAAAGCGCCCCCGCCCTCGACCTCGAACCGGCACGCCAAGAGGTGTACGCACAGATCAACGCCCGCTTCACGATGACGCGCCCCACCCTGTGACGTCACCCGCCCCGGCGTCCCCGCTTATCCGCTCATAGGAGCACCGGTCCGCGCATTCAACTACTTGTCAAGAGCCTTTCACGCAAAGGCCGTTGGGCCGTCACATTCCCACAGTTCCCTACCTATGAGTAGGTCGTAGGGTCGGACCATGCGCCGAGCAAAGATCGTCTGCACACTGGGACCCGCCACCGACTCGTACGAGCAGATCAAAGCACTCGTCGAAGCCGGAATGGACGTAGCCCGCTTCAACCTCAGCCACGGCACCTACGCCGAACACGAGGCGCGGTACGAGCGGGTACGCAAAGCGTCCGAGGAGACCGGCCGCAGCGTCGGCGTCCTCGCCGATCTTCAAGGTCCGAAGATCCGACTCGGCCGATTCCGCGAAGGCCCCGTACTTCTCGAACGCGACGACGCCTTCACCATCACCGTACGCCCCGGCACCGAAGGCGACCGCCACCGCTGCGGCACCACCTACGAAGGACTCGCCGACGACGTCACCCCCGGCGAACGCATCCTCGTCGACGACGGCAAGGTCACCCTCCAGGTCACCGACGTCCACGACACCGACGTCCACACCAAGGTCGTCGAAGGCGGCATGGTCTCCGACCACAAGGGCCTCAACCTCCCCGGCGTCGCCGTCTCCGTCCCCGCCCTCTCCGAGAAGGACCGCGAGGACCTGCGCTGGGCCCTGCACATCGGCGCCGACGTCATCGCCCTGTCCTTCGTCCGCAGCGGCGACGACATCGACGACGTCCACCGCATCATGCGCCAGGAGAACTGCTTCCGGCCCGTCATCGCCAAGGTCGAAAAGCCCCAGGCCGTCGACGCGATCGCCGACATCGTCGCCGCCTTCGACGGCATCATGGTCGCGCGCGGCGACCTCGGCGTCGAAATGCCCCTGGAAACAGTCCCGATCGTCCAGAAGCGCGCCATCAAACTCGCCAAACGCAATGCGAAGCCGGTCATCGTCGCCACCCAGATGCTCGACTCCATGATCGAGAACTCCCGGCCCACCCGCGCCGAAGCCTCCGACGTCGCCAACGCCGTCATTGACGGCACCGACGCCGTAATGCTCTCCGGCGAGACCAGCGTCGGCAAGTACGCCACCGAAACCGTACGCACCATGGCCCGCATCGTCACCGCCGCCGAGGAAGACCTCCTCACCAAGGGCCTGCCCCCGCTCACCGACCGCAACAAGCCCCGCACCCAGGGCGGCGCCGTCGCCCGCGCCGCCGCCGAGATGGGCGACTTCCTCGGCGCCAAATTCCTCGTCGCCTTCACCCAGTCCGGCGACACCGTCCGCCGCCTGTCCCGCTACCGCTCACCCATCCCCCTCCTCGCCTTCACCCCCGAACCGGCCACCCGCTCCCAGCTCAACCTCACCTGGGGCGTCGAAACCTTCCTCGGCCCCAAGGTCGACTCCACCGACGAGATGGTCGCCCAGGTCGACGAAGAACTCCTGCGCATCGGCCGCTGCGAACGCGGCGACGTCGTCATCATCACCGCCGGCTCCCCACCCGGCGTCGCCGGCTCCACCAACCTCGTCCGCGTCCACCGCATCGGCGAGGACGACACCCCGAAGTAACCCACAGCGCCCGGCCGCCGCTGACTCAATACTTGGGCCCGACGTGCACATCCATCAACGCCACGGAAGCACGCCGAGCCACCGAGACGTTCTGCGCGCGGCGGCTGTGGCGAGCCTGCCGCCATGCCACACCCACCGCGTCCAGCGCGTCCGTACAGAGCCGGACGATGACGGCGGACGTATGGGTGAAGAAATACCGCGGATACTCGTAACGCCTGCGCACACCGCCCACGAGGCGGGTGGCCCAGTTGGTGACCCGGCAACCGTCGGAAGGGAAGAGGCCGCGGACGCATTCCCAGGGATGGGCCTCGACGATGCGCCGCTGCCAGGGTTCCAAGACCATCGGACGGTCGTGCTTCCTGCCGGGCCCGTGCTGCGGAAACAGACAGAGCCAATGCCGACTGTAACTGGACGCCATGACACACCCCTGCTTACGCACCAGGCAAACACTGTTACCGGTCCGCGTACGCGGGGGCGTCGGTGGGCGGTTGTGGATTGCCTTTCCGGACGAGTGAGCGCGAGGCAAGGGAATGTGGTGAGCCTGAGGCTGCGTGGTCAGTATTTCGGACCGACGTGGGTGTCCATTAGGGACACGGAGGCCCGCTTCGCCACGGAGATGTTGAACGGGTCGCTGCCGCGGGCGAGTGTCGTCCACTCGACGCCCGCTTTGGTGAGAGTGTCCGAGTACAACTTGCGGATGTCATCGGACTTGTTGGTGAAGAAGTAGCGCGGGTATTCGTAGCGCTTCTTCTGGCCGCCGACCGTGTGAGTCGTCCAGTTCGTGATGCGGCAGCCGTCGGAATGGACCAGCCCCCGGATGAATGGCCACGGGTGGGTGTCGACGATGCGCTGCTGCCACGGCTCCAAGACGATCGGACGGTCGTGCTTCTTGCCGGCGCCGTGCTGCGGGAACAGGCACCAGATGCTTGGAGTACACCTTGACGTTGTGGCAGCCGGTCCGCCGCACGCGGCACGCGGAATTGTCCGGAAGGACCGCACGCATCGCGGCTTCGCACTCGTCCATGAGGCCGGGCCAGACGTCACCACAAGCGATCATGAGGCTTGGCACACGGTGCTGGGAGTACTGGATGATGTGGCCGTCACCCAGATAGAGAGCCAGGAGATACGCATAGGCGTTCTCGTCGAGAGGGCGCCCGTCGCATCGGGGGCACCGGGGGGTGTGGGAGCCCGGACACGCTCCGCGTTTTGAGCGGTCTACGTGCAGCCAGTAGCTGACCGTGCCGAGCGGCACGTTCAGCGCCCGAGCGACGTCCGCGTTCCTCGAGCCCGAGCGGAGCACGGACAGAGCCTTGAGTCGCACTTCAGAGCCATGTGTTCGCATGGTGTAACTCTGAGTGACGGGGGTGGCGCGAGTGGCGTAACGCCTGAAATTCACGGGAAGGTGGTCGTCCGCTTTGTGCGGGAGGTGCCCGGTGTGGGATTCGAACCCACACGCCCGAAGGCACGGCTGTTTGAGAGCCGCGTGTCTCGCCAGTTCCACCAACCGGGCCGGTTGCTCGAGACACCATACCGTGTGCCGGTGAGCAGCCGCCGCTAGGTAGGCTGCAAGGGCACCACCTGCCTGGAACGAGGAGACCCGTGAGCGCCGCCGAGCCCGAGCAGCCCGTCGCCGACGACGATCAGACGCATGTCCCGCCGCAGACGACCCGCGTGGTCATCGCCGAGGACGAGGCCCTCATCCGTCTCGATCTCAAGGAGATGCTGGAGGAGGAGGGCTACACCGTCGTCGGTGAGGCCGGGGACGGTGAGAAAGCCGTGGAGCTGGCGCGGGAGCACCGGCCGGACCTGGTGATCCTGGATGTGAAGATGCCGATCCTCGACGGGATCTCCGCCGCGGAGCGGATCGCCGAGGAGAGTATCGCCCCGGTTTTGATGCTCACCGCGTTCTCGCAGCGCGAACTGGTGGAGCGGGCGCGGGACGCCGGGGCCATGGCGTACCTGGTCAAGCCGTTCAGCAAGAGCGACGTGGTGCCGGCGATCGAGATGGCCGTGAGCCGGTTCACGGAGCTGAAGACGCTGGAGAAGGAGGTCGCCGACCTCACCCAGCGGCTGGAGACCCGCAAACTGGTGGACCGGGCGAAGAGCATCCTGCAGACCCAGTACGGGCTGTCCGAGCCGGCGGCCTTCCGCTGGATCCAGAAGACGTCGATGGACCGTCGGCTGTCCATGCAGCAGGTCGCCGAGGCGGTCATCGAGGACGCCGAGGAGAAGAAGCAGCAGAAGGACAAGAAAGCCAAGGAAGGCGAGTAAGGCGCGTAAGGGGTCAGGCGGGGCGGGCCGCGACGGCCGGGGGGCCGAGCAGGGCGCGTACGTCGTCGGCCTCCGGGGCGCGCAGCGGCTTGAAGAGGCGTAGCGCTTCCTGCCACGCGGCTTGCGCGCGTTCCGGCCGTCCGGCTGCCCGCAGGGCGTGGCCGAGGGTGACGAGGATCTTGGCGCGCCGCCAGGCGCCGCCGGTGTCCCGGAGTGCGGCGAGGGCTTCTTCCGCGCGGCTCGCGGCCTCGACGGGCCGTCCGTCTGCGAGGAGGGCTTCGGCGAGCCGGAAGAGGGTGAGCCCGGCCCACAGGCCCTGGCGTTCTTCGTGGAAGAGCGTCAGGGCTTCGGCGTACCGGGACTGTGCCGCGTCCAGCCGTCCTGCCGCGGCCAGGGTGAGTCCTGTCGTGTACAGGCCGTGGGCCAGCCGGACGGATGCGCCGAGGTCGCGGTAGTGGCGGAGGGAGCGGTCGGCGGCGTTCAGGGATTCCTCCTCGCGTCCGAGTCCGAGCAGGGCGCGGGCCTGGTTGGCGAGTGCTGCTGCTTCGCCGTACCGGTCGTCGTCGCGCCGGAAGGCGTCGAGGGCCCGGGTGAAGTACGTGAGGGCGTCCGCGTGGCGGTGGGCGGTCAGTGCTTCGATGCCGCGGAGGTTGAGGGCTCGGCTGTGTACGACGGGGTCGTCGCAGAGCTGTCCGAGGGTGAGGGCCGCACGGGACTGGGTCTCGGCTTCCTGGAAGTGGCCGAGCCGGGCGTGGGCGCGGCTGAGGAGGAGGCGGGCGCGGGCTTCCGTCCGGGTGTCCGCTGCTTCCTGGGCGGCTTCGGCCAGGAGGCGGGCGGTCTGCTCGTACGGGGGGAGGAGGGTGGCGGAGCCGAGCAGGTCCTGGGTGAGGAGGAGCAGGTCGGTGGCCGGGCGCAGCGCGTGGGGGCTTCGGCCGGGGGCGGTGGCTTGCCGTGCGGCGGCCAGGAGGTGGGGGCCTTGGGTGAACAGCCAGTCCAGTGCGGCGCTGCGGCTGGTGAACACGGTGCCGGGCCGGGTGGCCGGGCCGAGGTGGTCGAGGAGCCGGTCGCCGGGGCATTTGAGCTGGTGGGCGTCGGTGGCGGTGGCCAGGTAGTGGTGGAGCAGCCGGGAGAGGGCGGCTTCGTGTTCTTCCGGGGGCTGCTCGTCGTGTCGGGCGCGGGAGCGGGCGTAGAGGCGTACGAGGTCGTGGAAGCGGTAGCGGCCGGGGGCGGCTGTTTCCAGGAGTGAGGTGTCGACGAGGGTTTCGAGGAGTTCTTCGGTGTCGTCGGTGCCGGTGTCGAGCAGGGCGGCCGCGGCGGTGGGGGAGATGTCGGGGCCGTCGGTGAGGCCGAGGAGCCGGAAGGCCCGTGCCTGCCGCGGTGTCAGTCGTCCGTAGGTGAGTTCCAGGGCTGATGTCACCGCCAGGTCGCCGACGCGCAGTTCGTCCAGTCTGCGGTGTTCGTCGGCGAGTTTGGCGGCGAGTACGGCGACGGTCCAGGTGCGGCGGGCGGCGAGGCGGGAGGCGACGATGCGGATGGCGAGCGGCAGGTGTCCGCAGGCGCGGAGGACGTCCTGGGCGGCGGCGGGTTCGGCGGCGACGCGTTGTTCGCCGACGATGCGGGTGAAGAGGGTCAGTGCCTGGTCCGGGCTCATCACGTCGAGGTCGAGGAAGTGGGCGCCGGCGAGGCCGGAGAGGCGGGAGCGGCTGGTGACGAGGGCTGCCGAGCCGTCCGTACCGGGCAGGAGGGGGCGGACCTGGGCGGCGTCGTGGGCGTTGTCGAGCAGGACGAGGACGCGGCGGTCGGTGAGGAGGGCGCGGTAGTGGGCGGCGCGTTCGTGGGTGTCGTCGGGGATCTGGGCTTCGGGTGTGCCGAGGGCGCGGAGGAAGGATCCGAGGACGGCTCGGGGGTCGGTGGGGGTGTGGGTGGCTTGGAGGTCGACGTAGAGCTGGCCGTCGGGGAAGCGGTCGCGGGTGAGGTGGGCGACGTGGACGGCGAGGCTGGTTTTGCCGACGCCGGGGATGCCGCTGATGACCGAGACGGCTGCCGACAGTCCGTCGGGGGTGGTGAGCTGTTCGATCAGTTGGACCGTGGCGGTGCCGGGGGTGACGAAGTCGGCGAGGGTGGCGGGGAGTTGCCGGGGGATGCTGGGGGGTGGTTCGCCGGTGTGCTGGGCTGTGGGGGTGGGGGGGCCGAGTTCGGGGTCGGCCTGCAGGATGCGCTGGTGCAGGTGGGTGAGGGCGGGGGCGGGGTCGAGGCCGAGTTCGTCGGCGAGCAGGCGGCGGGTGTCGGCGTATACGGCGAGTGCTTCGGCTTGGCGGTCGCTGCGGTACAGGGCGAGCATGAGGAGTTCTCGCAGCCGTTCGCGCAGGGGGTGGGCGGCGGTGAGTGCGGTGAGTTCGGGGACGGTTTCGGTGTGGTTGCCGAGTTCGAGTTCGAGTTCGAGGCGTGTCTCCATGAGGGACAGGTGCCATTCCTCCAGGCGGGTGCGCTGGTTGTCCACGTACGGTCCGGTCAGGCCGGCCAGTGGTTCGCCGTCCCAGAGGGCCAGTGCGGAGTCCAGGAGGTTGCGGGCTGTGCAGTGGTCGCCGGAGGCACGGGCGTTCTCGGCTTCGGCCGCGTACTGCTCGGCGTGGGTCATGTCCAGGTCGAGTGGCTGGTTGCCGGCCGGTCGCAGCGCGTAGCCGCCGGACTCGCTGACCAGGAAGTCTCCGATCGCCCCGAGTGTCTTGCGGATGCGGGAGGCGTAGGTGCGCAGTGCGGCGAGGGCGGCGTGCGGTGGTTCGTCGCCCCAGAGGGCGTCGACGAGTTCGGCTGCGGTGGCGGTGCGTCCGCCGCGGAGCAGCAGGACGGCGAGGAGGGCTTGTTGCTGCGGGGAGCCGGTCGGCAGGGGTGTCGTGCCGCGCCAGGCCCGTACGGGACCGAGGACGGTGAAGCGGATCGGGGCTTGGTGAGGGCTTGGTGTCTTGCGGCTCGCAGGGTGGGTTTTGGGGGCGTGCAGAGGCTCGGGGACGGTGTCGGGGCGGGGAGCGGTGGGGGTGTCCGGTGGGTTCGGTGTGGCGGGGACCTGTGTGGCTGGTGTCTTTGTGTCGTTTTCGATCGCCGAGTGGAGTTTCTGAAGGCGGGCCGGCAGTCCGGTCCCGTACGCCGCTGTCAGTGCGTCGCCGAATCGTTCCAGGACGCGTAGTGCGTCGGTGGTGCGGCCGGTCGTGTGGAGGGCGGTGGCGAGGTGGGCGTGGAAGGTTTCGTCGTGGGGGTGTTCGTCGATGAGGGTGTGGAGTTCGGGGATCGTGCGGGAGGCGCGGCCGGTGCGGATGTCGGCTTCGATGCGCAGGCCGAGGGCTTCGGTGCGCAGGTCTTCCAGGCGTTGTACGTGGGTGGTGAGGCCGGTGCCGGTGCCGAGGCCGGCGAGTGCGGGGCCCCGCCAGGTGCCGAGGGCGTCGGTGAGCAGGGTGCGGGCGGCCGCGGGGTGGTCTTCGGACAGGTGGGTCCTGGCTTCGTCGAGGGCGGTGACGAAGCGGGTGAGGTCGATGTGGCGTGCGGGGAGGTGCAGTGCGTAGCCGTCGTGTTCCCAGGTGAGGGTGCGGCGTCCGGTTCCGCGGCCGGCGGCCTGGTCGAGCCGGCGGCGGATGCGGTGGACGTGTGTCTGGATCTGTTCTTTGGGGGTGGTGGGTGGGGCGGTGCCCCAGATTTCGGTGATGAGGGTGGGGACGGGGACGGTGTGGCCGTGGTGCAGCAGCAGGGAGGCGAGCAGTGCCTGCTGACGGACGGCGGTGGGGGTGATGTCGTCGCCGCCGATGGTGAGTTCGAGCGGTCCGAGGAGCCGTGCTTCAAGATCCATCGTGCTGGTCCGCGGTGCCGAGGATGAGGGTTTCGCGGGCGTGTGCCAGGGCGGGTGGCCGGGTGCCGTCGGTGCGGTGCCGTCGTTCGAGTTCTTCGCCGAGCAGGCGGGCGGCGCGGCTCTCCGCGCCGCCCGCGCACAGGGCGCGGGCCAGTGCGATGACGATGCTCTCGTCGTCGGGGTGCCGGTCGTGCAGGTCCTGGAGGGCGAAGGTGGCGCGGGAGACCGCTCCGGTCGCGAGCAGGGCGGTGGCGCGGCGTTTGCCGGTGTCCAGGTGGAGGTCGGTGAGGGTGCGCCGGGTGTGGCGTACGAAGGCGGAGGGCTGGAGGCCGGTGAGGGGTTCGCCGCGCCACAGGGCCAGGGCCGCGTCGTAGCGGTCGAGGGCGCCGTGGTGGTCGCCTCGGGCCTGGTGGTCGGCGCCGTCGTCGGCGAGGTGGCGGAAGCGGTCGGCGTCCACGTGGTCCGGGGCGACGTGGAGGAGGTAGCTGACGGTTTCCGGGGTGTGGCCGGGGTGGGTGGTCAGGCGGGCCGGGTGGTCGTTGTCCGGGCCGTCGTACTGCGCGAGGGTGCGGCGCAGGTGGTGGATGTGCAGGTGGATCGCGGAGATTGCCGAGGCGGGGGGCGGGCCGGGCCAGACGCGTTCGCGGAGTGCGGCGACGGTGAGGGCCTGTCCGGGCTGTAGGAGCAGGGCGGTGAGGACGGCTCGGCGCTGCGGGGGGCCGAGGGCGACGGGTGTGCCGGCGTGGTGGGACGTCACCGGCCCCAGCAGGCCGAAGCGGAGCGCTGTCACGTCTGTGTGCCCCTTCCGGTGCTCCGGTGCGCTGTACGCGCTGTCAGGGAAGATAGCAGGGCATTCAGCGGACGTTAAGTGAGCGTGTATTGCTGCTGGTTGGAGGCCTGGACTTGGCCGCTTGGAGCGGGTGGGCGCGGCATTCATCGTTTGTTTACGGGCGGACAGCACTCTTGCAGGACAGCGTCCTGAGACTCATGCCTAGTCCGGCGCGCTTTCGGCAGGGTCCCCGGGGGTGGTAGCCCGGGAGCCCTGCCTCGCCGTATTTATTTCCCAACTGTGGCCCACGGGACGCGTTTTGGGCTACCGTCGTTTCGACTCTTCGCGTCGCCGTGCACCGGCGCGGGCTCCCTTACCACGGGCCTGCCCGGAGCGTTCCGCGGTCGTGCGCCGAGGTCGCCCGCTGGACTAGGCATGGTCGAAGGGAGAGTGCGTCGTGCACTCGCAGTCATGGATGTGGCTCGCCGCGGGGGTGGTGGTGACGCTGGCCTTCTTCGGGCTGGTCGCCTACCTCGTACGGGAGTTGAAGTCGACGCGGCGGCTGCCGGCGGTGCTCGCCGCCGTCGCGGTCCTCATCGGAGCTCTGCCGGCGGTGCTCTACGCGCTGTATCACGCGCTGGTGGCGACCCAGTAGGCCGCCCGGGTGCCCCGGCCCGGCGTTCCCCCTGACCGGGGCGCGCCGTACCGGGGCCGTACCGGATGGGGCCCGGGTAACCGGCCCCGGGCCCCGCCCGCCCCCTCAGTCCTCTCCCAGGTATGCCTTGCGTACGGACTCGTCGTGCAGGAGTTCCTGCCCGGTGCCGGACAGGACGACGGTGCCGGTCTCCATGACGTGGCCGTGGTCGGCGAGGGAGAGGGCGGCCTGGGCGTTCTGTTCGACCAGGAGGATGGTGGTGCCCTGGGTGCGCAGTTCGCGGATGGTGTCCATGATCTTCTGCATCATGATGGGGGACAGGCCCATGGAGGGCTCGTCCAGCATCAGCAGTTTGGGCCGGGACATCAGGGCGCGGCCCATGGCGAGCATCTGCTGTTCGCCGCCGGAGAGGGTGCCGGAGGCCTGGCGGCTGCGTTCGCCGAGGATGGGGAAGAGTTCGAAGACGCGCTGGATGTCGGCCTCGATGCCGGCCGGGTCCTTGCGCAGGAACGCGCCGAGCTGGAGGTTTTCGGTGATGGTCAGGCGGGGGAAGAGGCGGCGGCCTTCGGGGGAGTGGGCGAGGCCGCGTTCGACGATCTTGTGGGCGGGGACGCCGGTGAGTGGCGCGCCGTCGAAGGTGATCTTCCCGGCGAGGGGTTTGAGGAGGCCGGAGAGGGTGCGCAGGGTGGTGGTCTTGCCGGCGCCGTTGGTGCCGATGAGGGTGACGACCTGGCCGGCCTCGACGGTGAAGGAGATGCCCTTGACGGCTTCGATCTTGCCGTAGGCGACGCGCAGGTCCTCGACCTGGAGGAGTGGGGGTGTGGTCATCGGGCGTCTCCTTCCGGGGCGGAGTTCCCGGGGGCGGAGTCGCCCGGTGGGCGGCCTTCGGGCGGGGAGTCCGTACGAGGGGCGTCTTCCGGGGCGGAGGGGCGGTGGCCGGCGGCGCGGGCCTGTTCCTCCGCGGCCCGTACCTCGGCGGCCTCCTCGGCGCCGGGCGCGTCCTCGAAGGGCGTGCCGAGGTAGGCGGCGATGACGCGTTCGTCGGCCTGGACGACTTCGGAGGTGCCTTCGAGGAGTTTCTCGCCCTGGACGAGGACGGCGACGCGGTCGCAGAGGTTGAAGATGAAGCGCATGTCGTGCTCGATGACGAGGACGGCGGTGCCCTGGTCGCGGATGGCGAGGACGAGGTCGCGGGTGGCGCGGGTCTCCTGGGGGTTCATGCCGGCGGTGGGTTCGTCGAGGAGGAGCAGGCCGGGTTCGCTGGCGAGGGCGCGGGCGATCTCCAGCTTGCGCTGTTCGCCGTAGGGCAGGTTGCGGGCGAGGTGGTCGCGTTTGGCGGCGAGGCCGGTGAACTCCAGGAGTTCCATGGCGCGTTCTTCGGAGGAGCGTTCGGCCTTGCGGAAGCCGGGGCCGCGCAGGAGGGCGGACCAGAGCCCTTCTTTGGTGCGGGTGTGGCGGCCGACGAGGGTGTTCTCCAGGACGGTCATGTTGGCGAAGAGGCGGATGTTCTGGAAGGTGCGGGCGACACCGGCCTGGGTGACGAGGTGGGGTTTGCGGGAGAGGCGGGTGCCCCGGAAGCTGACGGTGCCTTCGGTGGGGGCGTAGAGGCCGGTGAGGCAGTTGAAGAAGGTGGTCTTGCCGGCGCCGTTGGGGCCGATGAGGCCGACGATCTCGCCGGCCCGGACGGTGAGGTCGACGCCGCGTACGGCGGTCAGGCCGCCGAAGCGCATGGTGACGCCGGCGGCTTCGAGGACGGTGTCGGCGGTGCTGGTGGGTGTGGTCATGGTCGCGTCACGCCTTCGCCTGGGAGCCGCCGAGGGCCTGCTCCCCGTCGGGCAGGCGCGTATCGGGTACGTCGAGCTGGCCGGTCTCGTGGAATTCGAGCTGTTTCCTGCGGTCGGGGATCAGGCCCTCGGGGCGGAAGCGCATGAGCAGGACGAGGGCGAGGCCGAACAGGAAGAGCTGGTAGTCCTGGAGGAAGTCGAGCTTGGCGGGGATGAGGTAGAGCAGGGCGGCGCCGACGAGGGGGCCGCTGAGGGTGCCCATGCCGCCGAGGATGACGGCGGCGAGGAGGAACGCGGAGTTGGGCGGGGTGGGGCCCGCGAACTGGAACTGCTCGGGGGTGACGGTGGTGACGACGTGGGCGTGCACGGTGCCGGCGAGTCCGGCGAGGGCGGCGCCGAGCGCGAAGGCGAGCAGGCGCAGCCGGAAGCTGTTGACGCCCATGGCGACGGCGGCGGTCTCGTCCTCGCGGATGGCGATCCAGGCGCGGCCGATGCGGGAGGCGGCGGCGCGGCGGAAGACCAGCACGACGAAGGCGGTCACCAGGATCATCAGGAGGTAGTAGTTGCCGTAGGTGGCGATGGTGAAGCCGAGGATGTCGTGGGGTTCGCCGAAGTTGAAGCCGAAGATCTCCAGGTTGGGGATGTTGGGGATGCCCATGGCGCCGTTGGTGACGTCGGGCCCGGTGGTGCCGTTGAGGTTGAGCATGGCGATGCGGAAGATCTCGCCGAAGCCGAGGGTGACGATGGCGAGGTAGTCGCCGCGCAGGCGCAGGGTGGGGGCGCCGATCAGGACGCCGAAGGCGAGTGAGGCGGCGGCGCCGGTCAGCAGGGCGGCCCAGAACGGGAAGTGGAGCCCGAGGGCGGATTCGGGGCTGCCGGAGACGAGGGCGGCCGCGTAGGCGCCGACGCCCAGGAAGGCCACGTACCCGAGGTCGAGGAGGCCGGCGAGGCCGACGACGACGTTCAGGCCGAGGGCGACGGTGGCGAAGATGAGGATGTTGGCGCCGATGATCGTGTACTGGTCGGTGTCCTGGGTGAACGGGAAGCAGGCCGCGGCGACGAAGGCCGCGGCGAGCGCGACGCCGCGGTGCCGGGCGGTGATCGCGGTGAGCCGGCGCACGAGCCCGGCGCGGTGCAGGGCGGGGACGGCGAGCGCGACGAAGATCAGGTAGCCGACGAAGGGCGGGCCGTCCTCCGCGTCGATGCCGTACGTGAAGACGTAGAGCGCGGCACCGAAGGCCGCGGCGATGATCAGGATCTCGCCCCAGGAGGGCAGCGGCCGCGCGGGTTTGCGCAGCGGTACGGAGGCCAGCGCGCCCGTGAAGCGGTGCCAGGCGCCGGGCGCCGGGACGTCCTGCCGGCCCGCGGGGTCGGTGCGGTCGGCGGGCAGGCCGAGGGCGCCGAGGAGCGTGGCGAGGGCGGCGGCGCCCGCGATGAAGCCGCCGGCTTCGAGGTTGACCAGGCCGCCGAGGTGGACGGCGACGGCGCCGAGCGTGAACCAGGTGGCGGCGAGGGTGGCGATGGCCGCGAACAGTACGGGGGCGGTGCGGCCGGCCGGGGTGAGCCAGCCGAAGCCGCGGACGTCGAGGCCGGCGAGGGTGAACAGGAGGGTCAGGACGCCGCCGGCGAGGGTGATCAGTTGTAGGCCCGCGGGGGAGCCGTAGTAGGTGAGGTCGCCGGGGAAGTCGCTGCTCCAGGTCCAGGCGAGGCCGGTGGAGGCGGCGGTGGCGAGGGCGGCGGCCGCGGTGGTGAGGAGGGCGCCGCGTCCGGGGAGGGGGAGGACGCCGGTGCGGTGCTGTGCCGGGGTGGCGCCGGGCGTCTTCCCGTTGTCGCCGTTGGCGGGTGTGGTGGTCATCGCTGTCACGCCCGATCCGCGACGCGTTCGCCGAGCAGGCCCTGGGGCCTGAGCAGGAGGACGAGGATGAGGAGGACGAAGGCCCAGACGTCCTTCCAGGCTCCGCCGCCGAACTGCTGCATACCGGGTATCTCCTCGACGTAGCCGGTGGCGAGTGCTTCGGCGACCCCCAGGACGAGGCCGCCGAGCATGGCGCCGTAGATGTTGCCGATGCCGCCGAGCACGGCCGCGGTGAAGGCCTTGAGGCCGAGGATGAAGCCCATCCGGAACTGCACCTCGCCGGTGCGCAGCCCGTAGGCGACGGCGGCGACGCCCGCGAAGACGGCGCCGATGGCGAAGGCCAGCACGATGATCCGGTCGGTGTTGACGCCCATGAGCTTGGCGGTGTCCGGGTCCTGGGCGGTGGCCTGCATGGCGCGGCCGCTGCGGGTGCGGGAGACGAAGAAGCCGAGGGCGATCATGCAGACCGGTGCGGCGGCGATGACGAAGATGTCGCCGCGCTGGACGGTGGCGCCCAGGATTTCGAAGGAGTCGCCCTTGAACTGCGGGAAGACCCGGGCCTTGTTGCCTTCGGGGTACCACATCCAGACGGCCTGCTGGAGGGCGATGGACAGGCCGATGGCGGTGATCAGGGGCGCGAGGCGGGGCGCGCCGCGCAGCGGTCGGTAGGCGAAACGTTCCGCTGCCACGCCGACGAGGCCGGAGACGACGACGGCTCCGAGGAGCATCAGGGGCAGCGCGAGGAGGAGGGACGTGCCGGACGGCATGGCGAGGTGGACGGTGAGCGCGCCGAAGCCGCCGACCATGAAGATCTCGCCGTGTGCGAAGTTGATGAGCTGGACGATGCCGTAGACCATCGTGTAGCCGATCGCGATGAGTCCGTACATCGCGCCGAGGATGAGTCCGTTGGCCAGCTGTTGCGGCAGTTCGTTCACCGCAGGGCCTCCGTGGGGTGGGAAGACGGTACGGGCGGTGGCGGCAGCCCGTGTGCCGCGGGCGGCGCCGGAGGGCGTTCGTGGCGTCCTGGCGCGGCCCGAGGGGCACTGGCCGGTGGGGTGGTGCGGCGGGCCCGGCGGGCCCGGGACCGCGGACGGTCCGGGCCCGCCGGCCTCGGCGGTACGGTTCAGCCCGGGCGGGTCAGCCCTTGCCGGCCTTGTCGAACTTCTTGAACTCCGCGCTGAAGCGGGCGACCCACTTGCCCTGGTCGACCTGGTAGGCGGTGATCATGGTGTTGGTGGTGTCGCCGTACTTGTCGAAGGAGACATGGCCGGTGACGCCGTCGAAGGAGACCTGGTTCATGGCGTCGACGACCTTCTTGCGCGCGTCCGCGGGCAGCTTGCCGCCGTTGTCCCCGACGACCTTCTTGACGGCCTGGATCAGCGCCCAGGTGGCGTCGTAGGCGGAGCCGCCGTACGCCTCGTAGCGGTCCTTGTAGCCCGCGGCCTTGTACTCGTCGATGAACTTCTTCGCGGAGGCGAGCTGTTCGACGGGCTTGCCCACGGAGGAGGCGTAATCGCCCTGTGCCTTCTTGTTGAGCTTGATGTAGTCGGCGCTGTACATGCCGTCGCCGCCCATCAGGGGCACGGTGACGCCGCCGTCCTTGAGCTGCTGGCTCAACGGCCCGGACGCGGGGTACTCGCCGCCGTAGAAGACCACGTCCGGCTTGGCGGCCTTGACCTTGGCGACGACGGCCTTGAAGTCGCGGTCCTCCGGGTTGACGTGCTCGGAGCCGACGACCTTGCCGCCCAGCTTGGTGAACTGCGCCTTGAAGGACGCGGCGAGGCCCGCGCCGTAGGTCTTCTGGTCGTCGATGACGTAGGCGTTCTTGAACTTGGCCTTCTCCCAGGCGAACTGGCCGTCGAAGGCGCCCTGCACCTCGTCGGTGGTGGCGGTGCGGAAGTAGGTGGAGAACTGCCGCACGCGCTTGTTCTGCTTCCAGTCCTTGCCCTGGGTGAGGTCAGGGGTGGTGTTGGCCGGGGATATCAGGGCCACGCCGCTCTGCTGGGCGACCTGCTGCATGGACTGGGCGACGCTGGAGTTCAGCGGGCCGACGATGCCCAGGACGTCCTTGTCGCCGGCGAGCTTGGTGGCGTTCTGCTGGCCGACGTTGGCCTGCGCCTTGTCGTCGAGCGGTTCGAGCTTGAACTCGACGCCCTTCACCTCGCCGGCCTTGTTGGCGTTGTCGACGGCGAGCTGGGCGGAGTTGCGGATGCCCAGGCCCAGGGCGGAGAGCTCGCCGGTGACCGGGGCGTCGAGGCCGATGGTCACGGATGTCTTCGCCCCCTCGCCGCCCTTCTTGTCGTCGCCGCGGGAGCCGCATGCGGAGAGTGTGAGGGCGCCTGCGGTGACCGCGGTGGTGAGTATGAGCAAGGAACGGTGACGCACGATCAGTCCTTTCCCTGGCGCGGCCGGGCGCGTCGCACGACCGTTTCGCGCGCCGGGCTGTACGGGTGGTACAGGGTCCGTGCTCGCAACGCGCGCCCGGCGGCGCGGTGACTGGCGGTGACTCTAGAGCGGTGCCCGGTGACCTGACAGCGGCGCTGACCAGGATGTGACGCTCTTGTTATGACCGTCGATGAGCGTTTTGCCCTCATGCTCCTTACATTCGGCGCGGACACCGAGCGGAGTGTGAACTGGCACTTCCCGCAGGGGATTTGGGGCTGATCTTGGTCCGGGCGTCCGCATAGCGGATGGGACGTGCGGGGCGGGTGGGTGGTCGGTGCACCAGGGGAGCCCGGCGGCGGTCGTGCCGATGACAGGCGTCACGGAGCGTTACGGGGCGCGGAGGTGTGCGGCGGGGCGCGGCGGCGGGAACCCACGCGCCGGGGGATGTACGACGCGGCGGCCCCGCTCCCTGAACCGGGAACGGGGCCGCCGTGACACTGTGGGCGCAGCGCGGCGCCGGGCTCAGCCGCGGTTGTACACCGACGCGTCCACGTCACGCAGCATGCAGGTCAGCCGGGCGCTGCAGACCCGCTTGCCGTCCTCGTCGGTGATGGCGATCTCGTACGTGGCGGACGAGCGGCCGCGGTGCAGGGGGGTGGCGACGCCGGTGACCAGGCCGGAACGGGCGCCGCGGTGGTGGGTGCAGTTCAGGTCGACGCCGACGGCGAGCTTGGTGGGGCCGCCGTGCAGCATCGCGCCGACCGAGCCGAGGGTCTCCGCGAGCACCGCGGAGGCGCCGCCGTGCAGCAGCCCGTACGGCTGGGTGTTGCCCTCGACGGGCATGGTGCCGACGATCCGCTCCGGGGCGGCCTCCAGGACCTGCACGCTCATGCGCGTACCGAGGTGACCGGCGGAGAACAGCGCGGCGAGGTCCAGGCCGAGCCCGGCCCACTGGTCGATGATCTCCTGCGGAAACGTGGTCGCGCGCTGCTCGCCCATGTCCTGCGGCTCCGTTCGTGTGCCGGTGGCGCCGACGGGGCGCGCGGGAGCGCCGCCGGTCCGACGCCGGTCGTTGAGTCGTGCACGTTCTTATCAGGCTACGGAGCGGCGGTACGGTCCGGGGCCGCACCGCCGCTCCGCACCGCCCGGTCACGTCTGCGGTGCCACCGGCTCCAGGCGGACCACCAGCGACTTCGAGGCGGGGGTGTTGCTGGTGTCGGCGGTGTGGTCGAGCGGCACCAGGACGTTGGTCTCCGGGTAGTACGCGGCAGCGCAGCCGCGCGCCGTCGGGTAGTGGACGACGCGGAAGCCGGGCGCGCGCCGCTCCGTACCGTCGGTCCACTCGCTGACGAGGTCGGTGTACGAGCCGTCGGCCAGGCCCAGCGTACGGGCGTCCTCGGGGTTGACCAGGACGACGCGGCGGCCGTTCTTGATGCCGCGGTAGCGGTCGTCGAGGCCGTAGACCGTGGTGTTGTACTGGTCGTGCGAGCGCAGCGTCTGCAGGAGCAGCCGCCCTTCGGGCAGGTGCGGGTACTCGACGGGCGCCGCCGTGAAGTTGGCCTTGCCGGTGGCCGTGGGGAAGCTGCGGCTGTCGCGCGGGGCGTGCGGCAGGGCGAAGCCGCCGGGGCGGGCCACCCTGGCGTTGAAGTCCTCGAAGCCGGGGACGACGCGGGCGATCCGGTCACGGATCGTGCCGTAGTCCTTCTCGAAGTCCTCCCAGGGCGTGCGGCTGTCCGGGCCGAGGACGCGGCGCGCGAGGCGGGCGACGATGGCGGGCTCGGAGAGCAGGTGCGGGCTCGCGGGCGCCAGGCGGCCGCGCGAGGCGTGCACCATGCCCATGGAGTCCTCGACGGTCACGAACTGCTCGCCGCCCGCCTGTATGTCGCGCTCGGTGCGGCCAAGGGTGGGCAGGATCAGGGCGCGGGCGCCGGTGACGACGTGCGAGCGGTTGAGCTTGGTGGAGACGTGGACGGTCAGCCGGGCGCGGCGTACGGCGGCCTCGGTGACGTCCGTGTCGGGGGTGGCGGAGACGAAGTTGCCGCCCATGGCGAAGAAGACCTTGGCGTCGCCGTCGCGCAGGGCGCGGATGGCCCGTACGACGTCCAGGCCGTGCTCGCGGGGCGGTGCGAAGCCGAACTCCTTCTCCAGGGCGTCCAGGAAGGCGGGGGCGGGGCGCTCGAAGATGCCCATCGTGCGGTCGCCCTGCACGTTGCTGTGGCCGCGTACGGGACACACGCCGGCGCCGGGGCGGCCGATGTTGCCGCGCAGCAGCAGGAAGTTGACGACTTCCTGGATGGTGGGGACGGAGTGCTTGTGCTGGGTCAGGCCCATGGCCCAGCAGACGATCGTGCGGCGGGACGCCAGGACCATGTCCAGGGCGCGCTCGATCTCCTCGCGGGTCAGGCCGGTGGCGGCGAGCGTCGCGTCCCAGTCGGTGTCCGCGCGGGCGGCCGCGGCGAACTCCTCGAAGCCGTGGGTGTGCTCGGCGACGAACTCGGTGTCGACGGCGCCCTCGGTCTCCAGGATGAGCCGGTTCAGCGTACGGAAGAGGGCCTGGTCGCCGCCGATGCGCACCTGGAGGAAGAGGTCCGTGAGAGCCGTGCCGCGCCCGGCGAGGCCGCGCGGGGTCTGCGGGTTCTTGAAGCGCTCCAGGCCCGCCTCGGGCAGCGGGTTGATCGAGATGATCTTCGCGCCGCCGGCCTTGGCCTGCTCCAGGGCGGAGAGCATCCGGGGGTGGTTGGTGCCCGGATTCTGCCCGGCGACGATGATCAGGTCGGCCTTGTACAGGTCCTCCAGCAGGACGCTGCTCTTGCCGATGCCGATGGTCTCCGTCAGCGCCGAGCCGGACGACTCGTGGCACATGTTGGAGCAGTCGGGCAGGTTGTTCGTGCCGAATTCGCGGGCGAAGAGCTGGTAGAGGAAGGCGGCCTCGTTGCTCGTACGGCCGGAGGTGTAGAAGACGGCCTCGTCGGGGGAGCCGAGCGCGGTCAGCTCCTCGCCGATGATGTCGAAGGCCCGCTCCCAGGGCACGGGCTCGTACCGGTCGGCGCCCTCGGCCAGGTACATGGGCCGGGTCAGGCGGCCCTGCTGGCCCAGCCAGTAGCCGCTGCGGTCCGCGAGGTCGGCGACCGGGTGGGCGGCGAAGAACTCCGGGGTGACGCGGCGCAGCGTGGCCTCCTCGGCCACGGCCTTGGCGCCGTTCTCGCAGAACTCGGCGGCATGGCGGTGCTCGGGCTCGGGCCAGGCGCAGCCGGGGCAGTCGAAGCCGTCCTTCTGGTTGACCCGGAGCAGCGTCAGCGCCGTGCGGCGCACGCCCATCTGCTGCTGGGACACGCGCAGCGCGTGCCCGATGGCCGGCAGGCCGACGGCGTAGTGCTCGGGCGCCGTGACCTCGGGCGCGTCCTGGATCGGGTCCGACGCGGGCGGCTTGCCTGCCATGGCGCTCTCCCTTGAGCCGGGCCCAGCCCGCCGTCCGGAGTGTGCCCGGGCGGCTGCTGAGCGTGTTCTGTGCAGTTGGGGTGCTTGCGGCGCGGTCGCGCGCGAGGCCGCGGCCGGTTGTCCGTACGCCTCAGATCCTGTCACGGACGACTGACAGCGGCGCCGCCGCGGTCGTCGCGGCGGGGATTGTCAGTGGGGCGTGGCAGGATCGGGGATGTGGCAGCAAAGGCAGCGAAGAAGAGCGAAGCGACCGGCACCGAAGCGGTGGAGGGCGGCCGTCCCCGGCTGCTCCTGATGGACGGGCATTCCATGGCGTACCGGGCGTTCTTCGCCCTGCCCGTGGAGAATTTCACCACCGCCACCGGACAACCGACCAATGCGATCTACGGCTTCGCGTCGATGCTCGCGAACACCCTGCGTGACGAGGCCCCCACGCACTTCGCGGTGGCCTTCGACGTCTCGCGCAAGACCTGGCGCTCCGAGGAGTTCCCCGACTACAAGGCGAACCGCTCCAAGACCCCCGACGAGTTCCGCGGCCAGGTCGAGCTGATCAGCGAGATGCTGGACGCGATGCACGTCAAGCGGTTCGCCGTGGAGGGCTTCGAGGCCGACGACGTCATCGCCACGCTCGCCACCCAGGCCACCGCCCAGGGCTTCGAGGTCTCCATCGTCACCGGCGACCGTGACTCCTTCCAGCTGGTCACCGACGACGTCACCGTGCTCTACCCGACCAAGGGCGTCTCCGAGCTGACCCGCTACACCCCCGAGAAGGTCCAGGAGAAGTACGGCCTGACCCCGGCCCAGTACCCGGACTTCGCGGCGCTGCGCGGCGACCCGTCCGACAACCTGCCCGGCATCCCCGGCGTCGGCGAGAAGACCGCCGCGAAGTGGATCAACCAGTTCGGTTCGTTCGCGGAGCTGGTGGAGCGCGCCGAGGAGGTCAAGGGCAAGGCCGGGCAGAATTTCCGCGACCACCTGGAGGCGGTCAAGCTCAACCGCGTCCTGACCGAGATGGTGCGCGACGTGGAGCTGCCGTGCGGCCCCGCCGAGCTGGTGCGCGAGGCGTACGACCGCAAGGCGCTGACCGTCTTCCTGGAGGCGCTGGAGATCCGCAACCAGGGCCTGCGGGAGCGCCTGCTGGCCGCCGACCCGGGCGCGGCGGAGGCCGAGGACGCCGGGCCCGCGCCCGCCGAGGTGGAGATCGACGGCACGGTCGCCGGCGCCGGCGAGCTGGCCCCGTGGCTGGCCGAGCACGGCGGGAAGCTGCTGGGCGTCTCCACGGTCGACACCTGGACGGTGGGCAGCGGCAGCGTCGCCGAGGTCGCCCTGGCCACCGCCGAGGGCCCGGCCGTCTGGTTCGACCCCACCGAGCTGGACGAGGCCGACGAGCGGGCCTTCGCCGCCTGGAGCGCCGACCCCGCGAGCCACAAGGTCATGCACAACGTCAAGGGCCTGATGCGGGTCTTCGGCGAGCACGGCTGGACCATCGACGGCGTCACGATGGACACCGCCCTCGCCGCCTACCTGGTCAAGCCGGGCCGCCGCTCCTTCGCGCTGGACGCCCTGTCCGTCGAGTACCTGGGCCGCGACCTGGCCCCGGCCGCCGAGGGCGACGGGCAGCTCGCCTTCGGCGCCGACGACCGCGCCCAGGCGGACGCCCTGATGAACCAGGCCCGCACCGTCCTGGACCTGGGCGCCGCCATGACCACCAAGCTCGACGAGGTCGGCGCGGCCGGCCTGCTCCGCGACCTGGAGCTGCCGACGAGCGTGCTGCTGGCCCGGATGGAGCGGGCCGGCATCGCCGCCGACCGGGGCTGGCTGGAGCGCATCGAGCAGCAGTTCGCCGCCGCCGTCCAGCAGGCCGTGCAGGAGGCGCACGCCGCGGCGGGCCACGAGTTCAACCTCGGCTCGCCCAAGCAGCTCCAGGAGGTCCTCTTCGGCGAGCTGGGCCTGCCCAGGACCAAGAAGACCAAGACCGGTTACACCACCGACGCCGACGCCCTGGCCTGGCTCGCCGCGCAGACCGAGAACGAACTCCCGGTGATCATGCTGCGGCACCGGGAGCAGTCCAAGCTGCGCACGACGGTCGAGGGCCTGATCAAGACGATCGCGGCGGACGGCCGGATCCACACCACCTTCAACCAGACCGTCGCCGCCACCGGCCGCCTCTCCTCCACCGAGCCCAACCTGCAGAACATCCCGGTCCGTACGGACGAGGGCCGCGCCATCCGCCGCGGCTTCGTGGTCGGCGAGGGGTACGAGTCCCTGCTGACCGCCGACTACAGCCAGATCGAGCTGCGCGTGATGGCCCACCTCTCCGAGGACGAGGGCCTGATCGAGGCGTTCACCTCCGGTGAGGACCTGCACACCACCGTCGCCTCCCAGGTCTTCTCGGTCGCCAAGTCCGAGGTCGACCCGGAGATGCGCCGCAAGATCAAGGCGATGTCCTACGGCCTGGCGTACGGCCTGTCGGCGTTCGGCCTCTCCCAGCAGCTCGGCATCCAGCCCGACGAGGCCCGCCGCCTGATGGACACCTTCTTCGAGCGGTTCGGCGGGGTGCGCGACTACCTCCAGGACGTCGTCGACAAGGCCCGCGCCACCGGCTACACCGAGACGATCATGGGCCGTCGCCGCTACCTCCCCGACCTGAACAGCGACAACCGCCAGCGCCGCGAGATGGCCGAGCGGATGGCGCTGAACGCCCCCATCCAGGGCACCGCCGCCGACATCGTCAAGGTGGCCATGCTCCGGGTCGACGAGGCGCTGCGCGCGGCCGGCCTCACCTCCCGGATGCTGCTCCAGGTCCACGACGAAATCGTGGTCGAGGTCGCGCCCGGCGAGCGGGGACAGGTCGACGAGCTGGTGCGCCGCGAGATGGCGGGCGCCGTACAGCTGCGCGCCCCACTGGACGTGTCGGTCGGTTACGGCGGCGACTGGGAGTCGGCGGCGCACTGAGCCGGGAGCGCACGGCCGGCGGTGCGTACGGCCGGGGCGTACGGCTGTGGGCGCTCGCCGCGTACGGCCGCGAGGTGCCGCGTACGGATGCGTACGCGGCGCTTCACGGCCGCCTGGCCGTGCGCACGCTCGGGACCCTGCCCGTGGCGCGTGACCGGGGCCGTCCGGCCGTGCCCGTGCCCGGCTACCGCCGCGCGTCGGCGTCGTCGTACGGGGTCGGATGGCCGGCCCGGGGCGCGCGGCGGTGCAGCAGCCGTACCGCCACCGCGTACAGCGGCAGCCCGAGGGCGAGGCCCGCGCCCGCGCCGAAGAGCACGGTCGGTATGTAGTCGAACCAGGTCACCGTCAGGGCCCCGAACTCGGCGCGGGCCCGCAGCGTACGGTGCACGGCGCCGCCGAGCAGGCACAGCGCGAGCAGCGCCACGCCGAGCAGCCGCCGCCTTCCGGCCACTGCCGGCAGCCCGGCCGGAGCGGGCGCGTCCGGTGCCTGCCGCAGCGCCGTCCACAGGAACCAGCCGAGCACGGCCAGGGCCAGCGCCGACGTGCCGTACTGGACGTACGTGCAGAGCGGGAAGCCGCCGACGACCTCGTTGAGGACGGGGAAGAGCCGGGTGCCCCAGCGGCCCGGATGCGTGAACGCGTCCCACACGATGTGGGTCAGCGCGCCCAGCACCGCCGAGACGTAGAACCACGCGGCCAGCACGGTGAGCGGCCCGACGCCCGTCGGCCGGGGACGGCCGCGCACCACCGCGTAGACCCTGCCGCGCCGGGCCGCCGGCAGCAGCGCCACCAGCGGTTCACGCAGCAGCAGCCAGCCGCCGACGAGCAGGACGGTGATCAGTACGTCCACCGTGAGCACGCCCGGCACCCCGTGCGTGACGTCGCCGAAGAGCATGGCGCCGGGCAGCACGGTGTCCGCGTAGTACGTCATGTCCGGCGCGAACGATCCGGCGACGAGAGCCGAGGCGACCAGCGGCCCGCGCGCTGTCCCGGACCGGCGCAGCGCTGGGAGCACCGCAGCAGCGTGGCTGAGTGTGAACGGCATGACTCTCTCCCTGATCGTTTAGGATCAGTATGTCTGGCGTTGAGAGCAGTAGATGCCCGCCGGAAGTTGTCGTAGTGTCACGTGAGTTGGGAGCGCCGGGGAGCGCTGCACGGCGACGTGCGCGCGGTGGATCAACGCGGAGGGGACGGGCACAGATGGCAGCCACATTCGGGCGGCGGCTTCGCAAAGGAGCGGCCTCGACGGCGGTGGCAGCGCTCGCGCTGGCCGCCCTGACCGCGTCCCAGGCGCCGGGCGCGGCCGAGGCCACGACCGGGAACAGCGCCAAGGACCCCGCACCGGCGGGCAACACCCCCATCGACGGCGGTTCGCCCTACTACACCGACCTGCCGCCTCTGAACAGCCCGGTCAAGCCCGGCGGTTCCCCCGGCACCGGCGGCCCGGCCGCCTCCGGCCCGGCCGAGGCGGGCATCCCCGCCACCGTCCTGGACGCGTACCGGAAGGCCGAGGCCCGCGTCGCCCAGTCCGACCCCGGCTGCCGGCTGCCCTGGCAGCTGCTCGCCGCCATCGGCAAGGTGGAATCCGGCCACGCCCGCGGCGGAGCCGTGGACGCCGAGGGCACCACCGTGCAGCGCATCACCGGCCCGCAGCTCAACGGCAACGGCTTCGCGCGGATCACCGACACCGACCACGGCGTCTTCGACGGCGACACCACGCACGACCGCGCTGTCGGCCCGATGCAGTTCATCCCCTCCACCTGGTCGCACGGAGGCCCCGACGGCACCGGCTGGGGCGCCGACGGCAACGGCGACGGCAAGAAGGACCCCAACAACATCTACGACGCCGCCCTCGGCGCCGGCCGCTACCTCTGCGCCAACAACCGCGACCTGTCCGTGCAGCGCGACCTGGACAAGGCGATCCTCGGCTACAACCCGTCGACGACGTACCTGAACACGGTCCTGTCCTGGCTCGCCTACTACCGCAAGGGCACCCACGAGGTCCCCGACGGCAGGGGCCTGCTGCCGGTGCACCGCGGCGGCGCGGGCAGCGGCCGGGACACCTCCGCGGGCGCCGGGCCCACGCCGGGCCGTACGCCCGTCCCCAGCCCCCGGCCCGGCACCGGCCACGGCGACGGCGGCAGCAACACCGAGCCCGGCGGCCCCGGCAGCGGCAAGCCGGGCCACGGCAAGCCGGGCGGTGGCAAGCCGGGCGGCGACAGCAAGCCGACGACCCCGCCCGCCGACCCCAGCACCCCCAAGCCCACCGACCCGCCGACCACGCCGCCCACCAAGCCGCCGACGAAGCCGCCCACGAAGCCCGCGCCGGTCACCGTCCTGGAGCGGGTCGGCACCGAGGACCTCACGGCCACCGCCGGCGAGGACTTCGCCGAGCCGGTACGCGTTCGGGCGAAGAACGCCGACGGCAAGCCCGTCGCGGGCGTACCCGTCGAGTTCCGGGTCGTCGGCGGGACCGGTGCCCGCTTCGGGGGCAAGACCGACCACGTCACCGTCCTGACCGGCGCCGACGGCATCGCCACCGCGCCGAAGCTCAGCGCCGGCGACCGGGCCGGCAGCTTCACCGTCCGGGTGACCGCGGTGGGCCGCCAGGTCCCCGCGACCGACGTCCGCGCCACCGTCAAGGCCAAGCCGGCGCCCGCGCCCAAGGCCGACGCGCTGGCCCGCACCTCCGACACCGAGCTGACGGCGAAGGCCGGCACCTCCTTCGCGGCGGGCGCCGTCGAGGTCGAGGCCACCTACCAGGGGAAGATCGCGGCGGGCGTCGCGGTGACCGCGACCATGGTCACCGACGACCCGAAGCAGCCCGTGGAGAACGACAAGGGTCCGTACTTCGCCGATGCGGGCGCGGACCAGGAGCAGGGCGAGGACCAGGGCAAGGGCAAGGACAAGCCGGTCCGCAGCCTCACTCTCAAGACCGGCGCGGACGGCCTGCTCAAGCTGCCGGAGATCCGCACCGACGGGCAGGCCGGTACGTTCCTGCTGCGTCTGACCACCGCCGACGGCGCGGTGCTGACCGTGAAGCTGATCGTCACGGCGTAGCCGCGTACCGCGAAGCCACTGCCACCGCCGTCCCGCTCCCACCGAGCCGGACGGCGGTGGCGGTCGTGGTGGCGCCCCGTGTTCGGGGTCGCGGGGCACGGAGTCACGGGCCGCGGTCGTGGTGCAACGTGTTCTCATCTGCGCCGCCCGTTGCTACGGTGCCCCAGCCTGACGCCCTGACGCCCTGCCACAGGCTCTCAAGGGAGGCCGACCATGCGCGCACTGACCGCCGCCGCGATCGGACTGGCCGCGGCCTTCGCCCTCGTCCTCGCCGCCACCGCGGCCGGCGCGCCCAGCGGCGAGACCTCACCCGAACCGCTGCGCACCACGGTCCCCGCACACCCCTGAGAGGGAGGGCGCCGCCGTCATGCGACGCAAAGCCAGCCTGGTCCTGCTCGCCTTCGCCGTCTTCTTCGCCGCGCTGTCCCCGCTGCTGCGCTGGTACGCCTTCCCGCGGCTCGCCAAGATCCCGCCGAACCAGTACCAGGACATGGTCCTGGAGGCCGAGCCCGCCACCCTCCTCGATTACGGCACGATGAAGGCCCGCCAGGTCCCCAAGGTCTCCATCGTCCAGACGCTCAAGGGCAACGTCGAGGAGTCCGAACGCATCGAACGGACCGCCGGCCGCGACGTCGTGGTCTGGGACGCGCTCTCCTACGTCGTGGGCCCCGACGGCAAGATGGTCTCGCAGATCCCCGAGCGCTACATCTTCGACGCCCACACCCAGGAACCCGTGCACGCCACCGGCGAAATGGTCGACGGCGACCCCGTACGGCGTACCGGCATCGAGTTCAAGTGGCCCTTCCTCACGGAACCGCGCGACTACGACTATTTCGACGCACAGACCCGCACCTCCGCCCCCATCCACTACAAGGGCACCCACACCTTCCGGGGCCTGGACGTCTACTACTTCGAGCAGACCATCCCCTGGACCAAAGTGCCGCTCCCGAAGAAGATGCCGGTCCAGGGCATCACCCCCCAGGCCGTCGAGAAGGCCGGCACCAGCCGCTGGTACAGCACCAAGCGGATGTTCTGGGTGGATCCGGTCACCGGCGCGCCCGTCAACGGGGAGGAGATCCACCGGGAGGAGCTGCGCGGCGGCAGCCTCGTCCCCGGCGGCGGCAAGGTCACCGCCTTCTCCGGACACGTCAAGATGCGGCCGGACTACGTGGCCGCCACGGTCGACCTGGTGACCTCCCAGCGCCGGCTCGTCCTGCTCCTCACCAGCTACCTGCCCTGGGGCTTCCTCGCCCTCGGCGCCGCACTGCTCGCCCTGAGCCTCGTCCTGGAGGCCCGCGGCCGCCGTCCGGACCGGGCGCGCCCGGAGCCGGACCGTACCGAGCGCATCAGCTCCGCTTGAGACGCGCCGTCGTGTGCCGGGTCGGCTGGGCGCCGGACGGGTCCTCGGGCCAGGGGTGCTTCGGATACCGGCCGCGCAACTCGGCCCGTACGGACCGGTAACCGTCCTTCCAGAAGGACGCCAGGTCGGCCGTGACGGCAGCCGGCCGCCCGGCGGGGGACAGCAGGTGTACGAGCACGGGGACGCGGCCGCCCGCCACCCTCGGGGACTCCTGCCAGCCGAACAGCTCCTGGAGCTTGACGGCCAGCACGGGCTGCTCACCCCCGTAGTCCACCCGGATCCGCGAACCGCTCGGCACCTCGATGCGCTCCGGCGCCAGCTCGTCGAACCGGACCGCCGCCCCGCTCGCCCACGGCAGCAGCCGGGCCAGCGCCTGGCCCGCGTCGATCCGCTCCAGGTCGGCACGCCGCCGCGCCCGGCCCAGCTCCACACCCAGCCACGTGTCGAGCCGCTCGAGCAGCGCCGCGTCCGACACGTCGGGCCAGTCGTCGCCCACCACCCGGTGCAGGAAGGCCATCCGCTGCCGCAGCGACCGCGCGCCGTCGGACCACCGCAGCAGCCCGAGCCCGTCCTCGCGCAGCCCGTCCTCCAGGGCCTCCCGGACGAGGGCGGGGCCGGGGGAGCGGAGCGGGCGGGCCACCAGTTCGACGGCGCCGAGCCGTTCGACGGAACGGGCCACCACGTCCCCGCCGGCCCAGCGGACCTCCTCGCCCGCCGTGTACAGCGCCCCGGCCGCGGCGCGCGCGGTGGCCTCGTCGATCACGGCCGCCAGCCGCACCCGTGCGGACGCCGCCGCCACGGGCCGGTCGGCGACCGCCACCGCCAGCCACGGCGCGCTGCGCAGCCGCGAACCGTCCGCCGGCTCAGCACCGGTTCCGGACGCCATCAGGAACGCGCCCGCGCCACGGGCCCGCGCCACCCGCTCGGGGAACGCGAGGGCGGCCACCAGACCGGCGGCCACGTCGTCACCGGCAGCCGCCTGGTCACCGGCACGGACGGCGGAAGGGACCGGACCGGCGGCTACCGGTCCCGGATGCGTCCGCGCGTCGGGCCGCTCCCGCGAGTCCGTACGCGCCCCGGAACGCTCCCGCGCGCCCTCCCGTGATCCCGTCACCGCCGAGGCCAGCCGGCGGGCCTCCTGGCGCCAGCGGGCACCGTACGTGTCCTGTCCCCGCCGGGCCGTACGCCACGCAGCGGCCAGATCGTCCCCGTACTCCCGCGGCGGCTCCTCGCTCAGCAGCGCGACCACCTCGGCAGCACGGCGCTCACCGACCTGCCGCGCGCCGTCCAGCAGGGCGCGCGCCAGGCGCGGATGCAGACCGAGCCGGGACATCCGTACACCGCGGTCCGTGACCCGCCCGTCCGCGTCCACCGCGCCGATCGCCGTCAGCACCTCACGCGCCGCGGCCAGCGCGCCGGCGGGCGGCGCGTCGAGCAGCGCCAGGCCCGCCGCGTCCGGATCGCCCCAGCAGGCGGCCTGCAACGCGAACGCGGTGAGGTCCGCGACCTTGATCTCCGGCGCCGGGAAGCGCGGCAGCCGCACGTCCTCGCCTTCGGACCAGCAGCGGTAGACCGTTCCCGGCGCCTCACGCCCGGCCCGCCCCGCACGCTGCCGGGCCGATGCCTGAGAGGCCCGTACGGTCGTCAGCGCGCTCAGCCCGCGCGCATGATCGGTACGGGGCTCCCGCGCCAGCCCGCAGTCCACGACCACCCGCACGCCCGGCACCGTCAGACTCGACTCGGCCACCGAGGTCGCCAGCACCACCCGGCGCCGGCCCGTACCCCCCGCCAGCACGGCGTCCTGCACGGCGGCCGGCGCCCGCCCGTGCACCTGCACCACCTCGGTACCGGTGTCCACAAGATCACTCAACTGTCCCGCGACCCGGGCGATCTCGCCCACGCCGGGCAGGAAGCAGAGCACGTCCCCCGGTCGCTCGCGCAACGCCCGCCGCACCGTCGCCGCGACGTGCCCGAGCAGCGCCGGATCGACCCGCATACCGTGCGCGGGCCGCACCGGCCGCTCCGGCGGCGCCCAGACGACCTCCACGGGATGGGAGACCCCTGCGGCCTCCACCACCGGAGCGCCCGCGCCGTCCCCGCCCAGCAGGCGGGCCCAGACCGCCGCGTCCGTCGTCGCCGAGGCCGCGATCAGCCGCAGTTCCGGGCGCAGCGTCGCGCGTACGTCCAGGAGGAAGGCGGCGGCGGTGTCGGCGTCCAGGTGCCGCTCGTGGCACTCGTCCAGCATCACGGCATCGACACCCGACAGCTCAGGGTCACGCTGCAACCGTTGCAGCAGCACACCGGTCGTCACGACCTCCACGACCGTACGGGGACCGGCCTTGCGCTCGCCGCGCACGGTGAAGCCCACCCGGCCGCCCACCTGCTCTCCCAGGAGCCACGCCATCCGCCGGGCCGCGGCGCGGGCGGCGATCCGGCGCGGCTCGGCGACGAGCACGCGGCGGGGGCGGCCACCCGCAGGGTCCTCCGGACCGGTCAGACCGGTCAGACCGGCCAGCGCCAGCGGCACCAGGGTCGTCTTGCCGGTGCCCGGAGGCGCACAGAGCACCGCCGCGCCGCGCCGGTCCAGCGCGTCCTCCAGGGCGGGCAGGGCGGTCCGTACGGGCAACTGGGCGAGGGCGTCGTGGTGGATCACGCCACCAGTTTCCCGGACTGCCGTGTAGGGAGGCGGGCGGGCCCGAGGCGGGTCCGTGCGGGCTGGTGCGGGGCCGCGCGGTCCGGTGCCGGACCGTTCTTTCGGTCCGCGAGGCGGATCCCTGAGTCCGCGACGCGGATATGTCATCCCGCGGCGCGGCCCCTGTTCAGTCCGCGTTCAGTCCGCGACGCAGACGAAGATCGCCGTACCGGGGATCAGATTCCCGCGCAGTGGCGACCAGCCGCCCCACTCCTGGGTGTTCCATTCCGGCCACTCCGGCTCGACCAGGTCCACCAGCCGGAAGCCCGCTGCGGCCACGTCCCGTACCCGGTCGCCGAGCGTCCGGTGGTGCTCCACGTACACCGCGCGGCCCGTCTCGTCCTGCTCGACGTAGGGCGTGCGGTCGAAGTACGACGCGCCCACGCTCAGGCCCTCGGGGCCCGGCTCGTCGGGGAAGGCCCAGCGGATGGGGTGGGTCACCGAGAACACCCAGCGCCCGCCCGGCCGCAGTACCCGCCGTACCTCCCGCATCACGCGTACCGGGTCGGCGACGAAGGGGACCGCCCCGTACGCGGAGCACGCGAGGTCGAAGGAGGCGTCCCGGAAGGGCAGCGCGCCGGCGTCCGCCTCGACCAGATCGAGCTGCGCCGACACGCCCGGGACGCAGGTACGGGCCGCGCCCGCGGACTCCGCCCCCGTACCGATCCGCAGGGCGTGCTGGAGCTGCCGGTGCGAGAGGTCGAGCGCCACCGGGTGGGCGCCCTGCGCCGCCAGCCAGCGCGAACACTGGGCCGCGCCCGCGCCGATCTCCAGGACGCGCCGCCCCTTCAGCTCCGTCGCGGGCCCCAGCAGCCCGGCCTCCGCCTCGTCCAGCCCCTCGGGGCCCCAGATGAACCGGTCGTCCCCGAGGAACGCTCCGTGGTCGTTCTGGTACTCGTCCGCGTTGCGGTCCCACCAGCCTCGGCTGGCCCGGCTGCTCTCGGTGTCCGAGGCGGCACGTCGTGTCGCCTCCGGCTCGTACTCTTGGATCATCACGCCCGTCGTCGTACTCTTCGCTGAGCTTGTGGCTGCCGGTGGCCGAGAGGCCCCGACGGCCTCGCGGAACATGGTGTGCGCCGGTTATGGGGCGTTCCGCCCCGGGTGTGCGCCTTCGCGCATTGACCGTGTCCGGCTGCCCCCGTATGCTACAAGTTGCGCTGCGGGCCTGCGCACCTCAGACGGAGCAGGTCGCGCTCGCATCTGTATGTATGTCCCCTCGGTTTTCGGGACGCTGCCGGTGCTTCGGTTCATTCGGAAGTGCCGCGTCAAGCGTCCCTGACGCTGTCCGGTCTTATGCAGAAGCGATACAGGCTCCCGGCGTAGCAGTACCTACGACTTCAATGTCCGTACCGGAGCCCTTTCCCACATGACGAGCAGCACCGAGACCACCGCCACCACCCCGCAGGTTGCGGTCAACGACATCGGTAACGAGGAAGCCTTCCTCGCCGCGATCGACGAGACGATCAAGTACTTCAACGACGGCGACATCGTCGACGGCGTCATCGTGAAGGTCGACCGGGACGAGGTCCTGCTCGACATCGGTTACAAGACCGAAGGCGTTATCCCGAGCCGCGAGCTCTCGATCAAGCACGACGTCGACCCCAACGAGGTCGTCGCCGTCGGTGACGAGATCGAGGCCCTTGTTCTCCAGAAGGAGGACAAGGAAGGCCGCCTGATCCTCTCGAAGAAGCGCGCCCAGTACGAGCGTGCCTGGGGCACCATCGAGAAGATCAAGGAAGAGGACGGGATCGTCACCGGTACCGTCATCGAGGTCGTCAAGGGTGGTCTCATCCTCGACATCGGCCTCCGTGGCTTCCTGCCGGCCTCCCTGGTCGAGATGCGCCGCGTGCGCGACCTGCAGCCCTACGTGGGCAAGGAGCTCGAGGCCAAGATCATCGAGCTGGACAAGAACCGCAACAACGTGGTCCTGTCCCGCCGTGCCTGGCTGGAGCAGACCCAGAGCGAGGTCCGCCAGACCTTCCTCACCACCCTCCAGAAGGGCCAGGTGCGCTCCGGCGTCGTCTCCTCCATCGTCAACTTCGGTGCCTTCGTGGACCTGGGTGGCGTCGACGGCCTGGTGCACGTCTCCGAGCTGTCCTGGAAGCACATCGACCACCCGTCCGAGGTCGTCGAGGTCGGCCAGGAGGTCACGGTCGAGGTCCTGGACGTCGACATGGACCGCGAGCGCGTGTCCCTGTCGCTCAAGGCGACCCAGGAAGACCCGTGGCAGCAGTTCGCCCGGACCCACCAGATCGGTCAGGTCGTCCCGGGTAAGGTCACCAAGCTCGTTCCGTTCGGTGCGTTCGTGCGCGTCGACGAGGGCATCGAGGGCCTGGTCCACATCTCCGAGCTGGCCGAGCGCCACGTGGAGATCCCGGAGCAGGTCGTCCAGGTCAACGACGAGATCTTCGTCAAGGTCATCGACATCGACCTGGAGCGTCGCCGGATCTCGCTGTCGCTGAAGCAGGCCAACGAGTCCTTCGGCGCCGACCCGACGGCGGTCGAGTTCGACCCGACCCTGTACGGCATGGCCGCGTCCTACGACGACCAGGGCAACTACATCTACCCCGAGGGCTTCGACCCGGAGACCAACGACTGGCTGGAGGGCTACGAGGCCCAGCGCGAGGCCTGGGAGACCCAGTACGCCGAGGCGCAGCAGCGCTTCGAGCAGCACCAGGCCCAGGTCATCAAGTCCCGCGAGGCCGACGAGCAGGCTGCGGCCGAGGGCGCGGCGGCTCCGGCCGCGGGCGGCTCGGGCAACGCCGGCGGCGGCAACGTCTCCGGTGGCTCGTACTCCTCGGAGTCGGCGGACAACTCCGGCGCCCTGGCGTCGGACGAGGCCCTGGCCGCGCTGCGCGAGAAGCTGGCCGGCGGCCAGAGCTGAACCGCGTCAGCCGGTCCCGGTAGCCGATAGGCCCTAGCTGGTAGATCGATACCGGCCGGTAGGACATGGAAGGCCCGCCCCCCCCTCGTGGGGGCGGGCCTTCGTCGTGTGTTCGGGGCGGGGGCTGAGGGAGCTGCGGGGTGAGAGCGGGGGCTCAGGAGTTGGAGGTCGCTATCCGACGGGGACGCCCGGGGTGGCGATCCCGCGTCCGCCGGTGACCTTGTTGTCGCCGGTGATCGTGACCGGGCAGCCGGACGCGTCGTAGTTGGTGATGTGGAAGCCGTAGCGGTTCGGGCCGGCGGCTCCGCTCAGATCGGACCGGTTGTTGCGGAAGACCGTGCCGCAGCCCCAGCCCGGCTGCTGGCTGTGCGTCTCGTACCCGTTGTTACGGGTGTGTTTGCCGGTGTTGTTCTCCACCAGGACCTTGTTGCCCTTGATGTCGGCCCACGAGTCGTCGTAGTGGGTGCCGGTCAGCCCGCTGCCGTCGAAGGTGTTGCCGATGATCTTCGCGCCGGTGGTGCCCTCCTTGATGTCGATGTTCTCGCCGCCGACGCCGGGCCCGATGGTGTTGCGCAGGATCTGTACGTTGTCGCTCCTGTCCCCGTTACCGCCCGCACTGCCCACATAGACCCCCTCACCCATACCGCTGCCGTCCCGCCCGGTGTCGTGGATCCGCGAGTCCTTGAGGACGCCGTCCTTGCTGGACTTACGGAAATGCACGCCCTCCATGTCCAGACCGTGCACGGTGACGGAGTCGAGGACCACGCCGTTCGCCGCGTCCGTCACAATGCCCTTCTGGCCGCCGGTGACGGTGATCCCCCGTACCGTCCAGTACGAGGCGCCGTCCAGGTGGAGCCCGTAACCGCCACTCGCACGCAGAACGGCCTTGGCGGAGCCGCTGAGAGTGATCCGCGCCGAGGCGCCGGCCGCGGTGGTGGCCTTGAAGTTGCCCTGGTACGTGCCGTCCGCGAGCCGGATGGTGTCGCCCGGCCTGGCAGCCGACAGCGCGCTCTTGAGCTGGGCAGCCGTGGAGACGTCAATGATGCGGGCGACGGCCGGCGCGGAGCCCGGGCCGCCCGGGGCGCTCCCGTGCGCCGTCGCGGAGGCCGGGAGCAGGGCGCCGACACTGAGAAACGCGGTGACGGAAAGCGGCAGAACGGAACGCTTATGCATCGATGGGCCTTCCTGTACGTGAACGAAGAACGTCAACATGAACAGGGAACGGTGGTGAAGGTAGCACCTAACGGTGCGGGGTCAACGGGGCGTGGCGGGTGGGGCGTTGGGGCTGCGGCGTGGAAGCGTGGTGGTCCGTCGTGCGCCCGCTCCGTGCTGCCGCTCTGCACTGCCGCTCTGTACTGCCGTTCTGCTGTGCCGAACGGGAAAGTCGGACCCGAAAGCCGGACTCGCCTGACGTTGCAGCCCGGCCCGGATTCTTGGCTCCGAACTGGGGGCGGCCCGCCAGGGTTCACCGACATGAACGCGCGTACATGATCCATGCCTCCTGTGAGGCACCGGTCAGCGTTGCCGTCACATGCACCCGCCAGGCGGCGCCCGCCGGTGCTCCGCCTTCCCGGAATCCGCGGTCGCGGTGGTGCGTGTGGCGGATGGCGGCGGGAATGCCGGAGGCACGTCCGACGTTCTGGGGGACGGACATCGAGGAGGAGCGGACACTGTGTTGGATCCCCAGGGTTTGTACGAATGGGAGCCGAGCGGGCTCGCGGCGGTCGAGGCGATCACCGCGCGGGACTCCGCGGGGTTGGTGCTGCTGTACCACTTCGACGGCTACATCGATGCCGGTGAGACCGGCGACCAGATCGTGGAGCGGCTGCTGGGCGGCCTCACCCACCGGGTCGTCGCCCGCTTCGACCACGACCGGCTCGTCGACTACCGCGCCCGCAGGCCGCTGCTCACCTTCCAGCACCACCGCTGGACCGCTTACGAGACCCCGAGCATCGAACTGCGGCTCGTCGAGGACGCCACCGGCGCGCCGTTCCTGCTGCTGTCCGGCCCGGAGCCGGACGTGGAGTGGGAGCGTTTCGCCGCCGCGGTGCGGCAGATGGTGGAGCGGCTCGGCGTACGGCTGGCGGTCAACTTCCACGGCATCCCGATGGGCGTCCCCCACACTCGCCCCGTGGGCCTCACGCCGCACGGCAACCGCACCGACCTCATGCCCGGCCACAGCAGCTTCTTCGACGAGGCCCAGGTCCCGGGCAGCGCCGAGTCGCTGATCGAGTTCCGGCTCGCGGAGGCCGGCCACGACGTGCTGGGCGTGGCCGCCCACGTACCGCACTACGTGGCCCGCTCCCCGTACCCGGACGCGGCGCTGACGGCGCTCGAAGCGGTGACGGCCGCCACCGGGCTGGTGCTGCCGACTGCGGCGCACTCGCTGCGTACGGAGGCGCTGCGCACCCAGGAGGAGATCGAGCGGCAGATCGCCGAGGGGGACGAGGAACTGGTCGCTCTGGTGAGCGGCCTTGAGCACCAGTACGACGCCGTGGCCGGCGCGGAGAGCCGGGGCAACCTGGTCGCCGAGCCGATGGAACTCCCGTCCGCGGACGAGATCGGCCGGGAACTGGAACGCTTCCTGGCGGAACGCGAAGGCGAGGGCGGCAGCGCCTGAGAGCCACCTGCCGTCCCCGTCCGGTGGCCATGACCGTGGCCATGGCCGGGGGCGGAGCGGGCCGTATAGCGTGGGCCCCATGGTGAAGGTGGGACTTACGGGCGGTATCGGCGCGGGCAAGAGCGAGGTGTCGCGGCTGCTCGCGTCGTACGGCGCGGTGATCGTGGATGCCGACAAGATCGCACGCGAGGTGGTCGAGCCGGGCACGCCCGGACTCGCCGCCGTGACCGCGGCATTCGGCGAGGACGTGCTGTCCGCCGACGGCACCCTGGACCGGCCCAAACTGGGCGCGATCGTCTTCAACGACCCGGAGAAACTCCAGGCGCTGAACGCGATCGTGCACCCCCTGGTGGGCGCCCGGTCGGCCGAACTGGAAGCAGCGGCCGGCCCGGACGCGGTGGTCGTACACGACGTCCCCCTCCTCACCGAAAACGGCCTCGCCCCCCTGTACGACCTGGTCATCGTGGTCGACGCCACCCCGCACACCCAACTCGACCGCCTGGTACGGCTGCGCGGCATGGCCGAGGGTGAGGCAAAGGCCCGCATGGAGGCACAGGCGACGCGCGAAAACCGCCTGGCCATCGCCGACCTCGTCATCGACAACGACGGCCCGCTGGAAGCCCTCGAACCCCAGGTACGCAAGGTGTGGCAACACCTGCGCGAGCGGGCGAGCTGAGCGCAGCCTTGCGTGGCGGCCTGCCGAAGGGGCGGGTCGGACCGGCGCAGCGCCCGGCCCATTGGTTCCCCGTCGGCCCGTTCGTCGTCAGCATTCCCGGCGTGACACGGACCCGGAGTCCGAGCCGCTGGCTCCCGCGCAGATCATCCCCGGTGAATCGGTGGTGATCGGTGGTGACCGGCAGGAGCCTCTGGGAGCCGCCGGACGGCAAGCGGGTACGGGGCAGCTGCCAGTCACCCGAGTGTGGTCACGGATACCGAGGCACCCGCTGAGGGCCGCGCGACTGGCCTCCGCACACCGGCGTCGTACACGGCATCGAACGGACCATGCGAACAACGGACGTCAGGTTGCGAGCCGGCCGGGTGGGGAATTCGACGAGGGAGGCGCTTGTTGTGCCGCACGTAACGCCCGCGGAGCGGGTGACGCATGTGCTTGCCCGAACCGAAGCGGCGAGCTACGTGCGGCTGGTGGCCCGTGGTACGGGAGAGGAGACGGCCGTGGCCGAACGCAGCCCTGAGACGAACGTCATCGACTTCCGGGCCGCCGAGCAGTTGCTGGCGGCCCGCGACGCGCGCGGCGCTGTGCAACTTCTGGACCCCGTCATCGCCGCTCACCCGGAGAACACCGCGGCCCGCCTGCTGCGCGCCCGTGCCTTCTTCCTCGCTGCCCAACTCCGTCCGGCCGAACTGGAATTCCAGATCGTCCTGGAACGTGAACCGGACAACGCCTTCGCCCACTTCGCCCTGGCCCGCACTCTTCAGCGCGCCAACCGCCCGGAGGAAGCCCAGCGCCACTTCCGTCTGGCCGCGGCTCTCGACCCCCGCCCCGACTTCATCGAAGCCGCCCGCTTCGAACCGCCGACAGACCCCGAAGAGGCGTAGGACGCGACTCGCGACCCGGTTGCTCTTCCGCTAGCGGCCGTCGCCTATGCGCCCTCGGTCACCCCCTTCCCCGTTGTCGTCATCGCTCCTACCCGCGCCAGGCCGGTCCCGGCCCCGGCTGCCTATGCCGTGATCACCTCGCCCATGGCCGTTCCAGCCGAGGTCGGCCGGGCTGCGGCGGGATGGCCGGGGGCCTGGGCCGTGGTCGGGTTCGTACGGCGGCACGTCCCTCCCCGGCTGGTAGTGCGGCCCTTGGTGGATGTGCCGTATCACCATCGCCAGGTCGGTGGCGGCGAGTGCGGTCACCACGGCGCACGCTGCCGCCCACTCCGGCCTGCCGGCCAGCACGAACGCCACCGTGCCTGCCGCGGCCCACAACATCCCCCACAACGCCAGCCCACGTCGCATCTTCAGCGGGCTGCGCGCCTGGAGAGGCTCATTACCGGTACGCATCACCACTCACCACACATCGCTCCTCGCATGTGTCACGTTTTGTGTCGTGTGTTGTCGTGTGTTGTCTTGCCCTGTGCGCGTCTGCACGGTGCACCGTTGTCCTCGGCCGTCCAGCACCGTCTGTTGCCGAGCGCCGAGCGCCGAGCGCCGAGCGCCGAGCGCCGAGCGCCGAGCGCCGAGACCGTAGGCCGAGCGCGGCGCTGAGGACGTTCCTGTTGCAGGCTCTGCGGTGTGTCTCTCCTTTCAGGGTCCTCCTGACCCGTGGTTCGCGTCATGTGGTTCGTGATCGGACGCCAGGTCTGCACCGGAGACCGGCTCCGGTCGGCATCGATCTCTGCCGCGCTCACGGTGATCCCCGTGGCAGGCCCGGGCGGGGGTCGCCGGCCGGGTGGCTGTTGAGCCATGTCAGGCCGCCGATGTCGAGGTGGGTCCGGGCCCGCGTGACGGCCACGTAGGCCAGGCGCGCTTCCGCGAGGTCGATGGGCCCGGGGAGCGGTTCTCCGTCCGCGTCGCGTTCGTCGAGGTCGTCAGGGCCCGTGAAGTCCTCCGCGATCCGGACCGTCGGCCACTCCCGCCCCTTGGCCCGGTGTGCCGTCGAGACCGTGACCTCGGCTGTTTCCTCCTCGGACAAGCGGTCCAGTGCTTGCAGCAGGGCTTCTGTGCCGTGTTCGTCGACGAGTTCGACCAAGGGCTGGAGATCCCGGCCGGACGGGTCGTACCCGGCGTACTCCCGCAGCTCCTCCCAGGACTCGAAGAGCATCAGATCGGGGTGGGACGGGCGGCGCCCCGATCTGAGGTCGTGTGCGGCCTGCGCCAGCGCGGCCAGCGTCCCGCCGCCACCCGCCAGCGCCACCCGGCGGCCCTGTTCGAGCTGCCGTATCACCTCCACCATCGCTCCGACGTTGGTCCGGCACAGGACCGCGTCCGGTCTCGGGACCTTCTCCAGCTCGGTGACCAGGCAGGGTGAGCCGTCGAGCCGAATCGGTGCGCCGACGATGGCCAGCCAGCGATTGGCTTCCTCGGCCAGCGCCGGGCCGAAGCGGAAGGAACGGGACAGGGTCAGCTGCCGGCCGTCGAAGGTACTCATCACGTCGCGTGCTCCGCGCCATCCGTAGATGGCCTGCGCGGAGTCCCCGACCATGACCAGCTGGGCATGTCCGCGCTGGGAGGTGAAGATCCGCTCGACCACGGGGTTGGTGTCCTGGGCCTCGTCGAGCAGGAGGAAGTCCGCCGTGATCTTCGGGGCGCCCAGTGCCCACATCTTCAGGTAGTGATCGTGCTCGAAACGCACGGTGCCCCGCTCGGGGTGCTGGAGATCGGCCCATGCCTTGCGCGCGAAGGGCAGGACGATCTCTGTCAGCTGCTCGTGCAGCACGTCCGCCTCGGCTCCGCGCAGCCGTGGCACATGCTGGTCCGTGAGGTCCGAATCGGCGGTCTGGCAGAACCGGGTCACGGTGCGCAGGGCCGAGTACGACAGCGCCTTGTTGCCGATCCGGCGGGCACCGATGCGTACGTTCATCCCGGCGTCGATGCCCAGGGCGGCACCGATGCGCCAGCCCGCCTGCCGAGGGGCGTTCAGCCGGGCCTGGTAGTCCTTGCCGACGGACGCGTACGCGAGCGCGTGGGCGGTACTGCACGTGACGTGGCGGGGGAAGCGCCGGGAGGCGTCCCGCGCGATCGACCTGTTGAAAGCGATGTAGCGGCCCTGTCCGCACGGTGGACGCCCGCGCGGGGGCGGGCAGAGGGCCAGCGTGGCGAGCGTGGTCGTCTTGCCCGTGCCGGCCCCGGCCTGGATCACGAGGTGGTCGCCGGTGCGGAAGGCGTCCGCGGCGGCGGTCTGCTCGGCTGTCGGACGGCTCATGACGACGGTCGGACGGTGCATGGCTGCTCCTCGCTCTGTAGCTTTTCGTCACTGTGCGTGACGACTGAATCGACGGTAGCCGATCGCGAGCCGGCCGTGGGATTTCTCTCGCGACCTGTGGATAACTTCGTCCCGGCGCTCGTCGGCGGGGCCGTTGTCAGTGCCGTCTGCTTCCATCGACCTCACGCGGATCGATCGGGTCGGACTCGGTCGCGGCGCTTTCGGCGCGGTGCCGGCTCCGGTCCGTCACTGTCGCCGGCCGGCAGCGGAAGGCAGGGGTGGGTGTGGACGACCGTAAACTCGCAGGTCGGAGGAGTGGCCGATGGGGATGGTGGGGACGTGAGCGGCGAAGGGTGAAGGCTGGGACGAGGAGCGCACCGGGAAGAGGGGCGGGGAAAAGGCCGGGGACGAGGGCTGGACCGGAGGCGAGACGGGCGCAGGAGACGCGGCGAGGGAAAGGCAGCGGTATGGCGGAAGGCAGCGGGGCGGCGGGGCAGTCGACGCCTGTGGTCGGCCTGCCGTCCGCTGTGAGTGCCGTGGGTCGTGCAGGTCCCGCAGGACGCGCAGGTCGTGCGGGGCGGGAGGAGCGGGAGGAGCGAGAGGGATCGGAATGGGGGAGTGGGAACGGTTCGGCGTTCGTCCGCTGTGCCGCGGTCTTCCTGCCTGCTGAGCCACCGCGGGCGGGCCGGTTCGCTTTCTGGCGTCCGGACGGTGGTCGCCTTCCGAGCACGGCCACGGCCGTGGCTGACGCCGCGGGGACGGTCGGTACGGCAGGGACGGCTGGTGCGGCGGAAGCGGTCGAGCTGACGGTTGCGCGCCGGCACGGCAACGGTGCCCGCAGGCGTACGGTTCCCGCGGTGCTGCTTCCCCTCGCCGAGGCGGTGCCGCTGCTGGCTCGCGCCCGGCACGATCCGTCGGCTCACCCCGCCGTGGCCTGCTGGGGCGCGGCCGTTCTGCACGCTCTGAACCTGGCCGCGCGCGGCCGGATCCTGCCCGGACTGACCGCCCAGGACTTCGACGCTTGGCGCGCCGGTCCGCTGGAGCCCGAGGATGTCGCGCACCTGCGGGCGGTCGCCGCCGCCATGCCGTCCGAGGCGTACGCCGTTCCGCTGCCGGACACCAGTCCCTTGCAGGTTCCCGATCCGGCGCTGCTGGTCAGGGCTCTCGTGGACGCGGTGGCGGACGCGTTGCCCCGTACTCCCGCGGCGGCGCATCTGACCGGAGCCCCCTTCGCGGCGACGGAGCCGCAGTACCTGCCCGGCGCGCGGGACTGGGCTGCCGAAGTGGCGGCGGGAGTGGACGCCGGGGTGCGGCTGTCGATGCGGCTCGACCTGGCCGCCCACGGGCTCTTCGACATGCGGGACGAGAAGGGGGACGTAGCGGAAGGCGCAGCCTCCGACGCGGCCGCAACGGACATGGCGGAAGGCGCAGCCTCCGACGCTGCCGCACCGGCCTCTGTCGCAGCGGAAGAACGCAGTGCCGCTGCGGCCGTCCTCCAGGTGCACAGCCTCACCGACCCCACCCTCGTCACCGACGCCGTACAACTGTGGGAAGGCGAAGGTCCCGACCACTTCGGCCCGCGTGCCCGCGTCGACACCCTCCTGGCCCTGCGCCGGGCCGCCCGCGTCTGGCCCCCGCTGTCCCGCTTCCTGGAGCGGCCGGTGCCCGACGTCCTCCCGCTGACCGAGGAGGAGTTGTACGAGCTGCTGGGTGACGCGGCTCCTCGCCTGGCTGCCGCCGGCATCGCCGTGCACTGGCCGAAGGAGCTGGCCCGGGGGCTGACCGCGGCTGCCGTCCTCCGCCCGGCCCCCGGCTCCGCGGCCGACGGGTTCGGTTTCTTCGATACCGAGAAGCTGCTGCAGTTCCGCTGGCAGGTGGCTCTGGACGGCCTGCCGCTCTCCGAGGCGGAGATGGACACCCTCGCGGAGGCCCACCGGCCCGTGGTGCGGCTGCGCGACCAGTGGGTGCTGGTCGATCCGGCGCTCGTCCGCAAGGCCCGCAAACGCGAACTGGGCTACCTGGACCCGGTCGACGCCCTGGCCGCGACGCTGAACGGCACCACCGAGGTGGACGGCGAGGAGGTCGAGGTGGTGCCCCTGGGCGCCCTCGCGGCCCTGCGCTCCCGCCTGACCCAGGAAGCGCCCGTCCCACCCCAGCCCGCCGGGCTGAACGCGACCCTGCGCGACTACCAGCTCCGCGGCCTGGCCTGGCTGGACCGTATGACGTCCCTCGGGCTCGGCGGCTGCCTCGCCGACGACATGGGCCTCGGCAAGACCATCACGGTCATCGCCCTCCACCTGCACCAGCGGCCCGCCGCCCCCGTCCTCGTGGTCTGCCCGGCCTCCCTCCTCGGCAACTGGCAGCGCGAGATCGAGCGCTTCGCCCCCGGCGTCCCCGTACGCCGCTTCCACGGCACCGGACGCACTGTGGACGACGTGGACGGCGGCTTCGTCCTGACCACGTACGGCACGATGCGTTCGAGCGCCGCCGCGCTGGCCGCCCGCTCCTGGGCCTGGGTCGTCGCGGACGAGGCGCAGCACGTGAAGAACCCGCGGTCCTCCACGGGCAAGGCACTGCGCGGCATCAAGGCCCCGGCCCGCATCGCCCTCACCGGCACCCCCGTCGAGAACAACCTGTCCGAGTTGTGGACCCTCCTCGACTGGACCACCCCCGGCCTCCTCGGCTCCCTGAAGACGTTCCGCGCCCTGTATGCGCGTGAGGTCGAAGGGGGCGAGGACCCGGAAGCCGCCGAACGCCTCGCCCGGCTGGTCCGCCCGTTCATCCTGCGCCGCAAGAAGTCCGACCCCGGCATCGCCCCCGAACTGCCGCCCAAGACCGAGACGGACCACCCGGTGGCGCTGGGCCGCGAGCAGGCCGCGCTCTACGAGGCGGTGGTCCGCGAGACCCTGGCCCGTATCGAGGCGGCCGAGGGCATCGCCCGCCGCGGCCTCGTCATGAAGCTGCTCACCGCCCTCAAACAGATCTGCAACCACCCCGCGCAGTACCTGAAGGAGGCCGCCCCCGGCCTGGCGGCCCGGTCGGGGAAGCTGGAGCTGCTGGACGAACTGCTCGACACGATCCTCGCGGAGGGCGGCGCGACGCTGATCTTCACGCAGTACGTGGAGATGGCGCGGCTGCTGGAGAAGCACCTGACCGCACGCGGCATCGGCAACGCCCTCCTGCACGGCGGCACGCCCGTGAAGACCCGCGAGGAGATGGTCGACCGGTTCCAGTCGGGCCGCACGCCGGTCTTCCTGCTCTCCCTGAAGGCCGCCGGCACCGGCCTCAACCTCACCCGGGCCGGTCACGTGATCCACTACGACCGGTGGTGGAACCCGGCGGTCGAGGAGCAGGCCACCGACCGGGCCTACCGCATCGGCCAGACCCAGCCCGTCCAGGTCCACCGGCTCATCGCCGAAGGGACGGTCGAGGACAACATCGCGGAACTGCTCACCGCCAAGCGGGCCCTCGCGGACGCGGTCCTCTCCGGTGGCGAGACCGCCCTGACCGAACTGACCGACGCCCAGCTCGCCGACCTCGTCTCCCTGAGGAGGGCCGCATGAGCCGCCGCCCACGCCCCTTCCCCGGAGACGGCGCCGAGCGCTACCCGTCACCGGGTGAGACAGCGGCCCCGGCCGCCCGTTCCGGCCGCCGCGGCGCCGGACAGGGCCGTACGGGAGCCATAGGCCACCCGGGGCCCGTGGATCGTCCAGGCACCATGGACCGTTCCGACCGGTCGCGTACGTTCCCGCCGCTGCCGCAGCGTTCCGGCGCCCGGGGGCTGTTCGCCGAGTCGTGGTGGGGAAGCGCCTGGCTGGACGCGCTGGAGACCACGGCCCTGGACACCGCCCGTCTGGCCCGCGGTCGTACGTACGCGCGAGACGGCAACGTCGACACGATCAACATCACTCCCGGGCGCATCGCCGCCTCCGTACGGGGCAGCAGGCCGCGCCCGTACAACGTGGTCATCCGCCTCCAGCAGCTCGCCGATGGCGAGTGGACCGTCCTGCTGGACTCGGTCGCCGCCGACCCTGCCCAGCTCACCGCCCTCCTCGCCAAGAAGCTGCCGAGAGCCGTCGCCGATGCGGGCGTGCGGCTGCTGCCCGGCCCGGGCGACCTCGTGACCCGCTGTTCCTGCCCCGACCACGGCAACCCCTGCAAGCACGCCGCCGCCGTCTGCTTCCAGGTGGCGCGGCTGCTGGACGCCGACCCGTTCGTGCTGCTCCTCATGCGCGGCCGCGGCGAACGCGAACTCCTCGACGAGCTGTCGCGCCGCAACGCGACACTCACCGCCCGGGAATCCCGCAGCGCTCAGCTCGCGCCGCCGGGAGCGGCTGCCGGGCCCTTGTCCGATGTGCGCATGTCCGACGTCCGGATGCCGGACGCTCGCTCGTCCGCTGCTCGCGGCGGTCCCCGCGCTGACGCACGGGCGGCGGCGGCCGCTGCCAGGGTGGCGAGGGACGCCACGGCGAGCCCTGCCACGTCGAGGGACGCCACGTCGAGGGACGCCACCGCGTCGGAGCGTTTCGCGGCACCGGAGGAGGGCGAGGCGAGCGACGGTACGGAGGCGGAGTACGCACCGGCCGAGGGCGCGGAGGCGCAGTACGCGCCGCATTCCGCGCCCTCGGGACCGGCGGAGCAATCCCGCTCGCCCCGTGGCGTACTCGCCCGAGCCGCCCTGGCCGACCGTCTGCTGCCGCCCCTCCCGCCACCCATGCCCCTTCCGCCACAGCCCGGGCACGCCCAGGCCCTCCCGGACGCCGACGGGCTTCCGCTCGACGCGGACGCCCTCGAATTCCTCGCCACCGACGCCACCGCCCGAGCGCACGCCTACCTGAGTTCCCTACCGGCCTCCGCTCCGGAACCGCAGGCCGCCGGGCCCCGTTCCCCGCTGACGCACCCGGCCGGACCGGGCCTTCCGCCGGCGTCCGGCCGGTCCCCGTTCCCCGCCCTCACACCCTGGCAGGACGGCATCCGGCTGGCCGCCACCGCCCACCCCACCGCCGGTCTGACCTCCACCACCCGCGCCCTCTACCGTGATCTTGCCGCGGCCACCGGACGCACCGTCACGGACGTGGCGCGCGCCGTGGCCGCCTGGCGTCAGGGCGGCCACGAAGGGCTGACCCTGCTCGACACCACCTGGAACCCGCCGGCCGGCGACTTCGACCGCGCCCGCAGCGCCCTGATCGTCGCCGGCCTCCCCGCCCTCAGACCCCGGTACAACCACCTCACCGACCCCGCCCGCGGCATCCAGCTCCGCTTCGGCCACGACAACCGCTGGTACCCGTACGAATCCGACCCCGGCACCGACGACTGGTGGCCCACCGGCCGCGCCGACGCCGACCCCGTGGGGGCCCTCAGCGCGCTGCTCGGCCCATGACTAACCTCGGGGCCGTGGAAGGTCTCGACACACTCACCCGATCCCTCGCGCAGCGCACTCCCGAAGAGCTGGCCGCCCTGCTCACGCGCCATGCGGAACCGCTGTCCCGCAGGCCCGCGCCCACCGGGCTCCGCGAGCTGGCCAGCGCCCTGTGGTCGTACGAAACCCTCCACCACACCGTCCTCCACCTCGACCACCCCCGCCTCCACCTCCTTGCGGCCACCGCCCGCATCAGCCAGGGCCTGGCCCGCGGCGCCGCCCCCGTACCAGCGGCCCCCACCGCCGGAGCCGACTACCAGTCACTGATGGCACACCGGCTGTCGTTCCCGGACCTGGCCACCGAACCGGTCCCGGCGGACGACGCCTACCGGGCCCTCGGCGCCGCCGTCCCCGGCCCCGCCCGCGATGCCGTCACCGCCGCCCTGGAACTCCTCTACGCGGACGGACTCGCCGCCCCGACCGAGGACGGCGCCATCGTGGTCCCGCCGCGTACGCCGCAACTTCTGGCCGCCCACGACCTGGGGAGCTTCACTCCCGTCGCCCCGCACTTCCCGGAGGCAGGCGCTCCGGAAGCCCCCGTCCCCACCGGAACCGCCCTGACCGAAGCCCCCGCATCCGAAGCCGCCGGGCCCAAAGCCCCCGCACCCGGAACCGACCCCTCCGTCGCGGCCGCCCTCCGGGACGAGTCCCAAGCCGCCGCGTCGGCCCTCGCGGCCACCCTGGACCGGCTGCTCGCCGCGCTCGCCGTCCAGCCCGCGGCCCTCCGTAAGACCGGTGGCCTGGCCGTTCGCGAGATCAAGCGCCTGGCCAAGGCGGCGGGGACGACCGAGGCCCGCACCCGCCTCCTGCTCGACCTCGTGCTCGCCGCCGACCTCATCGCCCTGACACGGACCCCCGCCGGTATCACGGCAATGCCCACCGGGGCGTACGACGCGTGGCTGGCCCTGGCGCCCGGCGAGCGGCTGGCCCCGGTCCTCACCGCCTGGACCACCCTCTGGGCCATTCCCACCTACGCTCCCTTCGGCGAAACCCCCACCGCCTTGGTGCGCGGCGAAGACCGGCACGCCCCGGCCCTGCGCCACGCGCTTCTCAAAGCGCTGGCCGACGCCCCGGCCGGCGCGCAGCCCTCCCCGCTTCCGGCGGGTACGGCCCTCTCGTCCGACCCATCCGCCTCATCCGTGTCGTCCTTCTCGCCCGACTCGCCTCTCTCATCCCGGCACTCCGAGGCACCGGACGGCCGACCCGACCTGCCCGCTCTCCTGGAAGCCGCGGCCTGGCACCGTCCGCTGGCCGTCGTCGGCGAGCCCCTGGCCGAGGACCGTGCCGCCCACATCCTCGACGAGGCCGCCTTCCTCGCGCTCGTCGCCCACGGCGCCTTGACGCCGCTGGGGCATGCCCTGCTCGCGGCGTCCCCGGCGGATCCCGAAGTGCTCGGCGCCGCTCTCCGGGAGCTCCTTCCGCCGCCGGTCGAGCAGGCCCACTTCCAGGCCGATCTGACGGCCGTCGTGCCGGGGCCTCCGTCGGCGGCCCTCGCCGACCTGCTCTCCGCCGCCGCCGACCGCGAATCCGAAGGCCACGCTGTGACCTGGCGGTTCACCCCGGCTTCCGTACGCCGTGCCCTCGACACCGGCCACGGAGCCGCGGACCTGCTCGCCGGCCTGGCCGAGGTGTCGGCGGCGGGCCCTCTGCCGCAGCCTCTGACCTACCTGATCCAGGACATAGCCCGGGCCCACGGCCGGATGCGCGTACTGCCCACCGCCTGCTGCATCCGCTCCGACGACGAGGCGCTGATCCGCGAACTCGCCGCCCACCGTGTCCTTCAGGGACTCGGCCTGCGTGCCATCGCTCCCACGGTCCTGGTCAGTGCCCGGCCGCCCGCCGCGACGCTCGAAGCGCTCCGTGGCGCCGGTTACGCCCCCGCTTTCGAATCCGAGACCGGCACCGCGTCCGTCGAACGCCGGGCCGGCCACCGCGCCGGCGTCAGCTCGTCCGGCACCGCCACCACGCCGCTGACCCTCGCCCGGCGACTCCTTTCGGAGTGATGTGCGGAGCGCAAGGCGGTGACTGTCAGTGACGTCAAGTAGCGTTAAGGGACAAGAAGTCGGAGGGGCGAACGAGAACTGTCGGGGGCCCCGTCCGGCTTGGGCCTGAGGGGGGCATCGTCCCCTACCGTGACAGCGACGCACGACCGTACACCTCGTACGGCGGGAGCAAGGGGGACCGATGGACGCGGAGTTGGCAGCACTCGCGACGGCGGGGGCGTCGGCGCTGGTGCAGCAGATGGTGACCGAAGGATGGACGCAGGCGCGACAGCGGGTGGCGGCGTTCTTCTCGCGGCGCCGGGACGGCGGCGAGGAAGAAGCCCTCGAAGGGGAGCTGGAGGTGTCGCGTACGGAGTTGGTGGCCGCGCAGCGCAGCGGTGACGAGGACGGCGTGGCCGACGTGGCGGCCGAGTGGCGGGTGCGGCTGCGGCGGGCACTGCGCGACGACCCGGAGGCGGCCGAGGAACTGCAGCGGCTGCTGACGGAGTTGCGGCCGGACGAGGGCGCCAGGGTCGAGGTGAGAGAGGTGCACAACATCATCAGCGGCGGAGTGCACAACGCGACCACCATTCAGGCCGGAGTGGTCAACAACCTGGATGCCCGGAGCAGCGGGTTCGGGGAAGGCTCTGCTCGTGGCTGATCCGGGGCCCGGCGGCCCCAGCCCTTCCGCCGCGCCCGGCCCGGCCGCAACCGATCGAGCCGTACCCGGCCCGGCCGCGCCCGGCCGGGCGGCCGTCAGTGTGCGCAACGACATCAGTGGAACGGTGTACGGGGCCGCTGTCCAGGCCCAGAGCATCGGCACGCTGACGATCCGGGAAACCGCACCGGCGATCGTGCCCGGCGCCCCGATACCTCGTACGCTGCCTCCGGGCACCCGCCATTTCATCAACCGTGACGCCGTACTGGCCGAGGTGACGCGCTTATTGGACGAGGCGCTGCCGATCGGCGGCGCTGAAGGTACGGGGGATGCCGGAGCGCCTCTCGTGGTCGTCCTGTGGGGCCCCGGAGGTGTGGGCAAGACGGCCACCGCCCTGCGCCTGGCCGCCGCGCTGCGCGAGCGCTTCGGGGAGGGAGAGCTGTACGCGGACCTGCGTGGGGCGTCCGCCGCGACGGCGGCCGGGCCGTCCGAAGTGCTGCTGCGCTTCCTGCGCGACCTCGGTGTCCACCGGGACTGGATGCCGGCGGAGCCCGACGCCCAGGAGAGCACGTTCCGCAGTGTGACGGCGGGGCGGCGCATCATCACGGTGCTGGACGACGCGCATTCGGCCGCCCAGGTACGGCCGTTGCTGGCCGCGTCCCCGGCCGCCCTGACGATCGTGACCAGCCGGACCGACCTGGGCCGCCTGGTGATCGAGTACGGCGCGCACACCATACGGCTCGGACCGCTGCGCACCCCCGACGCGGTAGGGCTGCTGGCCCGTCTGGGCGGTACGGGCCCGGGAGTCGAGGCGGTGGCGCGACGGTGCGGCGGGATGCCGCTCGCACTGTGCGCGATCGGGGCGCGCGCCGCGGGCAGGCAGCAACCGGACTGGGAACTGCTGGAGCGTGAGATGGACACGAGCGGGGAGGACGACAGGGGACACGACGGCAACCGCATAGCGATGAACGCCGCGTACGGGCACCTCTCGGAGACCGCGGCCCGGCTGTTCCGGCTGGCGGGCCTGCGGCCATGGCGGTATGTGACGCCGGGTGCCGCCGCAGCCGCCGCGGGCATGTCCGAGGACACGGCGAGCACCCTGCTCGCCGAACTGGCCGACGCGCGGCTGCTGGAGGACGCGACCGGAGGGGAAGGGACGGCGATAGCCGTGTCCGAGGGCCCTGCGGAAATCCCCGGCCGGCCACGTTACCGGTTTCACGACCTGTGGCGGCAGTACGCGGAACGGTGCGCGCTGACGCAGGACGGCATCGCGGGAGCCGCGGCAGCCGTCCGCCGGACGCTGCTCTGGTACGTGCGTGCCGCAGCCGCGGCCGACGCGTGCGTCCTGCCGGGCCGCTGGCATCTGGGGCCCGCGTACACACGGCTCACGGGCCGGCCCGCCGCCTATGCGGACGGCCTCAGTGCCCTGGCCTGGCTGCGGGACGAGCGGGAGAACCTGGCCGAGGCGGTACGGGCCGCGGCGGACCACGGACTCGACGACCTGACGTGGCAGTTGTGCGAGGCCATGTGGGGGCTGCACCTGCGGCTCGGCTTCCACCAGCAGTGGATCTCCACCCACCGGCTCGGCGTCGGGGCCGCCGTCCGGTGTGCGGAGGAGTGCCCCGAGGCCGAGGGACGGATGCGTGCCCAGCTCGGCTTCGCCTACCTGGGACTGGCGGAATACGAGCAGGCGCAGGAGCAGTTCGAGGGGGCGGCTGCCGCCGACCGGCGCGCCGGGCACGTACGGGGTCAGGCGACGGCGGTGGAATCCCTGGGGCTGCTGCACCTGAAGCAGGAGCGGTGGGACGCCGCCGCCGAGTGCTTCCGGTCGGCCAGGAGCCTGGCCCAGCAGGTCGGCGACCCGCGGGCGCTGGCGCTGCTCGAACACCACCTCGGACGGTCGCTCCAGGGCATGGGCCGTCACGACGAGGCGATCGAACAGCTGCGGCACGCACGGGAGCTGATACGCGCGCTGCCCGACCCGTACAACGAGGCCCGGGTGCTGATGAGCCTCGGACGGACCCTGCTCGACGCCGGGCGTGCCGAAGAGGCCGGCGAGCCGCTCGGCCGGGCCGCGTCGGTCATGGCGGCGGAAGGCTCGGTCGTCCAGCAGGCCGACCTCGCGGAACTGCGCGCCGACCGGGCCGGCCGGACCGGCGACACAGCGGGCGAGGTCAGACATCTGCAGGCAGCGCTCGGCTTCCACGAGCAGACGGGATCACCCAGGACCGGCGTCGTACGGGCACGACTCGACCGGGTGGCGGCCGCCCAAAGGGAGGCGATGCCGCCCGGAGAGGTCAGCGAGGAGGAATGATCTTCACCTGGAGGTGGTGCTCGGCGTCTCCCGTCACCACGGTCAGGCCGTCGAGGAGCTCTTCGACGGGCTTGCCACGCTCGTACCAGGCGTAGAGGGCCGAGGCGTAGACGGCCGGATCGCACAGGTCGCGGCGGCCGTCCTTGCCGGGCGCCGCGGTGAGGGTGACCAGGCGGCCGTCCGGCAGGCGTACGAGGCAGGTGTCCGGCGCGGTGACACACGCGGCCATGGCGCAGTGCCGGTGACGGCGCATCGCCTCCTGCGCCCACGCCTCGGGCTCAGGCCGGGAGTCGTGAAGCACCAGGTCGGCGAGGGCCAGCCGGGACGCGTCCGGAACCTCCTCGTGGACGGCGGTGTGAGCGGCTGTGCAAGTGGCGGCGTGAGCCGCGGCCTGGGGTGCGGAGTGGTTGGTGGGAGGGGCCGCAGCCGGGTCCGGGTTCGCGGCCGCGACCGGAGCCTGGGCCACGACGCGGTCCGGGGTCGCGGCCCAGTCCATGGCCGCGACCGGGTCAGGGCCTGGGGCCGTGTCCGAGGCCGTGTCTGGGGGCATGTCCGGGGGCACGTCCGGATACGCCACCGTGCCGGGGCCGTCCGCGTGGCGGGTGACGGTTATTTCGGGGAGTTCGGCGGGGCGGCGGTCGTGCAGGCGGGTCAGGACGTGGAGGGGAGCGCGGAGCGGAGCTGTGGGCGGGATGTCGGAAGGCTGGTTTCTGCGCGCAGGGTCGAGCAGACGCGGCAGGTAGGCCGGGGAACGGGGCTCGGCGAGGCCCAAGAGGCCGTAGAAGGTGCGCCGGAGCAGGGCGGCCGAGGAGCCCGGGGAAGAACTGGCCAGCGCGGTGAGCTGGGCGTACCGGTCGGGGTGGTGACCGGCCAGCAGCTTGTCGAGCTGGGGGAGGAGGGGTTCGTAGGGGCGCAGCCGGGGCGCCGTACGGCCCAGTTCGGCGACGGGCGACGCCGGGTCGAGGTCGTTCTCCGGGAACGCGCCGAGCAGTACGGGTGTGCCGATGGCGGCCGCGTAGTACGTCACGCTGCCGTGATCGCCTATGACGGCGTCGGCAGCGGCCAGCACCTGCCGCCACGGGCCGAGCGGAGGTACGACGGTCACCCCGGCCCGCTCGGCGTGGCGCAGCCAGGCGCGTACCTGGCCGGGGCCGTGTCCGTGCCAGATGTTCGGGTGCAGGACGGCGCAGCGGCGGTAGGAATCGACGGGCAGTTCGCGGGTGAGGCTCTCCAGGAGCCAGGGGAGGACGTCGTCGGCGTCGCCGAACAGTGAACGCGGGCCCCAGGTGGAGTTGACGACGACGAGGCGCCGGCCGGCGGACACGCCGAGCGCGCGGCGGAAGCTGTCGCGGTGGGGGAGTGCGGCCAGCAGGCGGTCGAAGCAGGGGTCGCCGGCGAGTACGGCGGTACGGGCAGCGGGCGGGCAGGCGTGGCGAAGGCGTTCGAGCTGCTCCGGGTGGGACAGTACGGTCGCCGTAGCTATGGGCTCACCGTCCCGCAGCAGCCACTCCGGCGAGAGTCCGAAGACCGGCGCCCGCGCGGCATCCCGCCCCGGCCCCGACCCCCGGTGTCCGGTGTCCGGTGTCCGGTGTCCGGTGTCCGGTGTAGGGAGCCTCTTATTGTAACCAATGCCGTGTGAGAGAACAGCCAATTTGCCTTTTATACGGTGCAGTTCACCGCCGTAACTGGCGCTGACCGCCAGGTCCACCGGGGTCTCCACGGCCTGTTCCCAGGGCAGGACGGGCAGCCCGGCGTCCGCCAGAAGTTCCGGTACGCCGTGCAGATACGGGGAGGAACCGGTACACGTGGCCAGGCACTGGACGCGCGGGTCGGCGTCGAACAGGGGGAGTACGTCCAGGAGACGGGTGGCGGAGGTGACGTTGTGCACCACGAACAGGACGCGTGCGGCTCCGGCCCGGGTGGACCACTGCGCCGCCTCCGGGCCGACCGGAACCCGTAGCCACCTCTGCCCGTCCGCGACCGTTTCCCCCATACGCCTCACCCTTCACCCTGGCTCGACCGGCCACCCTAGCCGGTGTGCTCCTCCGCCCGGCGCGCCCGGCAGAATGAAGAAGTGCGGCTCGAAGCGATCACCTGGGACCGGCTGACGGACGCGCTCGCCGAGCGCGTGAGCGCGACGGCGTCGGCGGACGGCAGTCCGTGGCTGCGCGTCGCCGTCGACGGAGCGCCGGCCGCCGGTACGGCGGAGGTCACCGGGCAGCTCGCCGAAGCGCTGCGGCTGCGCGGCAGGCCCGTACACGTCGTCGCGGCCGACGGTTTCCTGCGCCCCGCCTCCCTCCGCCTGGAGTACGGGAAGGAGGACCCCGACGCGTACTACGACGCATGGTTCGACCGGCAGGCGCTCTGGCGGGAGGTGTTCACGCCGCTCGATCCGGGCGGTACGGGCCGGGTGCTGCCGGATCTGTGGGACCCCCGGACGGACCGGGCCACGCGCAGCCCGTACGCCGAACTGCCGCCGGGCGGCGTACTGCTGCTGCACGGCCCGCTGCTGTTCGGGCACTGGTTCCCCTTCGACCTGTCGGTCCACCTGAAGCTGTCGTCCGCCGCGCTGGCCCGCCGTACTCCGCAGGACGCGCGGTGGACACTGCCCGCCTTCGCACGGTACGAGGACGAGGTACGGCCCGCGGAGGCCGCTGACGTCGTCGTCAAGGCGGACGACCCGAACCGCCCGGCCTGGAACGGACACGGCTGACCGGCTGGACGCGGCTGACCCGCCGGAAACGGTCGACCGGTCGGGACAGTCGACCGGTCGGGCACGGCCGGAACTGCCGCGACGGACCGCTGACGGACTCGCCGGGCCAGGCCGTGCCCCCGAGGGCGACGCCGGTTAGCGTGAGCCGATGGCCACGACGTGCGGGAATCCGGGAGGGGCGCTGCACATGGAGGACATCGGCTGGGACACGGACGCGGCGCAGTGGCTCAACCCGCCGCCGAAGGCGGTGCGCGAGCCAGGGGCGGCGGGCGTCGGGCCGCTGGTCGTCACGACCGCCGAGGGAAGCGACTTCTGGCGGCGGACCAGTTACGGCTTCGTCCGGGACACCGGCCACGCGCTGTTGACGGCCTTCCCCGTGGACTCGGCCGTCGAGGTGTCCTTCATCGCCGCATTCGGCGAACTGTACGACCAGGCCGGGGCGATGGTGCGGGTGGACGACCGCACCTGGGTCAAGGCGGGCGTGGAGATGAGCGACGGAGCGCCGCAGCTGGGCGCGGTGGTCACCCGGGAGTGGTCGGACTGGTCGCTGGCGCCCGTACCGACGTGGGCGGGGCGCGAGGTCACGGTGCGCGTGAGCCGCAGCGGTGACGCGCTGACCGTACGGGCGCGGCGTGAGCAGGAGCCGTGGCGCATGGTGCGGCTGGCGCCCCTCGACCCGGAGGCGACGGCGTTCGCGGGGCCCTTTTGCTGTTCGCCGCAGCGGGCGGGCCTGCGGGTACGGTTCACCCGCTTCGCGACGGGACCGGCCGACAGGTCTCTGCACTGACCTCACTGGCCCTCGCTGACCTCGGGAGCGCCCTGCTCGGCCGCTCCGCCCCGCTCCGCGTCAGGAGTCGGCCAAGGCCAGCAGCCTGGTCACCGTGTTCCAGTTGCGGGCCGTGGCCGTCACGCCGAGCCGGGCGCGGGAGACGGCGTCGGCGAGTTTGGAGCGGCCGATTCCGTTTGGGCACCACAAATACAGGTCGCGGCCGAGCAGCCGGACCTGGTCCGGGGCGTACCTGTCGGCGTCGGCATTCAGCGCTTCCAGCGGGGCCGGGTCGGCGGGGGCACCGGACAGAAACGTCACATGCAGGGTCTTCGGCTCCGCCACCGCCTGCGGGAAGGGATTGCCCGCGACGGTGGCGGCCAGCTCGTCGCGCGTCCGGACCAGTACGGGGACGGGAAAGCCCAGGTCCTCGGCGATCCGGGCCTCGATGCGGCGCGCGGTCTCGTCGGGCGGCGTACCCGGGTCGGCGAAGACGATGTTGCCGGTCTGCAGGAGGACCGTCACGTCCGTGTGGCCCAGCGATGCGAACAGCTCGCGCTGCCGCGCCATGGGGAACCTCTTGTTGCCTCCGACGTTGATGCCGCGGAGCAGGGCGATCTGACGGGACATGGCTGGTGGGCGTCTTCCGTTCGGAGGGGGAGGGAAAGCCGTCCGAGGCGGAGGGAGTCGGCGGCAGAGCGGAGGGAGCCGGCGGCAGAAGACGTCGGCGGACGCGGGAAGATGTCAGAACAGTGGCTGCGGGAGGACGCCCTCCAGGGCCAGCAGTCGGCGTTTGGTCTCCAGGCCACCACCGAAGCCACCGATGCCGCCGTCGCTGGCCACCACCCGGTGGCAGGGCACGACGACCGGGAGCGGGTTGGACCCCATGGCGGCCCCCACCGCGCGGGCGGCCCCCGGCTCACCGACCCGGTCGGCCAGGTCCTGATAGCCGACCACCGTGCCGTACGCGACGTGGGCGGCCAGCGCACGCAGCACCCGCTCGTTGAAGCCCGAGGACAGCGACCAGTCCAGGGGGACGGTGAAGGTCCGCAGACCGCCGTCGAAATACTGGCCCAACTCGTCGGAGGCCGTGGTCAGGTGGGGTATCTCCGGGAGCGGTTCGCGGCCGAACGCCTGCCGGAGGCGGCTCAGCGTGCGGTGGGTGGTCCGCTCGTCGGCATGGAAGCCGACCAGCGCCAGTCCTTCGCGGGTCGCCGCGAGCAGCAGCGGGCCGATGGAGGTGTCCAGCACGCGCCAGGCCCAGTCGCGTGGCTCCTTCGGCCCCTTCGGTTCCTTCCGCCCGCGGGCTTCGCCGGGCGCGGCCAGCTCCTGCGGACCGGTCAGCACGTCCGGGCCGGCCAGCTCGTCCGGACCGGACCGCTCCTGCGCACCGGACCGCGCACCCGGACCGGACCGCTCCGGCCGACCGGCCGGAACGGCCCGCCCGGCCTGCTGATCACGCTCTGCGTTCATCACGGCATCAGCCTATGGCCTGCCACTGACAACGCCCCGGAGCTGTGTCCAGGGCGGCGTCAGCGGCAGGACCCGCGTTCTTCGCCCTACCGGCCGCTGCCCTCCAGGGCGTCGCGGACGACGTCCGGCTTGTTGCTGATGATGCCGTTCACGCCCTGCCCGGCGGCCTTGACCGCGTTGGCGGCGTCGTCGATGGTCCAGGTGAAGACCTCCAGCGGCCGGCCGTGCGGGCCCTTGACCTTGTGCACGGACGCGACGTACCCGGCGTCGATCGACTTGTACTGGGGGTTGATCTGGTCGGCGAAGGCCGCGTACTTGGGCAGTTCGGCGACGTTGGGGGTCCCGAGGAAGCCCGTCTTGACGTCGCGGCGCAGACCGTGGACCTTCTTCACCGAATCGGCGCTGAAGCTCTGCACGATCAGCCGGTGCTTGACGTGGTGGCGGTCCAGCCAGCCCTCCTCACGCAGCTCCTTGAGGATCTGCCGTTCGATGCCGGGGTAGAGCTCGGGCGCCTTGATCTCCAGCAGCAGCTTCTGGTCGTTGTCCTCGACCGCGTCCATGTAGTCCTCCAGCGTCGGGACGCGCTCGCCGGCGAACTTCGGGCCGAACCAGCTGCCGGCGTCCAACTGCTCGATCTCCTTGAGCGTGAAGTCGGCGACATTCCAAGGGGCACGGTCGGGGAAGACCTGCTCCACGTCGGTCGTCCGGGCGAGCGAGGTGTCGTGCACGATGACCAGCTCGCCGTCCTTGGTGCGCTGGACGTCGTTCTCCACCCACGCGAACCCGAGGTCCGCCGCCGCGTCGACGGCGGCGAGGGTGTTCTCGGGCGCGTAGGCGGAGGCGCCCCGGTGGGCGATGGTCACCACTTCGCGGTGGCCGTCGGTGGCCCGGGCCCCGGCGCCGGCGGCGGGGAGCAGGGACGCGGCCAGGCCCACGAGCACACCGGCGACAGTGGCGACAGGACGGATACGCATACGAACTCCTAGTGACGACGTGAGGGCGGCCGTGTGCCGCGGCCGACCCCGGGGCGGGCCGGTCCGGAACGGGGTACACGGCCGCCGTCCCCGGTCCCGTACGGCCGGGAGCGGAGCCGGAACCCCTACGGGGAACGCGGTGGATCCGGGGTGGGACGCGCAGAGGGTCGCAGTCGGGGTGTACCGGAAGACAGGCGTCTGATGGACAGAAATTGAACGAGAAGTGTCCTGTGCTCCGCGTTTGAACACCTCGGTCCTGTGATCCGCTCACAAACCACGCAACATCCGTACGTGCCGGACCCGGCGCGGGGTGCGGAGGCCCGGCCTCCACGCCCGCCGGCCGGGAAATCGGCCTGCCCGGCCCCACTGGCCGGTTCCGGGCTTGCCTTCACCGCGTCCGGGCCCGGCCGCCCGGCCCGGCCCGCCGCCGGTCGCCGCGCCCCGCCGTCTCCGCTCGCTGAGCCGCTGGTCGGAGCGTTTTCCGGCCGGTTGTCAGTGGGGAGTCGTACGGTTGATTCCATGCGGCCCGTTTCCAAGATCGAACGCACGGTGGCGCCCTTCGAGGTCGTCAGCCCCTATCAGCCCAGCGGCGACCAGCCGGCGGCCATCGCCGAGCTGGCGCAGCGCGTCAGCGGTGGTGAGAAGGACGTCGTCCTGCTCGGCGCGACCGGTACCGGCAAGTCGGCGACCACCGCGTGGATGATCGAGAAGCTGCAGCGGCCGACCCTCGTCATGGCGCCCAACAAGACCCTCGCGGCGCAGCTCGCCAACGAGTTCCGGGAGCTGCTGCCCAACAACGCCGTCGAGTACTTCGTCTCGTACTACGACTACTACCAGCCCGAGGCGTATGTCCCGCAGTCGGACACCTACATCGAGAAGGACTCCTCGATCAACGAGGAGGTCGAGCGGCTGCGCCACTCCGCGACGAACTCCCTGCTCACCCGGCGTGACGTGGTCGTGGTCGCCTCCGTCTCCTGCATCTACGGCCTGGGAACGCCCCAGGAGTACGTGGACCGCATGGTGCCGCTCAAGGTCGGCGACGAGATCGACCGCGACCAGCTGCTGCGCCGCTTCGTCGACATCCAGTACACCCGTAACGACGTGGCCTTCACCCGCGGCACCTTCCGCGTCCGCGGCGACACCATCGAGATCTTCCCGGTCTACGAGGAGCTGGCCGTCCGCATCGAGATGTTCGGCGACGAGATCGAGGCGTTGTCCACGCTCCACCCGCTGACCGGCGAGGTCATCAGCGAGGACCAGCAGCTGTACGTCTTCCCGGCCAGCCACTACGTCGCGGGCCCCGAGCGCATGGAGAAGGCCATCGCCGGCATCGAGGCGGAGCTGGCCGAGAGCCTCGCCACGATGGAGAAGCAGGGCAAGCACCTGGAGGCCCAGCGGCTGCGGATGCGCACGACCTACGACATCGAGATGATGCGCCAGGTCGGCTCCTGCTCCGGCATCGAGAACTACTCGATGCACATGGACGACCGCGCCCCCGGCACCGCGCCGAACACCCTCCTGGACTACTTCCCGGACGACTTCCTCCTGGTCATCGACGAGTCGCACGTCACCGTGCCGCAGATCGGCGCGATGTACGAGGGCGACGCCTCCCGTAAGCGCACCCTGGTCGAGCACGGCTTCCGGCTGCCGTCCGCCCTCGACAACCGGCCGCTGAAGTGGGAGGAGTTCCTGGAGCGCGTCGGCCAGACCGTCTACCTGTCGGCGACGCCCGGCTCGTACGAGCTCTCGCGCTCCGACGGGTACGTCGAGCAGATCATCCGCCCGACGGGCCTGGTCGACCCCGAGGTGATCGTCAAGTCCACCGAGGGCCAGATCGACGACCTGGTGCACGAGATCCGTACGCGTACGGAGAAGGACGAGCGGGTCCTGGTCACCACCCTCACCAAGAAGATGGCCGAGGACCTCACGGACTACTTCGTCGAGCTGGGCATCCAGGTCCGCTATCTGCACAGCGACGTGGACACCCTGCGGCGCGTGGAACTGCTGCGGGAGCTGCGGGCCGGTGAGTACGACGTGCTGGTCGGCATCAACCTGCTGCGGGAGGGTCTCGACCTGCCCGAGGTGTCGCTGGTGGCGATCCTGGACGCCGACAAGGAGGGCTTCCTCCGGTCGGGCACATCCCTGATCCAGACCATCGGCCGGGCCGCCCGTAACGTCTCCGGCCAGGTCCATATGTACGCGGACAAGATCACCCCGGCGATGCGGAGGGCCATCGACGAGACCAACCGCCGCCGGGAGAAGCAGCTCGCGTACAACAAGGAGAAGGGCATCGACCCGCAGCCTCTCCGCAAGAAGATCGGCGACATCGTGGCCACGCTCGCGCGCGAGGAGATCGACACCCAGGAACTGCTGGGCACGGGCTACCGCAAGGGGGCCGAGGGCAAGGACGCCAAGGGCAAGGCGCCGGTGCCCGCGCTGGGCGGGAAGGCCGCCAAGGGCAAGGCCGCGAAGGGCGGCACGCCCACCGACCGGCCCGCCGCGGAACTGGCCGAACTCATCGAGGAGATGACCGACCGGATGCGGGCCGCCGCGGCGGAGCTGCAGTTCGAGGTGGCCGCCCGGCTGCGCGACGAGGTCGGCGAGCTGAAGAAGGAACTGCGGCAGATGAAGGAGGCGGGGCTGCGCTGACGGGGGAGGAGAGAGACAGCACGGGCAGGCGGGGGCGGTCGCGCGGAGGCCTGCCTCCGCACGGTACGGCCGTACGGAGAGCGTGATTTCCCCGGCCGTACGGAGAGCGTGTCCACCCCGGCCGGTACGGAACGGGTGTCCGTACCGGCCGTACGGAGAGAGTGACAGCCCCGTACGGCCGGAATGGGTAACCATCCCGGCCGTACGGAGAGGATGTCCGCCGGCCGTGCGGAGGGGACCCGGCGACGGGCTGTGTTGCAGGAACGCCACAAAGCGCGGGGTGGGTACGTGCCGGGGGCGGGCCGTGCATAGGGTCGGGGCAGGCCGTCGGGGAGGCGGCAACGGGGAGAACAGAGCGAGAGGGGACGGCACGTGTCGGTCAACTTGTCCAAGGGGCAGGGCATCAGCCTGGCGAAGTCCGACGGGGGGACGCTGACCGCGGTACGGATGGGGCTGGGCTGGCGTTCGGCGCCCCGCCGCGGCCTGTTCGGATCGCGCACCCGGGAGATCGACCTCGACGCCTCGGCGGTGCTCTTCGCCGACAAGCAGCCGATGGACGTCGTCTTCTTCCAGCACTTGGTCAGCGACGACGGGTCGGTGCGGCACACCGGCGACAACGTGGTCGGCGGCGCGGGGCAGGGCGGGGACGACGAGGCGATCCTCGTCGACCTGTCGCGGGTGCCGGTGCACATCGACCAGATCGTCTTCACCGTGAACTCCTTCACCGGGCAGACCTTCGCCGAGGTGCAGGACGCCTTCTGCCGCCTGGTCGACGAGACCAACGGCCAGGAACTCGCCCGCTACACCCTCACCGGCGGCGGTGACTACACCGCGCAGATCATGAGCAAGGTGCACCGCTCCGGCAACGGCTGGCAGATGACCGCGATCGGCGAACCGTCCAACGGCCGTACGTTCAAGGACGTCGTCCCGGCGATCCTGCCGTACCTGTAAGCACGCATCAGGCCCCGTCGGCGAGCCGGGGCGCATCACACTTCGGGGGAACGACGATGACGGCCGAGCTTGTCCGCGGACAGAACCACCCACTGGACCGGACCCGTTTGGAGATCAGAATCGCGGCGGGCACACCCGTCGTCGCGGGGGTGACACTCGCCGGCGAACAGGGCGGCCTCGCAGGCGCGGAAGCGGTCGCCCACCCGGGCGCGCCACGGCGTGCCGGCGTCGAGGTGCCCCGGCAGGCCGCCGCCGAGCACCGGATCGCGGTGGACCTGGACGCCCTGCCCGCCGCCGTGCACCGGGCGAGTGTGCTGCTCGCGCTGCCCGTCGGCATCGGCGGCCCGGCGGCCTTCGGCGCGGCGGCGGCACCGTTCGTCGCCGTGACGGGTCTCGACGGTACGGAGCTCGCTACCTACACGCTCGTCGGCCTCGACGCCGAGACCGCCGTCGTGGCGGTGGAGCTGTACCGCAGGCAGGGTGCCTGGAAGGTGCGGGCCGTGGGGCAGGGGTACGCGGGCGGGCTCGCGACGCTGCTCCGGGACCAGGGTCTGCCGCAGGCCGCAGAACTGGCCTCGGAGATCCAGGAAGCGGTACGCAGCGGCCACGCGCGCTCGGTACCGGTCCCCGCCGCGGCAGCCGACCGTGCCGTGGCAACCGGCCGCGCCGCGTCGGCCGGCCCCACCGCGACGCCCGCCTCCGGCTCCACCGGAACGCCCGCACCCGGCCAGGCCACGGCCCCGGACGCCGGCCGCCAGGCCGCCGTCCACCCGGACACCGCGCCTGAGCCCCAGCCCCGTACCACCGCCGGCGGCCCCATCGACTACCGGCACCCGAAGCGCCGCTCCACGCCCCCACAGCCGCACCAGAACGCCCTCGCGGCATCCACTCCCGCACCCGCCACGCCCGCACCCACCCCTCCCGCATCCGCCCCACCCGCGCCCGGTGAGGCGCGCCCCGCCGCCCCGGTCGCCGGTGACGCCGCCGGCCGGACCCCAGAGGAGAGGCTCTACAACCAGGTCTGGGGCATGTTCGAGGACCTGGCGCGGACCGTCGCCGCCTACCGCAGCGCCATGGACTTCGCCCAGTCCCGCCTGGCCAAGGAACTGGACGCCGTCAACGCCGATCCCCGTAACCGCATCGGAGCGGCCGCCGACGCCGCGCGCTCCGCCGCGCACGACAAGCACGCCCGCCTCGCGGCCCAGGCCCGCGAGGTGCTCGACCGCGACCTGGCCCAGCTCACCGCCGAGGCGCAGGTCGTCGAGCCCGCGCTGCCGCCGGCGTTCGCCTCCTGGAGCAGCCCGGTCTGGCAGGGTTACCGGCCCCCGGAGGAGTACCCGACGGCGGTACGGCTCGGCGATCTGCGCCTGCCGGAGTGCCCCGACCTGCGCATTCCCATGCTCGTACGGCTGCCGATGGACCGCGGCCTGTGGATCGACAGCGGGCAGCCGGAGACGTTCGCCGGAGCGGGGACCGCCGATGACGCGTTCGCGGGCTTCGGAACCGACGGCCTCGAAGGGCTCGAAGGTCTCGACGGCGGCCCGGACGGCGGCGCACCGCTCGACGCGGCCGAGGTGCGGCGCCGGGCGGTGGACACGGCCGTCACGCTCGCCGCCCGTCTGCTGGCCGCCCACCCGGCCGGCGAACTCACCGTGCAGGTCATCGACCCGGCCGGCTCGGCGGCGCCCGCACTGGCGCCGCTGCTGGAGACGGGCGCCCTCCGCGAGCCCCCGGCCACCGGCGCGCAGGGTGTGACCGCGGTGCTCGGTGCGCTGACGCGGCGCGTGGACCTCGTACAGATGGCGGTCCGCAACCAGGCGGCGGAGGCCCTGCCGCCTGACCTGGACACCGCCGAACAGCTGCTGATCGTCCATGACTTCCCGCACGGTTTCGACGACCGCGCCGTCAACCAGCTCCGCTACCTGGCGGACGAGGGCCCGTCGGTCGGCGTGCACCTGCTGATGGTCGCCGACCGGGCCGAGGCGCTGGAGTACGGGCCGGTCCTGGACCCGCTGTGGCGTTCCCTGCTGCGCATCACGCCGGTGCCGGACGCCCACCTCGCCGACCCCTGGGTCGGGCACGCCTGGACGTACGAGCCGTCGCGCGTGCCGGACGGCAGTCAGGTGCTGCGCAAGGTCATGGGCGAGCTGGCCGAGGCCCGCCGGTCGCAGGGCCACACCGGCACCCGCGGGTGCTGAGCCTCGCCGGCGCCGACCGCCCGGCCCGGACGGCCTCCGGACGCCCGCAAGCGCCGGGCTTCTGCCCCGGGCACCCGGGGCGGCGTCCGAACGACACACTCGCATGCCGCCCGACCAGCTCATTTACCCAACTCTTTACTTTCCATTGCCTTCCCTTTACCCTTGTGCTGCGGAGGGGAGTATTCCTGCGCGACGTACCCGTCATCACGGATCGCACCACTGACGAGATCCCGGGGCGTCGGCCCGTTCCAGGGAGCGCGGCTTCAGCGCTCCCGGGTGGAAGAGACCTCCGGCAGCGACGACGCTGTGAGTGCCGTACGAATCTGCCGGAGGAGTAGTGGACGTTTCCCTGACCCTGTGGGTGCTGACCATCGTCGGTCTGTGCGCCCTGATCACCGCCGATTTCTTCATCGGCGGCCGCAAACCGCATGAGGTCTCCATCAAGGAGGCCGGTATCTGGACCGCCGTCTGGGTCGCCCTCGCCGCGCTCTTCGGCCTCGGGCTGCTGGTCTTCGGCGGCGGGCAGCCGGCCGGTGAGTTCTTCGCGGGCTTCATCACCGAGAAGTCGCTGAGCGTCGACAACCTCTTCGTCTTCGTCCTGATCATGGCGAAGTTCGCGGTGCCGACGATCTACCAGCAGCGGGTGCTGATGGTGGGTGTGCTGATAGCACTGGTGCTGCGCGCCGGGTTCATCGGCGCGGGCGCCGCGATCATCGCCAACTTCTCGTGGATCTTCTACATCTTCGGCGCGTTCCTGATCTGGACGGCCTGGAAGCTGATCAAGGAGGCGCGGGCCGAGGAGGAGGACGAGGAGTTCGAGGAGAACCGCTTCCTGAAGATGGTCGAGAAGCGGTTCCCGTCGACCGACCGGTACCACGGCACCAAGCTCTTCGTCGTCGAGAACGGCAAGCGCCTGATGACGCCGATGCTGATCGTCATGCTGGCGATCGGCACCACCGACGTGCTGTTCGCGCTGGACTCGATCCCCGCGATCTTCGGCCTGACCCAGGACCCGTACATCGTCTTCACCGCCAACGCCTTCGCGCTGATGGGTCTGCGGCAGCTGTACTTCCTCATCGGCGGACTGCTGAAGAAGCTGGTGCACCTGTCCTACGGCCTGTCGGTCATCCTCGGGTTCATCGGCGTGAAGCTGGTGCTGCACGCCCTGCACGAGTCGGGTGTGCACGTCCCGGAGATCAGCATTCCGGTCTCGCTGGGCGTGATCTGCGCCGTTCTGGTCGTCACGACGATCACGAGTCTGCGGGCCTCGAAGAAGCAGGTGCGCGCGGAGGCGGCGGCCGCCGGGGCGACAGAAGATGCCAAAGACGCCGTGGACGTCTGACCAGGTGTCCTGACGGGCGGCCGCACCGCCCGGGCGTGTTCAGGGAGGTCCCGCGGGTGCACCGCGGGGCCTCCCGCATCCGTTATGGGCATATGCACCGTCACATATGCGCACCCCGGGCCCCCGCGCCCCTCCCAAACCCGTACAGTGCGCGCAATGTTGAACGCGCGCCCGGACGGAGGCCGGTCGATGCCCCACCGGGCACGGCCCTCCGGCGCGCACTGTCCCGAGGGGGGACCATGCGTCATCTCAGCAAGGCGGCCGCCGCTGCCGCACTCGCGATAGTCACGACGGCCGGAGGGCTCGTCACGGCGGCCCCGGCGTCCGCCGCCGGCTCCGTGCACCTGGCGAAGATCTACTACAACAGCCCCGGCAGCGACAACGGCTCCAACGCCAGCCTCAACGCCGAATGGGTACAGATCAAGAACTCCACCTCGCGCGCCGTCAGCCTCAAGGGCTGGAAGCTGACCGACGCCTCCCGGCACACGTACACCTTCGGTACGTACAGCCTGGGCGCGGGCAAGACCGTGACGGTGCACACCGGCAAGGGGCGCGACACGGCGGCCCACCGTTACCAGAACAGCCGCGCCTACGTGTGGAACAACACCAAGGACACCGCGACCCTCAAGAAGCCGTCCGGCGCGCGCGTCGACAGCTGCTCCTACAACAACGCGCGCCGGTCCTACGTCACCTGCTGACGCGCCGTCCGCCGGGCGGCCGGGGCACGAACCGGCCGCCCGCCCGGACCGTCACCAGCCGCGTTCGCGCCACTCGGCGAGGTGCGGGCGCTCCGCGCCGAGCGTGGTGTCCGAACCGTGCCCCGGGTAGACCCAGGTCTCGTCGGGCAGCCGGTCGAAGAGCTTGGCCGAGACGTCGTCGAGGAGGCTGGTGAACCGCTCCGGATCGTCCCACGTGTTGCCGATGCCGCCCGGGAAGAGGCAGTCGCCGGTGAAGACGTGCGGGTGCCCGTGCGGGTCGTCGTAGACCAGGGCGATGCTGCCGGGGGTGTGACCGGCCAGGTGCCGGGCGGTCAGCTCGACCTGTCCGACGGTGATCGTGTCACCGTCCTCGACGGGCACGTCGGTCGGTACGGGGATGCCCTCGGCGTCGTACCGGCCCGCGTACGTACGGGCGCCCGTCGCGTCCACCACCTCGCGCAGCGCACCCCAGTGGTCACCGTGCTGATGGGTGGTCACCACGGAGGCGATGCCGCTGTCGCCGATCAGGCCGAGGAGGGTGTGCGGCTCGGCCGCGGCGTCGATCAGCAACTGCTCGCCGGTCGCGCGGCAGCGCAGCAGATAGGCGTTGTTGTCCATCGGGCCGACTGCGACCTTGGAGATCATCAGGTCGGCCAACTCGTGCACGTCGGCCGGTCCGCCGACCTTCACTGCTCCCGTGTAGCTCATGGGCCCACCCTAAAGCGGGGGGAGGGCCGGGAGGGGGCCGCCCCGGGTGTCGAGTCCGGTGCCCTTGGCCCGTCCGGTGAGCCAGCCGACCAGTTCGGTGGGGGCCCCGGACACCACCAGGTACGGGACGTCCCCGGCGTCCTTCGAGACCGTTCCCGTGTGCTCCGTACGGCCGGTCCGCCACCGCCGCCCGTCTGGGGTGCGCAGTTCCAGGGCCGGTACGTCCACGTGCCCCGCGAACTTCTTTCCCGTCAGGAAATCCAGTTCGGCGTCGACGAAGGCCGCCGGCAGCTGCTCGATGCCGTAACCGACCCCGAGGTCGATGCGGTGCAGCTCGACCTCGGCCAGCCGGCGGAACGGCAGCCGGCCGGCGCGTTCCAGGACGCCGTTGCGCATCTCCAGCTCGTACCGGCGGCGGGCGGGCGGCAGCGCCGCGGCCGCCGCGTCGAAGCGCTGGGCGCTGGAGCGCAGGTCGTCCAGGTGCACCGCGAGCGGCCGGTCGGCGCCTTCGGCGATGTCGGCGTCCCGGGCCTCGGCGCTCGTGTACATCGGGGTGCGGATGCCGGTCCGCGCCCAGGTCAGCAGGTTGACCAGGGCGTCGGCGTTGCGTGCCACATGGGCGAGCAGGTGGCCGCGGGTCCAGTCGGGCAGCAGTGACGGTTCGCCGACCGCCTCGTCGTCCAACTTGCCCACGTCGACGAGCAGTCGGTCGGTCGCCTCGCGGACGGAGGCGGTGTCCTGTGCGAAACCCGGCGCGGAGTCGGGCACGTTGTCGGTCATGGTCCGAAGCTAGCGCCGCGGTGGCGTCTGCGGGAGTCGGCCTGCACAGATCCGGGCGTACGCGGGTGGCGCGGGCGGCGCGGGGCGGCCCCCGCCGGCCGGTGGTCGGCGGGCCGGCCGGGGCCGTGGCGTTACCCGGCCGTTCCGTCAGGGGCGCCGAACCACTGCCGCAACGCGTCGCCGAGAGCGGCCAGTTCGACTGCTGTGAAGGCCGCGTCCGCTGCCGTTCGGGTGGCGGTCGCCGTACCGGCCGCACGGACAGCCGCACGCTCCGGGGCGGCACCTCCGGATGCCGCGGACGCAGACGCGGGCGCGGACGCTGCCAGCGGCGCGGACGTCGCAGCCTCCTCGCCCAGAGCCTCGGCGACCAGCCCCTCCCCGGCCCGCCCCGCTTCCGTACCGGCGGCCCAGGCCGTGATCCCGTCCGGCCGCACCAGCAGCCCGGCCAGCTCGGGACGGCTCGGGCAGCGGCCCGTCACCACGCGCACCCGCCCCTCGTACCCGGCCGCGTGCCCCGCGGCCTGCCCGGCCGCCTCCGGGTCGCCGGTGAGGACGAGCAGCAGGCCCCGCCCGTCCTGGAGGTGGCCGGCGAGCCGGGTGCCGTCGGCCAGTTCGAGGTCGGGGGCGCTGCGGCCGGTCAGCGGGTGGTCGCCGGGCAGGTCGTAGCCCTGCCACACGCCGGAGATCCTCTTGGTGAAGTAGGTGGTGCCGGTGACGGTGCCGATCAGGTCGCGGACCACCGCGCGCAGCGCGCGGGCGTGCGGCTCCGGCCGCATCAGCGCGATCTGGGCCCGGGTCCACTCCAGCACCCACGCGCCGATCGGGTGCCGCTCGGTGGTGTAGGTGTCCAACAGCCCTTCCGGGGCGTGGCCGTGGACCGTCGCGGCCAGCTTCCAGCCCAGGTTCACCGCGTCCCCGATGCCCAGGTTCAGCCCCTGGCCGCCGAAGGGCGAGTGCACGTGCGCCGCGTCGCCGGCCAGCAGGACGCGTCCGGAGCGGTAGTCGGGCACTTGGCGGGCGTTGTCGGTGAAGCGGGTGGCGGTGAGCACCTTGGTGATCGTGACGTCCGTCCCGGAGGTCCTGCGCAGGCTGGTCTGCAGCTCCTCCAGGGTGATGGGGGCGTCGCGGTCGGCGGGCGGGCCGTCGAACTCGACGGTGAGGATGCGGCCGGGCAGCGGTCCGTGGGCGTAGATCCCGGTCTCCGTCTCGTTCCAGCCCGCGCCGAGCTGCTCGGCGCCGGTCATCTCCACCATCGCCTGGTGGCCGGTGATCTCCGGGTCGGTGCCGGGGAAGGGGAACCCCGCGAGTCTGCGGACCGTACTGCGTCCGCCGTCGCAGCCGACCAGCCAGCCGGCCCGGACCGGTTCGCCGGCCGTGTGGCCGTCCGCGCCGTCGGCCCCCGCGACCGGGCGTATGTGGACGGTCACGCCGTCCTCGGCCGTGGCGAAGCCGGTCAGTTCCACTCCGCGGCGTACGGCGACCCCGAGTTCGGCGGCGCGCTCGGCGAGCAGCCGCTCCAGCGCCAGCTGCGGTACCAGTCCGACGTCGCCGGCCGGTCCGGCGTTGTGGAAGTCGGGGTCGGACTCGTCCAGGTGTCCGGCGCTCAGCATGAGGCCCGCGAAGTGTCCGGCGAACTTCGGTGCCGCGCGTACGGCTGTCGCCCCGGCCGCCTGCCGCTGCCGCATGAAGGAGCTGAACCGGCCCAGGGCTTCCCGCTGCACCTCGGCGAGCGCGGGCAGCAGCCCGCGGCGGTAGAAGGCCTCCGCGCTGGGTGTGTTGAAGGCTCCTGCCTTGATCGTCTCGTCGGGTGCGGTCAGGCGTTCCAGTACGACGACGCGCACCCGGCGCAGGGCGAGTTCGCAGGCGAGCATCAGTCCTACCGGCCCGGCGCCCGCGATCACCACGTCCGGGCGGGTGTCCGTCGCCCCGGTCAGTTTCGTGTCCATGCTGCGAAGTGTAGTCACTAAAAATTTGTTTCGGCTAAAATTTTGGCCATGGCTGACGGTACGGAGAAGAGCGGACGGCGCGGCGCGGCGCGGGAAGCCGCGGGCGGCGGGCCGTCCCTGCGCGAACTCAAGAAGATCCGGACCCGTGAACGGATCTCCGGCGAGGCGACCCGGCTGTTCGTCGAGCGCGGCTTCGACCAGGTCACGGTCGCCGAGGTCGCCCGCGCCGCCGAGGTCTCGACGATGACCGTCTTCAACTACTTCCCCCGCAAGGAGGACCTCTTCCTCGACCGCGTCCCCGAGGCCGTGGAACTGGTGACACGCGCCGTACGGGAGCGGGGCGAGGGGTGCTCGCCCCTGGAGGCGCTGCACGGCCTCGCGCTCGACCTGCTGGAACAGGGGCATCCGCTCGCCGGGGTGGGGGCGTGGGACGGCTACTGGTGGCGGGTGCTGGTGGAGTCGCCGGCGTTGCTGGCGCGCGGGCGTGAGGCGCTGGAGGAATTCGAGGCCACGCTCGCCGGGCTGTTCGCGGAGGCCGAGGGGGCCGGGCCGGACGTGCACGGGCCGAGGCTGGCCGCGGCGCTGACCGTGGCCGCGTACCGCTCGGTGTACGCGACGGTGATCCGCCGGCAGCTCGCGGGCGTCCCCGTCGAGGAGATCGCCGCGGAGGAGGGGGAGCTGCTGCGGCACACGTTCGAGGTGCTGTCCCGGGTGGTGCCGGTGCCGACGGGGGCGCCGGTGCGCGAGGGCTGAGGGCCGGACGGTCCGGGCGCCGGACGGCTGGAGTGCTGTACGGCCCCGTACCCGGGCGCCGGACGGTCCGTACGCCTGAGAGCCGGACGCCCTGAAAATTCGAACACCGGCTGCCCCGGCCGTGACTTCGGACACCTTCGTCCGGGTGCCGGTTTCCGTCCCGGCTGCCCCGGTACCGGAGGGAACCGGGGCCGGCGGGCGGGCGTGAGTGAAGGGGGGAACGGCCTGTCGATGATCGCGAGGAAGAGACCCGGGCCGCCGGGCGTTGACATCAGCGACCACACGTTCGGGTGAAGCGGTGCGACGGACCCGGTAATTCGAATGCGCGTGCTATAGGCTCGTGTGTGGCATCAATAAGACATCGCCGCGGCGGCCCCCATACCCTGGGGCGGGGGCTCCGCTCAGCTTCCGTGCCCACCGGCTCGGCGCCCGTACGACTGGGCCGCCCCGCCGCCGTCGACCGGGCCGGTCCGGCTGAGCCGCGGCCTCCCGCCCCTCTCCAGAAAGGTGCCGACCGGCGTGGCCGACCGTCTCATCGTCCGTGGCGCTCGCGAGCACAACCTGCGCAACGTCTCGCTCGACCTCCCCCGGGACTCCCTCATCGTCTTCACGGGGCTCTCCGGGTCGGGCAAGTCCTCGCTCGCCTTCGACACGATCTTCGCCGAGGGGCAGCGCCGCTATGTCGAGTCGCTCTCCTCGTACGCCCGGCAGTTCCTCGGGCAGATGGACAAGCCCGACGTGGACTTCATCGAGGGCCTGTCCCCCGCGGTCTCGATCGACCAGAAGTCGACCTCGCGCAACCCGCGCTCCACGGTCGGCACGATCACCGAGGTCTACGACTACCTCCGCCTGCTCTTCGCCCGTATCGGCAAGCCGCACTGCCCCGAGTGCGGCGACCCGATCGCCCGGCAGTCGCCGCAGGCCATCGTGGACAAGGTCCTGGAGCTGCCGGAGGGCAGCCGCTTCCAGGTGCTGGCCCCGCTGGCGCGCGAGCGCAAGGGCGAGTTCGTGGACCTCTTCTCCGACCTCCAGACCAAGGGCTACAGCCGTGCCCGCGTGGACGGGGAGACGATCCAGCTCTCCGACCCGCCCAAGCTCAAGAAGCAGGAGAAGCACACGATCGAGGTGGTCGTCGACCGCCTGACCGTCAAGGACAGCGCCAAGCGCCGGCTGACCGACTCCGTCGAGACCGCGCTCGGCCTGTCCGGCGGCATGGTCATCCTCGACTTCGTCGACCTGGACGAGGACGATCCGCAGCGCGAGCGGATGTATTCGGAGCACCTGTACTGCCCGCGCGACGACCTGTCGTTCGAGGAGCTGGAGCCCCGCTCCTTCTCCTTCAACTCGCCCTTCGGCGCCTGCCCCGACTGCACCGGCATCGGTACGCGCATGGAGGTCGACCCCGAGCTGATCATCCCGGACGAGGAGAAGTCCCTCGACGAGGGTGCCGTCCACCCCTGGTCGCACGGCCACACCAAGGAGTACTTCGGCCGCCTGGTCGGCGCGCTCGCCGACGCCCTCGGATTCCGTACGGACATCCCGTGGGCCGGACTGCCGCAGCGCGCCAAGAAGGCGATCCTCAACGGCCACCGCACCCAGATCGACGTGCGCTACCGCAACCGCTACGGCCGCGAGCGCTCGTACACCACCGCGTTCGAGGGCGCCGTGCCGTTCGTCAAGCGGCGCCACCAGGAGGCGGAGAGCGACAGCAGCCGCGAGCGCTTCGAGGGCTACATGCGCGAGGTGCCCTGCCCGACCTGTGAGGGCACCCGGCTCAAGCCGATCGTCCTCGCCGTCACGGTCAAGGGCCGCTCGATCGCCGAGGTCTCGGCCATGTCGATCAGCGACTGCGCCGACTTCCTGCGCGAGATGAAGCTCGACGCCCGCGAGAAGAAGATCGCCGAGCGGGTCCTCAAGGAGGTCAACGAGCGGCTGAAGTTCCTGGTCGACGTCGGTCTGGACTACCTCTCGCTGAACCGCGCCGCGGGCACCCTCTCCGGCGGCGAGGCCCAGCGCATCCGGCTCGCCACCCAGATCGGCTCCGGCCTGGTGGGCGTGCTGTACGTGCTCGACGAGCCGTCCATCGGCCTGCACCAGCGCGACAACCACCGCCTCATCGAGACGCTGGTGCGCCTGCGCGACATGGGCAACACCCTCATCGTGGTCGAACACGACGAGGACACGATCAAGGTCGCCGACTGGGTCGTGGACATCGGTCCGGGCGCCGGCGAGCACGGCGGCAAGGTCGTGCACAGCGGCCCGATGAAGGAGCTGCTGGCCAACAAGGACTCGGTCACCGGGCAGTACCTGTCCGGCAAGCGGGCCATCGTGACGCCCGAGGTGCGGCGGCCGGCCGACCCCCAGCGGCAGCTGACGGTGCACGGCGCGAAGGAGAACAACCTCCGCGACATCACCGTCTCCTTCCCGCTCGGCGTGCTGACCGCGGTCACCGGCGTCTCCGGCTCCGGCAAGTCCACGCTCGTCAACGACATCCTCTACACCCACCTGGCGCGCGAGCTGAACGGCGCCAAGTCGGTGCCGGGCCGCCATGTGCGGGTCGCGGGCGACGACCTGGTGGACAAGGTCGTGCACGTCGACCAGTCGCCCATCGGCCGTACGCCGCGCTCCAACCCCGCGACGTACACCGGCGTCTTCGACAACATCCGCAAGCTGTTCGCGGAGACGATGGAGGCCAAGGTCCGCGGCTACCTCCCCGGGCGCTTCTCCTTCAACGTCAAGGGCGGCCGCTGCGAGAACTGCGCGGGCGACGGCACCATCAAGATCGAGATGAACTTCCTGCCGGACGTGTACGTGCCGTGCGAGGTCTGCCACGGCGCGCGCTACAACCGGGAGACCCTGGAGGTCCACTACAAGGGCAAGTCCATCGCCGAGGTGCTGGACATGCCGATCGAGGAGGCGCTGAGCTTCTTCGAGGCCGTGCCGTCCATCGCCCGGCACCTGAAGACGCTCGACGAGGTCGGTCTGGGCTACGTCCGGCTCGGCCAGTCCGCGCCGACGCTCTCCGGCGGTGAGGCGCAGCGCGTCAAGCTCGCCTCCGAGCTGCAGAAGCGCTCCACGGGCCGTACGGTCTACGTCCTCGACGAGCCGACCACGGGTCTGCACTTCGACGACATCAGCAAGCTGATCAAGGTGCTGTCCGGCCTGGTCGACAAGGGCAACTCGGTCATCGTCATCGAGCACAACCTCGACGTGATCAAGACCGCGGACTGGATCGTCGACATGGGGCCCGAGGGCGGCAACGGCGGTGGCCTGGTCGTCGCCGAGGGCACGCCGGAGCAGGTCGCGGCGGTCCCCGCCAGCCACACCGGCAAGTTCCTGCGCGACATCCTGGGCGACCGGGTCAGCGACGCGGAGCAGCCCGCGGCGGGCAAGGCGAAGAAGACGGTCGCCGCGACGAAGGCCCCGGCCCGCAAGACCGTCTCCGCGAAGACGGCCACGAAGGCGTCCGCGACGAAGGCGACGGCCAAGAAGACGGCCGCCAAGCCCGCGGCCGCCAAGAAGACGGCCGCGAAGAAGACGGCAGCCAAGAAGGCGACGCGGGCCCGCCAGGCCTGACGGACGTCACCTCCGCCGTAGCACGGGCCGCCGTTCACTCGAAAGAGTGAACGGCGGCCCGTTCGCGTGCTGCACGCCCCGGTCCGGCCCGGGGCCCCCTTTCAGCGCGCCGTCACTCCGGCCCCACCAGCTCCGTCGCGTACGGCGGCTCCGCGCCCGGCCGGGAGCAGGTGACCGCGGCCGCGCGGGCCGCGAAGCCGAGGATGTCGCGCCAGGCGTCCGGGGCCAGGGCGGCGAGCGCGCCGGGTGTCAGGGCGCCGTGCGCGTCCAGGCGGTGCAGCAGCGCCGCGTTGACGGTGTCGCCCGCGCCGATCGTGTCGGCGACCTCGACCCGCTCACCGGGCACCGTGATCTCCGCACCGCCCGGTGTCCGGACGGACAGCCCGTCGCCGCCGCGCGTGAGCACGACCGCCGCGGGGCCGGCCGTCAGCCAGTCCTCGACCGCGGCCGCCACGCCCTGGGGGCCGGCCAGCCACTCCGCGTCCTCCTCCGAGAGCTTCAGCAGCGCGACGTGCGGCAGCCAGGAGCGGAAGCGGGCGCGGTAGGCGTCCGGGTCCGGGATCAGCCCGGCACGGATGTTCGGGTCCAGCGCCGTGAAGATCCCGAGCTGCGCCGAGCGGCGCAGCAGGGCCTCGTACGCGCTCGCGCCCGGCTCCAGCACCAGCGAGCAGGTGCCGAAGGACACCGCCCGTGCCGCGGCGGGCAGTGCGCACGGCAGGGTGAACAGCCGGTCGGCGGTGCCGTCGGCGTAGAAGCCGTAACCGGCCGAGCCGTCCGGGCTGATGTCCGCGACGGCCAGCGTGGTGGGCTCGGTGCCGCGCTGCACGAGCGAGGTGTCCACGCCGTCCGCCCGCAGCCCGCGCAGCAGTTCCTCGCCGAACGTGTCGGTGGACACCCGCGAGCAGAACGCGGCGGGCGAGCCGAGCCGTCCGAGGGCGAGGGCGGTGTTGTACGGGCCGCCGCCCCGGCGTGGCAGCAGCGCGGGCAACGGTCCGTCCCCGGACGGCGGTTGCGAGCTGGGCACGAGGTCGATCAGGGCCTCGCCGGCGACGACGATCACGACAGTCCTGGCCTTTCTGGGGGTGGGGGAGGGGCAGGTCAGCGTCCGGTGCCGGTGCAGCCGCAGGATTCGCGGTGCACGTACGTACAGGGCAGCCGGAGGGTGCGCGGCGGGCGGTCCGGTTCCTCCAGCCGCTCCAGCAGCAGGCGGACCGCGGCGGCGCCGATCTCCTTGCTGGGCTGGGAGATCGCCGTCAGACGCGGTGCGAAGAGGTCGGCCCAGGAGAAGTCGTCGAAGCAGGCCAGCGCGATGTCGCGGGGGACGTCCAGGCCCAGGTCGCGCAGCGCGCGCAGGGTGCCGATCGTCATCGCGTTGTTGGCGGTGATGATCGCGGTGGGCGGTTCGGGGGCGGCGAGCAGGTGCCGGGTGGCGTCCTGGGCGCCCTCGGCCTCGGAGTTGCCGCCCGCCAGCAGTTCGGGGGCGAAGGGCAGGCCGCGGGCGCGCAGGCCCTCGCGGTAGCCCTGGACGCGTTCGGTGGTGGTGCTCAGGCCGGGCAGGCCGGCGACCAGGCCGATGCGAGTGTGGCCGAGGCCGGCGAGGTGCTCGACGAGCTGCCGTACGGGGGCGGTGTTCTCGGCGCAGACCTGGTCGTACGCGTCGCCGACGAGCCGGTCGAGGAAGACGGCCGGGACCTTGCGGCGGGTGAGGTAGCCGGCCATGCCCGCGGGCTCGGCGGACGGCGCGACGATCATGCCGTCCACCCGGCGTTCGTGCAGCAGCCGGACGACCTTCTGCTCGTGCGCGGGGTCGTCGTGCGGATCGGCGATCAGCAGGCTGTAGCCCGCCTCCAGGGCACCGGCTTCGACGCCCTGGAGGATCTCGGTGAAGTACGGGTTGCTGATCGCTGAGACCGCGAGGCCTATGGAGCGGGTGCGTGCGGTGACCAGGGAACGGGCCAGCGTGTTGTGGGTGTAGCCCAGCTCGTCGATGGCTTTCAGGACGGCGGCGCGGGTGTCGGGCCGTACCGGCCGGGTCTCGTTGAGCACGTGCGAGACCGTGGCCACGGAGACCCCCGCCTGCCGTGCCACATCGACCATCGTCGTCATCCGGTCCGTCTCCCCGAGTCCGTCGTCCTGGTGCGCCGGCAGGAGGCCCGGCTGCCGGTACGTAGTCCATCACAGCCTAGACGTAAACGCTTGCGCAAACGTTTACCCCCGGGTTACGTTCACGCCGCCCCATCCCGCAACACCCGCAACACCGCACGAAGACGTGAGGAGGCGCCATGCGCGCTGTCGTGGTCACCGAGCCGGGCCGTACCGCCCTGACCGAAGTCCCCGATCCCCGGCCGGAATCCGCGGAGGTCGTCGTACGCGTCTCCTCCTGCGGGCTGTGCGGCACCGACATGCACATCCTCGGCGGCGAGCTGCCCGCCGTGCCCTACCCGCTGGTCCCCGGCCACGAGCTGACCGGCGAAGTGGCGGCCGTCGGCGAGGGCGTCACCGGCCCGGCCGTCGGCGACCGCGTCGCGGTCGACCCGAACATGCCGTGCGGCGCCTGCCACTACTGCCGCATCGGCCGCGCCAACCTCTGCGAGGACTACCGGGCGATCGGCGTCACCCAGGCGGGCGGCTTCGCCGAACTGGTCGCCGTCCCCGCACGCTGCTGCCACCTCGTCCCGGAGTCCTTCTCCGAGGCCGCCGCGGGCCTGATCGAGCCGCTGTCCTGCGCGGTGCACGGCCTGAACCGGCTGCCCCGCCGCCCCGGCGAGCACTACCTGATCTACGGTGCCGGAACGATGGGCCTGATGATGGCCGCGCTGGTGCGCACCGCCGGCGCCGCCTCGGTGTCCGTCGTGGACCTCAACGAGGACCGGCTCGCCTTCGCCGAGGGCTTCGGCCTGGACGCCGCCGTCACCAGCGCCGACCGGCTCGGCCGCAAGCCCGGTTTCGAGGTGGTCATCGACGCGACCGGCGCGGTCCCGGCCATCGAGGACGGGCTCGGCCGGGTGCGCAAGGGCGGTACGTTCCTCCAGTTCGGCGTCACCGACCCGGCCCGCTCGGCGAAGTTCTCGCCGTACCTGGTCTACCACCACGAGATCGACATCATCGGCTCGATGGCCGTCCACAACAGTTTCCAGCCCGCCATCGACGTCCTGGCCGCCGGACTGGACCTCGATCCGCTGGTCAGCGACGTGTACGGGCTGGAGGACTTCGACGAGGCGGTGGCCCGCTTCCGGGCCGGCACCGGCCGCAAGATCCACATCGCGCCGCAGGGCCCGCGCCCCGCGCGAAAGGGGTGACGGACCGTGCCCGCACGCATCAAGAACGCCCTGATCTGGGTCTTCGGCGCCCTCGGCGGCATCCTGTGGGGCTATGACACCGGCGTCATCTCCGGCGCCATGCTCTTCATCAAGAACGACATCGCGCTGACCCCGCTTCTGGAGGGCATGGTCGTCTCCGGCCTGCTGGTCGGCGCGATGCTCGGCGCGGGCCTGTCCGGACGGCTCTGCGACTCCTGGGGGCGGCGCCGCTTGATCCTCGCCGCCTCCGCCGTCTTCATCCTCGGCACCCTCGGCGCCGCCCTGGCCACCACCCCGTGGACGCTGATCGCCTTCCGCTTCGTGCTCGGCACCGGCGTGGGCATCGCCTCCGTCGTCGTACCGCTGTACCTGACCGAGCTGGCACCCAAGCACCTGCGCGGCGGGCTGACCTCGCTGATGCAGCTGCTGGTCACGGTCGGCATCTTCCTCGCGTACGTCACCGACTACCTGCTCGCCGGCGCCGAGGCGTGGCGCTGGATGATCGGCCTGGGCGTGGTGCCCGCCGCGATCCTCGCGCTCGGCATCGTCACCCAGCCCGAGAGCCCCCGCTGGCTGGTCGGCAAGGGCCGCAACGACGAGGCACGGCACGTGCTGACGCGGCTGCGCGGTACGGGCGGCGCGGCCGACGCCGAACTGGCCGAGATCGAGGAGACCGAGCGCATCGAACGGGCCGCGAGCCGCTCGCTGTCCCTCAAGGACCTCGCGTCGCCGCGGCTGCGGCCGGTCCTCCTCGTCGGGATGCTGCTGGTCTTCTTCCAGAACTTCGTCGGCATCAACACGATCATCTACTACGCGCCGACGCTCCTCACCGACATCGGCTTCGGCTCCGACGGCGCGATCCTCGCCAACGTCGGCATAGGGCTGCTGAACATGCTCATGACGCTGCCCGCCATGCGCCTGATCGACCGCAAGGGACGCAAGCCGCTGCTCCTGTACGGCGCGCTCGGCATGTGCACGGCGATGCTCGTCCTGGCCGCCACCAACCTGTCCGGTCTCGGCTACGGGGCGGCGCTGTCCACCCTCACCCTCTTCGGCATCGCCCTGTACATCGCGTCCTTCGCCGTCTCCTGGGGTCCGGTGCAGTGGGTGATGCTGCCGGAGCTGTTCCCGATGCGGATCCGGGCCGCCGCGGTGAGCCTGTGCGTGATGTTCAACTGGCTGTTCAACATGGTCGTCGCACTGGTCTTCCCGACTCTGCTGCGGGCCTGGGGCGCCGGCGTGAACTTCCTGTTCTTCGCCGTGACGACGTTCGCCGCCTTCGTCTTCGTACGCAAGCTGCTGCCGGAGACCAAGGGCCGCAGCCTGGAGGAGATCGAACGGGACCTGCTCAAGGGCCGTGCGGGGCATCCGGGCGACCGTGACGAGGGCCGGTCGGGGCAGCCCGAAGCGGACGGATCGGTACCGGTATCGTCGGGAGCCGATACCGCACGGTGACGCCGCGCCCCTGAACGGAACTCCTGGGAGAACGACATGAGCCAGCCCCCCGCCCGCCGGACCGTGCTGCGAGGGGCCGCGCTCGTCGGCGCGGCGGGATTCGGCGTCGCCGCCTGCTCCGGTGGCGGCTCGGGCGAAGCGCCCGCGACGCCCGCCGAGCCCGTCACCCTGGGCGCCGACTCCGAGGTACCGGTCGGCGGCGCCAAGCTCTACCGCGAGAGCCGTCTGCTCGTCTCGCAGCCCGAAAAGGGCCGGTTCAAGTGCTTCAGCGCCAAGTGCACGCATGCGGGATGCGTCCTGGACAAGATCGAGCGCAACCAGGGCAACTGCCCCTGCCACGGCAGCCGGTTCGACGTCACGACCGGCAAGGTCGTCCAGGGACCGGCCTCCAAGCCACTGCCGGAGGTCCCCGTCAAGACCGAGGGCGGCAAGCTGATCGCCGGCTGACGGGCGGACACGGGCACCGTCACCCAGCGCGGTTGGCCGGAAACGGCCTGCTCGGCGGCGGGGGCCTGACAGGGGGCCGGGTGAAGATCTACGATCGCACGACGCGTTGCACGGATGGCGCGCGAGGGGGTGTCGTCGTGCGGGTTTCCCCGTGTCACCGCCCGGCGGCGGCAGCATGACCGGGCGCCGCTACCGGGTCGGCTGCCCCCCTGTACCCACAAGCCATGGAGTATCACCCGCGATGCACTGGAGGCGACTGCGCCGCCGCTGCCGGCGCGTGATCGACGCGATACCCCTGCCCGAGCCGTTCTCCGCCCAGGAACTGTGCGCCCGGCTCGCCGCGGACCGGGACCGCCCGCTGCGGCTGATGACCCTGCCCACCCCGACCGGGCTGGGCATGCCGACCGGTATGTGGCTGGCGACCGAAGAGGGCGACTACGTCTTCTACGACGCGCAGACCAGCCCGCTCCACCAGGAGCACATCATCCTCCACGAGATCGGCCACCTGGTCTGCGACCACCGGATGGCCGTCGAGGACCCCCGGCTCTTCCGGTACATCGACATCGAGGACCCGGCGTCCATCCGGCGGGCGCTGGGCCGCACCCGCTACTCCGACCGGCAGGAGCAGGAGGCGGAGATGATCGCCAGCCTGATCCTGGAGGGCGCCGGGCGGGTGCCCGCGCCGACGCTGCTGTCCGGCACGCTCGGCGGCCTGGCGTCCGGCATGGGCCTGCGGGACGCCCGTCATCCGGGAGCGCCGTGCTCTCCTGGCTGACGGACCTCACCTGGCTGGAGAACGCCGGCATCGTCGCCCTGTGGGCCGTGGTGATCGCCCGGGCCCCGCGGGGCCTGACGGACCGGGCGCAGCGGCCCCTGTGGTTCGCGATCGTGATGATCGCGCTGGCCATGTCGATGCACCTGGAGCCGGTCACCGCCGTCCTGGCCCGCCTGGTGCCGGGCGCCCACTGGGTCGACCTGACCACGCACCTGTTCAGCATCGTCGACGCCGCCGCCGTGCTGTGGTTCATCTTCCAGGCGGCGGGGCGGCAGCGCCGTACCGTCCTGGTGTTCGGCGCCGCCCTCGCCGTCATGCTGGCGCTCGTCGCCCTCGACCTGGCCGGGCCGCCGCACGCGCGCAACCAGATCACGCCCTCGCCGGACGTCCCCAGCGTGCCGGACGCCTACTGGTACGTGTTCTTCGCCTTCCACCTGACGGCCGACACCACCTGCGGATTCGTCTGCTGGGCCCAGGGCCGTACCGGCGCGCCCCGGCTGCTGCGGTACGGGCTGCGCCTGTTCGGCACCGGCATCCTGCTGGCCTCGCTGCTGTGGGTGCTCAAACTCTGCTACCTCCAGACCCGTTCCCCGGTCTTCGGCCCGCTGTTCTCGCCGGTCACCGGCGTCGAGGCGCTGTTCATCGCGGCCGGTGCGGCACTGCCCGTACTGGCCGGGATCCAGCGCCTGTGGCGGGACCACGCCTCCTACCGGGGACTGGCCGTGCTGTGGCGGGAGCTGACGGCGGTCACCCCCGACGTGGTCCTGGGGCCGGGCAGCCGGCTGCGCAACGCCGTGCTGCCGCTCCAGCTGCGCCTGTACCGGCGGGTCATCGAGATCCGCGACGCGATGATCGTGCTGCGGGACTACGTCTCCCCGGCCACGCTCGACGGGGTCCACCGGCACGTGGGAGAGCAGGCCGTCCCCGGGCACCTGGCCGACGCGCACGTCACCGCCTGCTGGCTGGCCGCCGCCCTGCACGCGCGGCGCGCCGGGGAGGCGCCGCACGCGCAGACGGCCAATCTCGCGGGCCCCGGCGCGGGCGATCTCGGCGAGGAGGTCCGCCACCTGCTGCGGATCGCGGATGCCTACCGGTCTCCCGTGGTACGCGCCTACCGGGCGGCTCACGTCGGCAGCGGGTGACGGTGCCGCACCGCGGCCCGCCGCCGACGGACCGCCGTTTTCGTCCGTGTGTCCCTGCGAGGAGAGGAAGACCGTGCTCATTGCCTTCGCCCTGACGCCCATGGGCGTGGAGGAGAACGGCGCGGCGTACGTCGCCGACGCCATCAAGATCATCCGGGAGTCCGGGCTGCCGAACCGCTCGGACTCCATGTACACGATGATCGAGGGGGACTGGGACGAGGTCATGGACGTCGTCAAGCGCGCGACCGAGGCCGTCGCCGACCGGGTGCCGCGCGTCCAGGTCAGCATCAAGGCCGACGTGTGGCCGGGCATGGACCGGCCGCTCGACGGCAAGATCTCGATGCTGGAGCGGCGCGTCGCGGACAACGCGGCGGCCGCGGGCGCCCTGGACGGCCGCCCGGCCGCCACGGACCCCGACCCGTCGGGCGTCCCGGCCACCGGCGCGGACACCCCCTAGGACGCGCCGTCCCCGATCACCCCCAGTCCCACCCGATCCCCACGATCCCGGGCCGTACGCCCTGCTCCACCAGATGTACGGCCCGGTGCTGCCCGCTCAGCGTCAGCTCCTGCTGGCCCGAGCGCGGCGCGCCCGCCTTGGTCCGGGTGAAGCGGCGGCAGCGCACCGGCAGCGCGGCCTCGTCGAAGCGCACCTGGAGGACGTACTGGCCGCCGGCGAAGCGGAAGCCGCGTACGTACTCCGCGCTCTGGCCGCCGCTGCCGTCCTCGAAGCGGTGGCCGAAGACGTGGGTTTCGCCGGTGCGCAGCCGGACGTCGAAGAGCAGTTCGGCGACCACCATCGCGTGGGCCGCGTTCCGGCGCACCCGCCCCAGGCGGCAGTTCTCCCCGGCCGTGACGATCACCCGGGACGGGTCGCAGCCCGCATCACCCTGATGGATGGCGATGTAGCGGTCCACGCCGTCCCGGTGGGCGCGCACCACTTGGAGGGAGCTGCGCTCGCTCAGCTCCCTGCCGGCTCCGATGTGCACCCATTCGTGGTGGCCGACCGTGTGCAGCCCGCCGTCCACGGGCGCCTCCAGTTCGGCGAAGAGCGCGTGCAGGGCGTCGGAGGGGTCGAAGAGCGAGCGGTAGGAGCGGGCGGCGGGTCGTTCCGCCGTCTCGGCCCGCGGGCCGCCTTCGGGGACCAGCAGCCGGTGCAGGGAATGCGCGGGCAGGTCGAGGACTTCCTCCAGGGCCCGTACGGCGCGCAGCGACTCGGGGCGCTGCGGGCGCCGTGCTCCCTGCTGCCAGTAACTCAGGCTGGTCACGCCGACCTTGATGCCGCGCTGCGCCAGCTTGTGCTGGACGCGGTGCAGGGCGAGGCCGCGCGCGGCCAGGGCGGCGCGCAGGGCCAGGTGGAACGGGCCGGTGCGCAGGATCTGCGTCAGCTCGGCCAATGGGGGAGGCGCCGGGGCGTTCACCGGATGCTCCCGGGGCGTCTGGTGCGGACTTTTCCCGTGCGCTTCCTGATGTTCATGAGGTGTATGTGGTGCCTGCTGTGCCATGTGCTGTGTCATCGCCCAACCCTCCGGCGCGCGCGGTGAACGTTCACAACCGGACTTCACACCGTGCGCTGGTCCTGCCTGTCCATTGCAGTACGCCGGGCACCGGCCGTTCACACCCGGCACCGGACGTCCACACCCCCATGTCACCCCGCATTGAAGCGTGTTGACCTGCTCCCGACAACACCCGATGCTCCTGACCAGCATCCGGATGCGCTCCTCCATCCCCACCCCCTCATCGGGAGAGGAACGCCATGACCTGTGCACCACGCACCCGCGGCTTGCGCCGCAGATGGCTGTCGGCCGCGGCACTGTCGGCCGCCGCACTGACCGCAATACCCGCGACGCCCGCCACCGCGGCGCCCGCCCCCACCGGCACCGCGGTCCAGGCGGCACCCGCCGCGCCCGCCCCACAGGGCGCGCTCGCCGCCAACCGGCTCAACATCTCCATGCAGGCCCAGGAGCGGTCCAACTGGTGCTGGGCCGCCTCCGGCAACACCATCGCCACGTTCTACGGGGAAAGGTACAGCCAGAACCAGTTCTGCAACGCCGCCTTCAACCGCCAGCAGGGCAGCAACTGCCCCAACAACCAGGCCACACTCGGCAACGTGCAGAACGCCTTCGACTGGATGGGCGTCAACCCGGGCTCGTACGTCACGGGCTACCTGCGCTACGGCACCGTCCAGAGCGAGATCAACGCGGGCCGCCCCGTGGAGACCCGCATCCAGTGGTCCTCGGGCGGCGGGCACATGCACGTGATCTACGGTTTCGACACCGCGAAGAACTGGGTGTACTGGGGAGACCCGTGGGGGTCCAACAACCGTTACAACTGGGGCGACTACAACTACTACGTCAACGGCAACTCGTTCTCCTGGACCCACTCCCTCTACCGGATCGGAGCCTGAGGCCATGACCGAGCACAGAGCTCCGGCCGTATCCGCCACCGCCGCCGGGCGCGGCACCCGCGCCCGCCGCGCCGCCATACGGGCCGCCGCCACCGGCGCGCTCACCGCCGCCTTCCTCGGCCTCGCCCCGCAGGGCGCGCTCGCCGCCACCCCCGCGCCGCCCCCCGCACCCGCCGCGTCGGCCGTCACCGCCGCCCGCACGGCGGCCACCGCGCCGGACACCCTCGCCACGCTCGCCCGCTTCTTCGCCCGGGACGGCGCGATCGCCCGGACGAAGGCGCAGCCGCGGATCCAGGGGCGGACCGTGCCCGTCTACGTGCTCTCGGCCGACTTCGTGCGCGGCAAGGCCGGGGCACCCGTCTCCGAGCTGGAGTTCCTGGCCAGCACGGCGGTCTCCACCGACGGGCAGAAGGCCTCCGTGTGGACCGCCGAATCCGGCGGGGCCTGGAAGGTCGTCAACATCGCGACCGGCGACGACGAGACCCGCTACAGCGCGGCGGGCGACGGCGGCACGGTCTTCCAGGAACCGCAGATCAACGCCTGGTACGAACAGCGCGGCGACCGCGTCCGGCCGCTGGACGCCGAGGCGCGCAAGGCGATCGGCGCGGGCGGCACCACCGTCGCCGCGTACCAGAAGCGGGTGGCGAAGGCGTACGGCGACAAGCTGCCCGGCTCCGCGTACGACCGGCGCGGCGCCGCGGGCGGGTACGGCCCGCAGGCGGCCGGCGGGGCCCCGGAGGCGGGCACGCCCGGACAGCCCGTCGCGGCCGGCGCCACGGCCGGCGACAGCAGCGGCCCGGTGACCGCCGCCTCGGCCGTCGCGGGCACCGCGGCCCTGCTCGCCCTCGGGCTCTCCGGCGCCGCGGCGCTGCGCAGGCGCCACAGCCGCTGAGGCCCGGGCAGGGGCCCGCCGGGCCCCGGGCACCCGGCACGGCCCCAGGCCCCTGCACGGCCCCGGGCACCCGCCTCGGCCACGGGCCCCCGGAGCCGAGGCCGGGAAGCCACCGGCACCGGCCCGCACGGACCCGGGCCGGTGCCCCGCGCCCGCGCGTATTGGCAGCGCCCCTCCCCGCGCCCCTCCCTGCCCCCCCGCCCCCGGCGTGCCCGCCCGCCGCCGCCCACGGTCCGCCCGCTGTCACTGCCCCCAAGTAGGGTGGGCGGCATGGCAGACCCCAGCAGTTACCGACCCAAGCCGGGACAGATCCCCGACTCGCCCGGGGTCTACAGATTCCGTGACGAGTACCGCCGCGTCATTTATGTCGGCAAGGCCAAGAGCCTGCGCCAGCGCCTGTCCAGCTACTTCCAGGACCTGGCCAACCTCCACCCCCGCACGCGCACGATGGTCACCACCGCCGCCTCCGTCGAGTGGACGGTCGTCAGCACCGAGGTCGAGGCGCTCCAGCTCGAATACACCTGGATCAAGGAGTACGACCCGCGGTTCAACGTCAAGTACCGCGACGACAAGAGCTATCCGTACCTGGCCGTCACCCTCAACGAGGAATACCCCAGGGTCCGGGTCATGCGCGGGGCCAAGAAGAAGGGCGTGCGCTACTTCGGCCCCTACGGCCAGGCCTGGGCCATCCGCGAGACCGTCGACCTGATGCTGCGCGTCTTCCCCGTACGGACCTGCTCCGCCGGGGTCTTCAAGCGCTCCGCCCAGATCGGCCGCCCCTGCCTGCTCGGCTACATCGGCAAGTGCTCGGCCCCGTGCGTCGGCCGCGTCTCCCCCGAGGAGCACCGCGAACTGGCCGAGGAGTTCTGCGACTTCATGGCCGGCCGTACCGGTGCGTACATCCGCCGCCTGGAGAAGGCCATGCGGGAGGCCGCCGAGGAGATGGAGTACGAACGGGCCGCCCGGCTGCGTGACGACATGGACGCGCTGCGGCGCGCCATGGAGAAGAGCGCCGTCGTGCTCGCCGACGCCACCGACGCCGACCTGATCGCACTCGCCGAGGACGAGCTGGAAGCGGCCGTCCAGATCTTCCACGTCCGCGGCGGCCGGGTGCGCGGCCAGCGCGGCTGGGTCACCGACAAGGTCGAGAACGTGGACAGCGCCGCCCTCGTCGAGCACGCCCTCCAGCAGCTCTACGGCGAGGAGAGCGGCGACGCCGTCCCCAAGGAAGTGCTGGTCCCGGCCCTGCCCGACCCCGTCGAGCCGGTCCAGCAGTGGCTCACGGAGCGCCGCGGCTCCAACGTCTCGCTGCGCATCCCGCAGCGCGGCGACAAGAAGGACCTGATGGCCACCGTCCAGCGCAACGCCCAGCAGGCCCTGGCCCTGCACAAGACCAAGCGCGCCTCCGACCTGACCACCCGCTCCCGCGCCCTGGAGGAGATCGCCCAGGCCCTCGGCCTGGACTCGGTGCCGCTGCGCATCGAGTGCTTCGACATCTCCCACCTCCAGGGCGACGACGTGGTGGCCTCCATGGTCGTCTTCGAGGACGGCCTGGCCCGCAAGAGCGAGTACCGCCGCTTCCAGATCAAGACCTTCGAGGGCCAGGACGACGTCCGGGCCATGCACGAGGTCATCGGCCGCCGCTTCCGCCGCTACCTCCAGGAGAAGCAGCAGACGGGGGAGTGGGACGAGCAGGCGCCCGCCGGGGAGGACGCGCCGGCCGCCGACGGGGCCGCGCCCGTGACCGCCGGGGCCGCCGACGGGGACACGCCCGTGGCCACCGGCCCCACCGACGAGGACGGCCGCCCCAAGCGCTTCGCGTACCCGCCCCAGCTCGTCGTCGTCGACGGCGGCCAGCCGCAGGTCGCCGCCGCCCAGCGGGCCCTGTCCGAGCTGGGCATCGACGACGTCGCCGTCTGCGGCCTGGCCAAGCGCCTCGAAGAGGTCTGGGTGCCCGACGAGGACGACCCCGTCGTCCTGCCCCGCAGCAGCGAAGGCCTCTACCTCCTCCAGCGCGTCCGTGACGAAGCCCACCGCTTCGCCATCGCCTACCAGCGCAACAAGCGCGGCAAGCGCCTCAAGGCCGGGCCACTGGACAGCGTCCCCGGCCTCGGCGAGAGTCGCCGCCAGGCCCTGCTGAAGCACTTCGGCTCCGTCAAGCGGCTGCGGGCCGCACGCGTCGAGGACATCTGCGAGGTGCCGGGCATCGGCCGCAAGACGGCCGAGACGATCGCGGCGGCGCTGGCCGGAGCGGCCCCGGCCGCCCCGGCGGTGAACACCGCCACAGGAGAGATCATTGAGGATGACGTGACCCCGCCGGCCGCGTTGTCATCAGAGCGGGGGCAGGAACGATGAGCAGCAGTACCGAGCAGCACAGGCACGACACGCGGGAAGCCCAGGACACCCGGCCTTCCCGCACGACCGAGAGAGACGGTGCACAGGTGAGTACGGGCACGATGCGCGATGCCGACGCGGGCGAGAGCGCCGCCATCCCCGAGCTGGTGATCATCTCCGGGATGTCCGGGGCCGGCCGCAGCACGGCCGCCAAGTGCCTGGAGGACCTCGGCTGGTTCGTCGTCGACAACATCCCGCCCGAGCTGATCCCGCCCATGGTCGAGCTGGGCGCCCGCTCACAGGGCAACGTGGCGCGGATCGCCGTCGTCGTGGACGTCCGCGGCCGGCGCTTCTTCGACAACCTCAAGGAGTCCCTGGCCACCCTCGACGCGCAGAGCGTCAAGCGCCGCATCGTCTTCCTGGAGTCCTCCGACGAGGCCCTGGTGCGCCGCTTCGAGTCCGTCCGCCGCCCGCACCCCCTCCAGGGCGACGGGCGCATCGTGGACGGCATCGCCGCCGAGCGCGACCTGCTGCGCGAGCTGCGCGGCGACGCCGACCTGGTCATCGACACCTCCAGCCTGAACGTCCACGAACTGCGCGCCAAGATGGACGCCCAGTTCGCCGGCGAAGAGGTGCCCGAGCTGCGGGCCACGGTCATGTCCTTCGGCTTCAAGTACGGCCTGCCCGTCGACGCCGACATGGTCATCGACTGCCGCTTCATCCCCAACCCGCACTGGGTCCCGGAGCTGCGCCCCTACACCGGCCTGAACGACGAGGTCTCCGGCTACGTCTTCGGCCAGCCCGGCGCCAAGGAGTTCCTGGACGGCTACGCGGAACTGCTGCGCATCGTCGCCGAGGGCTACCGCCGCGAGGGCAAGCGGTACGTCACCATCGCGGTCGGCTGCACGGGCGGCAAGCACCGCAGCGTCGCCATGTCCGAGAAGCTCGCCCACCGCCTGGTCTCCGAAGGCGTCGAGACCGTCGTCGTCCACCGGGACATGGGGCGCGAATGACCGCCCGTCCCCTGCGGCTGCGCCGGGTCCGCAAGCTGGTTCCGGGCAGCCGCTCCGGCAGGGGCGCCACACCCAAGGTCGTGGCGCTCGGCGGCGGCATGGGCCTGTCCGCCTCGCTGGCCGCGCTGCGCCGCATCACCGGTGACCTGACCGCCGTGGTCACCGTCGCCGACGACGGCGGCTCCAGCGGCCGGCTCCGCGACGAGCTGGGCGTCCTGCCGCCCGGCGACCTGCGCAAGGCGCTCGCCGCGCTGTGCGGGGACGACGACTGGGGCCAGACCTGGTCCCGGGTGATCCAGCACCGCTTCACCAGCGAGGGCGAGCTGCACGACCACGCGGTCGGCAACCTCCTCATCGTCGCCCTGTGGGAGCAGCTCGGCGACCACGTCCAGGCCCTGGACCTGGTCGGCAAGCTGCTCGGCGCGCACGGCCGGGTACTGCCCATGTCCGCCGTACCCCTGGAACTCCAGGCCCTGGTCAAGGGCCACGACGAGACCCGTCCGGACGACATCACCACGGTCCGCGGCCAGGCCACGGTCGCGCTGACCCCCGGCGAGGTGCAGTCCGTGCACGTCGTCCCGGAGGACCCGCCCGCGGTGCCCGAGGCCGTCGCCGCGGTCCGCGACGCGGACTGGGTGGTGCTCGGCCCCGGCTCCTGGTTCTCTTCCGTCATCCCGCACCTGCTCGTGCCCGAGCTGCGCGAGGCACTGGAGGAGACCAAGGCCCGCAAGGTCCTCTCGCTGAACCTGGCACCCCAGCCCGGCGAAACCGATGGCTTTTCCCCGCAGCGTCATTTGGAGGTTTTGGCCCGACACGCCCCTAAACTCGCCTTCGACGTGGTGCTGGCCGACCGGGCCGCCGTGCCCGACATCGAGAGCCTGACCGTCGCTGCCAAGCAGCTCGTCGGCAGCGAGGTCGAGCTGGCGGCGGTCGCCGCGCCCGGCAGCCCCTGCGGCACGGCGGAGACCCACAAGGGTGCCGCCCGGCACGACCCGGAGCTGCTGGCCGCCGCGTACGACCGTATTTTTCGGATGCATGGAAGGATCGGCCCATGGCGATGACGGCAGCGGTGAAGGACGAAATCTCCCGGCTCCCCGTCACCCGGACCTGCTGCCGGAAGTCGGAGGTCTCGTCGATCCTGCGGTTCGCGGGCGGTCTGCACCTGGTCAGCGGACGCATCGTGATCGAGGCGGAGCTGGACACGGGCATCGCCGCCCGGCGGCTGCGCAAGGACATCCTGGAGATCTTCGGCCACTCCTCCGACCTGGTGGTGATGGCCCCCGGCGGCCTGCGGCGCGGCAGCCGCTACGTCGTACGGGTCGTCGCCGGCGGCGACCAGCTCGCCCGCCAGACCGGCCTGGTCGACGGCCGCGGCCGGCCCATCCGCGGCCTGCCACCGCAGGTGGTCTCGGGGGCCACCTGCGACGCCGAGGCGGCCTGGCGCGGGGCCTTTCTCGCCCACGGCTCACTGACCGAACCCGGCCGTTCCTCCTCCCTGGAGGTCACCTGCCCCGGGCCCGAGGCGGCCCTCGCGCTGGTCGGCGCGGCCCGCCGGCTCGGCATCGGCGCCAAGGCCCGCGAGGTACGCGGCGTGGACCGCGTCGTCGTCCGTGACGGTGATGCGATTGGCGCGCTGTTGACGCGCCTGGGGGCCCACGAGTCGGTCCTGGCCTGGGAGGAGCGGCGCATGCGGCGCGAGGTCCGCGCCACCGCCAACCGCCTCGCCAACTTCGACGACGCGAACCTGCGCCGCTCGGCGCGCGCCGCGGTCGCCGCGGGGGCCCGGGTCCAGCGCGCCCTGGAGATCCTCGGCGAGGAGGTCCCCGAGCACCTCGCCGCGGCCGGCCGCCTGCGCATGGACCACAAGCAGGCATCCCTGGAGGAACTGGGCGCCCTCGCCGACCCGCCCCTGACCAAGGACGCCGTCGCCGGCCGCATCCGCCGCCTCCTGGCCATGGCCGACAAGCGCGCCCAGGACCTGGGCATCCCCGGTACGGAGTCCAACCTGTCCGAGGAAATGGCGGACGGGATGGTCGGCTGACGGCCGGTGGCGGCTGCGCATCGTGGCCGACTTGCTGCCCGTACCGGGTGCCGCTCCCCGTTCCCGGGCACGGGACTGGTCCTCCGGACTCCGTCCTACGGCCCGCCCCCTTCCGTCGTAGGGCGGTCGACGGCCGGTGGGGGCAGGCGCCCCCACCCACGCACGCGGCAGCCGAGTACGTACGGGAGGGTGCGGGACCGGAGGACGAAGACCGCAGGGCCCGGGCCCGCGCCCCCGCCGTACCGGTGAGTTTCGACGGCCGGTGGCAGACCAGCCGCCGTGGCCGACTTGCTGCCCGCACCGGGCGGCGCTCCCGTTCCCGGGCACGGGACCAGTCCTCCGGACTCCGTCCTACGGCCCGCCCCCTCCCGCCGTACGGCGGCGAACGGCCGGTGGGGGCAGGCGCCCCCCACCCACATACGTGGCAGCCTGACACGTACGGGAGGGTCCGGGACCGGAGGACGAAGTCTGTAGGGCCCGGGCTCGCCCCCCTACCGGTAGCCGCCGTCCCGCACCCGGGTACGGGACCGGTCCTCCAGACTCCGTCCTACGGCCCGCCCCCTCCCGCCGTAGGGCGACCGACGGCCGGTGGGGGCAGGCGCCCCCCACCCACGCACGTAGCAGCCTGACACGTACGGGAGGGTGCGGGACCGGAGGACGAAGTCCGCAGGGCCCGGGCCCGCGCCACCCGCCCCGTACGGACCGGTACGGCGATCGACCACCGCCGGGGACAGGCGCCCCCCACCCCCGGCGCGGCAGCCGACCACGTACGGGAGGGACCGGAACCGTAGGACGAAGTCCGTAGGAGCCGGGCCCGCGCCGATCGAAGCCGGGCTTTCCCACGCCGCCCCCGGCCGACGGCCACCGCGTTCACCGCTGAAGCGGCGCCCCGGGGGCTTCTCGGCCATCGCCAGCCATTCGCCACGCCCTGTATTGACATGATCATGCAGCGTGACCAATCTGTCGAACGCCTATTCACGAGATGGACGTCGGCAAGGGGGGCTCATGAGACGCGGGGCGAGATCCTTACTCGCGGCAGCATCGTTACTGCTGGGAGGGGTGGTGGCGGTGCCGGCCGCGCAGGCGCAGGCGCGGCCGGGGGATGGAGGGGATCGGGATGCCGTCGCGGTCTGGACGGCTGAGGTCACCAAGGCGCAGGTGCCGCTGCTGCTCAAGGCCGGGGTGGACGGCCATGAGCTGAGCGCGCAGGTGCCGAGGACGGGCAAGGCGGACGTCGAGGTGTACCTCTCTGCCGGACAGGCCGCCGAGCTGCGCCGGCAAGGCGTGGAGCTGACGCGCAGGAACGTTCCCCCGGAGGCGCGGCGCAAGGTCGAGGCCCAGGGTGACCGGGTCTTCCGCCCGTACACGGGCGACAGCGGTCTGCTGAAGGAGATGATCGACACCGCGCGCTCCAACCGGAAGCTCGCCAAGGCCGTCAGCATCGGCAAGACCGTCAAGGGCCGCGACATCATGGCCCTGAAGCTCACCAAGAACGCCGACACGACCGAGGACGGCGCCAAGCCCGCGGTGCTGTACCTGTCCAACCAGCACGCGCGGGAGTGGATCACTCCCGAGATGACCCGCCGGCTGATGCGGTACTACCTGGCCGGGTACGGCAAGGACCCGCGGCTGACCAAGATCCTCGACACCACCGAGCTGTGGTTCGTGCTGTCCGCCAATCCGGACGGCTACGACTACACCTTCGAGAGCCCGCAGAACCGCCTGTGGCGCAAGAACCTGCGGGACAACAACGGCGACGGCAAGATCACGCCCGGCGACGGCGTCGACCTCAACCGCAACTTCTCCTACAAGTGGGGTCACGACAACGAGGGTTCGTCCCCCAACCCGGCCGGTGAGACCTATCGCGGCCCGGCCGCCGCCTCCGAGCCCGAGACCAAGGCGCTGGACGCCTTCGAGAAACGCATCGGTTTCCGGTACGCCGTCAACTACCACTCCGCCGCCGAGTTGATCCTCTACGGCGTCGGCTGGCAGGTGGCCACTCCCACCCCCGACGACGTCCTCTACCGTGCCCTGGCCGGTACGCCGGAGAAGTCCGCGATCCCGGGCTACCGCCCGCAGGTCGCCTCCGAGCTGTACATCACCAACGGCGAGGCCGACGGCCACGCGTCCAACGTCAACGGCATCCCCATGTTCACACCGGAGATGTCGACCTGTCAGACGGCGTCCGACGCCGACCCGAACGACGAGTGGAACGCCGCCGACTGTCAGTCCGTCTTCAACTTCCCGGACTCCGAGAAGCTCATCCAGGCGGAGTTCGAGAAGAACATCCCCTTCGCGCTCTCCGTCGCCGAGAGCGCCCGGCGCCCTGACCAGCCCGTCTCCTCCGTGGGCCTGAAAGCGCCCGACTTCACCCCGCACGCCTTCACCACCTCCTACGCCCGCGGCGAGGACCAGGAAGTCGCGGTCACCGCACGCAAGTCCGTACGCGACAAGGAGCTGAACTACCGCGTCGACGGCGGCCGTCGGCACACCGAGGAGCTGGAGCCCTGGAAGGGCGGCGAGAGGTACGGCGGCGAGGACAACCTGCACTTCGACCAGTACCGGGCGTCCGTCGAGGGCGCCGGTCCGGGGGACGAGGTCGAGGTCTGGTTCTCCGGCCGTACGCGCGACGGCAAGGCCACCAAGAGTGAACCTTTCACCTACACCGTCGCCGAGCGGCCCCGCGCCGACACCCTCGTCCTCGCCGAGGAGGGCGGCACCACTCCCGCGCGGCACACCGCCGCGTACACCAAGGCCCTCGCCGCCAACGGCCACCGCGCCGCGGTCTGGGACGTCGCCCGGCAGGGCGCTCCGGACGCGCTCGGTGTCCTGAGCCACTTCGAGAACGTCGTCTGGTACACGGGAGCCGGACGCCCGGGCGGCGCCACCCTGCTGGCCGTACGCGACTACCTCAACGAGGGCGGCAAGCTGATCGCCGCGGGTGAGCAGGCAGGTGGCAGCGCCGTGGTCGGCCGGGCCGTGACCGACGACTTCAGCCAGTACTACCTGGGCGCCGGCGGCCGGGTGGCTCTCAAGAACCCGCCCGCCTTCAAGGGCACCGGCAAGCTGGCCGGCGCCGAGGTGCGGCTCGCCGACGCGCCGGGCAACCCGCTGGACTCCGCGGGCGCCCACTCGGTGATCTCCGACGAGCTGCCGCCCGCTACGTTCCCCCAGTTCGCCAGCGCCGCGGCGGGTGAGTATCCGGGGGTACGAACGCCGTTCCAGCCGTACGAGGGCGACTGGTTCGCCGCTGCGCGGCACCGCGACACCTCCTGGATGCGGCTGACCCGGACCGTGGACCTGACCGGCGTCACCGCGGCCGACCGGCCCACCCTCCGGTTCATGCTCAGCCACGACACGGAGGCCGGCTTCGACAACGCCGTCGTCGAGGCGCACACCGCCGGCAAGGACGACTGGACGACGCTGCCCGACGCGAACGGCGGTACCGGCACCGACGTACCCGCGGAGTGCGGCGCCGGTTACTACCTGGCCGCCCACCCCTTCCTCCGGCACTACCTGACCCGCACCGGCACCGAGTGCCGCAACACCGGCACGACCGGCGCGTGGCACCGCTTCACCGGCGCCTCGGACGGCTGGCGGCCGGTCGCCGTCGACCTGTCCGCCTACGCGGGGCAGCGCGTCGAGCTGTCGCTCTCCTACGTCACCGACCCCAGCGTCGGCGGCCGCGGCGTCTTCGCCGACAACACCCGGCTCACCACCGGCACCGGCGGAGAGCCGCTGGAGGGCTTCGAGACCTCCCTCGGGCCCTGGACCGTTCCCGGGCCGCCCGCCGGCAGTCCGCCCGCCACGGCCGACTGGACCCGCTCCAAGGAGCTGTTCCGGGCCGCCGGCGCGGTGACCACGCGGAACACCGTGCTGCTGGGCTTCGGCCTGGAGCACGTACAGACCGCCACGGAACGGTCGGAACTGGCCGGGGCGGCGCTCCGGGCGCTCGACGGCTGACCGTGCCCGTACTCTCTCGGCGAACAGGGCGGTCCGTGGCCCCAGAGTGGGCCCGGACCGCCCCTGTCAATGTCACGTACGTCTCGTATTGGGGGTAGGGTCGGAGGCGGTCGGGGACATCCCATACAGCTCGCCGGTACTGCACCGGCGCACCAACGAGGAGATCGGTTCGTGACGATCCGCGTAGGCATCAACGGATTCGGCCGCATTGGTCGCAACTACTTCCGCGCGCTCCTGGAGCAGGGTGCGGACATCGAGATCGTCGGTGTCAACGACCTGACCGACAATGCCACCCTGGTTCACCTGCTGAAGTACGACACCATCCTGGGTCGCCTGAAGCACGACGTCAGCCACACCGACGACACCATCACGGTCGGCAACCAGACCTTCAAGACGATGGCCGAGCGTGACCCGGCGCAGCTCCCCTGGGGCGAGCTGGGCGCCGACATCGTCATCGAGTCGACCGGCATCTTCACCAAGAAGGCCGACGCCGAGAAGCACATCCAGGCCGGCGCCAAGAAGGTCCTGATCTCCGCGCCCGCCAAGGACGAGGACATCACGGTCGTGATGGGCGTCAACCAGGACAAGTACGACGCGGCCAACCACCACGTCATCTCCAACGCCTCCTGCACCACCAACTGTGTGGCGCCGATGGCCAAGGTTCTCGACGAGAACTTCGGCATCGTCAAGGGCCTGATGACGACCGTCCACGCGTACACCAACGACCAGCGCATCCTGGACTTCCCGCACAAGGACCTGCGCCGCGCCCGCGCCGCCGCGGAGAACATCATCCCGACCACGACCGGTGCCGCCAAGGCCACCGCGCTGGTCCTCCCGCAGCTCGAGGGCAAGCTGGACGGCATCGCCATGCGCGTCCCGGTCCCCACCGGCTCCGTGACCGACCTGGTCATCGAGCTGGAGCGCGAGGTCACCAAGGACGAGATCAACGCCGCGTTCCAGAAGGCGGCCGAGGGCCAGCTCAAGGGCATCCTGGAGTACACCGAGGACCCGATCGTCTCCTCGGACATCGTCAACTGGCCGGCCTCCTGCACCTTCGACTCCTCCCTGACGATGGCGCAGGGCAAGAGCGTCAAGGTCATCGGCTGGTACGACAACGAGTGGGGCTACTCCAACCGCCTGGTGGACCTGACCACCTTCGTCGGCGAGCAGCTCTGACGCCTGCCTGATCCAGGCCAGGGCACGTAGATGTGCGGAAGGGGCTCGTAGGGCGCACCGAAGCGCCGTACGGGCCCCCTCCCATGACCGACCTACGCAACGGAGTCACTTCGCATGAAGACGATCGACGATCTCGCCCAGGAAGGGCTGTCCGGCAAGCGGGTCTTCGTCCGCGCGGACCTCAATGTGCCGCTGGACGGCACCACCATCACCGACGACGGCCGCATCCGCGCCGTCCAGCCGACGATCGCCAAGCTCGCCCAGCTCGGCGCCAAGGTGATCGTCGCCTCCCACCTGGGCCGTCCCAAGGGCGCCCCCGACCCGGCCTTCTCGCTGCGCCCCGCCGCCGAGCGCCTCGGTGAGCTGATCGGCCGCGACGTCGCCTTCGCCACGGACACGGTCGGCGAGTCCGCCCGCTCCGTCGTCGACGGGCTCGGCGAGGGCGAGGTCGCCGTCCTGGAGAACCTGCGCTTCAACCCGGGCGAGACCAGCAAGGACGACGCCGAGCGCGGCGCCTTCGCGGACCAGCTCGCGGCCCTCGCGGACGTGTACGTCGGCGACGGCTTCGGCGCCGTGCACCGCAAGCACGCCTCCGTCTACGACCTGCCGGCCCGCCTGCCGCACGCCGCGGGCGACCTGATCGCCGCCGAGGTCACCGTCCTGAAGAAGCTCACCGAGGACGTCAAGCGCCCCTACGTGGTGGTGCTCGGCGGCGCCAAGGTCTCCGACAAGCTGGCCGTCATCGACCAGCTGCTCGACAAGGCCGACCGGCTGCTGATCGGCGGCGGCATGGCGTACACCTTCCTCAAGGCCAAGGGCTACGAGGTCGGCATCTCCCTCCTCCAGGAGGACCAGATCCCGGCCGTCACCGAGTACATGGAGCGCGCCGAGAAGAACGGCGTCGAGCTGGTCCTGCCGGTCGACATCCTGGCCTCGGCCGACTTCCCCGACCTGAAGACGAAGGCCAAGGCCGACTTCGTCACGGTCGACGCCGACCGGATCCCCTCCGACAAGGAGGGCCTGGACATCGGCCCGAAGACCCGCGAGCTGTTCGCCTCGAAGATCGCCGACGCCGAGACCGTCTTCTGGAACGGCCCGGTCGGCGTCGCCGAGCACCCCGACTACGCGGGCGGCACCACCGCCATCGCGCGGTCCCTGCTGAACTGCGACGGCTTCACCGTCGTCGGCGGCGGCGACTCGGCCGCGGCCGTCCGCTCGCTCGGCTTCGACGAGAATGCTTTCGGCCACATCTCGACCGGTGGCGGCGCCAGCCTCGAATACCTCGAAGGCAAGACGCTGCCCGGTCTCGCCGCTCTGGAGGACTGAAGAACCGTGACTGACCGTACCCCGCTGATGGCGGGCAACTGGAAGATGAACCTCAACCACCTCGAGGCCATCGCGCACGTCCAGAAGCTCGCCTTCGCACTCGCCGACAAGGACTACGAGGCCACCGAGGTCGCGGTCCTGGCCCCCTTCACCGACCTGCGTTCGGTGCAGACGCTGGTCGACGGCGACAAGCTCAAGATCAAGTACGGCGCCCAGGACCTCTCGGCGCACGACTCCGGTGCGTACACCGGCGAGATCTCCGGCGCCATGCTGGCCAAGCTCAAGTGCAGCTACGTGGCCATCGGGCACAGCGAGCGCCGCCAGTACCACGGCGAGAACGAAGAGATCTGCAACGCCAAGGTCAAGGCCGCCTTCAAGCACGGCATCACCCCGATCCTGTGCGTCGGCGAGGGCCTGGACGTCCGCAAGGCCGGCAACCAGGTCGAGCACACCCTCGCCCAGGTCGACGGCGGCCTGAAGGACATCCCGGCCGAGCAGGCCGAGACCATCGTCATCGCCTATGAGCCCGTGTGGGCCATCGGCACCGGCGAGGTCGCCACGCCCGAGGACGCGCAGGAGGTCTGCGGCGCGATCCGCCGCCGCCTCGCCGAGCTGTACAGCCAGGAGCTGGCCGACAAGGTCCGCATCCAGTACGGCGGCTCGGTCAAGTCGGGCAACGTCGCCGCGATCATGGCGCAGCCGGACGTGGACGGCGCCCTGATCGGCGGCGCGGCGCTGGACGTGGACGAGTTCGTCAAGATCGTCCGGTTCCGCGACCAGTAGCAGCTATGACGACGGGCCGGGCCCGTCGTACCCTGTCGGGGCCGGGCCCGGTGCCAGCAGCGCCGCCCGGCCCCGTACCATTCGATCTTCTTGTACGTCCCGTCCGCCAGTCCTAGAGAGTTGGTCCAGCCGTGGTCATCGGGTTCTCGGTAGCCCTCATCGTCTTCAGCCTGCTGCTGATGATGCTGGTGCTCATGCACAAGGGGAAGGGTGGCGGCCTGTCCGACATGTTCGGCGGCGGCATGCAGTCCTCGGTCGGCGGTTCCTCCGTCGCGGAACGCAACCTGGACCGCATCACCATTGTGATCGCCCTGCTCTGGTTCGCCTGCATCGTCGTACTCGGCGTCCTGATGAAGCTGGACAGCTGACGCCGTATCGGGGACGCGGCCTATCATGAAGGCGGCGTCCTCGGTGGGGGTGTAACTCCTGTCACTGGACGCGCGTTGGGCCTTACGTAGACTGGGGCGCTCGCAGCGCGACTGCTGTTCGATGCTTCGCAGCACCATTACGCAGGGAGTTACAACCGTGGCAAGTGGCAACGCGATCCGAGGAAGTCGGGTCGGGGCGGGGCCGATGGGGGAGGCGGAGCGGGGCGAGTCCGCACCGCGCATCCGCATCTCCTTCTGGTGCTCGAACGGGCACGAGACTCAGCCCAGCTTCGCCGGCGACGCGCAGATTCCTGACACCTGGGACTGCCCGCGCTGCGGCTTCCCGGCAGGCAAGGACCGGGACAATCCGCCGGACCCGCCGCGCACCGAACCGTACAAGACGCACCTCGCGTACGTCCGGGAGCGCCGCAGCGACGCCGACGGCGAGGCGATCCTCGCCGAGGCCCTCGCCAAGCTCCGCGGAGAGATCTGACGGACCAGCACCCACGACGACCGGCCCGGCCGGAGGGAATACGCCCTCCCGGCCGGGCCGTCGCGTATCCGGCCGGTCGGCCGGGTACCGGCGGGAGGTGCCGAAACGGTTCGCCGGGGCGGCCGACAGCGGGGGGACACCTCATCCCGCACCCTGATCAATTAGGTTGGGAGACGGCGGGGCCGGTACGAGAAGAAGAAGGCTGATGTCCGAGATGAACGCAGAAGGCCGCACCAGGCTCGACCAGACGCCTGAGTGGACCGCGCTGAACAAGCACCGGGAGCAGCTCGGGGAGGTGCGACTGCGCGAGCTGTTCGACCAGGACCCGGAGCGCGCCGCACGCTACACCCTCAAGGTCGGCGACCTGCACCTGGACTACTCCAAGCACCTGGTCACCGACGAGACCCTGCGCCTGCTGCGCGAGCTCGCCGCGGCCCGGGGCGTGGCGGAACTGCGGGACGCGATGTTCCGCGGCGCGAAGATCAACTTCACCGAGGACCGGGCCGTGCTGCACACCGCGCTGCGCGCCCCCGAATCCGCCTCGGTCCAGGTCGACGGCGAGAACGTCGTCCCCGCCGTGCACTCCGTCCTGCGCAAGATGCAGATCTTCGCCGACCGGGTGCGCTCGGGCGAGTGGAAGGGCCACACCGGCAAGCGCATCAAGACGGTCGTCAACATCGGCATCGGCGGCTCCGACCTCGGCCCGGCGATGGCCTACGAGGCGCTGCGCGCCTACACCCACCGCGACATGCAGTTCCGCTTCGTCTCCAACGTGGACGGCGCCGACCTGCACGAGGCCGTCCGCGACCTCGACCCGGCCGAGACGCTCTTCATCGTCGCCTCGAAGACCTTCACCACCATCGAGACGATCACCAACGCCACCTCCGCCCGCAACTGGCTGCTGACCGGCCTGCGCGCCGGCGAGGACGCGGTGGCCAAGCACTTCGTCGCGCTGTCGACCAACGCCGAGAAGGTCGCCGACTTCGGCATCGACACCGACAACATGTTCGAGTTCTGGGACTGGGTCGGCGGCCGCTACTCCTACGACTCCGCCATCGGCCTCTCCCTCATGATCGCGATCGGCCCCGAGCGGTTCCGCGAGATGCTGGCCGGCTTCCACCTCGTCGACGAGCACTTCCGCTGCGCCCCCGCCGAGGAGAACGTCCCGCTCCTGCTCGGCCTGCTCGGCGTCTGGTACGGCAACTTCTGGGACGCCCAGTCGCACGCCGTCCTGCCCTACAGCCACTACCTCTCCAAGTTCACCGCGTACCTCCAGCAGCTGGACATGGAGTCCAACGGCAAGTCCGTCGACCGCGACGGCAACCCCGTCCACTGGCAGACCGGCCCCGTCGTCTGGGGCACCCCCGGCACCAACGGCCAGCACGCGTACTACCAGCTCCTCCACCAGGGCACGAAGCTGATCCCGGCCGACCTCATCGGCTTCGCCCAGCCCGTCGAAGACCTCCAGCCGGGCCTGGTGGCCCAGCACGACCTGCTGATGGCCAACCTCTTCGCCCAGGGCCAGGCACTGGCCTTCGGCAAGACCCCCGACGAGGTACGGGCCGAGGGCGTCCCCGAGGAACTGGTCCCGCACAAGACCTTCCAGGGCAACCGCCCCACCACCACGATCCTCGCCGAGGAACTGTCCCCGTCCGTCCTGGGCCAGCTCATCGCCCTGTACGAGCACAAGGTGTTCGTCCAGGGCGCCATCTGGAACATCGACTCCTTCGACCAGTGGGGCGTCGAACTCGGCAAGGTCCTGGCGAAGCGGGTCGAGCCCGCGCTGACCGAGGGCGCGGACATCGAGGGCCTGGACGCCTCGACGAAGTCCCTGGTCGCCACCTACCGCGCGATGCGGGGCCGCTGATGGCGGCGGACGAGGAAGTCCTGGCGAGCTTCCTGGACCTCCTCACCCCGGAGAACCGCGCCTGGTTGCAGGCCCTCCCGCAGCCCGAGCAGCGGGATGTGGCGTCTCGTCACCTCGCGGCCGTACAGGGCGACAAGGAGCAGGCCCTGGGCCCGTACGACACGCATGACACTGACGTGTCTGGTGTGGCGGTGGGCGACCTCCAGGATCCCGCCCACCTCGCCAACGCGATGGTCCGCCAGGAGCGCGAGCGGAGGTCGTGACCGGCTGAGCACGGTGTCGGGTGGCGCGGGCCCGGGCCCTGCGGACTTCGTCCTCCGGTCCCGGACCCTCCCGTACGTGTCAGGCTGCCGCGTGCGTGGGTGGGGGGCGCCTGCCCCCACCGGCCGTCGGTCGCCGTACGGCGGGAGGGGGCGGGCCGTAGGACGGAGTCTGGAGGACCGGTCCCGTACCCGGGAACGGGGAGCGCCGCCCGGTACGGGCAGCAAGTCGGCCACGGCGGCTGGTCTGCCGCCGGCCGTCGAAACTCACCGGTACGGCGGGGGCGCGGGCCCGGGCCCTGCGGTCTTCGTCCTCCGGTCCCGCACCCTCCCGTACGTACTCGGCTGCCGCGTGCGTGGGTGGGGGCGCCTGCCCCCACCGGCCGTTGATCGCCGTACGGCGGGAGGGGGCGGGCCGTAGGACGGAGTCTGGAGGACCGGTCCCGTACCCGGGTGCGGGGCGGCGGCTACCGGTAGGGGGGCGGGCCCGGGCCCTACAGACTTCGTCCTCCGGTCCCGGACCCTCCCGTACGTGTCAGGCTGCTACGTGCGTGGGTGGGGGGCGCCTGCCCCCACCGGCCGTCGGTCGCCGTACGGCGGGAGGGGGCGGGCCGTAGGACGGAGTCTGGAGGACTGGTCCCGTGCCCGGGAACGGGGAGCGCCGCCCGGTACGGGCAGCAAGTCGGCCACGGCGGCTGGTCTGCCGCCGGCCGTCGAAACTCACCGGTACGGCGGGGGCGCGGGCCCGGGCCCTGCGGACTTCGTCCTCCGGTCCCGGACCCTCCCGTACGTGTCAGGCTGCCACGTGCGTGCGTGGGGGGCGCCTGCCCCCACCGGCCGTTCGCCGCCGTACAACGGAAGGGGGCGGGCCGTAGGACGGAGTCCGGAGGACCGGACCCGTACCCCGGAACGGGGAGCGGCACCCGGTACGGGCAGCAAGTCGGCCACGGCGGCTGGTCTGCCACCGGCCGTCGAAACCCAGGTGGCACGACGAACGGCCCCGCTCCCACCCGGGAACGGGGCCGTTCGTCGTGCGGCGGTGTCAGGCCGAAGCCGGCGGGTAGAGACCGCGCGGCAGTTGCGAGGCGGCTGCCTCGTCCAGGAGCCACAGGGTGCGGCTGCGGCCGTACGCGCCCGCGGCCGGTGCCTGGATCTCGCCGGCTCCGGAGAGCGCCATCGCCGTGGCCTTCGCCTTGTCCTCGCCCGCCGCGAGCAGCCAGACCTCGCGGGCCGCGCGGATCGCGGGCAGGGTCAGGGAGATGCGGGTGGGCGGGGGCTTGGGAGCGCCGTGCACGGCGACGACCGGGCGTTCCGTCTCGCGGACGGCCGGCAGCTCCGGGAAGAGCGACGCGACGTGGGTGTCCGGGCCGACGCCCAGCAGGAGGACGTCGAAGGACGGTACGGGACCGTGGTCCTCGGGGCCCGCCGCGGCGGCCAGTTCGACCGCGTACGCCTCGGCCGCGGCGTCCGCGTCGTTGCCGTACGGGCCGTTGGACGGGGCCATCACGTGCACCCGGGCCGGGTCCACCGGAACGCTGTCCAGCAGGGCCTCACGGGCCTGGGTGTGGTTGCGCTCCGGGTCGCCGTCGGGCAGGAACCGTTCGTCGCCCCACCACAGGTCGAGGCGGGACCAGTCCACCGCGTCCCGGGCGGGCGCCTCGGCGAGGGCCGCGAGCAGCCCGTTGCCGTTGCGGCCGCCCGTCAGGACGACGGAGGCGGAGCCGCGGGCGGCCTGGGCGTCCACGATCTTCGTGATCAGCCGGGCCGCCGCGGCCTTGGCCATCAGCTCCTTGTCGCGGTGGACGACGACCTGCGGCGCGCTCACTCGGAGGCCGCCTTGGAGGCCGCCTTCTTGGAGGCGGACTTCTTGGCGGGCGCCTTGGCCTTGGAGCCGGAGGCGTCGGACCGGGGCTCGGCCGTGTCCGAGGCCTCCGTCGCGTCCGCGGTATCCGCGTCGGCGGCGACCGGCTCGTCGGAGGACGCGGCTGCCTTCGCGGCCAGCGGTGTCTGCGCCCGCTGGGGTTCGCCGAGCCGGTCGACGCCGTACTTCAGCGCGGAGGCGTACGTGTCGTCCGGGTCGAGCCGGCGCAGCTCCTCCGCCAGGAGTTCGGCGGTCTCGCGCCGTTTGAGCGCGACGTTGCGGTCGGGCTGGCCCTGCATGGAGAGCGTGGCCAGGGAGCCGTCCGCGCGGTCCAGTGCGACGGGGCCGCAGTCGGTCTCCATCCGGACGGCGGTCAGGCCGGGGCCGGCCGAGAGCAGCCGTCGGACGGGGACGTCCAGGCGGTCCGCGAGCCACATGCCGAGGAGTTCGACGCTGGGGTTGAACTCCTCGCCCTCGACCTCGACCTCGGCGACCTTGCAGGGCAGCTGGTCGAGTGCCGCGGCCAGCATCGAGCGCCAGGGCGTGATGCGGGTCCAGGACAGGTCCGTGTCGCCGGGCGAGTACGCGTCGGCGCGTTCGGCCAGTTCCCGGATGGGGTTCTCGGCGGTGTACATGTCGGTGACGCGCCGCTGGGCGAGCGCGCCGAGCGGGTCGCGTGCGGCGTCCACGGGGGCGTTGACCGGCCACCATACGACGACCGGCGCGTCCGGCAGCAGAAGCGGCAGGACCACGGACTGGGCGTGGTTGATGGCTTCGCCGTAGAGCCGCAGTACGACCGTCTCGCCGGTGCCGGCGTCCGCGCCGACACGGACCTCGGCGTCCAGGCGGGCCTTGGCGCGGTCGCGGGGCGACCGGCTGACGCGCTTGATGACGACGAGGGTGCGCGAGGGGTGCTCGCGGGATGCCTCGTTGGCGGCCTTGAGGGCGTCGTAGGCGTTCTCCTCGTCGGTGACGATGACGAGGGTGAGCACCATGCCGATGGCGGGGGTGCCGATGCTACGACGGCCCTGGACCAGCGCCTTGTTGACCTTGCTGGCCGTGGTTTCCGTCAGATCGATCTTCATGGCCGACGCCAGCTCCGTCCGTCTCGTGCGAGCATTTCGTCCGCCTCGTCCGGTCCCCAGGTCCCGGCCGCGTACTGTGCGGGCTTGCCGTGCTGGTCCCAGTACTCCTCGATCGGGTCGAGGATGCGCCAGGACTGCTCGACCTCCTCGACGCGCGGGAAGAGGTTGGCGTCGCCGAGCAGGACGTCCAGGATCAGGCGTTCGTACGCCTCCGGGCTGGACTCGGTGAAGGATTCGCCGTACGCGAAGTCCATCGAGACGTCCCGTACCTCCATGGAGGTGCCGGGCACCTTCGACCCGAAGCGCATGGTGACGCCCTCGTCCGGCTGGACGCGGATGACCAGGGCGTTCTGGCCGAGCTCTTCGGTGGCGGTGTGGTCGAAGGGGGAGTGCGGCGCGCGCTGGAAGACGACTGCGATCTCCGTGACGCGGCGGCCCAGGCGTTTGCCGGTGCGCAGGTAGAAGGGGACGCCCGCCCAGCGGCGGTTGTCGACCTCCAGTTTGACGGCGGCGTAGGTGTCGGTGCGGGAGTTGGGGTCGATGCCCTCTTCCTCCAGGTAGCCGACGACCTTTTCGCCGCCCTGCCAGCCGGCCGCGTACTGGGCGCGCACCGTCTCCTTGCCCAGGTCGGCGGGGAGCCGTACGGCGCCCAGCACCTTGGTCTTCTCGGCGACGAGCGCGTCCGCGTCGAAGGAGGCGGGCTCCTCCATGGCGGTCAGCGCGAGCAGCTGGAGGAGGTGGTTCTGGATGACGTCACGGGCGGCGCCGATGCCGTCGTAGTAGCCGGCGCGGCCGCCGATGCCGATGTCCTCGGCCATCGTGATCTGGATGTGGTCGACGTAGGACCGGTTCCACAGCGGCTCGAACAGCGTGTTGGCGAAGCGGAGCGCCAGGATGTTCTGGACGGTCTCCTTGCCGAGGTAGTGGTCGATGCGGAAGACCGACTCGGGCGGGAAGACCTCGTGGACGATCCGGTTCAGTTCCTTGGCACTGGCCAGGTCGTGTCCGAAGGGCTTCTCGATGACGGCGCGGCGCCAGCAGTCGCCCTGCTGGTCGGCCAGGCCGTGCTTCTTGAGCTGCTGGACGACGGTGGGGAAGAACTTGGGGGGTACGGACAGGTAGAAGGCGAAGTTGCCGCCGGTGCCCTGGGCCTTGTCGAGTTCCTCGATGGTGTCCTTGAGGGTCTCGAAGGCCTCGTCGTCGTCGAAGTTGCCCTGGACGAACCGGCAGCCCTGGACGAGCTGCTGCCAGACTTCTTCGCGGAACGGTGTACGGGAGTGCTGTTTGACGGCCTCGTACACCTCCTGTGCGAAGTCCTGGTGTTCCCACTCGCGGCGGGCGAAGCCGATGAGGGAGAAGCCCGGCGGCAGCAGCCCGCGGTTGGCCAGGTCGTAGACGGCAGGCATCAGCTTTTTACGGGACAAATCGCCCGTGACGCCGAAGATGACCAGGCCCGACGGCCCCGCGATACGCGGGAGCCGTCGGTCCGCGGCGTCACGCAGCGGATTGCTGCTGGACAAGGTGGGTCAGCCCTCCGAAGGAGCGAGGCGCTTGAGCTCCGCCTCAGTGGACTTGAGCAGGTCGTTCCAGGACGCCTCGAACTTCTCGACGCCCTCGTCCTCCAGCACCTGCACGACGTCGTCGTACGAGATGCCGATCTTCGCCAGCGCGTCGAGGTCGGCCTGGGCCTGCTCGTAGCTGCCGCGCACCTTGTCACCGGAGATCCCGCCGTGGTCGGCGGTGGCCTCCAGGGTGGCCTCGGGCATGGTGTTGACCGTGTTCGGCGCCACCAGTTCCTCGACGTACATGGTGTCCTTGAGGGCCGGGTCCTTGACGCCGGTCGAGGCCCACAGCGGACGCTGCTTGTTGGCGTGCGCCTTGTCCAGCGCGGCCCAGCGGTCCGAGGTGAAGACCTCTTCGTACGCCTGGTAGGCCAGGCGGGCGTTGGCGACGGCGGCCTTGCCCTTGAGGGCCTTGGCTTCGTCGGTGCCGATCGCGTCCAGGCGCTTGTCGGTCTCGGTGTCCACGCGGGAGACGAAGAAGGACGCCACCGAGTGGATCTTGGACAGGTCCAGGCCGGCGGCCTTGGCCTTCTCCAGGCCCTCCAGGTACGCCGCCATCACCTCGCGGTAGCGCTCCAGCGAGAAGATCAGCGTGACGTTGACGCTGATGCCCCGGGCGATCGTCTCGGTGATCGCCGGCAGGCCCGCCTTGGTGGCCGGGATCTTGATGAGCGCGTTGGGGCGGTCCACCAGCCAGGCCAGCTGCTTGGCCTCGGCGACGGTGGCGCGGGTGTTGTGCGCCAGGCGCGGGTCGACCTCGATGGAGACCCGGCCGTCCTGGCCGTCGGTGGCGTCGAAGACGGGGCGCAGGATGTCGGCCGCGTCCCGGACGTCCGCCGTGGTGATCATCCGGATGGCTTCCTCGACGGTCACCTTGCGGGCCGCGAGGTCGGTGAGCTGGGTGTCGTACCCGTCGCCCTGCGAGATGGCCTTCTGGAAGATCGACGGGTTGGTGGTGACACCGACGACGTGCTGCTGGTCGATCAGCTCGGCCAGGTTGCCGGACGTGATCCGCTTGCGGGACAGGTCGTCCAGCCAGATCGCGACGCCTTCGTCGGAGAGGCGCTTGAGTGCGTCTGTCATGGGGTTTGCATCTCCTACTGGTTCGTGTACGGGCGTCAGCGCGTGGCCGCTGCGAGGGATTCCCGGGCCGCCGTGGCCACCGCGTCGGCGGTGAAGCCGAACTCGTGGAAGAGGACCTTGGCATCCGCCGAGGCACCGAAGTGCTCCAGCGAGACGATGCGGCCCTGGGCGCCCACGTAGCGGTGCCAGGTCAGGCCGATGCCGGCCTCGACCGCGACCCGGGCCTTGACCGTCGGCAGCAGCACGCTGTCGCGGTACCCCTGGTCCTGCTCCTCGAACCACTCGACGGACGGCATCGAGACGACGCGCGTCGGAATGCCTTCGGCCTGGAGCACCTCGCGCGCCTCGACGGCGAGCTGCACCTCGGAGCCGGTGCCGATCAGGATGACCTGCGGCTCGCCGCCCTCGGCCTCGAAGAGTACGTAGCCGCCCTTGGCCGCGGCCGGGTTCGCCTCGTACGTCGGTACGCCCTGACGGGTGAGCGCGAGGCCGTGCGGCGCCGGCTTGGACTGGTGGCGGCGCAGGATCTCGGCCCAGGCGGTGGCGGTCTCGTTGGCGTCGGCCGGGCGCACGATGTTCAGGCCCGGGATGGCGCGCAGCGCGGACAGGTGCTCGACCGGCTGGTGGGTCGGGCCGTCCTCGCCGAGACCGATGGAGTCGTGCGTCCACACGTAGGTCACCGGCAGCTGCATGAGCGCGGCGAGCCGGACGGCGGGGCGCATGTAGTCGGAGAACACCAGGAAGGTGCCGCCGTAGATGCGGGTGTTGCCGTGCAGCGCGATGCCGTTCATGGTCGAGCCCATGGCGTGCTCGCGGATGCCGTAGTGGACCGTGCGGCCGTACGGGCTGGCCTCGGGCAGCGGGTTGCCCTCGGGCAGGAACGACGAGTTCTTGTCGATCGTGGTGTTGTTCGAGCCGGCGAGGTCGGCGGAGCCGCCCCACAGCTCGGGCACGACCGCGCCCAGCGCCTGGAGGATCTTGCCGGAGGCGGCGCGGGTGGCGACGCCCTTGCCGGTCTCGAAGGCGGGCAGCGCCTTCTCCCAGCCGTCCGGCAGCTCGCCGGCCTGGATGCGGTCGAACTGGGCGGCGCGCTCGGGGTTGGCCTCGCGCCAGGCGGCGAGCTTCTTGTCCCACTCGGCGTGCGCCTCGCTGCCGCGCTTCCAGGCGGTGCGGGTGTGCTCGATGACCTCGTCGGAGACCTCGAAGGACTTCTCCGGGTCGAAGCCGAGCACCTTCTTGGTGGCGGCGACCTCTTCGTCACCCAGCGCGGAGCCGTGCGCGGCCTCGGTGTTCTGGGCGTTCGGGGCGGGCCAGGCGATGATCGAGCGGGCGGCGATGAAGGAGGGGCGCTCGGTCTCCTCCTGGGCCGCCTTGAGGGCCTTGGCCAGGCCGACCGGGTCGAGGTCGCCGCTGGGCAGCTGGTCGACGCGCTGGACGTGCCAGCCGTACGACTCGTAGCGCTTGATCGTGTCCTCGGAGATCGCGGTCTCGGTGTCGCCCTCGATGGAGATGTGGTTGTCGTCCCACAGCAGTACGAGGTTGCCGAGCTTCTGGTGGCCCGCGAGCGAGGAGGCCTCGGCCGACACGCCCTCCTGGAGGCAGCCGTCACCGGCGATGACCCAGATGGTGTGGTCGAAGGGCGAGGTGCCGGGGGCGGCCTCCGGGTCGAACAGGCCGCGCTCGTAGCGGGCGGCCATGGCCATGCCCACGGCGTTGGCGACGCCCTGGCCGAGCGGGCCGGTGGTGGTCTCCACGCCGACCGTGTGGCCGTACTCCGGGTGGCCCGGGGTCTTGGAGCCCCAGGTGCGGAAGGACTTCAGGTCGTCCAGCTCCAGGCCGTAGCCGGCCAGGTAGAGCTGGATGTAGAGGGTCAGGCTGGAGTGGCCCGCGGACAGTACGAACCGGTCGCGGCCGGTCCACTTCGCGTCCGCCGGGTCGTGCCGCATCAGTTTCTGGAAGAGAACGTAGGCGGCCGGCGCGAGGCTCATGGCGGTACCCGGATGGCCGTTACCGACCTTCTGCACGGAATCCATGGCCAGGACGCGGACGGTATCGACGGCCCGCTGGTCCAGATCGGTCCACTCGAAATCTGTGGTGGTCGGCTTGGTGCTCACCCTGAGTCAGGGCTCCTCTCCACATGTCGAATGCCGGGGACGGTTTGTCCGCCGGGCGTTGTCGAGCCTACCCCTGCATGTACGCGCGTCTTTTCGACGGAGCGTCGACGGCTCGTCATGACGAAACTCGACGCCTTAGGCAACCAAATCCGGACTCCGGGTATTCCCGCCCCGGGCGGGACGGCCACTGTCCAGACTGCCGGGCGGTGCCCGCCTTCGCCTCCTGAACGGCGTGAACGGCGGGCGAAGGGCCCGGAAAGGCGCGCCCGCGGGGAGCGGCGGCGGGGCGCGGACGGGCGGCCGCAACCGGTACGCGGCACGCGCGGGAAACGGTGGGCGGTACGGCCCTTGCGGCCCCGGTACCCCCTCAACACGACCCCACCCCCGCGAAGGCCGTCGTATGGCCAACGTCTAAAGTGGCGTGGTACGCGCAAGCCTTAACCGGGTCTTCACGGCCGGGAACGCTTGCTGGCCTTATCTTCGCGGCGCAAGTCGCTGATGTTACTTCCAGGGGTGTGCGTGACGGCCGTCGAATCCCGTCCTGCGGGGGTCCTAGTCCAGGGCCCGCAGGGTTCAGGTCACCGTCCGTTCGGGGCCCGCGTCAAGGCGTTCGTGGCACTCACCAAGCCGCGCGTCATCGAGCTGCTGCTCATGACGACGGTCCCGGTGATGTTCCTGGCGGCCGGCGGCGTCCCCGACCTCTGGCTGGTGCTGGCCACCTGCGTCGGCGGTTACCTCTCCGCCGGCGGCGCGGCCGCGTTCAACATGTACATCGACCGCGACATCGACGCCCTGATGGACCGCACCTCGCAGCGGCCCCTGGTCACCGGCATGGTCTCGCCCCGCGAGTGCCTGGTCTTCGCGACCGCGCTGGCGGTCGGCTCGACGGCCTGGTTCTGGTTCCTGGTCAACCCGCTGTCGGCGATGCTGTCGCTCGGTGCCCTGCTGTTCTACGTCGTCGTTTACACGATGATCCTCAAGCGGCGTACCGCGCAGAACATCGTCTGGGGCGGCATCGCGGGCTGCATGCCGGTCTTCATCGGCTGGTCCGCGGTCACCAATACCGTTTCCTGGGCCTCGGCCGTCCTCTTCCTTGTCATCTTCTTCTGGACGCCGCCGCACTACTGGCCGCTGTCGATGAAGGCCAAGGACGATTACGAGCGGGTCGGCGTGCCGATGCTGCCGGTCATCGCGGGGAACAAGGCCGTGGCGCGGCAGATCGTGGCGTACAGCTGGGTGATGGTCCTGGTGTCGCTGCTGCTCCAGCCGCTGGGGTACACCGGCTGGTTCTACACGGTGGTGGCGGTGCTGTGCGGCGCCTTCTGGCTGAAGGAGGCGCACGCCCTCCAGGCTCGCGCCAAGGCCGGGATCACCGGGCCGAAGCTCAAGGAGATGCGGCTGTTCCACTGGTCGATCACCTATGTGTCGCTGCTGTTCGTCGCCGTCGCCGTGGACCCGTTCCTGCGGTAGGGGTGCGTTCGCCGAGACGTCCGCCGGGCCCGTCACGATCCGTTCGTGGCGGGCCCGCGGCGTGTGTGCGGCGTCCCGCGCGGCCCGCCCGTACGGCTCTTCCCCCGCTGATTACCGGCGGGTAGCATCCTGTCCATGGCAGACACCAAGCAGGCGGACGAGCAGCTCGACGACCAGGTGGCGGGGGGCTGGACCCGTAAGCGCGACGAGCGGCGGACGGCCGCCCTCGCCAAGGCCGTCCGCGCCTTCGCCACCGCCCACGGCGGCAGCGCCGGGGCCCAGCTCGCCCACATCGGCCGCGGCCGCGTCCGGATCGCGCTGGTCGGCGCCGACGGCCAGTGGGGCAACCTGGTCGCCGACACCCAGGACATCGCACGGGCCGCCGCCGAGCGGGCGGGCGCCGAACTGCACGACGACTTCGACGGCGAACTGGCGGCCAAGGTGCGCACCGGGCCGTACGAGTGGTCACGGATGGCGGGCATCCAGGTGGGCGGCCCGTCCAACAGCTGAACCCCGCGCGGCCACCGGTTCCGCCGGCACGGACCGCGCCGGACGGCGCCGCGGCCCGGCCGGGACCGCTACCTGACGACCGCGTCGTCCGTTGAGCCCATCAGGGGCGGCATCCGTGCCGCCCCTGGTGGGCTTTCGGCGCAGCGGGCGCCTTCGGCTTCGGCGAGGAGGGGCGGATGGACCACCTGCCACCGCTCGTGGACCAGCACAGCCACGGCGCGCTCCACGGTGACCTGGGACTCGGCGCCTTCGAGGCGCGGCTGGCCGCCGCCTCCGGCGGACAAGGCCCGGCGCCCGCCGGCACCACCTTCTTCGACAGCTGGACCGGCCTCGGCGTACGCCGCTGGTGCCCGCCGCTGCTCGGCCTGGAGGCGCACTGCCCACCGGCCCGCTACCTCGCCCGCAGACGGGAGCTGGGCGCCTTCCACGCCGGCCGCCTGCTGCTGCGCGGCGCCGGAATCGGCACGTTCCTGCTGGAGACGGGTGCGCCCAGCGAGCTGACCACGGCCGGCGAGCTGGCCGCCGCGGCCGAGGCCCGCGCCCATGAGGTCATACGGCTCGAAGCGCTCGCCGAACAGGTCGCGGACACCTCCGGCAGCGTCGACTCCTTCATCGGCTACACCGCGGAAGCGATCTACGCGGCCACCCAGGGAGCCACCGCCTTCGCCTCCGGCGCCGCCTTCTGCGAGGGCCGCGCCCCCGAGGCGGGCGAGGTGCGGCGCGCGGCCGACCGGTGGCTGCGGGGCCGCAAGCCGGGGGAGCGGCTGACCGAGCCGTCGCTCCTGCGGCACCTGCTGTGGAGCGCGGTCGCCACCGGCGTACCCGTACAGCTGCACTGTTCCGACCCGCTGCCGCTGTCGGGCTTCCTGACGGCCACCACCGGCATCGGTACGGACCTGGTGCTGCTGCCCCGGCCGCCGCACCACCGCCGGGCGGCGCAGCTGGCCGCGGTCCACCCGCATGTCTACGCGGACGCCGGACCGCGCCCCGAGGAGACGCTCGCGCAGGCCCCGTTCGGCAAGCTGATGTTCTCCACGGGGGCGCGGGCGCTGCCCGAGCTGTACGTGACGGGCACGCGCTTCTTCGTACGGGCCGTGGAGCGGGTCGTACGGGAGTGGGCGGAGGAGGGCATGTGCGCGCCCGCGGACGCGCGGCGGATCACCGCCATGGTCACGTCCGGGACGGCGCGCCGCGTCTACCGGCTGGAGGCGGAGGTGCCGGCGGCCGGCTGAGGCTCGGCGGCCGTCCGGGCCTCGGCGGCGGGGGCGGGCACCTCGGCTTCGGTCGTGGGCGCCTCGTCCGTACCGGCCGGTACGGGCCCCCGGTCGCGCAGCGCCAGGTAGATGCGCAGTACGCAGATCCACACCAGCGTCGAGACCAGCATGTGCAGCCCGACGACGATCTCCGGCAGGCCCGCGAAGTACTGGACGTAGCCGATGACTCCCTGGAGCGCGATGCAGCCGAACAGCTCCAGCACCATGCGGCGCGGCGCGGCCGGTGCCTTGACGGCGCGCAGCGTGAACCACAGGGCCACCGACAGGCCGACGACGATGTAGACGAAGTCGACGTGCAGCTGGGTGATCTCGCGCCAGTCCACCGGGATGCGGTGGACCTTCTTGGCGTCGCCCGCGTGCGGTCCGGCGCCGGTGACGACGGTGCCGAGGACGGTCAGCGCGCCGGTCGCCAGCACCAGCAGTCCGGCGAGCTGGCGCACCGGCCGGGAGACCAGGTCGCGCGGCGCCTGGTCGCCCTCCGCCGCCCGCCGCCAGGCCAGCACGGAGACCGTGAGCAGGGCGGTGGTGAGGAGGAAGTGCGCGGCGACGAGGTACGGGTTCAGGCCGGTCAGGACGACGATGCCGCCCCAGACCGCGTTGCCCATGACGACCCAGAACATGGCCCAGCCGAGCCGGGTGAGCGAGCGGCGCCGGGGGGTACGGGCGCGGGCCGCGATGATGAACACGCCGATGAACGCGCACAGTACGTACGTCAGCAGGCGGTTGCCGAACTCGATGAGGCCGTTGATGCCCATCGCGGCGGTCGGGGTCAGGCTGTCCGGGGTGCACTTGGGCCAGGTCGAGCACCCCAGCCCGGACTGGGTGAGCCGGACGGCGCCGCCGGTCACGACGATGACGACGGACATCACGACGGTGGCCAGCGCGGCCCGCCGTACGAAGGCGGCGCTCGGCTGCCAGCGGCGCGCGATCAGCTCAAAGGGGTTCCACGTGTTCGGCACGCAGCCATCGTAGGCCGCGGCTTGTGCAAAGTTTCACGAGGGGGTGGGGCAACGCGCGGACCGCTTACGTACCCGCAGGTCACACCACTCACGCCCGCTCCCAGCGGCCTACTCCCAGCGGAACAGCCTGGCCGCCGCGCCGAGCCCGAGCACCGCCCACACGGCGAGGATGCCGAGGTCGCCCCAGGGCATGCCCGCACCGTGCTGGAGGACGTCCCGCAGGCCGTCCGAGAGCGCGGAGATCGGCAGCAGCCCGAGCACCGACTGCGCCGCGTCCGGGAACTTGTCCAGTGGCACGATCACGCCGCCGCCCACCAGGAGCAGCAGGAAGACGAGGTTGGCCGCCGCCAGCGTCGCCTCCGCCTTGAGCGTGCCCGCCATCAGCAGACCGAGGCCCGAGAACGCCGCCGTACCGAGGACGAGCAGTAGCACCACCGACAGCGGATTGCCGTGCGGGGACCAGCCCAGCACGAACGCGATCACCGTCAGCAGCACGACCTGGAGGATCTCGGTCACCAGCACCGAGCAGGTCTTGGCCGCCATCAGCGCCCAGCGCGGCAGCGGCGACGCGGCCAGCCGCTTCAGGACCCCGTACCGGCGCTCGAAGCCGGTGGCGATGGCCTGCCCGGTGAAGGCGGTGGACATCACGGCCAGGGCCAGGATGCCGGGCGCCAGGAAGTCGACCGCCTTGCCCTCGCCCGTGTCCACGATGTCGACGGCGGAGAACAGCACGAGCAGCAGCGTCGGGATGACGACGGTCAGCAGCAGCTGCTCGCCGTTGCGCAGCAGCATCTTCGTTTCGAGGAGGGCCTGGGCGCGGATCATCCGGGGCAGCGGCGCCGCGCCGGGCCGGGGGGCGAAGGTGCCGGCGGCGCCGGCCGCGCCGCTCCGGTCCGTCGTGCCGGTGGCGGTCATGAACGCAGCTCCTTGCCGGTCAGTTCGAGGAAGACGTCCTCCAGGGTGTGCCGCTCGACGGCTATGGCGTCCGGCAGCACGCCGTGCTGCGCGCACCAGGAGGCGACGGTCGCCAGCAGCTGCGGGTCGATCTTGCCGGTCACCCGGTACGTGCCGGGGGTCAGCTCGGCCGCCGCGCTGTCCGCGGGCAGCGCCTTGAGCAGCGCCCCCAGGTCGAGGCCGGGCCGGCCGGTGAAGCGCAGGGTGTTCTCGGCGCCGCCCTTGCACAGCTCCTCGGGGCTGCCCTGGGCGATCACCCGGCCGCCGTCGATGATCGCGACGTCGTCGGCGAGCTGCTCGGCCTCGTCCATGAAGTGGGTGGTCAGTACGGTGCTGACGCCGTCGGCGCGCAGTTCCCGTACGAGGTCCCAGGTGGCGTGCCGGGCCTGCGGGTCCAGCCCGGCCGTCGGCTCGTCCAGGAAGACCAGCTCGGGGCGGCCCACGACGGCCATGGCCAGCGCGAGGCGCTGCTGCTGCCCGCCGGACAGCCGCCGGTAGCCCGTACGTCCGCAGCTGCCCAGGCCCAGCCGGTCCATGAGCAGGTCCACGTCGACCGGGTGGGCGTGCAGGCTCGCGGTGTGCCGCAGCATCTCCTCCGCCCGGGCGCCCGCGTAGACGCCGCCGGACTGGAGCATCACGCCGATACGGGGCCGTAGCGTCGCGGCGTCGGCGACCGGGTCCAGGCCCAGGACGCGGACGGTGCCCGCGTCGGGGCGGCGGTAGCCCTCGCAGATCTCGACGGTGGTGGTCTTCCCGGCGCCGTTCGGGCCGAGGACGGCGGTGACCGAGCCCGCCTCGACCCGGAGGTCGAGGCCGTCCACCGCGGTCTTGGTCCCGTACCGCTTGACCAGGCCGGTGACCTCGACGGCAGGCGGACGGCCGGGGGTCCGGGGGGTGGCCCCGGAGGAGGCGCTGCGCATGACCGGCAGTCTACGAAGCGCGGGGGTGCGCACAGGAGCGGGGGCGAAAAGGCGTGGTCTCCCTCGGGTGGGGGAGCGGGGCGGCCCTGTGCGGGGCGTAGATCATCCGCGCCCCGGACCGGGGGTGGAAAATGGCTTGCCGGTGGCCGTCGATGTTCGCGAAACCGCAGGTCAGCGGGGGCTTTCGTGCGCCCGTACGAGGCCCGGCCGGGTGCGGCAATTAGGTGACCCTAAGTGATCGAGGCCACCTGTCCGTGATCCGGTCGAGGGTTGTATCGGCCTGAGGAATTACGCAACAATGGCGTTGTGAAATACGCGAGCGAGGACCAGGAAGGCACCGCGGCCCGCCCGGCCGGCGGGCCGGACCGCCCCACGCCCGCGCGGGCGCCGCGGTCCGTCTCCGGCGCCGCGCCGGCCCACGACGAACAGCAGGGCACGCGCAACCGCGTCGCGCGTTCCATCCTCGACCACGGTCCGTCCACCGCTGCCGAGCTGGCCCTCAGGCTGGAGCTGACCCAGGCGGCCGTCCGCCGCCACCTCGACACCCTCGTCGCGGAGAACGTCGTCGAGCCCCGCGAGAAGCGCGTCTACGGCGCGCGCACGCGCGGCCGCCCGGCCAAGGTCTTCGCGCTCACCGACTGCGGCCGGGACGCCTTCGACCAGTCCTACGACCAGCTCGCGGCCGACGCGCTGCGCTGGATCGCGGAGAGCGCGGGCGGCGGCGAGCTGGGCGAGGCCGCCATCGCGGCGTTCGCCCGGGCCCGCTTCGGCGCGCTGGCCGAGAGTTACCGCTCCGCCGTGCAGGCCGCGTCCCCCGAAGGGCGTACGCAGGCACTTGCCGAGGCGTTGACCGCGGACGGGTACGCTGCTACGGCACGCAGCGCGCCCAGTCATCAGCAAGGTGAGCAGCTCTGCCAGCACCACTGCCCGGTCGCCCACGTCGCCGAGCAGTTCCCGCAGCTGTGCGAGGCGGAGACCGAGGTCTTCTCCCGCCTGCTGGGGACCCACGTGCAACGTCTTGCCACCATCGCCCACGGCGACGGTGTCTGCACGACCTTCGTCCCGAAGGGCCGCGAGGCCGCCGGCAAGACCGCCCACAGCACCACCAAGACCACCAACGCTTCTGCAAGCACGGCCGGGAGGAACCCCGCATGACTCTCCCCACGGAGACTGCTCACCCTGAGCTCGAGGGCCTGGGCACGTACGAATACGGCTGGGCCGACTCCGACGTGGCCGGCGCTTCCGCCAAGCGCGGCCTGTCCGAAGAGGTCGTCCGCGACATCTCGGCGAAGAAGAACGAGCCCGAGTGGATGCTCAAGCTCCGCCTCAAGGGCCTGAAGCTCTTCGGCAAGAAGCCCATGCCGAACTGGGGCTCGGACCTGTCGGGCATCGACTTCGACAACATCAAGTACTTCGTGCGTTCCACGGAGCAGCAGGCCGCCTCCTGGGAGGACCTGCCCGAGGACATCAAGAACACGTACGACAAGCTCGGCATCCCGGAGGCGGAGAAGCAGCGCCTGGTCGCCGGTGTCGCGGCCCAGTACGAGTCCGAGGTCGTCTACCACCAGATCCGCGAGGACCTGGAGGCGCAGGGCGTGATCTTCCTGGACACCGACACGGCGCTCAAGGAGCACCCGGAGCTGTTCCAGGAGTACTTCGGCACGGTCATCCCGGTCGGCGACAACAAGTTCGCCTCGCTGAACAGCGCGGTGTGGTCCGGCGGCTCGTTCATCTACGTGCCCAAGGGCGTCCACGTGGACATCCCGCTGCAGGCCTACTTCCGGATCAACACCGAGAACATGGGCCAGTTCGAGCGGACGCTGATCATCGTCGACGAGGACGCCTACGTCCACTACGTCGAGGGCTGTACCGCCCCGATCTACAAGTCCGACTCGCTGCACTCCGCGGTCGTGGAGATCGTCGTCAAGAAGGGCGGCCGCTGCCGCTACACGACGATCCAGAACTGGTCGAACAACGTCTACAACCTGGTCACCAAGCGCGCCGTCGCCTACGAGGGCGCGACCATGGAGTGGGTCGACGGCAACATCGGCTCCAAGGTGACGATGAAGTACCCGGCCGTCTACCTGATGGGCGAGCACGCCAAGGGCGAGACCCTGTCCATCGCCTTCGCGGGCGAGGGCCAGCACCAGGACGCGGGCGCCAAGATGGTCCACATGGCCCCGCACACCTCCTCCAACATCGTCTCCAAGTCGGTGGCGCGCGGCGGCGGCCGGACGTCCTACCGCGGCCTGATCGAGATCGGCGAGGGCGCCGAGGGCTCCAAGTCCAACGTGCTCTGTGACGCCCTGCTCGTCGACACGATCTCCCGCTCGGACACCTACCCGTACGTGGACGTCCGCGAGGACGACGTCACGATGGGCCACGAGGCGACCGTCTCCAAGGTCAGCGACGACCAGCTCTTCTACCTGATGGCGCGCGGCCTGTCCGAGGACGAGGCGATGGCGATGATCGTGCGCGGCTTCGTCGAGCCGATCGCCCGCGAGCTGCCCATGGAGTACGCGCTGGAGCTGAACCGGCTGATCGAGCTGCAGATGGAAGGCGCGGTCGGCTGACGGCCGCAGCGAGCAGCGACTGATTCTCAACGAGGAAGAGAGCACGACGACAGCCATGGCTGAGGCTCAGACAATTCCGGCGGGTTCCACCACCACCGGCTCGATCGCGGTGGCCGCCGAGTCCACCGTCGCCACCCGGATGAGCGCCCCGCCGTCCTACGACGTGGCGGACTTCCCGGTGCCGCACGGCCGCGAGGAGGAGTGGCGCTTCACGCCCCTCGCGCGCCTGAAGGGCCTGCACGACGGCACCGCCGTCGCCTCGGGCGCCGACCTGAAGGTGGACATCACGGCGCCCGAGGGCGTCACCCACGAGCTGGTCGAGCGCGACGACCCGCGGGTCGGCAAGGCCGGCAAGCCCGTCGACCGGATCGCCGCCCAGGCGTACAGCTCCTTCGAGAAGGCCTCCGTGATCACGGTGCCCAAGGAGACGGTGCTCACCGAGCCGATCCGCATCGCCGTGCACGGCGAGGGCGGTACGGCCTTCGGCCACCAGGTCATCGAGCTGGGCGCGTTCGCCGAGGCCGTCGTCGTGATGGACCACACCGGCGACGCCACGCTCGCCGCCAACATCGACTACCTCATCGGCGACGGCGCCAAGCTGACCGTCGTCTCGGTGCAGGACTGGGACGACTCCGCCGTCCACGTCGCCCAGCACAACGCGCTGGTCGGCCGGGACGCCGGCTTCAAGTCCGTGGTCGTCACCTTCGGCGGCGACCTGGTCCGGCTGCACCCGCGCGTCACGTACGCGGCGCCCGGCGGTGAGGCCGAGTTCTACGGCCTGTACTTCACCGACAACGGCCAGCACCAGGAGCACCGCCTCTTCGTCGACCACGAGGCGCAGAACTGCCGCTCCAACGTCGTCTACAAGGGCGCCCTCCAGGGCCAGGACGCGCACGCCGTCTGGATCGGCGACGTGCTCATCCGCGCCGCCGCCGCCGGCACGGACACCTACGAGCTCAACCGCAACCTCGTGCTGACCGACGGCGCGCGGGTCGACTCGGTGCCCAACCTGGAGATCGAGACCGGCGAGATCGTCGGCGCCGGCCACGCCAGCGCCACCGGCCGCTTCGACGACGAGCAGCTGTTCTACCTGATGGCCCGCGGCATCCCGGCCGACGAGGCCCGGCGTCTGGTCGTCCGCGGCTTCTTCGCCGAGCTCGTCCAGCAGATCGGTCTGCCGGACGTCGAGGAGCGCCTGATCGCCAAGATCGAGGCCGAGCTGGAAGCGTCCGTGGCATGAGTCCGGCCTACGTACGCGCCTGTGGGCTGGCCGAACTGGAGGAGGACAGCCCCAAGCGGGTCGAGATCGACGGCGTACCGGTCTCCCTCGTCCGTACCGAAGGGGAGGTGTTCGCGATCAACGACATCTGCTCGCACGCGAACGTCTCCCTGTCCGAGGGCGAGGTGGACGACTGCGCGATCGAGTGCTGGCTGCACGGCTCCAGCTTCGACCTGCGCACCGGCAAGCCGTCCGGCCTCCCCGCCACGCAGCCCGTCCCCGTATACCCCGTAAAGATCGAAGGAGAGGGCGCGGACGCTTCCGTGCTCGTCTCCGTCACCCAGGAGTCCTGAGTCCCCATGGCAACGCTTGAGATCCACGACCTGCACGTCTCCGTCGAGGCCGAAGGCGGCCCGCGCGAGATCCTGAAGGGCGTCGACCTGACCGTGAAGCAGGGCGAGACGCACGCCATCATGGGCCCCAACGGCTCCGGCAAGTCCACCCTCGCCTACTCGCTGGCGGGTCACCCCAAGTACACGATCACCGGCGGCACCGTCTCCCTCGACGGCGAGGACGTCCTGGAGATGTCCGTCGACGAGCGCGCCCGCGCCGGCGTCTTCCTCGCCATGCAGTACCCGGTCGAGGTCCCCGGCGTCTCGGTCTCCAACTTCCTGCGTACGTCCGCCACCGCCATCCGCGGCGAGGCCCCCAAGCTGCGTACGTGGGTCAAGGAGGTCAAGGAGGCCATGCAGCGCCTCAACATGGACCCGGCCTTCGCCGAGCGCAACGTCAACGAGGGCTTCTCCGGCGGTGAGAAGAAGCGCCACGAGATCCTCCAGCTGGAACTGCTCAAGCCGAAGATCGCGATCCTCGACGAGACCGACTCCGGCCTGGACGTCGACGCGCTGCGCGTCGTCTCCGAGGGCGTCAACCGCGTCCGCGAGGGCGGTGACGTGGGCACCCTGCTGATCACCCACTACACCCGGATCCTCCGGTACATCAAGCCCGACCACGTGCACGTCTTCGCCAACGGCCGGATCGCCGAGTCCGGCGGCCCGGAGCTGGCGGACAAGCTGGAGGCCGAGGGCTACGAGGCGTACGTGAAGGGTGGCGCAACCGCGTGACAAAGCTGCCGGGCCTCCTCGACACAGAGGCGATCCGCAAGGACTTCCCCATCCTGGAGCGACGCATCCACGACGGGAAGAAGGTCGTGTATCTGGACAACGCGGCGACCTCCCAGAAGCCCCGCCAGGTGCTCGACGCGCTGAACGGGTACTACGAGCGCTACAACGCCAACGTCCACCGCGGTGTGCACGTGCTCGCCGAGGAGGCCACGGCGCTGTACGAGGGCGCACGCGACAAGGTCGCCGCGTTCATCAACGCGCCGAGCCGCGACGAGGTGATCTTCACCAAGAACGCCTCCGAGTCGCTCAACCTCGTGGCGAACATGCTCGGCTGGGCCGACGAGCCGTACCGCGTCGACCAGGACACCGAGATCGTCATCACGGAGATGGAGCACCACTCCAACATCGTCCCGTGGCAGCTGCTGTCGCAGCGCACCGGCGCGAAGCTGAAGTGGTTCGGGCTGACCGACGACGGCCGGCTCGACCTGGACACGATCGACGAGGTCATCACCGACCGCACGAAGATCGTCTCCTTCACGCTCGTCTCCAACCTGATGGGCACCGTCAACCCGGTCGAGGCGATCATCCGCCGCGCCCAGGAGGTCGGCGCGCTGGTCTGCATCGACGCCTCGCAGGCCGCCCCGCACATGCCGCTGGACGTGCAGGCCCTCCAGGCCGACTTCGTGGCCTTCACCGGCCACAAGATGTGCGGCCCGACCGGCATCGGCGTCCTGTGGGGCCGCCAGGAGCTGCTGGAGGACCTCCCGCCGTTCCTGGGTGGCGGCGAAATGATCGAGACAGTGTCCATGCACTCCTCGACCTACGCCCCCGCGCCCCACAAGTTCGAGGCGGGCACGCCCCCGATCGCGCAGGCCGTCGGCCTCGGCGCGGCCGTGGACTACCTCACCTCGATCGGCATGGAGAACATCGCCGCGCACGAGCACGCGATCACCGAGTACGCCGTCAAGCGGCTGCTGGAGGTCCCGGACCTGCGCATCATCGGCCCCGCCACGGCCGAGGACCGCGGCGCGACGATCTCCTTCACGCTCGGTGACATCCACCCGCACGACGTGGGCCAGGTACTGGACGAGCAGGGCATCGCGGTCCGGGTCGGCCACCACTGCGCGCGGCCGGTCTGCCTGCGCTACGGAATTCCCGCGACCACGCGAGCGTCTTTCTATCTGTACTCCACTCCGGCCGAGGTCGACGCCCTCGTCGAGGGGCTGGAGCACGTCCGCAACTTCTTCGGATGAGGACGAGGACTGACTGAGCCGTGAAGCTGGATTCCATGTACCAGGACGTCATCCTGGACCATTACAAGCACCCCCACGGGCGCGGTCTTCGGGACGGCGACGCCGAGGTGCACCACGTCAACCCGACCTGCGGTGACGAGATCACGCTGCGCGTACGGCTCAACGGTGCGACCGTGGAAGACGTGTCGTACGAGGGCCAGGGCTGCTCCATCAGCCAGGCCAGCGCGTCCGTGCTCAACGACCTGCTGGTCGGCAAGGAGCTGGGCGAGGCGCAGAAGATCCAGGAGACCTTCCTGGAGCTGATGCAGTCCCGCGGCCAGCTGGAGCCCGACGACGCGATGGAGGAGGTGCTGGAGGACGCGGTGGCGTTCGCCGGCGTCTCGAAGTACCCGGCACGCGTGAAGTGCGCGCTGCTGAGCTGGATGGCCTGGAAGGACGCCACGGCCAAGGCTTTGTCCGAGGAGGCGAAGACCGCATGACCGACGCAGTAACCACGAAGCCGGCCTCGGAGGAAGAGGTCCGCGAGGCCCTCTACGACGTCGTCGACCCCGAGCTGGGCATCGACGTCGTCAACCTGGGCCTGATCTACGGCATCCACGTCGACGACGCCAACATCGCCACCATCGACATGACGCTCACCTCGGCGGCCTGCCCGCTGACCGACGTCATCGAGGACCAGGCGAAGTCCGCCACGGACGGCATCGTCAACGAACTCAAGATCAACTGGGTCTGGATGCCGCCGTGGGGCCCGGACAAGATCACGGATGATGGGCGCGAGCAGCTGCGGGCGCTCGGGTTCAACGTCTGATCGAAAGCGATCTTTTTGCGGCTGTGCCCGCCGGATTTTCCCGGCGGGCACAGCCGTTTTTGCGTTGCCTTACGGGCGCGCCGCGCGGAACACGTCGGTCATCTGCATGGCGGTGGTGAGGTTGATACGGCCGGTCTCGATGAGATGGGTAGGCGACCCGAGCCCGGCAACTGGGTGCGGGTCCAGCCGCAGGCTGGGGAACTGGATACCGACGGCGCGTGCGGCCTCGCCAAGGTCGCACATGATTTCGCGGGCGGTCTCGGCGGGGGACATGTTCTCGAAGCGGTTGGTCATGCGGTGTGCCTCCGTGGGGGGTGGGGTGGTTGTTTCTGCTTACAGGGTGGAGTCGCGCGAGTACGCTCGCCAGTAAGTAGAGGGTGACAAAGGGCAGGTCACGCAAAGGAGTTGCCCGTATGAGCGACAGCCGCATTCCCCCGTCACGCACGGCTTACGGGGAAGAGCTGAGAAAGCGGCGGGAGGCGGCCGGCCTCACCCAGGAAAAGCTGAGCGAGTACGTGGTCATGTCGCGCACGCATATCGCCCACATCGAGGCAGGACGCCGGAAGCCGGCACCTGACGACGCGCGGCGCCTGGATCAAGTGTTGGACACGGGAGGTGTGTTCGCCCGGTTTCTGCCGACACTCGACGGTCGGCCGGTGGCCGATCATTACGAACGGGCAGCGCTGTTCGAGCAGCAGGCGACGATGATTCGGGAGTACGGGGCCACGCTCGTGCCGGGGCTCCTGCAGACCACGGCCTACGCCCGAGCGGTGTTCCAGTCGGCGTTCCCTCCCCTGAGCGACAAGGAGTGTGACGACGCTGTCGTCACGCGGGTCGGGCGGCAGAGCATCCTCGAAGGCACCGTAACGCCTGCGCTATGGGTGCTCCTTGACGAAGCGGTGTTGCGGCGCCCCGTGGGCGGGCCGGTCGTCATGGCCGAGCAGCTTCGGCATATCGCGGACATGGGGGAGCGAGGGCGGGTTCGCGTCCATGTCATTCCGTTCTCGGTGGGTGTCCACGCGATTCTGGAAAGCGGTACGACGTTGATGTGGTTCGATGACGCGCCGCCCATCGTCTACGTCGAGGGGCTGCGTACCGGCACCATCCTGGACACCCCGGACGTGGTCCACAACTGCCAGTCTTCCTATGCCCTTGCCATGGGGGATGCGCGGTCGCACGAAGAATCCCTGGCTCTGATCAGGGCTGTCGCGGAGGAGTACGAACATGGGTAGCAGCCAGTACGTCATCGCCCACGCGTCGGTGCTGTCGACGTGGCGAAAGTCCAGCTACAGCGGGTCCAGTGAGGGTAACTGCCTCGAAGTGGCGGATGGGGCGACAGGCATAGTCCTGGTACGGGACTCCAAGAACCCGGACGGTCCGGCGCTCATCTTCTCCGCCGAGACCTTCGCGTCGTTCGTCGGGGCCATCCGGCTGACCTGACCCCCTGACACGGCCATGCCCGCCCGGCACACTGACGGGCATGGCCGTTTCTCTGTACCAACTCGCTGTCGACGCCCACGATCTGAAGGGGCTCGCCACCTTCTGGGCCCAGGTGCTGGACTGGCGCATCGTCTACGAGGACCCGGAGGAGGTGATCGTCGCGGCGGACGAGAACGCGCTGCCGGGGATCACGTTCCTCTCCGTACCCGAAGCGAAGGCGGGGAAGAACCGGTTGCACATCGACCTCGCGCCGGACGACCAGGCGGCCGAGGTCGAGCGGATCATCGGGCTCGGGGCGCGCCGGGTGGACGTCGGGCAGGGGGACGACGTGACCTGGGTGGTGCTGGCGGACCCGGAGGGGAACGAGTTCTGCGTGCTGCGGCCGAAGAAGTCGTTGCTGGACTGACCGACGTCGCCTACCCGCCGGAGACGGCCCTCCCGACGAGCGACGTGAGGACCGACCGGGCATGTGTCCACAGCAGGGCACCGCCGATTCCCGGCACGACATGACGATGTACACCGGGTATACGGGCAGCGAGCAGTGCTCCGTTGTCGGGCGAGTGGCTGGTGTCCTGCTCGCCGTACCAGATGTCGACCGGGACACGGATCTCGTCGAGGGCGAAGGGCCACCGTCCCATCGCCAGGACCGTGTCGCGGGCGTAACCGGCGGCACCTTGGGCGAATGCCTCGTCCAAGGCCCTGCGGTAGCCGGCCGCGAAATCAGGGTCCTGATACACGGCGAGGTCGCACTGCGGGCTTCCGGCCATGACCATGTTCCACATCGCGTCCGCGGTGAAGCTCGCGAACAGCTCTTCGGCACCGGCCGGATCGCGCTCGGTCCGCTCGACGAGACCGCGCAGGTCCGGTTCCAGAACGGAAGCGAATTGCGGCGCGGCGACCTCGTCCGCACCGGAGACGACAGCCAGTGCCGAGGCGACCCCCTCCGCGGCGCAGGCGAGGGCGAAGGGTGCGCCTTGCGAGTTCCCGACCACGGCCGGGTGCCCCAGTCCGCGCAGCAGACAGAGTTGTCGCATGTCTTCAGCGAACTCGGAGAAGGTCCGTCCGGGAGCGGGCGTCGACGCACCGAGCCCCGGACGGTCCACGGAGACGAGGCGCACTCCGAGCGCGTCGACAACGCCTGCGCCGAAGCCGAGCCACCGGCTCGTAGCCGCACCCGGACACAACAGAACGGGCACGCCGTCCAGCGGCCCCCACTCGGCCCAGCCGAGCAACCGCCCGTCAGGCAGAGCACTTTCGCCCAGCCGATCAGGCGCATCGAAAAATTCAGACATGATCAACATCATGGCCAGGGACAGGGTGCCCCGCACTCGACTTTCCGCACGCTGTGCTGAAGACGCCGGTGCGGAGGGGCGCGCTCCGCTTTGTGTACGACCGTACGCAACGTTGTGTACGATCGTACGTATGGTGTACCTGACGCTTGCCGGAGCGATTGCCTCCGAGATCCTCGCGACGACCGCGATGAAGTACAGCGACGGCTTCAGCAAGCTGTGGCCCTCGCTGGGCACGGTGCTGGGGTACGTCGTCGCGTTCGTGCTGCTGGCCAAGACGCTGAAGACGATGGATGTCGGTACGGCGTACGCGATCTGGTCCGGGGCCGGGACGGCCGTGGTCGCGGCGATCGGCATGGTGTTTCTCGGGGAGGCGGCGACCGCTGCGCGGATCATCGGGGTGGTGCTCGTGATCGCGGGGGTCGTCGTGCTGAATCTGGGCGGGGCACACTGATGCCGCGCCGATACGACCCGGACCGGCGGCAGCGGATCATCGACGCGGCGATCCGCGTGGTGGGCGAGCGGGGCATCGCCGGGCTCAGTCACCGCGTGGTGGCGGCCGAGGCGGACGTACCGCTGGGGTCCACGACGTACCACTTCGCTTCGCTGGACGACCTGCTGGTGGCGGCGTTGCGGCAGGTCAACGGGGAATGGCTGGCCGGGATCGAGGCGTGGGTGCAGGGCGTGGACCCCGTGGCCCCGCTCGCGGACGAGGTGACGCGGCTGGTCGAGGAGTCGCTGGGCGGGGGCGGCGACCGGTCGCGGGTGGAGTTGGAGTACGAGCTGTACCTGGCGGCGCTGCGGCACGAGGCGGTACGGCCGCTGGCCGCCGAGTGTCTCGACGCGATGGTCGAACTGCTGGCGCGGCGGACCGGTGACGAGAGGACGGCGCGGGCGCTGGTCGGACTGATCGACGGGCTGATGTTGCAACATCTGCTGACGGGGCGGAAGTTCGACCGGGGAGAGGTGCGGGACGCGGTGGCGAGGGCGATCGGGTGAGGTGGCGGGGCGGCCTGGCGGGGTCGGGACGGGTGGGCCGCGGGGTGGATGATGTTCGAGAAGGGCCGGGGCGGCGCACTGGCCGTACACACCGACCACACCTTCGTCCACCCGGTCGTGCGGGCCGCGCCGGGCGCCTCCGAGGTGACCCATACGGTGGTCCGCCGGGTGGCGGACTTCGAGATCGACGACCCCGAACGCTTCCCGACGACGCCGGGCAAGCTGTCCCTGTCCGGCTGCCCGTACGAGGCCGGCAACCACACCTGCGACGTGTACGACGGATCCTGCACCCGCAGTTCTCGGAGGGGCGGCCGGGACCCGTGACGTCGGGGCCGGCCACCGGCCCGTCCGACCGCAGCAAGGACCTGAGCGAGGGCAAGGTGACCGGCTACGGTACGGTGCGCCGCATCTGAACGCGAGGTGCGGGCGGCGCGCCCGGTCCCCACGTCCGGTCGGCGTCCCGCCTCCCGGACCGGTTCGCCTCCGCAGCCCCCTCCCGGTTAAGTTTTCGACATGACCGATGCTGCTACCTCCTCCGCTTCCTCCCGTACGACTGGCGCCGTCGCCGCCGGGCTCGCCACCGTCACCACCGACGGCACCGTCCTCGACACCTGGTTCCCCGCGCCGGAACTGGTGGCCGACCCCGGCCCCGCCGGGACCGAGCGGCTGACCGACGAGCGCGCCGTCGAGCTGCTCGGCGAGGCCGCGCCGAAGGCGGTCGGCCCCGACCCGCGCCGTGGCGTCGAGGTGGTGGCCGTCCGTACGGTCATCTCGTCGCTGGACGACAAGCCGCTGGACGCCCACGACGTGTACCTGCGCCTGCACCTGCTCAGCCACCGGCTGGTCAAGCCGCACGGCCAGAGCCTGGAGGGCATGTTCGGCCTGCTCGCCAACGTCGCCTGGACCTCGCTGGGCCCGGTGCCCGTCGACCAGGTCGAGACCGCGCGCCTGAACGCCCGCGCCGAGGGCCTGCACCTGGCGGTCACCAGCGTCGACAAGTTCCCGCGGATGACGGACTACGTCACCCCGGCGGGCGTACGGATCGCCGACGCGGACCGCGTACGGCTCGGCGCGCACCTCGCCGCCGGCACCACCGTCATGCACGAGGGCTTCGTCAACTTCAACGCGGGCACCCTCGGCACCTCGATGGTCGAGGGCCGCATCTCCGCGGGCGTCGTCATCGGTGACGGCTCGGACATCGGCGGCGGCGCCTCCACGATGGGCACCCTGTCCGGTGGCGGCAAGCAGATCATCTCGATCGGCGAGCGCTGCCTGCTCGGCGCGGAGTCCGGCATCGGTATCGCGCTGGGCGACGAGTGCGTGGTCGAGGCCGGCCTGTACGTGACCGCGGGCACCCGCGTCACCATGCCCGACGGCCAGATCGTCAAGGCCGCCGAACTCTCCGGCGCCGACAACATCCTCTTTCGCCGCAACTCCACCACCGGCACCGTCGAGGCCCGCCCGAACAAGGCCAGCTGGGGCGGCCTGAACGACGTGCTGCACAGCCACAACTGAGCACGCGCGCCGCACACGGCACGTACCGCGGCCCGGTGGGAACTCCCGCCGGGCCGCGGTCGTGTGCGGTGGGTGCTGTGGCCGGTATCGGACGGTGCCAAGCGGGGGTTTCGTGGGCCACCATGGCGGGATGGTGTCCGACGGAGTGCGGGTAGGCCGGGAAGCCCGAAGCCCCCGAGGAGTCCGGCGGACCGATCCGCACCGATCCGTACCGGGAGGCGTCATGAGGCTGGGGAAAGCGCTCGCTGTCGGTGTCGCGGAGGACGTGGAGTGCGTGGAGGACGTGCCGGAGACGAAGGTGACGGACGCGGGTCTCGCGGCTGTCGACGGCCCGGGTGATGTGGTCGCCGACGCGCCCCGGCAGGAACCGGTGCCGGCCGGGCGATGAGGTTGCGGCTGCCCGAGGAGCGGCCCGCCAGCCCGCCCGTCGGGTTCAAGCTCGCGCATCCGGTGATCTCGCACGACGGGAACCGGGCCGGGTTCGCCGGGGTGTCGCTCGGCGGCGCGCTTCCGTATGGATTCGTCGATGAGGCGCGCTGTGTGTACGGCAGACGGCACCGCTGCCCGGCTCTGCGCTGTGACTGTGGTTTCTACTGCTTGCACACGTTTGATCAGGCGCTGGCCCTGGCGTGTGCGAGTGAGTACCGGCGGGCGGTGTTGCTGGAGGTCACGGTGCTCGGGGCGTACATCCGCTTCGAGCGGGGGATGCGGTACGCGCGGCAGCGGGTGCGGGTGGCGCGGGTCGGGGCGTGCGCGTGTGGTCGGATGCCGTCGGGATTCGCGGATGCCGGGTGGGGCCGTACGGGGTGGCGGGTGCTGACGGCCGTGTGTGCGGAGTGCGCGGCCCGGCGCGGGCGGACGGCGTTCGCGCCGTGGACGGCGGTGAGCTTCGCGGAGTTCGTACGGTGCGGGGGCGGGCCGCTGCGGATCGTGGCGGGTGGTGAGCCGGAGCTGGGGGAGGAGGACGTCGCGGGGGCGGGGCCCGAAACCCGTACCGTGCCTGAGCTGGCCGCTGAGGCTTCGCTGATGCAGGCCCGGCTCGACTGGTTGCAGCGGCAGCTGGCCCGGTTCACCGGCGGGGGCCGGGTTCCGTAACCGTATCCGTACGGTTCGGAGACGAGCGCCTGTCATGAGCCCGTTAGGCTGACGCACATGCGCGATCTTGTGGCGGGAACGGGGTACCTCGGGAAGGGGCAGCGCTGGGTTGCCCGGCACGGCCGGTGGTGGGGGTTCGGGATGATTCCCGCGCTCATCGCCCTCGTGCTGTACGCGGGGGCGCTGGTCGCGCTGGCGTTCTTCGCGGGTGACCTCGCGGCCTGGGCGACGCCCTTCGCCGACGGCTGGGGTTCGCCGTGGCAGGGGCTGCTGCGCGGGCTGTTCGTCGCGCTGCTCTTCGCGGGCGGGCTGCTGCTGTCGGTGCTGACCTTCACCGCCGTCACGCTGCTGATCGGCGATCCGTTCTACGAGTCGTTGTCGGAGAAGGTGGAGGAGAGCGAGGGCCACTGCCCGCCGGGGTCCGGGCTGTCGCTGTGGCGGGAGCTGTGGGTTTCGCTCAGGGACAGTGTGCATGTGCTGGTGCGTGCCGCCGGTTTCGGACTGCTCTTCTTCGTGCTGGGGTTCGTGCCGGTCGTCGGGCAGACCGTGGTGCCCGCGATCGGGTTTTGTGTGTCGGGGTTCTTCCTGACGGTGGAGCTGACCTCGGTGGCGATGCAGCGGCGCGGCATCCCGGTGCGGGAGCGGCTGCGGATGCTGCGCGGCCGCAAGGGGCTCGCCGTCGGGTTCGGTACGCCGCTGGTGCTGCTGTTCCTCGTGCCGTTCGTGGCCGTGTTCCTGATGCCGGGCGCGGTGGCCGGTGCGACGCTGCTCGTCCGCGACCTCGTGGGTGAGGGGGACGAAGAAGCGCAGGAGGCGGAAGAAGCTACCGCTGTGCGGCCTTCAGGGACGTCGCCGGCTCGCTGGTGACCTCCGGGCCTGCTGCCGGGAGGGGCGCGCGGACCGATCCGGCGGGCAGTCCGAGCAGGTTCAGGAGTGCCTTGGCGGTGACCGCGCCGGGGCTGCGTTCCCGTCATCGTGGCGATGAGCGGTACCAGGCGCAGGCAGCGGCGGGTGGCCTCGGCCGGGCCGCCGGCGGCGGTGATCAGGGCGCGGTCGCCGACGGCTTCGACCACGGCCCGGACCAGGGCTTTCTTCGCGGCGTTGGTGGTCGTCGGGGGCTCGCCGGTGGTGCCGCTGAGGGCGAGTCCGTCGCCGCCTTCGCCGACGAGGTGGACGGCGAAGGCGCTGCGCGCCGTCGAGGTCCAGGCCGCCGTCCGCGTGGAATGGCGTGATCATGGCGGCGGTGGTGCGGCCGAAGGGCGGTGGGGTGCTGGTACGGCCGAAGGGCGGCGGCGACGGAACGGCGCTCGTCGTGGTCACGGAGCGGAGTCTGTCCCCGCCGCAGCCTTCAGGTCCACTGAGTTGTGCTGGCGGAAAGGTCAAGGAGTGCTACGGCTTCAGGCGCAGCACCTGCGGGTCGTGATCGCTCGACTGGTCGGCGTACTCCGCGTTGATGTGCACGATGTCGTAGTCCACGCGGCGCAGGTGGCGGCTGGTGAGCATGTGGTCCAGCACCTGCGAGTTGCCCTGGTAGACGTACCCGTAGCGCTCGCCGCGCGGCAGGCGGTCGACGAGGTCGGTGAGGTCGCCGCCGGCGGTGAGGGCCTTCAGGGCGGGGGAGAACTGGTAGTCGTTGAGGTCGCCGGCCACGACCACGTCGGCCTTCGGGGCCACCCGCAGTACGTCCTCGACGAAGGCGTGCACGGCCTTCGCCTGCTGGACGCGCTGGGTCTCCGACGTACGGGCCGGAGGCTGGAAGCGGCTGTCGAGGCCCTGGTCGCCGCCCTTGGAGTTGAAGTGGTTGGCGACGACGAAGACCGGGCGGCCCCGGAAGCAGAACTGGCCGGCGAGCGGCTTGCGGCTGTTGGCCCAGGCCGCGTTGCCGGGGTCGATGCGGCCGGGGGAGGCGGTCAGGCGCGGCTTGCCGTGGGAGCCGGTCACCTTGACGGGGGTGGTGGCGTCGCCGCCGGCGATGTCGGTGAAGGAGACCCGGGCGGGGTTGTAGAGGAACGCGGTGCGGATGTTGCCGCCGGGCTGGCCGCCGTCCTGGTTGTTCGCCGGGTCGATCTGCCGCCACGCGTAGGAGGGGCCGCCGGCCGCCTTGACGGCGTCGGTGAGCCGCTTGAGCGTCGCCTCCGCGGAAACGGTTCCGTCGTCCGTGGGGCCGTTGTCGTCCTGTACCTCCTCCAGGGCCACGATGTCCGGCGAGGCGAGGTTCTTCACCAGCGCCTCGGCCAGCCGCGCGAACTTGGCGGGCGGCGTCTTCGGGGAGAGGTTCTCGACGTTGTACGTGGCCACGGCCAGCTCGTCGGCGCGCTGCTTGCGCGTGGTCTCCCGGGCCGGGCCGCGGTCGGTGAGCGTGCCCAGTTCGGTGGCGGCGATCCCGTACCCGCCGAAGTTGTCGTAGTCCAGCGGGCCCGCGGTGGTGCCGGTCAGCCGGTCGCCGGTGTCGGCGACGGGGAAGGGCCGCTGGGTGAAGGGGATGAGTGACGTGATCTTGATGCGGCCGGGGTTGGGGTCCTGGTAGGAGCCGTAGAGCGCGCCGCCGCGCACGGTGCGGTTGTGGCGGGGCTCGGCGGTGGCCCACAGCTCGTTGTGCGTGGTCGTCGGGCCGACGACGGACGCGTCGGCGAGGGAGACCCGCATGCCCTCCAGCGATTCGTAGCGGTCCAGGGCGTACGCGTCCGGGCGCAGCGGCAGGCCCTCGATGCTCTTGCCGCCCGCGGACGGGGCGTAACGGTCCGGCACGCTCGCGGCGTTGAGATTGAAGGCGGCCGGGAGCGGGTTGCCGGAGGAGGCGGTGGTCCAGGTGGCGTCGGTGATCTCGGTGACGGACTGCAGGCCCGCCCGCTCGCCGCCGGGGTAGTACTCGCCGACCGTGCCGGAGACCCGTACGGAATCGCCGACGGCGGCCTTCGGCGTCTGCTTGCCGGTGAGGACGAAGACCGCCTCGCTGGTGGCCGGGTCGCGGTCGGGCCGCGGGTCCTGCATCCAGAAGCCGCGGGCCGAGCCGAAGGCCCGTACCGCCGTGACCGTGCCGGGCACGTCGGCGACCTGCTTGCCCGCGAAGGGCGAGACGCGGGTCGTGCCCTGGAGGTCGTGGATGCGGGTGACCGCGGCCGAGGCGGTCTGCGGCACGGCGAGCAGCCCGCCGGTCAGCGCGGCGGCGACCACCGCGGTCAGCGCGGCGGACCTGCGCAGGGCGCGGCGGCGGGAGGTACGGGTCGGTGCGTGCGGCGGTATGTGCGGCGGTGTCTGCGCGGACACGGAGGGCCTCCGGAAGGCGGGCGAAAGGGTGGGGAACAGGGTGCGAGAAGGCATGAACGCAGCGGAGCGGAAACGGTCCGGCAGCCTCTACGCGCGTCAATCTCTTGTGTGGCCACGGCAGTTGTCAAGGCTCGCCGGGTGTACGGGTACGGAAACCAAGGTGAACCGCCCGAGATGCACGGAATTCCGTCTACGCTGGGGCTTCGTACGAGCCGTAGTCCGCACGAGGAGCTGAGCCCGAGATGTCCGCAGACCGCCCGACCCTGCCGCCGGTGCGGCTGCACCCCGACGCGGAGCTGGCGCGGGACGCGCTGAGCGCGCCGCTCTTCGCCCGGGCCGCGCAGCTGGCCCGCTGGGCCGAGCCCGGCGTCCCCGTCGGAGTCGGCGGCGAGCTCCTCCAGGAGCAGCTGGCCGGTGCCGTCGACCACCTCGGCCTGGCCGGCGACGAGGACGGCCCCGGGTACGCCGCCGAGGCCTGGCAGCTCGCCGTCGACACCGGCCTGGTGGAGATCGAGGAGAGCGCGGAGACCGCCGAGGAGGGCGAGGAACAGGCCGACGACGCCGCGGCCGGCACCGCCACCCCCGGTGAGGAGCTGCCGCTGCTGACCTCCGGCAGCCCGCGGGACATCCTCGACATCTGGCTCGGCGGCATGGAGACCGTGCTGGCCGACGCCGTGGCGCCGGACCTCTCCGACATCGCCGACCAGATCGCCGAGGGCGGCGAACTGGACCTGGACGCGATCGACTGGAACCCGGAGGAGGAGGCCGAGCTGCTGGACGGCATCCTCGGCAACCTCTACCTGCTCACCGCGCTGAACGAGGACCCCGAGCAGGCCGTGCCGCTGCCCGCCCTCGCCGCCTCCATGATCGTCCCGGATGACATGGACGAGCCGACCGACGACATCCTCGAAGAGGTCTCCGAGGCGATGATGCGGCTCGACGACCAGTTCCGGGTGCTGGAGCCGATCGGCCTGGTCGCATACCAGCCGGTGGACGAGGCGCTGATCGAGGAGCTGGACGAGGACGGCGCGACCGTCCGGTCCCCGGAGCCCCTGGAGGACGAGGACGTCTCCCGTTACGGCATGGTCCGCCTCACCCCGCTGGGCGTCTACGCCGTACGCGCCCGGATGCTGGACGCGGGCGTCGACGCCCCGGCCATCGGCGACCTCACCGACAAGGGCGCCGACGTCCTCCTGGACGCGCTGCCCGGCTACCCCGAGCCCCTGGCACAGGCCGAGTCCGAGCAGTGGCTCGCCGCCCGTACGCCCGTCGACGCCGCCCGCGATCTGCTCTCGGCCGCCCGCGGCGACGACGCGTACGGGCCGCTGCGCCGGCTCGCCTGCCAGCAGACGCTGTCGCTGGCCGGGCCGGAGGCCGAGCCCGCGCTGCGCGAGGTGCTGGACGACCGGCAGCTGGGCGGTCTGGCCCGGGTCTGGCTCGCCGAGCGCGGCGCCGCCGACATCCCCGAGCCGTCCCAGGACATGATCTTCTGGCTGACCGTGGACACCATCGCGGCGCAGCTCGGCGCGGCCGAGACCGCCGACGAGGGTGCGGACGAGCTGCGCGCCCTGGTCGAGGGCCTGGTCGGCCAGCACAACGGCTTCTTCGACGCCGCCTGGCGGGTGGACCACCCGGCGACCGCCGACGTCCTGGAGGCCATGGGACGCCTCCACCCGGACAAGAAGGCCGCCAAGGAGGCCCGCAAGGCCGCGTTCAAGGCGCGGTCGCGACAAGGGAGTTGAGGGTTTCGCGGTGGCCCCTGCGGGCTGCCGCGACCGGCGGGCGACCGGAGCACCTCGGTGCTCCCGCCGCCCGCCGGCCCTTTCCGGCGGAGGCGCGCCGTCAGCACACGAGCTGCGTCGTGTGGTTGAACGAGGTGGACTGGCCGTTGAAGCCGTACGTGCCGCGGTAGGACAGCGGAACCTGGAACTGGCCGATGATGGTGATCGTCGCGGCGCAGCTGCCGCCGGTGCCCGGCCGCTTGGCGTCGATCCGCAGCGAGGTGCCGATCGAGCCGCCGGTGATGTCCCACGGGGCGCCGCAGATGCCGGTGGTGATCCGGCCGCCCGTGACGACGTTGGTGTTCGGGTTGTAGTTGACCTCCATGTCGAAGGTGAGCGCCTGGTTGTGCAGCGCCATCTTCTGGGTGACCTGAAGAGCCTCGGCGGAGACGTCACGCTGTACGGCGAACGCCTCGTCCCGGGTCTTGACCTCGGAGCCCTGGGCGTTGACGAACTGGTGCTCGCGGCCCGGACCCTTCCTCTTCTGCGCTGCGCTTGTCATGGCTCTCCCTCGGGCTCGGTGGGTCAGGCCAGCTGCTCGGCGATCTCGACGCGCAGCAGCGTGCGGACGGTCTCGATGTGGTTGACGATGGTGACCGTCGACGAGCCCGCGAAGAGCAGACCGACCGCGACGTCGTCGAGCGAGGTGACCAGCGAACCGGAGTCGCCGCCCGCCGAGATGTTCGTGGTCATGATCTGGTCCTTGAAGCGCGCCGTGCCGGCCGTGCCGTAATTGACGTCGACCGTGGCGTCGGTGGAGACGATCCGCCCGAAGCTGATGTTGGTGGTCCGGCCGGTCTTCTTGACCAGGTCGCCCACCGCCACCGCCGACTTGCGGCGCCACGCGCGCGGCACGCCGCTGAAGTACTGCTGCCGGGTGGCGTCCTCGAACTCGATCTTCGCGAGCGCCGCGTCCACCACGTTGTTGTGCTGCGTCAGCGGAATCTGCGGGGCGAACTGGATCGAGATGAAGCGGTCCAGCGTGCCGATCCGGTCCGCGGGGTCCGTACCGCCGTCGAACTTGCCCGGCTGGAGTACGGAGCTGCCCAGCGGCGCCCGGTTGGAGTCCGCCAGGACGTGATTGTTGCTCAGGATGTAGAACTTGCCCGGTGCGCCGAGGCCGGGCGCCGGCGGGTTGGTCTGCGCGCCGGGCAGGAAGTCGTACACCACGCTGCCCAGCGTGCCCGCGGTGACCTGCACGTTGCCGACCGAGAAGCCGGCCGGGCAGGGCCGCATCCGGCGCTTGAGGAGCTGCGGTTCCAGGGCGCTGCCGAGCTGGCTCAGCTCTTCGAGCAGCGGCTGGGTGAGGGCGCCCATCCGGCCGCCGTTGCCCGCGAGGCCCTGCTCCTGCGGCATCGACCGGCTCTGACCGGCCGGTACGCGTTGCTGGGCCTGCGCGGAGATGTGGCCGACGGCCAGCACGTCGGTCGGGGTGCCGTCGTCCATCTCCCTGGGGATCACGTCCCGTTCGGGCAGCATCGACTCCGGGACCTTCTGCGTGACGAAGACCAGGACGGCTTCCTCGCCGGTGGGCTCGCCGTTGGTCCACTTCACGCCGTGACCGAAGCCGACGACGTTCGCGGTCGGGTTCTGCGGGTGCATGAAGTCGGAAAGTGCCTGTTGACGGGAGGTGTCGCTGACCTGACCTCCGGTGGGGCCACGCATCATCTCGGGCTGGTTCACACCAGACCACCTCTTCCCCGGTGGGCGTCCCGCGCGGCGCTCAGCCGTGCGCCCGGGCCGTAAGAGCGGGAATGCTCCTGCGCACGGGCGGCTGCGGCTGCGGGGCGGGACCGCGTTCGCTTGACGAGCCCGGACCGCGCACGGCGGCAGGCTCTCGGAGGAGGACGGGAACCCGGCACGGACTGCTCCCCGGGCAGTTCCGTGCGGCCGCGGGCCCTCCGCTCTCCCTACGGGTGATGCAGGTAGGGACTGTCTATTGCCGGGCCGGTCGGCGGTCAAGGAGGTACGCGATGATTCTTGCGCTTGCTGCGCAGATGCCGCTGATGACCTTGTTTGCCATGGTTTTCCGGAGTGATGGGAAGCGCTTTCCGACATCGCGGCGTCGTGCGGGGTTCAACCGGTGTTCGCCGCGGCGCGCGAGGGTGTGCGGCGCAGGGACAGGGCACACCGAGAACCGGCCGTCCAGGAGATGACATGCCGCTCACCCGCAGAGACTTCGCCAAACGCTCCGCCGTCGCCGGAGCCGGCGTCGCACTGACCGGCAGCGTGGGCGTCCTGGCCACCGCGCCCGGCGCCATCGGGCAGGAGATACCGGAGCAGGGGCTTCCGGAAGCCGGCGCGCCCGCACCGGCCGCCGGCGCACGACGGCGCGAGCCCGGGTACGGCCCATTGATCGCGGACCCGGCGGGCATCCTCGCGCTGCCCGCCGGATTCACCTACCAGATCATCACCCGGACCGGCGTCACCCGACTGGAGAGCGGCGAGTCCACCCCCTCCCACCACGACGGCACCGCCACCTTCGAGGGCCCGCGCGGCGCCACCCTGCTCGTCAACAACCACGAGCTGAAGGGGCCGCGCTCGAAGTGGCCACACCCCGTACCGCTCGCCGACGGCCTGGTCTACGACCCGGCGGCGGCCGGCGGCTGCACCGTCGTCGAGGTCTCCCGGGACGGCAGGCACATCGCCGAATGGGTCGGCATCGCCGGCACCTCCACCAACTGCGCCGGCGGCCGTACCCCCTGGGGCACCTGGCTGACCTGCGAGGAGACCGAGGACAAGGCCGGCCAGAACGGCATGACCAAGGACCACGGCTACGTCTTCGAGGTCGACCCCCACGACTGCCGGGCCGCCCGCGACCCGCGCCCGGTCAAGGCCCTGGGCCGCTACGCCCACGAAGCCGTCGTCGTGGACCCGAGGCGCGGCCACCTCTACCTCACCGAGGACGCCGACCGCCCCAACGGCCTCCTCTACCGCTGGACCCCGCCGCACGGCTTCCAGCACGGCCGAGGCCGGCTGCGCACGCTCGCCGACGACGCGGGCGTACTGGCCGCGCCCCGCTGCTACGACTCCGGCGGCCGCTTCGTCGACGACCTCTCCCGCGCCACGAAGACCGGCACCGTCTACGGCGTCGACTGGATCGAGGTCCCCGACCGTGACGCCCGCCGCACCCCCGTACGCAAACAGTTCACCGACAAACCGATCACCCGCGCCCGCAAGCTGGAAGGCATGTGGTGGGCCGACGGCGGCGCGTACATCGTCTCCTCGTACGCCCGCGAGGAGAGCCCCGTCCGCCACGACGGCCAGGTCTGGTTCTACGACCCGCGCCGCCGCACCCTGACCCTGAAGGTCCTGCTCGGCGTCAACCCCGCCCCGGACGAGGACGGCGCCTTCGACGGCCCCGACAACATCACCGTCTCCCCGTACGGCGGCCTGATCATCGCCGAGGACGGCGAAGGCGTCCAGCACCTCTTCGGCGCCACGGACGACGGCCGTACGTACCCCATCGCCCGCAACGACCTCAACATAGGCACCGCCGACGAACCCGAGTACAGCGAATTCACCGGCCCGGTCTTCTCCCCCGACGGCCGCACACTGTTCGCCAACATCCAGGACCCGGGGATCATGCTGGCGATCAGGGGGCCTTGGCGGCGGCAGGGGTGAGGCGCGGGCAGGGCCGTGCGTGGCCCTGCCCCGGGGAATCCCGGCCGGCCCCGTACGCGTTGCACCAGGTGTGAGCACGCGGAGCAGTACGACGAGCCGGACACCCGGGCCGGCAGGGAACACCCCTGCCACGGCGGGCGGACAGCCGACCGCACCACCGTCCCCCCGCCTGCGCACCCCCTTCTCCCTCCTCGACCGCTCCCGGACCCGCCACGGCCACCCGGAGGCCGAGGCACTCCGCGACACGGTGGACCTCGCCCGGCACGCCGAAGCACTCGGCTACCACCGCTTCTGGGTCTCCGAGCACCACAGCGTGCCGGGCGTCGCCGGCTCCGCCCCGACCGTCCTCGCCGCCGCGGTGGCCTCCGCCACCTCCCGCATCCGGGTCGGCACGGGCGGCGTCATGCTGCCCAACCACCGCCCGCTGGTGGTCGCCGAACAGTTCGGCGTCCTCGCCTCGCTCTTCCCCGGCCGCATCGACATGGGCCTCGGCCGGTCCGTCGGCTTCACCGACGGCATCCGCCGCGCCCTCGGCACCGACAAGGACGCCGCCGACTCCTTCGCCGCCCAACTCGCCGAACTCACCGCCTACTTCACCGACGGCCCGCGCCCCCACCCACAGGTGCACGCCCGCCCGGCGGAGGGCCTGCGCGTCCCCGCGTTCGTCCTGGCCACCGGCGCCGGCGCGGACATCGCCGCCCGCGCCGGCCTGGCCTTGGTCATCGGCGACCTGCGCGGCCGCGACACGATGCAGGCCGCCATCGACCGCTACCGCACCAACTTCGAGCCCTCGGCCCTGTGGCCCCACCCGTACGTCATCGTCTCCGGCACCGTAGCCGTGGCCGAAACCCGCGACCGGGCCCGCGACCTCCTCCTCCCCGAAGCCTGGTCGATGGCCTACTCCCGCACCCACGGCGTCTTCCCGCCCTTGGAATCCGCCGAGTCGATCGCCGCCCGCGCCCCCACCCTCCCCCCGAAACAACGCGCCTTGTACGAAGCTGCCCTGACCGGCCACATCCACGGCACCGAACCCGAGGTAGCCGCCCAACTGGACACCCTCCTCACCCAGATCACCCCCGACGAATTCCTGGTAACCACCAGCACATACGACCGCGAGGCCCTCCTGGAGTCTCACGAGAGGCTGGCGGGGGTTGTGGGGTTGGGGGGGCGGGAGGCGTCGGGTGATGGGGAGAGGTTTTTGGGCGGGTAGGTCACGGGCCACTACGGCAGATCGCCGACCAACTCAATGACCGCCTCCAACGCCAGCCGCCACGGATAGGCGTCCAACTGCTCACCGCCGGTACCCGGAGCGTGCGGTTCCCACGCGCCCGGCCCGTACAGCACGTGCACACCCAGGTCACGCAGGACCCGCACCGAGTGCCGGGTGGCCGGATGAGCGTCGAGGGCCGTCGACCAGAACGGCAGCGCGACCACCGGCAGCCCGAGCCCCACTGCCTCGGTGAGCAGGCCGAGGGCGTAGGTGTCGGCGATGCCCGCGGCCCACTTGTTCACCGAATTCATCGTCATGGGCGCCACGATCACGGCGTCGGCCGGCGGGTTGCGCTTCCGCTCGCCGGACCGACGCCAGTCACAGCGCACGGGCCGCCCGGAGACGGCCTCGACGGCGGGGATGTCGATGAACCCACCCGCCTCGGCAGCAGGCGTGGCGATGACGCACACCTCCCACCCGTCGGCAACGGCTGCCTCGACCAGCCGGACGACCCGGGAGGCGGGGCCGGCTGCGCAGACGATGACGTGGAGCACGCGCTGCTCGCTCACGTCGGTACCTCGGCTCGGTCTGCCAGGGTCCGGAGCGAGGGAGCGCGCCTGGTGCGGTCGCACCGCAGTAGTTCGCCGATCAGCTTCCGCATCACGGGACGGGACCGTACCTCTTCCGGTGCGGCGTGTTCGGCAGCCAGTAGTGCCCGGACCGCCTTCTCCGTACGGCCGCAGGCGTGCAGCGCCAGGGCCACGTCCGACCAGTATGCGGCCTGCCGCTCGGCCACGGCGAGCCGGGCCGGAATCGCGGACCGGGCCGCTTGGAGCGCGTGGCCGGCGTCGCCGAGCCGCAGCGCGATGGACAGCCGGTGCAGGGCGACGTTGTTGATACCGAACGCCGTCCACTGCCGGTTCGTCGCCTCATGGAGCGACTCGGCGACGCGCTCCGCTTCATCGAGCAACTCCGCCGCCGCGTCCCGGTCCTCGCCCATCGCGGCAACCCACGCTCCCCGCAGCAGCAGTGCGCCGAGGAGCGCGGTGTGGTCGGGTGTCGTCCTGGACACCTGGCCGTGGAGTTCGTCGACGCCGGTGATCGCTACGCGCAGAGCCTGCCTCCGATGGCCCGCCGCCGCGATGGCGTGGGCCAGAATCCGGTGTGCCGAGGCGAGCGCGGCCGGTTCCTCGGTGCGTCGTGCTGTCGAAGCGGCCTTTTCGGCCGCTACCCAGGCTGAAGCCGCGTCGTCACGTTTGAGGAACAGGGTGGCCGCCACGTGATACGCGTGCACGGCGAGCAGGTCGGTGGCGCGCCGTTCGGCGCCTTTGCCCCCTGGAGACTCGAACGCGGCCAGGAGGGCGGGCAACTGCCGGGCCAACTGCTCGTAGCCGCATGACTGCACCTGTCGCTTGGCTACGGCGGTGGCCCGGCGCAGCGACTCGACACTGCGCGGCTCCCGCGTACGTACCGTGCTGGTGAGCACGTCCCGGAGGCCGTCCAGCGGATCGGTGCCGACGCAGGACAGCACATCGTCCGCGGTCGTCGGAATCGCCGCCGAGCCGACCACGGCAAGAGAGCGGGAGACGAAAGTACGCCGCCTCAGCTCTTCTTCGACCCCTGGGCGGGCGGCCGTGCTGTTCGCAGGAGGCAGGGGGCGGACGCGGCGGCGGAAACCCAGGGCTTCGGGCGGGCGGCCGAAGAGAGCTGAGAGTACGGTCCGTGCGGCGGGGTGGGGCCAGCCCGGCGTCCGGGACTCCCACCGCCGCACCTGGCGCACTGTCACCGTTGCGTCGATTCCCAGCTCAACGGCTATGTCCTGGAAGGCATTCACGAAGTCTTCCTGAGTGTGCAGACCCGCCTCGATGCGAGTCCGGACAAGCGAGATATTCCCCGGTGGGCCTGGCATGTGCGCCTCCGCGTGTCGTCACGACCCAGAGTAAGCGCGTGGGGAAGCGGTCACGGCGCGAATGTCCTCACCCATGTCCTGTGACGTTGCCTCGGGCTTTGCCTCGTCAATGTACGGACCACACGGTGTCCTTGGACGTATGGCAACTCCCCTGAAAAGAAATACCTCAGCGCCCCTTCCCGACTGGATCCCGCGCGGAGCCGGTTTGCGTGTCGTACATGACGTGGCCGCACTCGGAGTCGACGTGGTGTGGCTGGGGCGGCCGGTGGGGGAGAAGGCGCTGGGGTGGCTGGGGGGCAGGTCCGGGGCGGTGATCGAGGATCACCGGCGGCCGGCGGGCATGTGCTGGCTGGTGCCCGTTGGGACGGCCGGTGGGGTCCGGTTGCCGTTGTGGGGCGATGCCGGATCGGGGGCTGCCCTGTACGTACCCGGCCTGGAGATGCGTAACGAGCGGCTGCGGTGGCGGGTGCGGCCGGAGGCCGGGGCGCTGGTCAGAGTGCGGTGGCCTTGCGGGCGGCGGTCATCGCGGTGGGAGCCGTACGGTGACCGGGTGTGCGGACTGTGGCACGGTACGGAACGTGACCGTCATCGGAACCGTGCATGCGGCCAGCGGGGGCGGAACCGATGTGGGGCTGTGCGCGGGATGTGACGACAAGCGGAGGCGTCGGCGGAGGGGCGGCGGGCCGAGGAGCACGCCGCCCCTGTGGGTCAGAGCGCCGCACCCCCCGGCTTGACCATGCCTCGGACCGTGCGGGAGTCGACGAATTCGCCCAGGGCGGTCATTTCCCATTCGCCGGAGAACTGGCGGATGAGTTTGGCCATCATGACGCCGGTGCGCGGTTCGGACTGGGTGAGGTCGAAGCGGACCAGTTCTTCGCCGGTCTGGGCGTCGAGCAGACGGCAGTACGCCTTGGCCACGTCGGAGAACTTCTGGCCGGAGAAGGAGTTGACCGTGAAGACCAGGCCGGTGACCTGCGGGGGGATGCCGCCGAGGTGGACGGTGATGGCCTCGTCGTCGCCTGCGCCCTCGCCGGTGAGGTTGTCGCCGGAGTGCTGGATGGCGCCGCCCAGGATCTGGAGTTTGCCGAAGAAGCAGTTGTCGACCTTCTTGCGGTCCGGGCCGTAGGCGATCACGGACGCGTCCAGGTCGATGTCCTTGCCGCGGTAGGCGGGCTCCCAGCCGAGGCCCATGCGGACCGAGGACAGGAGCGGCTTGCCGCCCTTGACCAGGGAGACGGTCTGGTTCTTCTGGAGGCTCACCCGGCCCTTGTCGAGGTTGATCTTGCCCGCACCGGGAGCGGGGGCGGGGGCAGGAGCGGCTGCGGCAGGGGGCGGGGCCATGGGCGCCGGGGCGCCGGTGGGCGGGCCCCACTGCGCGGCGGGCTGGGCCGGGGGAACGGGAGGTGCCGGGGGTGCCTGCGGGGCCGGGGCGGCGGGCGCGGCCGGTTCTTCGACGCTGACGCCGAAGTCCGTGGCGATGCCGGCCAGGCCGTTCGCGTAGCCCTGGCCGACCGCGCGGACCTTCCAGGCGCCGTTGCGCCGGTAGATCTCGACGACCACGAGGGCGGTCTCCGCGCCGAGCTGCGGCGGGGTGAAGGAGGCGATGACGCTGCCGTCGTCGGCGTTGCGGACCGTGCCGGTCGGTTCGGTGCCGGCGAAGGTGGCGCCGGGGGCGTCCAGGCTGGCGGTCACGACGATCTTCTCGATGCCGGCGGGCACCGCGGCGGTGTCCACCGTGATCGTGTCGCCCGCGCCGCCCGCGCCGGACGAGTGGGTCACGCCCGGGCCGGCCGGCTGGTTGTAGAACACGAAGTCGTCGTCGGAACGCACCTTGCCGTCGGCGGTGAGCAGCAGGCCCGACACATCGAGCCGCACGGGCGCGGTGACGTCCACCGCCACCCGCGAGGCGGTGAGCGGGAGGTTCGAGCCAGGAGTCATAGCGGTCATGCCGGGGATAACGAGTGGCCTTCCTTTGCGGTTCCATTACCGAGGGCCGGACGGGGCACCGGCTCCGTCAGGGGTCAGCGGCGGTCGCGGCTGTTGCCGAACAGCAGGCGGTAGGCGATCAGGAGGACCAGGGAGCCGGCGATGGCGGCCACCCACATCGACGGGTCGTAGAAGTCCTTCGGGATGGGCTTGTCCAGGAACTTCGTGGAGAGCCAGCCGCCGATGAAGGAGCCGATGATGCCGATGAGGGTGGTGCCGACGAGTCCGCCCGGGTCCCGTCCGGGCAGCAGGACCTTGGCGACGACGCCTGCGATCAGTCCCAGTACGAGCCAGCTGACGATACCCATGGTGCGTTCCTCGTTCCTGCGCGGTTGCGCAAATGATTGATACGTACGCAAGGACGCGGGGAGACGGGGGCGGGTTGCGCCGCCGGCCTGACGTGGCATGAAACACGTCAGGGGAGGAGGGGGGAGGAGAGGCCAGGTCAGGTCAGGTTCTCAGTACGGCCAGATGGGCGGGGCCACGCAGAAGGAGCCGCCCAGGTGTGCGTGTTCGGGGTTGGCGGGGTCGAGTTCGCCGTGCGCGGCGATCAGTTCGGCGGCGTACTGCTCGGAGTCGTCCTGGGGCGCGTAGCCGAGTGAGCGGGCCGTGGTCAGGTCCCACCACAGGCGGGTGTTGGCGGAGGAGCCGTAGACCACGGTGTGGCCGATGCCTTCGGCGGTGAGCGCGGCGTGCAGCAGGCGTGCGCAGTCGGGCGGGCTCAGCCAGATCGAGAGCATCCGGACGGTGGTGGGCCGCGGGAAGCAGGAGCCGATGCGGACGGAGACCGTCTCGATGCCGTGCAGGTCCCAGTAGAGGGAGGCGAGGTCTTCGCCGAAGCCCTTGGAGAGCCCGTAGTACGTGTCGGGGCGGCGCGGGGTGTCCACCGGGATCGCGCCGGAGCCGTCGGCGGGGCGCGGGGTGAAGCCGACGGCGTGGTTGGAGGAGGCGAAGACGACGCGGCGGACGCCTTCCTCGCGCGCCGCCTCGTAGAGGTGGTAGGTGCCTTCGATGTTGGCGCGCAGGATCTTCTCGAAGGGGGCTTCGAGGGAGATGCCGGCGAGGTGGACGATCGCGTCGACGCCGCGTACCGCCGCGCGGAGGGCTTCCTTGTCGGCCAGGTCGGCGGTGACGGCGTCCGGTGCGTCGTCGATGGTCCGCTGGTCCAGGAGCCGGAGCCGGTAGCCGTACGGGGGCAGCAGCTCGCGCATCAGGGTGCCGAGGCCGCCGGCGGCGCCGGTGAGCAGGACGGTGCGGGGTGCGGGCATGGGGCTCCTCCGGGCGGGCTCAGGGGCACGGTGTACGGCGTTCGGCCGGCGGCCTCATCAGCGGATGGCGTTCAGGTGGGTGGACGGTCGTGGGCGATCGGGGTCACGGTAGGAAGGTGTGCCGACGGGGTCAAGGTAGTGGGTGGGTCGGTCAAATCCGGTGCTGGGGAGGGGAGTTCCGGTGGCTCGGCGGGCGTGTTGGGTCCTTGACCGGCCCCGGTGCGCTGCCCTAGCGTGAACGCGTTCATGAGTATGGACATCGGTCAGCGATGTGCACGTGCACCGCGGGGTGGCGTCACAGCCACGTGCGTGTGATGTGCGCGCGGCGTGCGGACGTCCCGCACGAGCATGCCAGGGAGAGCCCGTGACCTCAGCCCCGCCGCTCGCCGAACGCCTCGACGGAATGCTGTTCTTCCCCGTGACGGCGTACGGCCCCGACGGCGCCCTGGTGGACCCGGCCGCCTTCCGTGCCCACGTACGCAAGGGCGTCGACGCGGGCGCGGCCGCCGTCTTCGCCTGCTGCGGCACGGGCGAGTTCCACGCGCTGACCCCGGAGGAGTTCCGCGACTGCGTGGCCACCGCCGTGCAGGAAGTGGCCGGACGGGTTCCGGTGCTGGCCGGCGCCGGGTACGGCACCGCGCTCGCCGTGCGCTACGCCCGGCTCGCCGAGGAGGCGGGCGCCGACGGGCTGCTGGCCATGCCGCCGTACCTCGTCGCCGCCGACCAGGCGGGCCTGCTGCGGCACTACACGGACCTCGCCGCGGCCACCGCGCTGCCCGTCATCGTCTACCAGCGCGACAACGCCGTCTTCACCCCGGACACCGTCGTCGCCCTCGCGCGCACCCCCGGCATCATCGGCCTCAAGGACGGCCTCGGTGACCTCGGTCTGCTGCAACGGATCATCAGCGCGGTGCGGACCGAGGCGGAGGGGGCGGAGTTCGTGTACTTCAACGGGCTGCCGACCGCCGAGCTGACCGCTCTCGCCTACCGCGGGCTCGGCGTCCGCCGGTACTCGTCGGCCGTCTTCGCCTTCGCCCCGGAGATCGCCACCGCCTTCCACCGTGCCCTCACCGGCGGCGACGACGAGGTGGTCATCCGGCTGCTGGACGGCTTCTACCGGCCGCTGGTCGAGCTGCGCGACCAGGGCAGGGGATACGCGGTCTCGCTGGTCAAGGCGGGGGTGCGGCTGCGCGGGACGGACGTGGGCCCGGTACGGACGCCGCTGAGCGAACCGGCTCCGGAACACGTCGAGGCGCTGGCCGCGCTGATCGAACGGGGGCTGGCACTGGCGGGCGCCCCGGCGGGCGGCCGGTGATGCGTGCTGCCGCGTTCCTGTACCCGTGGGACGTGGTCGGCGACCCGGCCGCCGCCCGGCGCGTCGCGGACCTCGGCGTCCAGCAGGCCACCCTGGCCGCCGCGTACCACTCGACCCGTGCGCTGACCCCGCGTCACCCCCGCCACCGCGTCGTCACCGCCCGGCACGCGGCCGTCCTGTACCCGCCGGACACCGAACGCTGGGCGGGCCGCGCCCTGCGCCCGTACCCGCAGGACTGGGTGGCGGACCCGGACCCCTTCGGCGCGGCGGCACGGGCGCTGGCGGACGCGGGCCTGGAGGTGCACAGCTGGGCCGTACTGGCCCACAACACGCGCCTGGGCACCGAGCATCCCGCCATCGCCGTACGCAACGCCTACGGCGACCGTTACCCGTGGGCGCCCTGCATCGCCCGGCCCGAGGTCCGCGCCTATCTGCGCGACCTGGCCGCGGAGGCGGCGGTACGGCCCGGCACGCGCGGCACCGAGCTGGAGTCCTGCGGCTGGTACGGGCTGGCGCATCTGCACGCGCACGACAAGGTGGGCGGCGTGCCGCTCCCGGGCGCCGCCCAGTACCTGATGTCGCTGTGCTTCTGCGAGGTCTGCGAGGCGGGCTATACGGGGCTGGGGGCACGGGCGCGGGACGTGCGCGGCGCGGTCGTACGGGCGCTGGAGCCGGTGTGGACGGGTGCGGACGGCGGGAAGGGCGAGGCGGATGGAGGCCGGGCGGGGGAGTGGCGCGGGATCCGGGGACTGCTGGGCGATGAACTGTCGGGGCTCGTGCGGTGCTGGCGCGACGATGCCGCGCGCACGCTCCAGCGGGAGGTTGTCGCGGCCGTACGGGCCGTCGCGGACGGCGGGTTCCGCGTGCTGCTGCACGCCGATCCGGCCGCGCACCGCTGCGGCGCGAACGCGGGCGTCGACCCGGCGGACGTCCTGGCGCACGCTGACGGGGTGGTGGTGCCGTGCACAGGCGACGACGCGGCCCGTACGGACGCGCTGGCGCCGTTCGCGGACGTACGCGCCCCGGCGGCCGCCCCTGTCGTCGCCGCCAACCTCACCGTCGTCACCGCCATGGGCGGCCGCCCCGGCACCCTCGCCGCCGACGCCACGCACGCAGCCGCCCTCGGCGCCGACGAGCTGCGGCTGTACCACGCGGGCCTCGCGGGTGACGGCGATCTGGCGGCCGTACGACGGGGGCTGGCGGCCGTGCGGTGAGGGCGGTCCGTGCGGTGAGGGCGGTGCGCACGGGTCATGCGCACCGTACGGCGCATTCGGCGGTCCGGTGACCGCGACGCTCGTGACGGCCGCCGCACATCGCCTCCGACCGGCGCGCACCGCGCGGTGATCTACTACAACGCGTTCCGGTTCGCGGCCGTGATCCTCGCCGTACGGCCGGGCCGCGCGCCTGAGACGTCAACGTGTCCGCCGCCGCTCGCACCCTGTGCGCACCGCGGGCACCACCACGAGAAGACCCTGGAAGGAACGTCATGACACAGCGCATCCTCGACCTCGACCGGGAGGAACTGGCATCGCTGCGGGGCCGGGAGCTGACCGCGGCGGTCGCCGCCGCCGAGGGCCGCACGATGATCGCCGAGGTCTTCGCCGAGCGCGCGGCGCTCTCCCCGCACCCCGAAGGCCGGGCGGGCGTGCACAACATCGAGCTGGTCTCCGCCTTCGGCGCGGACATCGTCATCCTCAACCTCATCGAGCGGGCCTGGGACGGGGAGTGTCTGCGGCTGCCCGGCCTGGGTACGTTCACCAGCTTCGCCGACCTCGCCTCGTACGTGGGCCGCCCGATCGGCGTCAACCTCGAACCGGGTGACGTGCCGGAGATCCGCCGGGCCGGTCCTGAGCAGGCCCGCCGCCTGGTCGACATGGGCGCCGCGCTGCTCTGTCTGACCGCCAACCCCGGCACCGGCGGCAGTTTCGACGGGCTGGCCCGCGTCACCGACGAACTGCGCCGCGGCCTCGGCGACGACGTGGCGCTGTGGTCCGGCAAGATGCACCACGCCGGCCACCCCGAGCGGATCACCGCCGGGCGGCTGACCGCGCTGGTGGACGCGGGCGCCGACGGCATCGTGCTGCCGCTGCCCGGCACCATGCCCGGCCTCACCAAGGAGCGGGCCGCCGAGGCGGTCGCCGCCGTCCAGGACGCGGGTGCGGTGGTGATGGGCGCGATCGGTACGAGCCAGGAGGGCGCCCACGCCGACATCGTGCCCCGGCTGGCCCTGACCGCCAAGGAGATCGGGGTGGACGCGCACCACTTCGGGGACGCCTTCCTGCCGGGCATGTGCGATCCGGAACTGCTCTACGCCTACTCCGTGGCGGTCCGCGGCCGGCGGCACACCTGGAACCGGATGGCGCTCAACGGGCGGGGCAACCGCATTCCCGGGTGAGGCGCGGGGGACGCGCGCGAAGGCTTTTCGCCGGGTGCTTCAGCCGTCACTCGGGCGCGGGGCCGGCTCGCGCTTCGTCCCGGTCAGGTGGGCGAAGACCACCACGTTGCCCAGGTACTCCTGCCGGGCCTTGTTGAAGCCGCCGCCGCAGGTGATCAGCCGTAGTTCGGGGCGGGAGGCCGGGTCGTAGACCTTCTTGTCCGGGAAGTTGCCGCCGTCGTAGACCTCGACGGCGTCGACGGAGAAGACCGCGGTCCGGCCGTCCGAGCGGACGATCTCCACCTTGTGGTTCTTCTTCAGGGAGCCGAGATTGTAGAAGACCGCGGGGCCGGAGCGGTTGTCGACGTGGCCCGCCACCAGCGATGTGCCGGTGGTGCCCGGGGTGTTGCCGTCCTCGTACCAGCCGGCCAGGTTCTTGTCCTCCTGCGGCGGGGTCGCCAGGCTGCCGCTGTCGTCGAGGCCGAGGCGCATCAGCGGCGCGTCCACGCCGACGGAGGGGATGCGGACCCGCAGGGGCCGGGAGGCCGGCATCGGCGGGGGCGGCGGGGTGGGGGTCGCGGACGGGCGGGGGTTGCGCGCCCCGGCGGCGAACCCCTGGTCGGCGGAGGGCTGCGGAGGCGGGGCCTGGGCTCGGGCGCCGTGACCGATCAGCCAGATGCCGGTGCACATCGCGCCGGCGGTGAGCAGGGCTATGAGGCCTTGGTCGCCGTGGCGGCGGCGGGTGTGTCCCATGGCTGTCGTGCCTCCGGGGCTTCTGCGGACCGGCGAACCGCGGTCCGCGGGTGAGGAGTTGCGGTGACGGCCGGGCCCGGGGTGCGGCCCCCGGCCTCCCGGGTACGGCAGGCGTGTCCGGGAGGCGGGGACGCGGTCCGGCGGGCCGGGCGGTGCCGGCGGATCGGGCGGTGCCGGCGCCGGCCGGCTCTTCCGGGCGCGGAAGGGTCAGGCCGAGTCGTCCGCGCGACGGCGGCGCACCATCCATACGCCACCGGCGGCGGCCGCCAGCAGTACGCCCGCACCCGCGACGATCTCCGTGGTGTTGGAGTTCTCACTGGTGGTGCCGATGCCGGTCCTGGTCGGGCCGTGCGGGGTGCCGCGGGAGGTGACCCGTACCGTCGCGGAGATCTCCGTGCCGTTGGAGCACTTGCCGCCGATGCCGTAGTTGCCCGGCTTCGTGCCGGCCGGCACCCGCAGGGAGCCCTGCACGTTTTCGGTGTGCGTCTGGCCCTTCGAGGACAGCGTGACCTTGCCGGCGCCCAGCGTGCTGGCGTCTACGGTGGCCGAGCCGTCCTTGCCGCAGGCGCTGCTGTTGAGGTTGACCGTCTTGCCGGCCTGGACGGGGTTGGGTGTCACCTCGAGGCTGCCGGCGGCGAACGCCGCGGAGGTGGACAGGCCGAGGGCGGCGACGGACAGTGCGGCCCCGGTGAGAACGCGAGTGGAACGCATGTGACGAACCTCCACGAGGCACGGACCGCGGCACACCACTGCACCGCAAAGGAAGTTGGGGAGTTCCGCGCCTCCTGCAATCGAGGTAAGCGGCCGGGCGCGCCGGGAGCCTGTTGACGCGATGTCAGAACTCCCGTGCCCCGTCGGCGTGTCGCGCATGATCGGGTACGTTGTGGCAGGTCAGGGGCGGGGTGGTGGTGACGTTCGGTGACGTTGCGGATTGCGATGAACGGGTGACGGATATTTCCCGCGGAATGTGGTAGTGGCGCTGCGTAATCGGGCGTCACGGAGGGTGGCCGCAGGGGCGTGGGCGCCTCCCGGGTCCGGTCCCCCGGGCTCCTCCCGCGCCTCACCCCGGCCGGACGAACCCGCTCTCGTACGCCGCGATCACCGCCTGGGTCCGGTCCCGTACGCCCAGCTTGGCCAGCACCCCCGCGACATGCGTCTTGACCGTCGCCGGGCCCACCGCCAGCCGGTACGCGATCTCCGCGTTCGTCAGGCCCTTGGTCATCAGCCGCAGCACGTCCGCCTCACGGTCGGACAGGCGCGCCCGCAGAGCCCGCGCCGTCTCGCGCGCGGCCCGCGCCCCCGCGTACCGGGCGGCCAGCTCCCGCACCGCCGCCGGGAACAGCAGTGAGTCGCTGCGCGCCACCATCCGCACCGCCTGCACCAGGTCCTCCACCCCGGCCCGCTTCAGCAGGAAGCCGCTGGCGCCGGCGCGCAGCGCGTCGTACACGTACGCGTCGTTCTCGAAGGTCGTCACCACGATGACGCGCGGCGGCTCCGCCATGCCCGCCAGCACCTGTTCGGTCGCGCGGATGCCGTCGATCTCCGGCATCCGGACGTCCATCAGCACGATGTCCGGGCGCAGTTCACGGATCAGCGGCACCGCCTCGGCGCCGGTGGCCGCCTCGCCGACGACCTCCATGTCCGGCTCGGCGCCGAGGATCGCGCGCAGCGCCGTACGCACCATCCGCTCGTCGTCGGCGAGGACGATGCGCAACGGGGCGGCGTCGGTGGCATCCGTACGGGCGTCCGTGCGCCCCTCGTCCGGGCCGCTCACCGGGACGTCCCCAGCGGAAGCCGTACGGTCAGCCGCCACACGCCGTCCTGGCCCGCAGCCCGGGCCTCGCCGCCCAGCAGGCGGGCGCGTTCGGCGATGCCGCGCAGGCCGCGGCCGCCGCCGGAACGGGGTGCGGTCGCGGCCGTGTCCGCCGTATCCCTTCGCGTGTCCGTCTGACCGCTCGTCACGGCTCCTCTCACCGCATCCCCCATGGCACTCCCCGCTGCGTTCTCCATCGTGCTCCCCATCGTGTCCCCCATCGGATTCTCCACCGTGATCCTCAGCTCGCCCGCGTCCAGGGCGATCCGCACCCGGACCGGTACGGCACCGGCGTGCCGCAGAGCGTTGCTGAGACCTTCCTGCACGATGCGGTACGCCTCCCGCGAGACCAGTGGTGGCAGGTGCCCGCACCCGTCGTCCACGTCCGCGTCGATCCGCAGCCCGGCGGCGCGGGTGCGGTCCAGCAGCCCGTCCAGGGCGTCCAGCGCGGGTGCGGGCGCGCCGGTCCGGCCGTCCCCGTCCTCCCGCAGCAGGCCCAGTACGGTGTCGAGTTCGGCGACCGCGTCGCGGGTGGTCTCCTCGATGGCGAGCAGCGCCTGCCGCGCGAACTCCGGGTCGCGGTCCAGCACCCGGCGGGCCGCGCCCGCCTGGAGGGTGACCGCGCTGAGCGCGTGCCCCACGGAGTCGTGCAGTTCGCGGGCGAGCCGGTTGCGGGAGGCGAGGTCGGCGGCCCGCCGTTCGGCGGCGGCCAGCCGGTCGGCAGGCGTACGGCCCAGCAGCGTGGGCGCCCAGCGGGCCAGCAGCGTGCCGGCCGCCCAGGACGTGCCCGCCACCAGGGCGAGCAGCGCGATGCCGAGGAGCGGGCCGAGGAAGCCGCCCGCCAGCGCGGGCCAGCCCATCTCCTCGTGCCGCAGCGGGTCCGTGACCGGCAGGAGGATCAGCATCACGGCGGCGGGCGGCGCGGCCAGGGTCATGCCGCTGACGATGCCGCCGGCGGCCAGGTGCGCCACGAACCACAGGGCCGTACGTCGCCGGGCCGCCCACGAGTCGGCGGGCTCCTCGGCCAGTCCGGCCGCCACGTCCGCGGGCAGGCCGCACAGCGACCGCGCCGCGGTCGACTCCAGCGTGCGCAGCACGGGGAAGAGCAGCGCGCCGAGGGCGGCGAGCGGCAGCGCGGTGCCGAACGCGAAGAACTGCCACGGGAAGTCGGTGAACGGGTTCACGTCGCGGATGAACAGCGGGATGAGGACCGTCATCAGGAGGAAGAACGGCATCAGCAGGGCGCCGCCGAGGATGAGGTGCACCCAGCGGCGGAGGGTCACCCGCATCGCGCGGCTCCCGTGGGGGCGGTGACGGCAGCCGTGTCCGCCGTCCCCGGGACCGTGCGGGCCGTCGCCCTCGCACCGCCCCGTTCGGCGAAGAAGTGGGCGCCGGTGACGGCGACGAGCATCCCGACGATCATCTGTACAGCGTAAGTCAGGCTCATCAGCGGGGTGGGCAGCGTCGGAGTGACCGGCAGCGCGCCGGTCCGGCCGCGCCACAGGTGGCCCCAGCGCTCCCGCGCGTACAGCAGGAACAGAGCACCCAGCGCCAGGGCCTGCACGATGAACCCGCCGTGGACCAGGTCCCACACCCACGGCGCCAGGAGCCCGTCCGCGCCCGCACTGCCCGCGGCGTCCCCGCGTACCAGCGAGCACAGCGTCTGCACGGGAAAGACCACGACGATCGGGGCGAGCAGGCCGGTGGCGCACCACATGGGCAGGGCCGGCAGCCAGGACGGCACCCGGCGCCCCCAGGGGCGGGTCAGCAGGAACGCCAGCACGATCACGGCCGCGTCCATCAGGACCGTCAGGGCGTTCAGCGTCATCAGGTTGTCGCCGTCCCGGCGCAGGGCGTTGCCCGCGGGGATACCGACGCGGCTGCCCGCGAGCCAGGCGATCTTGAGGGAGAGGTACGGGACGCACGCCAGGAGGGTGACCGTGCGCAGAAGGGAGCGGGCGGTGCGCACGGCGCCGGCGGGGCGCCTCCCTGGCGGTGAGGAGTTCATGCCACCAGACTTCCGGCCCGGCGCTCCCCGGGCCTCGGCCCTGGCGACGATCTCCCTCCGCCGCGCGGGGGAGGGCCCTCGCCCGCGTCCGCCTCAGAGCCGCCGCGTGGCCAGGGTCAGCCGGTCCCGCGCGTCGAACAGCGCGTCCTTGATCAGCTGCTCGTGCCCCGGGGTCAGCCGGGCCACCGGCACCGAGCAGCTGACCGCGTCCCGCGCCGGCGTGCGGTACGGGACCGCGACGCCGAAGCAGCGCAGGCCGAGCGTGTTCTCCTCACGGTCGACGGCGTACCCCTGTTCGCGCACCAGGCGCAGTTCGCCGATGAGCTGCTCGCGGTCGGTGATGGTGTGCTCGGTGAGGGCGTCGAGCCGCTCCGGGAGGAGCGCCCGTACCTGGTCGTCGGTGTACGTGGCGAGCAGCGCCTTGCCCAGGGACGTGGAGTGGGCGGGCAGCCGGCGGCCGACGCGGGTGAACGGGCGCAGGTAGTGCTGGGACTGACGGGTGGCGAGGTAGACGACGTTGGTGCCGTCCAGCCGGGCCAGGTGGATGGTCTCGGTGGTGTCGTCGGCGAGCCGGTCCAGGGTGGGGCGGGCGGCGGCCACCACCTCGTCGCCGTCGATGTAGGAGGTGCCGACCAGCAGGGCGCGGACGCCGATGCCGTACCGGGTGCCGGTGGCATCGGTCTCCACCCAGCCCAGGTCGACGAGGGTGCGCAGCAGCATGTAGAGGCTGGACTTCGGGTAGCCGACGGCCTCCTGGACGGAGGCGAGGCTGTGCATCCCGGGGCGGCCCGCGAAGTACTCCAGCAACTCCACCGTGCGCACAGCGGACTTGACCTGCGCTCCGGTGGTCTCGGCAGCGGCCATCGGCCTTGACCCCTCAGTTCGGACAGCCATAGAGTCCCAGCGGACGTCACATTCACCACCTGGGACGGCGTTCAGCATACCGAACGGCGTCCCGGGCGCGACAAGAGTTCGCTGGGAGGAATGCGCGGTGGCAGCAGCACCAGTCTTCAGTGCCGATCCCCGTACCGGGAAGCGGCGCGAACAGGTTGCGGTGGAGGCCACAGCGGCCGAGGTCGACGCCGCCGTACGGGCCGCGCACGACGCCAGGGACGCGCTCGCCGACCGCGGCGTCCGGGCCGCCCTGCTGCGCCGCGCCGCCGACCTGCTGGACGGGGCCGGCGAGCGGATCGTCGAGGCCGCCGACGCGGAGACCGCACTCGGCTCCGGCCGTCTCACCGGCGAACTCGCCCGTACGACGTACCAGTTGCGCGCGTTCGCCGACGTCGTCGAGGAAGGCGCCTTCCTCGACGTACTGATCGACCACGCCGACCCCGCCCTCACCCCGCCCCGCCCCGACCTGCGCCGCTACAAGATCCCGCTCGGCGTCGTCGCCGTCTACGCCGCCAGCAACTTCCCGCTCGCCTTCTCCGTGCCCGGCGGCGACACCGCCAGCGCGCTCGCCGCCGGCTGCCCGGTCGTCGTCAAGGCCCACCCCGACCACCCGGCCACCTCCGAACTGAGCGCCGCCCTGCTGCGCCGCGCCGCGGCCGAAACCGGCCTGCCCGCAGACGTGATCGGCCTGGTGCACGGCTTCGAAGCAGGAGTCGAGCTGGTCCGGCACCCGCTCGTCGCCGCCGCCGGCTTCACCGGATCGGTACGCGGCGGACGCGCCCTGTACGACGCGGCCGCCGCCCGCCCGCACCCGATCCCCTTCCACGGCGAACTCGGCAGCCTCAACCCGGTCGTGGTCACCGAGGCCGCCGCCGAGGAGCGCGCCGAGCGGATCGGCACCGGCCTGGCCGGCTCGATGACCCTCGGCACCGGCCAGTTCTGCGTCAAGCCCGGCCTGGTCCTCGCGCCGCACGGCCCGGCCGGCGACCGCCTGGAACACTCCCTCACGGAGGCCGTCAGCGACACCGAGGCCGGGGTGCTCCTGGACCACCGCATGCGCGACGCCTTCCTCGACGGCGTACGGGAACGTGCCGCCCTGCCGGACGTGCAGGCACCCGTGACACCCGGCGCGGGCGGCAAGCACACCGTCAGCGCGGGCTTCCTCACCGTGCCCGCAGCCCGGCTCGCCGCGGACGGCGGCAGCCACGACCTGCTCCTGGAGGAGTGCTTCGGGCCGGTCACCGTTCTCGCGCGCTACACCGACGACGCCGAGATCGGCGCCGTACTGGCCCGTCTGCCCGGCAACCTCACCGCGACGCTCCAGCTCAGCGCCGCGGAATGCGCGGGCGAGGACGGCGGGGACGGTACGGGGCGCGGCGCGCGACTGCTGGCCGCGCTCACCCCGCTGGCCGGCCGGGTGCTCGTCAACGGCTGGCCGACCGGCGTCGCCGTGGCCCCCGCCCAGCACCACGGCGGCCCCTACCCGGCCACCACCTCCACCGCCACCTCCGTCGGCGGCACGGCGATCGAACGCTGGCTGCGGCCGGTCGCCTACCAGGACACCCCGCCCGCGCTGCTCCCGCCGGAACTGCGCGAGGACAATCCGCTGAAACTGCCCCGCCGCGTCGACGGCCGGGCCGAAAGGTGATGTACGCGCACATGACCCACGCCCCGGACGCGCCCGCGACAACCCCTGCCGCATCCACCCCCGCCGCCACCGTCGTCCGTGACGCCACGGCCGCCGACCTCGACGTCGTGGTGGACCTGCACACCCGCGCCCGCGCGACGTACTACCGCGGCCGGGTCCCCGACGCGCAGCTGGACGACCCGGCCGAGCGCGAGCGCTGGCGCGCAGGCTGGGGGCAGGCGATCGCCCGCCCGGACGCCACCGTGCTGTGCGCCGAACGGGACGGCGCGGTCGTCGGCGTCGCCTCGTACCGGCGCGAGGACGGCGCACCCGAGGACACCGTCAAGCTCTTCCAGCTCCACGTGGACCCCGACCGCTGGCGCGAGGGCATCGGCAGCGAGCTGCACCGCGCCTGCGTCGCGGCCTGGCGGGGGGCGGGCGTCACCACCGCCTGCCTGGAGGTGTACTGGCACAACCAGCGCGCCCGCGCTTTCTACACCCGGCACGGCTGGCTGCCGGACGCGGCCCGCCGGCCCGTCCCGGACGCCACCCACCTCGACCTCGTGCTGCCGCTCAGCCCTGCCGCCGCCCGATGATCTGCAGCCGCTCGGCGGTGTGACCGTCCAGCGTCGCGACCGTGTCCGTGCGCTCGGCCTCCAGCGTGAAGCCGTGCGCCCGGACCAGCCCGCGCAGCCGGTCCGGCTCGTGGTGCCGGAACACGCCGCCGTCGGGCGTCCCGAACACCCCGTACGTCCCGTACCGGTCCGCGTACTCCTCGTACCGCGCCACGTTCCGCCGGTCGCGCTGCAACGGCATGTCGCTGACGTACAGCACCCCGCCCGGCCGCACCAGCCGGGCCAGCTCCGCGACGATCTCCCGCTGCGCCCCGGAATCGGGCACACTCGTCAGGACGGCGAACAGCAGCGCGGCCCCGAAACTCCCGTCCTCGAACGGCAGCGGCAGCCCCGGGCAGTGCTCGATCCGGACTTCCGGATGCTCCCGGCCGCCCCGCTCCACCAGTGCCCGCGACACGTCCACCCCGCGCACGTCCGGGTACCCGGACGCCACCAGCTCGGCGGTCAGCCGCCCGTACCCGCATCCGTAGTCCAGCACCGGCACGTCACGTGGCACATACGCGTCCAGCAACCCCGTATCCAGCGGGTGGGTGAACGTCTTGGCGGCCCCGGCACGCTCCCAGAACCCCCGCGCTTCCTGCCGCATCTCCATGAGCGGACGTTACCGCGGAAGCGGCGGGTGGCCGCTCATTTCGGCTGCCTGCCGCATCCGGGGGCCGGTGGCGCGAGGAAGGAGCCGGGGGTTTGGTGATTCAGCGATTCAGCGACCGCATTTCGAGAAGGTGCTGATGGGCTCTTCCGTGTGCTTCAGGTACTTCGTGTGTCCGGTCTCGTCCGCGTGCGCACGAATCCAATTGTTCAACTGCGTGGGGGCGTCCCAGGCGCTGGAGCGGATGCCGCATGCTTTGCCGCCGGTTTCGGTGACGCATACGGCGACGTGCTTCCGGATACCGGTGATCTGGATTTCCACGGGCGTGGGCGCGGGGTTTGTCATGGACTTGCCTTCACGTGGTGGGGTGTCGAAGGCGGCGTCACTGCCTTCACCGGTACGCATATGGAGCACGCCGCCGTGTCCGTGCGAGCGCATGAGGCGGGAGAAGTGTTCCCGGCCGGGGCTGGTCACTTGTGGTCACCGTTTCTGGAAGTGATCGTGTCGAACCGGCGGCGGATCGGTCGCATGCGGCGAGCCGTTCATCCGGTGCGTGACTGTCTGCTTACAGACTGCCGCGCTGGGCGTAGGATCAACACTCTCGGAGCCATTCCAACGCGACTGGAATAACTGGGGGTTGAACGCGTGAGCGAGTCGGCGAAGCTCGGGGACCGGTCCTCGAATGCCGCCAAGTACTTCGGGGATGAGGTCAAAGCACTTCGGGAAGCACTGGGGCTCTCGCAGCAGGGGTTTGCCGACCAACTGCATTACAAACAGGCCCAGGCGAGCAAGGCCGAGAGCGGGGCCGTACTGGCGTCAGCACCGTTCGCCGATGCCATGGACCGTGTAGCGGGCACGCCGGGCGTGTACGCCCGCCTACGCGCCACGCTCAGCAAGCGTGGTGTCCCTGACTGGTTCGCGCCGTACCTCGACCTCGAATCGGCAGCGGTGCAGATCGAGGACTTCTGCACCTCGTTGCTCATGGGCATATTGCAGACCCCGGAGTACGCCGAAGGTACGTTCCGGGCCGTTCATCCGCGTGCCACCCACGAACAGATCAGGACGCTCGTGGACGCGCGCTTGCGCCGTCGGGATGTGATGGAACGCGAGTCACCGCCACTGCTGTGGGTGATCTTGCATGAGGCGGCACTCCGCACAGTCGTCGGGAACCGCGCTGTCATGGCAGCGCAGATGCGCCACCTTACGGAAGCCGCGTCGAGCCCACACATCACGTTGCAGGTCCTGCGCTTCAAGGCGGGTGCCCCCGCGTCCTCCTCACCCTTTACGCTGCTTACGCCAGACGAGGGGGCAACCGTCCTGTACTCGGAGACCAGGGAACAGGGTCACGTATCCGATTCGGTGACAGCGGTAGGCAGCGCACGGGCAGCGTACGAACGCCTTCGTGCTGCTGCGTCATCACCCGACGAATCCATGGCTCTCTTCCGGAGCATTGCGGAGGAATACACCAGATGAGCGTCACCCCAGGCCCTGTACGCGCTACGCAGTGGGTCAAGAGCAGTTACAGCGGCGGCGAAGGCGGCCAGTGCATAGAGTGGGCGCCGGAGCACGCGGCGGCCACCGGGGAGTTCCTGATCCGGGACAGCAAGTCCCCGGAGGGTCCCCACCTGACGTTCACCGGTGACGCCTTCGCCGGGTTGATCCAGTTCGCCCGGCGGACCGCCGTCTGACCTCGGCCGACCGGCCCACGCGCCCCGCCGTCCCCGCAACGGGGTGGCGGGGCGCCGCCACGCCCCGGCGGCCGTACCACCCTGTGACGCCGCACACGCGCGTGCGCCACCGCGCCGGGGAATAGCCGCCACCCCCGGAAGGTTGTCCGCCACTGTCCCCTTTCGTACCGATCATCTGAGGAAACACCTGACATGCGCGTCGAGATCTGGGCGGACATCGCCTGCCCCTGGTGCTACATCGGCAAGGCCCGCTTCGAGAAGGGGCTGGCCGGGTTCGCGCACCGGGACGAGGTGGAGATCGTCCACCGGTCCTTCGAGCTGGACCCGGAGGCGGCGCCGGCGGGGGACGTGCCGGTGCTGGAGATGCTCGCCCGGAAGTACGGGGTGTCGCGGGAGCAGGCCGAGGCCATGGAGGCACGGGTGGCCGAGGCGGCGGCGGAAGAGGGGCTCGGGTACCGGTCCGACCGGATCCACGGGAACACCTTCGACCTGCACCGGCTGCTGCACCTGGCCAAGGAGCGGGGCGTGCAGGACGCGCTGCTCGCCGCGCTGTACCGGGCCAACTTCGCGGAGGCGCGGCCGCTGGGGGACGCGGACACGCTGACCGGGATCGCGGTGGCCGCGGGGCTGGACGAGGAGGAAGTGCGCCGGGTGCTGGCGGACGGGACCGCGTACGCGCAAGCGGTGCGGGCCGACGAGCGGGAGGCGGCGGAACTGGGGGCGCGGAGCGTGCCGTTCTTCGTCATCGACCGGCGGTACGGCATCTCCGGCGGCCAGCCCGCCGAGGTGTTCCGGCAGGCGCTGGAGCAGGCGTGGGGCGCAGGGGAGACGGCCGTACCGGACGGTGACGGGGACACGGCGGACGCGCCGGGGTGCGAGGGGGACGTGTGCCGGCCCGGCACGGGGCACTGACTTCGACCGGGACCCGCACCGCGGCAAGGCGCTGAGCTGCGGGAATAAGAGCCGCTTGGCGCCGCTCCAAAGGAATTCGCGATGGACGGCGGGCGGCCGGGCGGCCACAGTGGGGACATGCAGCGAATTGAGCCACTCGGCGGGGACGAATTCGCGCCCCTGACGACGTACGTGAACACCGCGTCCAGCGGCCTGCTCCCGGCCCGTTCGGCCGCCGCCCTGCGCGCGGCCGTCGAGGAGTCCGTCTCCTACGGGACCATGGGCCAGGACTACTTCGGACCGGCGGACGCCTCCCGGGCCGCCTTCGCCCGACTGACGCGCGTACCGCCGGAGCGGGTCGCGATCGGCGGCGCGGTCGCGGTGCACGCCGCGCTGATCGCCGGGTCGCTCCCGAACGGGGCCGAAGTGCTGGTTCCCGAGGGGGAGTTCAGTTCGCTGGTCAACCCGTTCGCCGCCCGGCCCGGGCTCAAGCTCCGTACCGCGCCGCTCGCGGAGCTGGCCGACGCCGTCCGGCCGGGCACGGCACTCGTCGCGTTCAGCGCGGTCCAGGCCCTGGACGGGCGGATCGCCGACATGGCGGCGGTACGGGCCGCCGCCGGCGCCCACGGAGCGCGCACCCTCGTGGACGTCACGCAGGCCGCCGGCTGGCTGCCGCTGCGGGGTGGTGACTTCGACTATGTGGTGTGCGGGGCGTTCAAGTGGCTGCTGTGCCCGCGCGGTGCCTCCTTCCTGGTGTGCGGGGACGACGCGCTGGAGGCGCTGCACGCCGGGTGGGTGGCGGGCGCGGACCCGATGGCGTCCAACTACGGGCCGATCCGGGAACTCGCGGCGGGCGCGCGCCGTTACGACGAGCCGCACGCCCACTACTCGTACGTCGCCGCCGCGCAGTCCCTCGCCCTGCTGAACGAGATCGGTGTGGAGACCATCTACGCGCACGACGCCGCGCTCGCCGACCGGTACCGCGAAGGGATCACGGCGCTCGGCCACACCCCGCTGTCCGCCCCCGGCTCGGCGATCGTGTCCGTACCGGGTCTCGCGGACGCGGCGGACCGGCTGGAGGCGGCGGGCGTACGGGCCTCCGTGCGCGCGGGCAACCTCCGGGCCGCCTTCCACCTGTACAACTCGTCGGACGACGTGGACCGGGTGCTGGAGGTGGTGGGGGAGGGGCGGAAGTAGGGACGGCGGCACGGTCCACGGCTCCGGGGCGGAGGCTTTTGCCCCGCCACCCCCGCCTCAGACCTCCCCGCGCACCATCCGGACCAGGCGCTCCAGCACCGCGCCGTCGCTGACCCGCAGTCCGTCGTGCTCCCACTCGTTGGTCACCCAGGTCCGCAGACCGCGGATCTCCTCCGCGGTCTGAAGGGAGTGGGCGGCGTCGACGTACATGTCGTCGGCGTACACGGCGGCCGCGGCCGGGACCTCGTTGGCCGCGAGGCGGTCGGCGTCGTACAGATCGGGCCAGTCGGCGCGTTCGGCCAGGGCCTGCGCGGTCTCCTTGAGGGGGCGCAGCGACGGGTCGGTGTCGAAGAGCCACGGGTAGACCATCTCGCCGGTGAAGTGGACCGGCCGCCCGCCCTCCAGCGCCGTGTCCACGTCGAACTCGGGGAATTCGGCGCGGACGTGCCGGGCGGCCCAGCCGGTGCCCTTGGACGCCACCGACCGCTGGGCGTAGATCGCTTCGTGCAGGACGGCGTACAGCGGGGTAGCGGCGTAGGAGAGGTGTCCCTGTACGGCCTGGAGAAAGGAATCCGCCAGTTCGGGTCCGGCGGGGCCGGTCACCCACGCGTCCTCGACCAGGTAGTGCAGGACGTACGAGCCGGTGCCGGTGCCCAGCAGGATGCCCAGCGCCTGGAACGCCTCCGCCGTCAGGTGCCCGCCGCCGGGCAGCCGCACCGGGTGTTCCCGCAGGTGCGCGGCGATCCGGCGGACGCGCTCGATGTCCTGCGGATAACGCGCGTAGTGCGCGGCGTTCTTGCGGGCCACCCTCGGGTACGCGGCCCGGTAGACGTCCTCCGCGGTGGCGCGGAGCCCCGGCAGACCGCCCGTGATCATGACTTCGCGCAGGCCCTCGGGCGCGTACGAGAGGTAGGTCGTGGCGCAGAAGCCGCCGAAGCTCTGCCCCAGGACGCTCCACCGCTCACCGGGACCCGCCAGCTCGCGGCGGAACAGCTCGGCGTCCCGCACGATCGCGTCGGCGCGGAAATGCGCCAGGTACGCGGCCTGTTCGCGCGGGCCGCCGCGCAGCGCGAGGGTCTGCCGGTTGGCCGGGGCGGAACGGCCGGTGCCCCGCTGGTCCAGCAGCAGCACCCGGTAGTGGTCCAGCGCGCGCACCAGCCAGGAGTCCCGGCCCAGCGGGCGCGGTGACGCGCAGCCGGGGCCGCCCTGGAGGTAGACCAGCCAGGGCAGTTCCTCGTGCTCCCGGCCGGGCGCCACGGCCTCGCGCCCGTAGGCCGTCAGCCGCTCGCCGTCCGGCACGGCGTGGTCCAGCGGCACGTCCAGGAAGTGGTCGGTCAGTACGACACCGGGCAGCCGGTCGGCACTCATGTACGCTCCTCGGTCCTCTTCGTCCCCGCGCCCCTCCGGCGCCCTCCGGATCGTGCGGCACCCGCCGGGCGCCGCGCAATTCGGCCGGGCGGACGGCTATCGCGGAGGAGGCCGAAAGGCTAGGAATGTGACCACACACTCACGAGGTGGTGCCGGTGGACGGGACAACCAGGTACCCGCCGCGCGACCGGGAGCTGCACCGGCGGCTGGTGTACGGCGACGAATCCGCGCTGGGTGAGGCGTACGACGCCTACAGCGCGCTGGTCAGGACGGTGGCCCGCCGGGTGACCGGCAGTACGGCGGTCGCCGACGAGGTGACGCACCGCGTCTTCATCGACCTGTGGACGTGCCCGTACGCCTTCGAGCCCGGCCACGGCTCGCTGCGCGCGTGGCTGAGCATCCGCGGGCACCACGGCGCGGTGGCCCGGTCGAGGGAGGCGGAGACGGAGCGCGGGGCGGGCGGTACGGAGCCGGAGGCGGGGCGCGAGCCCGTCGAGGAGGCGCGGGTGGCGCTGCACACCGCGCTCACCGAGCTGCCCCTGCCGGAACGGGAGGCACTGCACCTGGCGTGCTTCGCCGGGCGTACGTACCGGCAGGTCGCGGTGGAGCTGGGCATCCCGGAGGCGGCGGCCACCGTACGGCTGCGGAACGCCCTGGGCGGTCTGGCCGACCGGCTCGCCGGTCCGGCGGCCGGTCCGGGCAGCCCGGCCGACGAGGCACGGGACGAGTGCTGAATGCCGGGCGGTGACCACGGGCAGCAAGGGAGACGACAGGTGTGCGCGCGGGCATGCCGGGCGGTGGAACAGCGGAAAGGGGCGCGCGATGGGTGCGGGAGGCAGGAACGGCCGGGGTGGCACGGGTGGTCCGGGTGGCACGGGTGGTCCGGGGGACCCGGGCGGGAGCGGCGGGCCGCAGGACCCGGAAGGCCAGGACGGGCCGGACGGCCTCGGTGAGCCCGGCGGCGCGGACGGCCCGTCCGCTGTGCACAAGGAAGTCAGCGCGCTGCTCGCGGCCTGGGCGCTTGGCGCGGACATGCCGGGCGACGACGCGCGGGTCCGCGGCCACCTGCGCGACTGCGCGCCCTGCGCGGCCGAGGCGCGGCGGCTGCGGGAGACCGTACGGCTGCTGGACGAGCCGGCGCCCGGCGGCACGGGCCGCGGAGCCGGGCGCAAGGCGAACACGGGCCTGGCGCGCGGGCGGCTGATGGCCGCGGCCCGCGCCGCGCGACCCGGCCAGGTGCCCCTGGCCGCGCACGCCGCTCCGTACGCGGGGGCGGTGGCCAGCCTGGACGCGCTGCTGCGGGAACTGGACCGGGCGCCCGCCCGCTGGGGCACCCCCGTCGTCCACGACTGGGACGTCCAGGGCACCGTCGCCCACCTGGTCGCGGCCGACGAAGTGCTGGCCGAGCGGCTGGGGCTGGCGCCGGTGACGGAGGCGGGCACCGGCCTGGGACCGCTGCCCGGGGCCCGGCCGGAAGAGGGCTTCGGGCCGCGGGCCGGTACGGACCCGGGCGCGCTGTCAGCGGGTCGGGCGGCCGGGGCGGGCGCCCCCTGGGAGCTGCGCTGGGCGGCCCGTACGCACGAGGTGGTCGCGTACGAACACACGCGGCCGCCCGCCGAGACGCGGGAGGCGTGGCGGACCCAGGCACACGGACTGCTCGCGCTGCCCGAGGCGGGCGACGAGCAGCTGGCCGCCACGGCCACGACGCTGATGGGCCTGCGGCTGCCGGTCGCCGACCACTACGTGATCCGCGCGTTCGAGACGTGGGTGCACACCCGCGACATCGGGCGGGCGCTGGGCCGCACCGTACCGCCGCCGCTGCCGGTGCACCTGCAACGCTTCCTGGGGCTGGCGGTACGCATCCTCGACCTCGCGCTGGGCCCGGAGGCGCGGCCGGTGCTGCTGTCGGTGGAGGGCGAGGCGGGCGGCGACTGGGTGCTCGGCTCGGACGCCGAACCGATCGCCGCCGAACTCGTCCTGGAAGCCACCGAGTTCCTCCTGCTCATCGGCGGGCGGCAGGACCCGGAGGAGATCGCGCGAGGCCAGGCAGGCGACGCGGCCGCCTCGCAGCGGCTGCTGGAGACGGCCACGTCGTTGGCCTGGCTGTAAGAGCCTGTGCCGTGGTGCCCCGTCGGCACCATACGGCAGAGGTGTTACTTCACGGGAGTGAAGTCACGCGCACCGATGTACTCCGGGCGCCGGACCGGCGCCGCGAAGGGCTCCACCGCGGTGTTCTCCACGCTGTTGAACACGATGAAGACGTTGCTGCGCGGGTACGGCGTGATGTTGTCGCCGGAACCGTGCATGCAGTTGCAGTCGAACCAGGTGGCCGAACCGGCCTTGCCGGTGAACAGCTTGATGCCGTGCGCGTCGGCCAGCTTGGTCAGCGCCTCGTCCGAGGGCGTGCCCGCGTCCTGCATCTGCAGCGACTTCTTGTAGTTGTCCCGCGGCGTCTCACCGGCGCACCCGAGGAAGTGCCGGTGCGAACCCGGCATGATCATCAGGCCGCCGTTGGTGTCGTGGTTCTCCGTCAGCGCGATCGAGACCGACACGGTCCGCATGTTCGGCAGGCCGTCCTCGGCGTGCCAGGTCTCGAAGTCGGAGTGCCAGTAGAACCCGGAGGCACCGAAGCCCGGCTTGACGTTGATCCTGGACTGGTGGACGTACACGTCCGAGCCGAGGATCTGCCGGGCGCGTCCCACCACGCGCGGGTCGGCGACCAGCCTGGCGAACACCTCGCTGATCTTGTGCACCTCGAAGACGGACCTGATCTCCTGGGACCGCGGCTCGACGATGGAGCGGTCATCCGCCCGCATCTCCGGGTCGTTGACCAGCCGGTCCAGTTCGGCGCGGTACACCGCGACTTCATCCGCCGTCAGGAGTTCCTCCATGGCGAAGAAACCGTCGCGTTCGAAGTCGCTCAGCTCGGCCGGCCGGAAAGGTCCCTCCGTGCCGGGCTGCGACCACACCACCGGGTCCTGCCGCGGGGTCATCACCTCGGTGGTCCCCCGGGTCGGGTACAGGTCGGCGGTGCGCTCGGGTGCGGTGGTCATGGTGTTGCCTTCCTCTCCTCTCGTACGTGCTTTCCTTCTCGCGCCTTCCTCAGCTGCCGGACGGGGCAGGGGACCGCGCCGGATGCCGGCCGTACTAGGCCGACGGCTCCGGCTCGGGCTCGGTGAGCAGCGGGTACACGCCGTTCTCGTCGTGGTCCTCGCGGCCCGTCACCGGCGGGTTGAAGACACACACGCAGCGGAAGTCCTCCTTGATCCGCATGGTGTGCTTCTCATGCCCGTCGAGCAGGTACATCGTGCCCGGGGTGATGGTGTGCTTCTCACCGGTCTCGTCATTGGTGAGCTCGGCCTCGCCCTCCACGCACAGCACGGCCTCGACGTGGTTGGCGTACCACATCGACGTCTCGGTGCCCGCGTACAGCGTGGTCTCGTGCAGCGAGAAGCCGACGCGCTCCTTGGCGAGGATGATGCGCTTGCTCTCCCAGGTGCCCGACTTGGCCTTGACGTGGCGGTCGGTGCCTTCGATGTCCTTGAAGGATCGGACGATCACGGTGTTCTCGTACCTTTCTGTGGTGCGGACAAGGAGTGTGCGGTTCCGCGGTGCTCTCAGGCGCAGTCGCGGACCGCGCGGGCGAGGATGCGCAGACCCTCGTCCAGCTCCTCGGGGGTGGTCGTCAGCGCCGGCAGCAGCTTGACGACCTCACTCTCCGGGCCGGAGGTCTCGATGAGCAGACCCAGCTCGAAGGCGCGCTTGGCGATCTTGTTGGCGAGCGGCTTGTCGGAGCACTCCAGGCCCCAGACCATGCCGCGGCCGCGGTACTCGGCGATGACGTCGGGGTGCTCCTCGACGATGGCGCGCAGGTGCGACTCGATGATCTCGCCGCGGGCCAGCGTCTGCTTCTCCATCTGCCCGTCGGCCCAGTACGTGTCCAGGGCGGCGGCAGCGGTGACGAAGGCCGGATTGTTGCCGCGGAAGGTGCCGTTGTGCTCGCCCGGCTCCCACACGTCCAGCTCCGGCTTGAACAGGGTGAGCGCGAGCGGCAGGCCGTAACCGCTGATGGACTTCGAGACGGTGACGATGTCCGGCACGATGCCCGCCTCCTCGAAGGAGAAGAACGCGCCGGTACGGCCGCAGCCCATCTGGATGTCGTCGACGATCAGCAGCATGTCGCGGCGCTTGCACAGGTCGGACAGCGCGCGCAGCCACTCGGCGCGGGCCACGTTGATGCCGCCCTCGCCCTGCACCGTCTCGACGATCACGGCGGCCGGGGTGTTCAGGCCCGAGCCGCTGTCCTCCAGCAGGCGCTCGAACCAGAGGAAGTCCGGGTAGGTGCCGTCGAGATAGTGGTCGAACGGCATGGGGGTGCCGTGCACGAGCGGGATGCCGGCACCGGCGCGCTTGAAGGCGTTGCCGGTCACCGCGAGGGCGCCCAGCGACATGCCGTGGAAGGCGTTGGTGAACGAGACGATCGACTCGCGCCCCTTGACCTTGCGCGCCAGCTTGAGCGCGGCCTCCACGGCGTTGGCACCCGTCGGGCCGGGGAACATGACCTTGTAGGGCAGATCGCGCGGGCGCAGGATGGTGTTCTGGAAGGTCTCCAGGAACGCGCGCTTGGCCGTGGTGGACATGTCCAGGCCGTGGGTGACGCCGTCCCGCTCGATGTAGTCGAGCAGGGCGCGTTTGAGTACGGGGTTGTTGTGCCCGTAGTTGAGCGACCCGGCGCCGGCGAAGAAGTCGAGGTAGGTGTGCCCGTCCTCGTCGTACATGTGGCTGCCCTGGGCGCGGTCGAAGATCGTAGGCCAACCACGGCAGTAGCTGCGCACCTCGGACTCCACGGTCTCGAAGACGCTCAGGTCGGGCTGGGTGATGGTCACAACATGCTCCTGGGAGATGAGTGGCGTGAGCGGGGAGAAGTCTGCGGGGGCTGCGAAGGGGCCGGTCAGGGCCGGTGCCCGGCAGGGGGACCGAGCGGCCCGATGCGGTGGAGCACCTCCGGGTCGTGCCCCTGTTCGGGGAAGAGCCCGGCGTCGAGAAGGACTTCGCGCGTCAGGGGCGCGCCGTGGCGCTCCGCGAACGACGCGAACAGCCGGTTGGACGCCGCGTTGTCCGGGGTGATCGTGGTCTCGATGCGACACACGCCGAGTTCCGCCGCGGCTCGCGCGACCAGGCCGTCCAGGAGGGCGGCGGCCAGTCCGCGGCCGCGGTGCGCCGCGTCGACGGCGACCTGCCAGACGAAGAGCGTGTCCGGGAACTCGGGGCGGAGGTAGCCGGTGATGAAGGCGGCCGGCTCGCCCTCGCCGTCGCGGGCGACGGCGGAGGTGGCGGCGAAGTCGCGACACCACAGCAGGTAGCTGTAGGAGGAGTTGAGGTCGAGCGTCCGGGAGTCGCGGGCGATGCGCCAGATCGCGGCTCCGTCCTCCACTCGTGGTGTGTCGAGCTTGAAACCCTCCGGCATTTCTCTGATATCGCTTCGGGCACCTGCATGGTCTGCTTGTGCGGCGGTCATGCGAATTCAATTTACCCAGGGAAAAAGGAAAATGCATCGCGAGGAGGGGTTACGTACGGACGGGTTCCTGTGTTATCGCGCGGGGGCGCACGAGCGCGCGAAACCACTGCGCGATGTACGGGTTTGCCCGGAAAATACGGGGTGAAGCGGACAGGGTGTGGGGTCGGTCACAGCTCCGTAACGTCCTGGTGACCCGACGGAATTACCTGCTCCGACGCTAGCGAAATCTTGGCGTTTGAGCTGCGAAAAAGCGGGCAGAAGAATACGGGAAGCTGCGCACTGGAGAATTGGGAATTCGCCGGTAAAAGGTGTACCGCAAGAAAAGCCCGGGCGTCCACGATGTTTCTGGGAGCGGATCGCCGCATGAGGCCGCAGAGACGTCACCGCAGCAAGCCGCAGAGATGCAGGACCGGCATGCGGCCGGCCCGCGGCGAGTGCCCAAGGCGGGCAAACACCCCCGCCCCACCCGGCATCGGCCGCCTCCCCCGCCCCCGTGCCGCACCGCATACCGCACGTCATACAGTGCGGCCATGAGCGAGAGCGTGGTGCTGCACATCAAAGGCAGGATCCTGACCGGGCCGGACGACGTGCGCGACGAACTCTGGGTCGTCGACGGCCGGGTCACCTACGAACGGCCGACAGCCGCACGGGAGGTGACGACCGTTCAGGGCTGGGCACTGCCCGGCCTGGTCGACGCCCACTGCCACGTCGGACTCGACGCCCACGGGCCGGTCGACGAGACCACCAGCGAGAAGCAGGCACTGACCGAGCGCGAGGCAGGCACACTCCTCCTCAGGGACGCAGGCTCACCGTCCGACACCCGCTGGATCGACGACCGCGAAGACCTGCCGCGGATCATCAGAGCCGGCCGGCACATCGCCCGAACCCGCCGCTACATCCGCAACTACGCCCACGAGATCGAGCCCGAGGACCTGGTCGCCTACGTCGCGCGGGAGGCCCGGCGCGGCGACGGCTGGGTCAAGCTGGTCGGCGACTGGATCGACCGCGAGACCGGCGACCTGGGAGCCTGCTGGCCGCGCGGCGCCGTCGAGGCGGCCATCGCCGAAGCACACCGCCTCGGGGCCCGGGTCACGGCCCACTGCTTCGCCGAGGAAACCCTCGCCCCACTGGTCGAAGCGGGCATCGACTGCATCGAACACGCCACCGGCCTCACCGAGGAGACCATCCCGCTCTTCGCCGAGCGCGGCGTCGCGATCGTCCCCACCCTCGTGAACATCGCGACCTTCCCGACGCTGGCGGCCGGTGGTGAGAAGAAGTTCCCCGCCTGGGCGAGCCACATGCGCAGCCTGCACGAGCGCCGCTACGACACCGTACGCGCGGCGTACGACGCCGGGGTGCCCATCTTCGCCGGTACCGACGCGGGCGGCTCACTCGCACACGGCCTGATCGCGCAGGAGGTCGCCGAGCTGACCAAGGCCGGCATCCCCGCGGTGGACGCACTCGCGGCGACGACATGGGGCGCCCGGAAGTGGCTGGGCCGGCCGGGCCTGGAAGAGGGCGCCCCGGCGGACCTCGTCGTCTACGAGGGGGACCCGCGCACGGACGTACGGGTGCTGGCGGCGCCGCGGCGGGTGGTGCTGCGGGGGCGGATCGTCGGCTGAAGCCGGTTTCCGCCCGTGGCGGCGCGACCCCCGTTCGGCGCGGGCCCGGGCCCTGCGGACTTCGTCCTCCGGTCCCGGACCCTCCCGTACGTACTCGGCTGCCGCGTGCGTGGGTGGGGGGCGCCTGCCCCCACCGGCCGTCGGTCGCCCTACGGCGGGAGGGGGCGGGCCGTAGGACGGAGTCTGGAGGACCGGACCCGTACCCGGGAACGGGGAGCGCCGCCCGGTACGGGCAGCAAGTCGGCCACGGCGGCTGGTCTGCCGCCGGCCGTCGAAACTCACCGGTACGGCGGGGGCGCGGGCCCGGGCCCTGCGGACTTCGTCCTCCGGTCCCGCACCCTCCCGTACGTGTCAGGCTGCCACGTATGTGGGTGGGGGGCGCCTGCCCCCACCGGCCGTCGGTCGACCTACGGCGGGAGGGGGCGGGCCGTAGGACGGAGTCTGGAGGGCCGGTCCCGTGCCCGGGAACGGGGAGCGCCGCCCGGTACGGGCAGTAAGTCGGCCACGGCGGCTGGTCTGCTACCGGCCGTCGAAACTCCCCGGTACGGCGGGGGTGCGGGCCCGTGCCCTCCAGACTTCGTCCTCCGGTCCCGCACCCTCCCGTACGTGTCAGGCTGCCGCGTGCGTGGGTGGGGACGCCTGCCCCCACCGGCCGCGTGCCCCGGAACGGGGCATCGTCAGCGTTCGCGGCGCGCGCCCCGTGCCATCCACGCGGCCACCACCGCGCCCGAGATGTTGTGCCACACGGAGAAGACGGCTGCCGGGAGCGCCGCTGCCGGGCTGAAGTGGGCGGTGGCCAGGGATGCGGCGAGGCCGGAGTTCTGCATGCCGACTTCGAAGGCCATGGCCCGTCCGGCCGGTTTGCCCAACCGGGCCAGCCGGCCCGCCGCGTAACCGAGGGCCAGGCCCAGCCCGTTGTGCAGGACGACGGCGAGGACGACCAGGGCCGCGGCGTCCTTGATGCGCGCGGCGCTGCCGGACACCACGACGAGCACGATCGCCGCGATCGTCACGGCGGACAGCCACGGCAGTGCGCGCAGCGCCCGGTCCACCCAGTGGCCCGCGACGAGCCGGACCACCAGCCCGCCGAGCACCGGCAGCAGCACCGTCTTGAGGATGTCGGTCACCATCACCCCGGCGTCCACGTCCAGGAACTGCCCGGCGAGCAGCAGCGTCAGTGGTGGCGTGATCAGGGGTGCGAGGACGGTGGAGACCGTGGCGACCGAGACGGACAGTGCGACGTCGCCGCGGGCCAGGTAGGTCACGACGTTGGAGGCGGTGCCGCTGGGCGCGCAGCCGACCAGGATGACTCCGGCCGCGAGCTGCGGCGGCAGGTGCAGTAGGGTCGCGATCAGCCAGCCCAGCCCCGGCATGATCACGTAGTGGGCGACCAGGCCCAGGCCCACGGCCCAGGGGCGCTTGGCGACCGTCGCGAAGTCCGGTGGCGTCAGCGTCAGCCCCATCGAGAACATCACCACGCCGAGCAGCCACGGCACCGCGGGCGCCCAGCCCGTGAACGGCGCGGGCCACAGCAGCCCGGCCACGCCGGCCGCGATCACCAGCAGGGGGAAGACGGTCACGGCCCGCCGCGCCGCCCGGTCGGAGGCGGGCAGGTCACCGGCGGGTGCGGGGCGCTGGCTCAGCTGTTCGGTCGGCACGGCGGCACCTTAGCGCCGGGCTGCGTGTACGGGACAACGGGTTTCGGATGGTGGACGGGAGCCGGGTACGGATCAGCCCGTCAGGGCCTTCTCCAGGGCCTCCGTGAACCGGTCCATCGTGGACCGGTCCCGTACCGCCAGCCGCAGCCACTCCGGGCCCAGCCCCGGAAACGTGTCGCCGCGCCGGGCCGCGAAGCCCAGCGTGCGCAGCCGGGTGCGGACGGCTGCCGCGTCCGGCAGCCGGATGAGGAGGAACGGGCCTTCGGCCGGTGTCACGGCGCGGACCCGTTGGCCGTCCGGTCCGTTCACCTGCGCCAGCCGGGCCAGCAGGTGGTCCCGGTCCGCCGCGATCTGCCGGGCCGCGTCCGCCGCCTCCGCCAGCGCCGCGGGTTCGCAGCACGCTTCGGCCGCGGCCAGCGCGGGTGCCGAGACCGGCCACAGCGGCTGGGCCTGCTCCAGGTCCGCGATGGTTTCCGGGGCGGCCAGGACGTACCCGATCCGCAGGCCCGCCAGTCCCCACGTCTTGGTCAGGCTGCGCAGTACCACCAGGCCCGGTACGTCCGTACGGGAGGCCAGTGACGCGTGCTCGCCGGGGACCGCGTCCATGAACGCCTCGTCCACGACCAAGGTGCGGCCGGGCCGCGCCAGCCGGGCGATCTCCTCGGCGGGGTGGAGGACGGAGGTGGGGTTGGTCGGGTTGCCGATGACGACCAGGTCGGCTTCCTCGGGGACCGCGTCCGGGGTCAGCCGGAAGCCGTTCCGCTCGGTGAGGAGTACCCGCTCCACTTCGTGCCCGGCGTCGCGCAGTGCCGCCTCCGGCTCGGTGAACTGCGGGTGCACGACGAGCGGCCGACGGGCCCGTACGGCACGGGCGATCAGTACGAACGCCTCCGCCGCACCCGCCGTCAGCAGCACCCGCTCCGGCGGGAGTCCGTGCCGTGCCGCCACCGCCCGGCGCGCCGGGCCGCCGTCCGGGTACGCGGCGAGCCCGTCCAGTGAGGCCGCGATGCGGGCCTTGAGCCAGGCGGGCGGTGTACCGGCGCGCACATTGACCGCGAGGTCGGTCAGTCCGGCGTGCGCGCCGCGCACTTCGGCGTCCCCGTGGTGGCGCAGGTCGGGTTCGTGCGGGTGGGGGCCGGGTATGCCGCCGGGAGCGGCGGGCGGCGGGGTGGTCACGAGGTCTCCTTGGTGCAGCGGGGGGGCGAGGCGCGGGCGCGGGCCACGGCGCAGGTGGCCCGGGCCGCGGGCGCGGATGTGCGTTTGCCGACGAGGAGGTCGGCCGCGCCGTCACCCGTATCGGGGACGCCGTCCGTACGGAGGCCGCCGGCGCCCGCCAGCGCGGCGGCTTCCGCGACGCTCGGTGTGCCGGTGGCGGCCAGTGGTGCCGCGGACGGGTGGGGTACGGGCACGGCGGCCAGTACGGCGGCCGGGTATGTCAGCAGCGGCACGCCGAGCCGGTCGGCCGTCTCGGTCAGCCCCGGCTCCGCCGCCTTGGTGTCCACGGTGGCGAGGGCGGTGACCGTGTCCGGGGCCAGGCCCGCGGCTGTGAGACAGTCCATGACCAGCGCCAGTACCTCGGTGGCCGGGACGCCCCGGCGGGCACCGACGCCGACGACGACGGGTGCCGCGCTCACCGGGCCCGTCCCGGGCCCTGGACATGCGGGATGTCCGGCCGGTCAGTAAGCAGGAGTGAGGGGTGCCGGAACCCCGGGGAAGGGGTGAGACCGTGCCGGTGGTCATCGCGCTGGGCGCGTTCCTGATGACCCTGGCCGGCGGCTGGGTCGCCCATCGGGTCACCGACCGCCGGCACCTGGTGCTGGGGCTGGCCGGGGGCCTGATGCTGGGCGTGGTCGGTCTCGACCTGCTGCCCGAGGCGCTGGAGGCGGCGGGTGGGGAGGTTCACGGTGTTCCGGCCGCGCTGCTCTGCTTCGTCCTGGGTTTCCTGACCGCGCACGCGGTGGAACGGCTGCTGGCGGTCCGCAAGGCGGCGCACGGCATGGATCCGGAGGAGCGGGTGCCGCAGGTCGGTCTGACGGCCGCGGCCGCGATGGTGGTGCACAGCTTCATGGACGGCTTTGCCATCGGCCTGGCGTACCAGGTGGGCCGGGAGATGGCGGTGGCGGTGGCGATCGCCGTGATTGCCCACGACTTCGCGGACGGCTTCAACACATACACGATCACCAGCCTGTACGGGAACGCCCGCAACCGGGCGCTGACCATGCTCGGCGCGGACGCGCTCGCCCCGCTGGCCGGCGCGGCGTCGACGCTGCTGTTCACCCTTCCGGAGGAATGGCTCGGGATTTACCTGGGTTTCTTCGGCGGCGTTCTGCTCTATCTGGCGACCTCCGACATTCTCCCGGAGGCACACCACGACCATCCCGCGCTGTCCACCCTGCTGTGCACGGTGGCGGGCGTGGGATTCATCTGGCTGGTGGTCGGCCTCGCGGGCTGAACCGGTGCGCCGGGTGTGCACGGCACCGGGTACGGCGGTCACGGCGTTCCGGCTCCCACACCGACGGAGACCGGGCCGTTGCGGCCTTCCAGTACGGCGGTCAGCCCCGGCTCGTCGCCTCTCCCGACGGTGAGCGTGGCGCCCAGGGCGGCCAGCTCGGCGTGGATCGTGGACGGGTCGGGGTGCGTGCCGGAGAACGAGCGCAGCGGTACGACCGGGAGTCCCGGCGCGGCGGCGGGGTGCGGCGTGTCGCCCCAGTCCAGCAGGAACGGCACCAGCCCGCCGCCGGTCCGCGGGGGCGTGAGCGTCCAGGAGAGGGTGCCGCCGTCCGGGGTGCGGCGGGACATCGCCACCGGCTCGCCCGGGTCGTACCCCAGCGCGCGGGCCCGCGCGACGTGCCCGGCGATGCCGTGCACCCGGACCGCCCAGTGGGCCAGCCGGGGGCCGTGCAGCGCGTCGATGCCGAACCAGCGCGGCGCCTCGGGTGCGGGCTGTGCGGGGTCCGGGCCGATGATCTCCAGGTAGGCGCCGTCGCCCAGGCCCAGCAGGGCGTTGCGGGTGCCGCGGCCCGGGTGGCCGCCGCCCGGCACCGGCCGGACGCCGGTCAGCGCGGCGACCTCGGCGGCGGTGCCCTCCAGATCGGGTGTGGCGAGGACCAGGTGGTCCAGTACGGCGTCAGCCACGGTGGGCCTCCAGCGGCGGGCGGGCAGCGGCGCCCGCGGCCAGGCGGCGGGCCAGTGACGGCTCGGCCGCCCAGTGGACGTGCAGGTACGAGGCGTGCACCCCGTCCTGGACGTGGCCCTCCACCCGGCGCGCGGGGTGGGTCATGCCCCAGGCGGGGGACGTGCCCGCGCCCGGTTCCAGCACCGTACGGTGGAACTCGTGGCCGCGCACCCGTGTGCCTGCCACGGCAAGGGCGTTGTCGGTCAGCGCCACCGCCTCCCGGTAGCCCAGTGTGAGCCGCTCCGACATCCGCGCGTCGGCGGGCAGGACGCCGCACATCGGCTTGCCGTCGAGGGACCGGGACAGGTACAGCAGCCCGGCGCACTCGGCGACGACCGGCGCGCCGGAGGCCGCCAGGTCCACCACGGCCCGGCGCAGCGGCTCGTTGGCCGACAGTTCGGCGGCGTACATCTCGGGGAAGCCGCCGCCGATCACCAGCGCCTGCGTCCCGGCGGGCAGCCGCTCGTCGTGCAGCGGGTCGAAGACGGCCACCTCGGCTCCGGCGGCCGCCAGCAGTTCGGGGTGCTCGGCGTAGGAGAAGGTGAACGCGGCGCCGCCCGCGACGGCGATCACGGGCTTGCCGGGGACCGGTTCCTTACCCTGCGGAGTGCTTCGCGCGACGGCGAGCGCCGGGTCCCAGGCCGTGCCGGGCAGTTCGGGGGCGCTGTGCGCCAGCGCCAGCAGTGCCTTGAGGTCGCAGCCCTCCCGTACCTGGGCGGCCTGTGTCCGTACGGATTCCACCGCCTCGGCCTGCCGTTCGGCGACCGGGATCAGCCCCAGGTGCCGCGACGGCGTCCGTACCTGCGGGACCCGGCGCAGCGCGCCCAGCACCGGCACGCCCGCCTCGTCGAGCGCCGCGCGCAGCAGTTCCTCGTGCCGGTCCGAGCCGACCTTGTTCAGGATGACCCCGGCCAGCCGTACTTCCGGGTCCCAGGACGCGAAGCCGTGCACCAGCGCCGCCACCGACCTCGACTGTGCCGAGGCGTCCACGACCAGTACGACCGGTGCCCGCAGCAGTTTGGCGACCTGTGCGGTGGAGGCCAGTTCGCCGAGCCCGGAGGCGCCGTCGTACAGCCCCATCACGCCTTCGACCACCGCCAGGTCGGCGCCGGCCGATCCGTGCAGGAACAGCGGCGCCACCTGGTCGGGGCCGCACAGGTACGCGTCCAGGTTGCGGCCCGGGCGGCCGGTGGCCAGGGCGTGGTAGCCCGGGTCGATGTAGTCCGGACCCACCTTGTGCGCGGAGACCGTGAGCCCGGCCTCGGTGAAGGCCGCCATCAGGCCGGTGGCGACGGTCGTCTTGCCGCTGCCCGAGGCGGGCGCGGCGATGACGAGCCGGGGGATCGTGCTCACGGTCTGGCTGCTCCTGGTCCTGCTGTTCTCGTTGCCGTCGTGCCCGGTGGTGCCGTCACCACTCGATGCCGCGCTGGCCCTTCTGGCCCGCGTCCATCGGGTGCTTGACCTTGGTCATCTCGGTCACCAGATCCGCGAAGTCGCACAGTTCCTGCGGCGCGTTGCGGCCGGTGATGACGACGTGCTGGGTGCCCGGGCGGTCGCGCAGGACGGAGACGACCTCGGCGGGGTCCACCCATCCCCAGTGCATCGGGTAGGCGAACTCGTCGAGGACGTACAGCTTGTACGTCTCGGCGGCCAGGTCCCGCTTGACCTGCTCCCAGCCCTCGCGGGCCGCCTCCTCGTTGCTGAACTGGGAGTCGCGCTGGACCCACGACCAGCCCTCGCCCATCTTGTGCCAGGCGACCGTGCCGCCCTCGCCGGTGCCGCCGAGTACCCGCAGCGCGCGCTCCTCACCCACCTTCCACTTCGCCGATTTCACGAACTGGAACACCCCGACCGGCCAGCCCTGGTTCCAGGCCCGCAGCGCGAGCCCGAAGGCGGCGGTGGACTTGCCCTTGCCGGGGCCGGTGTGGACGAGGACCAGCGGGCGGTTGCGGCGCTGGCGTGTGGTGAGTCCGTCGTCGGGGACGACGGACGGCTGTCCCTGAGGCATTACGCGGCCCTTCGAGTGGTGTGGTGGCTGCCTTGTCCGCGGACGTCGCGGACGAGCGCGGAGACGCTGTCCGCGCGCAGTTCGTCGAGGGTGACGGCGGTGCCCTGGAGGTCCCGGGCCAGCTCGCCCGCCAGGCCCAGCCGCACCGGACCCGCCTCGCAGTCCACGACCACCGAGGCGACGCCCTCGGCGCCCAGCAGCCGTGCCGCGCGGGAGGTGCGCACCAGGGGCTCGGGGCCGCCGGTGGACCGGCCGTCGGTGACGACCACCAGCAGCGGCCGGCGTGAGGCGTCCCGCAGCCGTTCCACGCGCAGCACTTCGTGGGCCTTGAGCAGGCCCGCGGAGAGCGGGGTGCGGCCGCCGGTGGGCAGTGTCTCCAGCCGGGCGGCGCCCGCCTCGACCGACGAGGTGGGCGGCAGCGCCAGTTCGGCCGCCGAGCCGCGGAAGGTGATCATGCCGATCTTGTCGCGCCGCTGGTAGGCGTCGAGGAGCAGCGACAGCACCGCGCCCTTGACCGCGCTCATCCGCTTGCGCGCCGCCATCGAACCGGACGCGTCCACGACGAACAGCACGAGGTTGCCCTCGCGGCCCTCGCGCACCGCCTCGCGCAGGTCGTCCCGGCGGACGACCAGCCCCGGGCCGCTTCGCCCGCGCGCGACCTGGTGCGGGGCCGCGGCCTGCACGGTCGCGGCCAGGTGCAGCTTGGTCAGGGTGCCCTGCGGGCGGCGGGCGCCGGTGGTGCGGCCGTGTGCCGTACGGGCCCGCGAACGGCGGCCGTCCGCGCCTTCGCCGAGCCCCGGCACGTCCAGCCGCCGGGTGCGGAACGGTTCGCCCGCGCCGACGGCGGCCTTCTCGCCGCCCTCGCCCGGAGCGTTCTCCTCCGCGTTCTCGGACTGCGCCTTCGGGTCAGCGGGCGCCGGGTCCGCCTCCGGGGCCTGCGACTGCTCGGGAAGCTGCGGCTGGTCGTGCGGTGCCTGGGCGTCTTCTCCCTGCGGGCCGTCCGTGCCGCCGTCGCCGTCCTGCGGGGGATGCCCGCCGCCCGGGCCGTCGGGGCCGTCGTCCGGGCCGCCGTCCGGGTCCGGGTCGGGTTCCGGGTCGTCGTCCTCGTCCGCGGCGAACTCCTCCAGTGTCTGGTCGAGTTTGTCCTCGTCCAGGCCGGGAGCGTCGAAGGGGTTGCGGCGGCGCCGGTGGGGGAGCGCCAGCAGGGCGGCCTGCCGTACGTCCTCCTCGCGGACCTCCGTACGGCCCGCCCAGGCGGCCAGCGCGCTGGCGGTACGCGCCATCACGATGTCCGCGCGCATACCGTCCACCTCGAACGCGGCACACACCGCGGCGATCTGCCGCAGCACCGCGTCCCCGAGGACCACGCCGGGCAGCAGCGCCCGCGCGGCGGCGATCCGCTCCCGCAGCTCGCCCTCCTCGGCGGCCCAGCGCGCTGCGAAGCCCGCAGGGTCCGCGTCGTAGGCCAGGCGGCGCCGTACGACCTCGACCCGCTGGTCCGGCTCGCGGGACGCGGCGACCTCCACCGTCAGCCCGAAGCGGTCCAGCAACTGCGGCCGCAGTTCGCCCTCTTCGGGGTTCATGGTGCCGACGAGAAGGAAGCGCGCGGCGTGCCGTACGGAGACGCCTTCGCGCTCCACGTACGAGGCGCCCATGGCGGCGGCGTCCAGCAGCAGGTCCACGAGGTGGTCGTGGAGGAGGTTGACCTCGTCCACGTACAGGATGCCGCGGTGCGCGTCCGCCAGCAGGCCCGGCTCGAACGCCTTCACGCCCTCCGACAGGGCCCGCTCGATGTCCAGCGCGCCCACGAGCCGGTCCTCGGAGGCGCCGACGGGCAGTTCGACCATGCGGGCCGGGCGCTCCTCGGCGCCGGCCGCCTCGTGCGGGCCGTCCGGGCACGCCGGGTCCGGCGCGGCGGGGTCGCAGGAGAAGCGGCAGCCGGTCACGACCGGGACGTCCGGCATCAGCGCGGTCAGGCCCCGCACGATGGTCGACTTCGCGGTGCCCTTCTCGCCGCGGACGAGCACCCCGCCGATGGCCGGCGAGATGGCGTTGAGCAGCAGGCTCAGCCGCATGTCGGACATGCCGACGACCGCGGTGAACGGGTAAGGGACCGATGCCATTAAGGAGTACCCCCTTCGAGGGACGTGCGGTGTGCGGGCGTGGGGGAGGCCGCGCCGGGCGCGGCCGGGGTGCGGGGCGGCGGCGGTATCGGCGGCGCCCCCGGCGGCACGAACGGCAGCCCCGGCGGCACCCCGTCCTCGATCAGCCGCAGCAGCGCCTCCGTGTCCGCGTGCTCCTCGATCAGATCGCCGAGCCGGTCGAGCTGTTCCTCGCGCAGGGCGGCGAAGCTGGTGTCCGGCGCGGGGACGAACGCGCGGCCCGCGTCGGCGGCCACCCGCCGCAGGAACGCCCGCCGGAAGCCGTCGCTCTCCAGCGAGCCGTGCCAGTGGGTGCCCCAGACCGCCCCGGAGCGGCAGCCCTCCAGGAAGGGCTCCCCGCCGGTGACCTCGGCCACGCCGTGGTGGATCTCGTACCCCTCGACCGGCTCGCCCAGCGCCTCGCCGGACGGCCGGGCCAGGGTCTTGTCCGCCGCGAAGCGTACGCGTACGGGCAGCAGGCCCAGCCCGTCCACCGTCCCGGCCTTCGACTCGACCTCGTCCTCGATGCGTTCGCCGAGCATCTGGAAGCCGCCGCAGATGCCGAGCACCGGGCGGCCTTCCGCGGCCCGCCGCCGTACCGCGTCCGCGATGCCGCGCTCGCGCAGCCACTGGAGCGCGCGGACGGTACCGCGGGTGCCGGGCAGCACGACGAGGTCGGCGTCGGCCAGTTCCTCGGGCCGGTCCACGAACCGCACCACGACGCCCGGTTCGGCGGCGAGCGCGTCCACGTCCGTGAAGTTCGACATCAGCGGTACGGCGGCCACGGCGACCCGCAGCACGTCGGCGCCGTGCGGCGGCGCGACGACGCTCTCGCGGACCGCGCCGCGCAGCGACACACGGAGGCCGTCCTCTTCGTCGATGCCCAGGCCGTGTGCGAACGGCAGCACCCCGAGGGTCGGCCGCCCGCTCAGGTCCTTCAGCATGTCCAGACCCGGCTCCAGCAGTGTCACATCGCCCCGGAACTTGTTGACGAGATAGCCCGCGACCAGCGCCTGGTCCTCCCGGGACAGCAGCGCCGTGGTGCCGAAGAACGAGGCGAACACGCCGCCCCTGTCGATGTCGCCGACCACCACGACCGGGATGCGGGCGGCCCGCGCGATGCCCATGTTCACGATGTCGGTACGCCGCAGGTTGATCTCCGCGGGGCTGCCGGCGCCCTCGCAGATCACCGCGTCGTGCGTACGGCGCAGCTCCTGGAGGCAGTCCGTGACCGTACCGAGCAACTGCTCCTGGCGTCCCGCGTGGTAGCCGCGCGCGCTCAGCTCGCCCACCGGCTTGCCCATCAGCACGACCTGGCTGCTGCGGTCACTGCCCGGCTTCAGCAGCACCGGATTCATCAGCGCGCTCGGTTCGACGCGCGCCGCGGCGGCCTGCATGGCCTGCGCCCGCCCGATCTCCGCGCCCTCGCGCGTCACGAACGAGTTCAGCGACATGTTCTGCGCCTTGAAGGGCGCCACCTTGACGCCCTTGCGCGCCAGCCAGCGGCAGATGCCCGCCGTCACCACGCTCTTGCCCGCGTCGGACGTGGTGCCCGCCACCAGCAGCCCGCCGCCGAGCGGCGTTCGACCCGGTCCGTTCACGTGGCACTCCTCGCCGTCCGTACGTTGCTGCTCATGTGGCTCTCCCGGCAGTTGGGAACCGCTGTACCGCCGCGGCCGTACGGGAGCGCCGTACCGTCCCGGCCGTTCGGGACCCTCGTACCGCACCGGCCGTACGGGACCGCCGTACCGCCCCCACCGCCAGCCGGCCCGCGACCGTGGCCGCCAGCGCCAGCGCGCTCACCCGGCGTGACAGTGCCACGGCCCGCTCGATGTCCGGCACCGCGACGGGCCGCCCGGCGTCGCCGTTGAGCACCGGCCGGTGCTCGACCCGTCCGCCGTACGCCAGCGTGCCGCCCAGCCGTACGCCCAGCGCCCCGGCGAACGCCGCCTCCACCGGGCCCGCGTTGGGGCTCGGATGGGACGGACCGTCCTGCCGCCAGGCGCGCAGCGCGCCCCGCCGGTCCGGCCCGGCCAGCACCGCCAGCGCGGCGGTCAGCCGGGAGCCGGGAAAACCCGCCACGTCGTCGAGCCGGGCCGAAGCCCACCCGAAGCGGCGGTGGCGCGGCGACTTGTGCCCGACCATCGCGTCCAGCGTGTTGACGGCCCGGAAGGCCAGCAGCCCCGGCACACCGGCGGCCGCGCCCCACACCAGGGCGCCGACCACCGCGTCCGAGGTGTTCTCGGCGACGGACTCGACCACCGCGCGCGCCATCTGCTGCCCGTCCAGGGCCTGCGGGTCGCGCCCGCACAGGTGCGGCAGCCGCTCGCGCGCCACGTCCAGGTCGCCCGCCGCGAGCGCACCGCCGACGGCCCGCGCCTCGCGGCCCAGCGAGGTGCCGCCCAGGACCGCCCAGGTGGCGGCGGCGCTCAGCGCGACGGAGGCGGGGAAGGCGGCGGGGGAGCGGCGCACGGCGCGATCCAGCAGCGCGGCACCGGCGGCGGTGCCGCCCACGAGCAGCGCGGTGTGCAGGGCGCCGCGACGGCGGTCGTCGCGCCACAGGCGGCTTTCCACGGCGGCCGCGGCCCGCCCGAAGGCGGCCACGGGGTGACCGCGCCGGGGATCGCCCACGACCAGGTCGCCGAGGAAGCCGAGGGCCGCGCCGCACGCGTAGCCGGCGTGTTCGGCACGCATCGGATCAGACCGCCGTCGCGCCTCGGAGGGGCAGTGTGGGGGTACGTCCAGCAGATCTCGCACTGCGGCCGGGCATGGCGGTAGGTCCTCACTCAGGGTCCGCGCCCTGGTTCGACGGATACGGCGACGAGAGTCTCCTGGCTCCCCGGATCGGCGCTTCCCCCGGCCTTCCAGTCCGTACGGGAACCTGCGTCGCGGGACGCGGACCGTGGCCCTTGGTGGAGGGGCGCTCCCCGGTGACAGTGGCGGGACCGCGCCGGATTCTCACCGGACTTCCTCATCTGTCGCCGATTGGCTCCGGCAGTCCACCACGCTCCGCGAAGCCCGTCAACTCGCGCTTGACCTGCGGCGCGGGCCGGTGGCGGCGGCTGTGTCCAAGGCCACAGGCGCGCGGCACCGGGGAGACGGCGACAGCGTCCGGTGGCCGGGACACGGCGAAGGGGCGCCCGGTGGCCGTGGCGGGGATGCCACGGCCACCGGGCGCCCCGGAGCGCCGTGCCGTGTCTCAGGCGGCGACGATCAGATAGATCCCGTACGCCACGGCCGCCGCGCACAGCGCGAAGCAGACGTACGCCCCGGCCCGCGCCGCCCCGCCGGGCGCGTCGGGCCCGCCGGCGGTCACCGGCGTGCCCTCCTGCCGCGGCTTGCGGGACGTGCCGACGATGCCGAGGGTGAACAGGCCTACGATCCCGACCGTCACGAACAGCGTGACGCCGAAGACCTGGCCGAGGGCTGCCCAGTCGATGCTCATTGCGTTCTCGTTCCTCCGTGGGAGCCTGCGGCCGGGTCAGCCGACGGCCGAGCCGGCCTTGGCGCGGCGCTGGGCGTGCGTCTCGTGCGGGTGGGCGGTCACCGGGTCGGCGATCACCGGGGCGGCGCCGACCGGGTTCGCGAGCGGCGCTCCGGCCACCGCGGGCGCCGGGATCGTGGCGGCGGCCGGCACGGGCTGCCCGGTCGCGACCGGACCCGCGGGCGGCGGGGAGACGGCCTGCAGGGCGGTGGTGACGACACCCGCGGGCTCCGCCGCCGGGCCCTCGTTGACGTTGGTGTGGTCCACCGGCTTGCGCCGGGAGGCCGCCCAGATCACGCCGCAGACGGCGAGCGCCAGGACGGCGACGGTCGCGATGCCCCAGTCGCCCTGGCCGGCCAGGAGCGCGGCGCCCGCCGCGACCAGCCCGGCGGCCGGCAGCGTCAGGCCCCAGGCGGCGGCCATCCGGCCCGCCGTGGACCAGCGCACCACGCCGCCCTTGCGGCCCAGGCCCGAGCCCATCACCGCGCCGGAGCAGACCTGGGTGGTGGAGAGCGCGAAGCCGAGGTGGGAGGAGGCCAGGATGGTGGCCGCGGCGCCGGTCTGGGCGGCGAAGCCCTGCGGCGGCTGGATGTCGGTGATGCCCTTGCCCATCGTGCGGATGATCCGCCAGCCGCCCAGGTACGTGCCGAGCGCGATGGCCAGGCCGGCCGAGGCGATGACCCACAGTGGCGGGTCGGCGTGCGGGGCGACGACGCCGCCGGTGATCAGCGCGAGGGTGATCACACCCATCGTCTTCTGGGCGTCGTTGGTGCCGTGGGCGAGGGAGACCAGCGCGGCCGAGGCGATCTGCCCGGCGCGGTAGCCCTTGGCGGTGTCCTCCTCGGCGCGGTTGCGGGCCAGCCGGTAGGTCAGCCGGGTCGCGGCCGTCGAGGCCAGACCGGCCACGATCGGGGCGGCGACGGCCGGGATGAGGACCTTCATGACCACGGCGCCGCCGTGCACGCCGCTCGCACCGACGGACACCAGGGTCGCGCCGATCAGGCCGCCGAAGAGGGCGTGCGAGGAGCTGGAGGGGAGTCCGGCCAGCCAGGTGACCAGGTTCCAGACGATGGCGCCGACCAGCCCGGCGAAGATCACCTCTGGTCTGATGCCGGCGGTCTCGTCGATGATCCCGCCGGAGATGGTCTTGGCGACCTCCACGGACAGGAACGCGCCCAGCAGGTTGAGGGCCGCCGACATCGCCACCGCCGCCTTGGGCTTGAGTGCCCCGGTGGAAATGGTGGTGGCCATGGCGTTGGCCGTGTCGTGGAAGCCGTTCGTAAAGTCGAACACCAAGGCCGTGACGATCACGATCCCGATGAGAAGCGTGATGTGTTCCATTCACCCAGGCAATCAGTTCGATGGTCAGTAACGCTCGGGACCGTACGGACGACGGGTGAACGGAAGGTGAACTGGGGCGGGCGCCGCAGTGACGCCCCCGCAGGGGTGGCGCGGAGGCGCCCCTGCCGTCACCCGGTTCCCGGCCGCACCAGCACGGAAGCACCGAGTGTCCCACGCGCACCAGCGCCCGGCCTCCGCACGTCCGGGCCGGGCCTCACCCCCGGGCGAAGCGCCGTAGCCCCGCGGCCGTGCCGTTCCACTTGTTCTGGTCGCCGGGCAGCGCCCCGGCCCCGGCGTGCTGCCAGATGCTCGGGTACGCCCAGCCGGCGGGCAGCGTGCCCGGGGTGCTGTGCCAGTGGGCCAGCCACAGGGGGTGGGTGGCGGCGAACGCCCGGCTGCCACCGGTGCAGCCGTTCCACCACCGGGCCGTCGTGTAGATCACCGGCCGCCGCCCGGTCTGCCGCAGCACCTCGTTGCTGAACCCCCGGATCCACCGGACCAGCGCGGTGCCGCTCATCCCGTAACAGGCGTGCTCCCGGTCGTACGGGTTGTGCTCCAGGTCGAGCGCCGGCGGCAGCGCCCAGCCGTCCGCCTTCCAGCGGCCGCCGTGCCGCAGGAAGTACCGGGCCTGCGCGCGGCCGGAGGACGCGTTCGGTACGCCGAAGTGGTACGCGCCGTGCAGCAGGCCCGCCTTGCGCGCGCCGCGGTACTGCCGGGGGAAGTACGGGTTGCGGTACCAGGCCGACTCGGTGGCCTTCACGTACACGAAGCGGCCGCCCTTCGCCCGTACGGACTTCCAGTCGACGTTCCCCTGGTGCGAGGAGACGTCGTGCCCGGCCGGCTTGCCGGCGGCCTCGGCGGCGGGGGCCGCGGGCAGGGCGGTGGACAGGACGCCGGTGAGCACGCCCAGCGCGAGGGCCCCGGCGGCCAGGTGGCGCGGGCGGCCGGGCGGGCGGTGGGGTGGGTGCTGCGCGGCGGTCAGGCCGGGCAGGTGCTGTGGGCCGGGCAGGTGATCGCGGTCACGGGCCATGGTTCCCCCCGGAGTTCCCCCGGATGGCTACGTGCATGACAAATTTCCGGCAGCGTACCGAGTGATACGTACAAGACGGTCGATGCTCGGTCAATCCCTGCCCATACACCGCCGGTCCGACATGGCGGATACCGGAAGGCCGAAGTCCGCCCCACGGCGCCACGCCAGACCCGTACGGTGTCGGCAGCCCCGCGCGCACCACGTCCGCGCGCCCACCGGGCCCCGCCCGCACCGCACACCGGAGGCACACGCATGACGGACCCGGAAGCCCTCGACCGCGCCTGGGACGAGCTGGTCGCCACCGCCCGCCGCACGGTCACCGACGGACTCGTCGTCGGCACCTCCGGCAACGTCTCCGTCCGCGTCGGCGACCTCGTGCTGGTCACCCCCAGCGGCGTCCGCTACGACCGGCTCGGGCCCGGCGACCTCACCGCGGTGGACCTCGAAGGCCGCCGGGCCCGCGGCACGCTGCGGCCCACCAGCGAACTCCCCATGCACCTGGCCGTCTACCGCGCCACCGGCGCCGCCGCGGTCGTGCACACCCACGCCGCCCACGCCACCGCCGTCTCCACCCTCGTCACCGAACTCCCGCCGGTGCACTACATGACCGCGGCCCTCGGCGGCCCCGTCCGCGTCGCGCCCTACGCCCTCTACGGCACCGAGGAGTTGGCCGGGAACATGCTCGCCGCCCTGCGCGACCGCACCGGCTGCCTCCTGCGGAACCACGGCACCATCGTGTACGGCGACACCCTTGACGAGGCGTACGACCGCACCGCCCAGCTGGAGTGGATGTGCCGCGTCTGGCTCGCCGCCAACTCACTGCCCGGCCGCGAACCCACCCTGCTCACACCGGAACAGCTCGACGCGGCCGGCGAGCGACTGCGCGGCTACGGACAGCGCGGCTGACGGGCGGCGCCGGGGCGGCGGTCGGGTCCTGTACGGCGCCGGGAACGGTGGTCGGACCTCGTTCGGCACTGAGGGGCGGTGGCCGGGTCCCGTACGGCGCCGGGGACAGCGGCCGGGTCCCGTACGGCGCCGGGGACGGCAGCCGAGGCTCGTCCGGCCGCCGCGTGCCCGCCCGGGCGCGTGCCGGGTCCGCCCGGCCGCTCCCGGCATGACGTCGCCGCTCCCCGCATCACGCCGTCGCTCCCGGCGTCACCCGGCCGCTCCCGCCCACTGGCCGCGGCGGCGACGCCCGCCCACACTGGGGAGGATGCGTCTGGGTACCGCGGCAGCAGCCGCCACCACGGTGATCGGTACCGGCGCGGCCGCGGTGGCGGCCGGCCGGTACGCCAGCGACATGGTCCTCAAGCCCGCGCCCGACCGGCCGCTGCCGGGCGACCCCCGGCTCACGGTGCACGCCACCGGCCCCGGGCGGATCACCCTCACCCGCAGCCTCGCCTCGCTGCGGCCCGGCACCTACGGCCTCACCGGCGCGGGCGGCCACGCCGTCGTCGGCCCCCTCCTGGACGGCTTCCCGCACCCGGCGGACACGGTCGTCCGCCGCCTGGAGCGGGTCACCCACGGCACCCTTCAGCCGGGCGCCCGGATGCGCCTGACCCCTCAGGTGCACATCGGCAACCCGCGCGACGCGCTGGACATCGACTGCGCCGACGTCGACATCCCCGGGGAGCTGGGCGCCCTGCCCGCCTGGTTCGTGCCCGGCGCCCGGAACACCTGGGTGATCACCGTGCACGGCCTGGGCACCACCCGGGAACACCCCATGGTGGTCATGCCGTTCCTCAGCGACCAGCAGCTGCCCGTCCTGGACCCCGCCTACCGCAACGACGTCGGCGCCCCGCACACCGCCGACGGCATCAGCCACCTCGGCGACTCCGAATGGCGCGACGTGGACGCCGCGATCCGCTACGCCGTCCAGTACGGTGCCGAACGCGTCGTCCTGCACGGCTGGTCCACCGGCGCGTCCATGGCCCTGCACGCCGCCGCCAGCTCCGCGCTGCGCGACCGCATCGCCGGCCTCGTCCTGGACTCGCCGGTCCTGGACTGGCAGGCCACCGTCCGCGCCCTGGCCGCCGCCCGCCGCGTCCCCCGCCCGCTGCTCCCGCTGGCCGTACGCGCCGCCGAGGGCAGTACCGGGCTGCACGCCGGACGGCTGGCCGAAGCCTGGGCCCCGGAACTGCTCACCGTGCCGACCCTGCTGATCCACGGGCCGCACGACACCCTCGCCCCCTGGGCGGCCTCCCGCGAACTGGCCGCCCGGCGCCCCGACCTGATCACGCTTCACCCTGTGCCGCACGCCCCGCACGCCGCCATGTGGAACGCCGACCCGGCCACCTACGAGGAGACGCTGCGCCGCTTCCTCACACCTCTCATGTGAGCTGCTCTGCGCGGCCTCCGGTCCGATTCCGCACGGCCACCGTGGCGCCGCTCGCGGCTGCGCGGCCTCCGGTCCGTCTTCGCGCGCTTTCTGCGGCATCGTTCGCGGCTTCGTGCCCTGCGTGCCCTCCGGTCTGTCTCCGTGCGCCTCCCGCGGTGCCGTTCGCGGCTGCGCCCCCGCGCGCCCTCCGGCCCGGCTCCGCACGCCTTCCGCCGCATGGCTCGCGGCTTCGCGCCCGCGTGGCCATGGCGACTTGCCCGTGTTGTGGCGGCCTGTCCGCGCTCCGTCTGCGCTCTCTTTGCGCGCCGCGGCACCCGGACGGCCCGTGGCGACCCGTCCGTACGGCCGGTGGCCGCACTGCGCACGTCCCGGGACGACCCCCTCGTACGGCCTGCGGCCACTCCCCGTACAGCCCCCGGTGACCCGCCCTTAGGGCCCGCCCCGTGCACCCCGTGCGCCCCTTGTACGACGGGCCGCCGGAACGTACCGACCGTTCCGATTGGGCTTTCGGGCCGTCAGCGGGAAGACTGCACCTTGTGACGTCCCGTACTCCGCGCGACTCCCGGCTCCGACTTGTCCCCCGTCAACCGATTGCCGCCGCCCGCCGAGCGGTGAGTACCCGGGCCGCCCGCCCGGCGCCCCGGCCGCCACAGGGCACCCCGCCGCCCGCGGAACTGGCGCGCCAGGCCCGCGCCGGCCTCGCCGGTGCCGTACGGCTCGCCCGCTGGGCCGACGGCGAGCACGGCGCGGGCCCCGGGCTGCGGGCCGGTACGGACGGCGCCCTCCCGGCGGACGTCGTCGAACAGGCGGCGCGCGACCTGCGGCTGACGCCGGACCAGGTCCGTACGGACTGGGACCTGGCCCGGCTGGCCGGACTCGTCGAACTGCACGGCGGCGTGGCCCGCCCCGGCTGGCGGCTGCGCGCCTGGGAGCGCGACGACACCGCCGTGCTGCGTGGCTGGGTCGCGCTCTTCGACGCCTGGTCGCTGGCGCGCCCCGCGCCGCCCGGCGCCGGGCCGACCGCCGTCGCCGAGGTCGTCGAGGCCGTGCCGCAACTGCTGTCCCTGCTGCACCTGTCGGCCGGCCCGGTCCGCCTCCCGGTCCTGCTGGACATGCTGGAACAGCGCGTCGCCGAACTCCGCACCGAGCGCTGCGAGGTGCCGTACGGACCGGACCGTGGCCCGGACGCGGGCCCGGACGCGGGCCCGGATGCGGGGTCGGGCGCGCACCCGAAAGCGGCCATGGACCCGGCGACGGACCCGGACACGGGCCCCGGGCCGGACGCGGGACCGGACCGGGCCGGAGCGGCGGGTGACACCGCGGGGGTGTCACTGGCGGCGCTCCTGGACTGGGCGCTGGACGGCCTCGCCGCCGTGGGGGCGCTCGTCGTGCGCGACGGCGCCAGGACCGGCGTGCCCGCCGAACGCGAAGCCCTGCTCACCCCCCTCGGCAACTGGTCGGTCTGGGTCAAGCTGGAGCAGATCTGTGTCGCCGCGCAGAGCCCCGCGGGCAACATCGAGCAGTCCGCCGAGGCGATGCTGCGCGGCTGCGCCCGGCTGACCCCGGGCCCGGCGCGCGCCGAATACCGTGCCTGGCTCGCCGCCCGGTCCGCGGGCAGCGCGGTCGAGGAGCTCCTCGACGTCGCCCGCGGCGAGGACGCGCTGCTGCGCGGCCTCGCCTTCGAGGCGCTGCGCGCCGTCGGCGCGCCCGCCGAGCCGGCCGTGCGCGCCGCCGCCGCCGAGCCCGGCCTGCGCCCGTACGCCCTGCTCTGGCTGGTCGAGCACGAGGGCGGCGACCCGGAGACCGCGCAGGACGTGCTCACCCGCGAGGAGTCCACCTGGCTGTGGGTGGACACCGCCGCGGCCGTCGCCGACCACGGCGAGAGCCAGCTGCTGGTCCGCCACCTCGACTCGGCCGTCCAGGGCTCCATCCCGCGCCTGCTGGAGGAGGTACGGGCCGTCGGCCACCCGCGCACCGTGCAGGTGCTGGTCGCGCTGGCCGCCGCCCACCCGGACCCGGCCCTCGCCAAGGCCGTCCGCCGCGCCGCCTTCCAGGTGCACACCGGCGGCGCCTGACGCTCCCGCGACCGGAACGGGCGCCCGGCCCGGTCGCGGAGCCCGGCGCCCCGCCCGCTCGACCCTTCGGCGCCCGCTCAGCCCTTCGGCACCGCCGGCGCGTACGTCCCGAAGGTCCAGAGGTTGCCCTCCAGATCGCGGGCCGTGTACTCACGGGAGCCGTAGTCCTGGTCCGTGAGCGGCATGACTATCTCCACCCCGGCCCGCTCGGCCCGCCGGTGGTGGGCGTCCGGGTCGGTGACGGTCGCGTACACCCCGACCGGGCCGCCGGCCCCGAGCGCTTCCTCGTACGGGCCGCCGGTGCCCTTCGAGCCCAGCATCACCACGCCGTTGCCGAAGGACAGCTCGGCGTGCAGCACCGCGCCGTCCTCGCTCTCGTACAGCGCGGTCCGCGTGAAGCCGAAGGCCTCCGTCAGCTGCTTGATCGCCGCCTTCGCGTCGCGGTACTGCAACGCGGGGCAGAACGTCGGTGCCCCTGCCGTGCCTGCCGTCACGTCGGTCATGACGGTCACCTTCCCTTGTCCGCGATCAGATCCTGCGAGCCCCGCTTCGAGACCCACATCACAGTGTGGCACCAGGGTCTGACAATGCCCCCGAAACACCCTCCGACCAGCCCGGCAGCCGAGCGGGACCGCTCAGCCGAAGGTGTCGCGGCGCGCCCTGCCACCCCGTGCGGGACCGGGCCGGGAACCACCGCTGCCGCCGCGCCGCCGGCCCGGGCGGCAGCCCGCGAAAACTGGTTGCACGTCACCGCTAGACTGGTCCGTATGGCAATTCTCCTCGTGCATTAGACGGCGCCGCACGCCGCTTCCGCCGCCCGTCCGCACCGGCTTGTGCCGTGCACGGGGCGCGCCGCCCGGCTGTGATCATCCCCGTCCTTTCCGCTGTCCTCATCTGCCCTGGAGTCTTTCCCCGTGATCACCGCCTCCGGCCTGGAGCTGCGCGCCGGCGCCCGCGTCCTCATCGAGTCCGCCTCCTTCCGTATCGCCAAGGGCGACCGGATCGGACTGGTCGGCCGCAATGGCGCGGGCAAGACGACCCTCACCAAGGTCCTGGCGGGCGAGGGCATCCCGGCCGCCGGCACGGTCACCCGCTCCGGCGAGGTCGGCTACCTGCCGCAGGACCCGCGCACCGGCGACCTGGACGTGCTCGCCCGCGACCGCATCCTGTCCGCCCGTGGCCTGGACACGGTGCTGCGCAAGATGCGCGAGAACGAGGACCGGATGTCCAACGGCAAGGGCGCCACCCGCGAGAAGGCGATGAAGAAGTACGAGCGCCTGGAGACGGAGTTCCTGACCAAGGGCGGGTACGCGGCCGAGGCGGAGGCCGCCACCATCGCGGCCAGCCTGGGCCTGCCGGACCGGATTCTCGGCCAGCCCCTGCACACCCTCTCCGGTGGTCAGCGGCGCCGCGTCGAGCTGGCCCGCATCCTCTTCTCGGACGCCGACACCCTGCTCCTGGACGAGCCGACCAACCACCTCGACGCCGACTCGATCGCCTGGCTGCGCGACTACCTCAAGACGTACCGCGGCGGCTTCATCGTGATCTCCCACGACGTCGAACTGGTCGAGACCGTGGTCAACAAGGTGTTCTACCTGGACGCCAACCGGTCCCAGATCGACATCTACAACATGGGCTGGAAGCTGTACCAGCAGCAGCGCGAGGCCGACGAGAAGCGCCGCAAGCGCGAGCGCGCCAACGCCGAGAAGAAGGCCGCCGCGCTGCACTCGCAGGCCGACAAGATGCGCGCCAAGGCCACCAAGACCGTTGCCGCGCAGAACATGGCCAAGCGTGCCGACAAGCTCCTCGCGGGCCTGGAGGAGGTGCGGGCTTCCGACAAGGTCGCCAAGCTGCGCTTCCCGGACCCCGCGCCCTGCGGCAAGACGCCGCTGACCGCCGAGGGCCTGTCGAAGTCGTACGGCTCGCTGGAGATCTTCACCGACGTCGACCTGGCCATCGACAAGGGCTCCCGGGTCGTCATCCTCGGCCTGAACGGCGCGGGCAAGACGACGCTGCTGCGGCTGCTGGCGGGCGTGGAGAAGCCGGACACCGGCGAGGTGCGCCCCGGGCACGGCCTGAAGCTGGGCTACTACGCCCAGGAGCACGAGACGCTGGACCCGGACCGCACGGTCCTGGAGAACATGCGCTCGGCCGCGCCGGACATGGACCTGGTCGACATCCGTAAGACGCTCGGCTCGTTCCTGTTCTCCGGTGACGACGTCGACAAGCCCGCGGGTGTGCTCTCCGGCGGTGAGAAGACCCGGCTGGCGCTGGCCACCCTGGTCGTCTCCTCCGCCAACGTGCTGCTCCTGGACGAGCCGACCAACAACCTCGACCCGGCCAGCCGCGAGGAGATCCTCGGTGCGCTGCACACCTTCACCGGCGCCGTGGTGCTGGTCTCCCACGACGAGGGCGCGGTGGACGCCCTCCAGCCGGAGCGCATCATCCTGCTGCCCGACGGTGTCGAGGACCTGTGGGGCCAGGACTACGCGGACCTCGTCGCGCTGGCTTGAGGCGCGCGGCCGAGGCTCGCGTCCGGGCCACGGCGGGGCCTCGTGGCCGTGCCTTCCCGCGTCCGCCGCCCGCCGTCCGTGCCCGCCGGATCGCCGGACGTGTTCCGGGGCCGGGAGGGATCAAGGACGTATGGATCATTCGGCCGACGGGTGATCCATCATCTGAGTGAGTGCGGCTCGTACATCGGCGAGCCTCCCTGTGACGGCCGGGCCCTGTGGGCCCGGCCGTCATCATTTCGTACCAGCCCCCTCTGACCTGCTTGTTCGCCGAGAATTCCGGGGATGGAGCAGTGGAGTTCAGAGCGGAATCCCTAATTCCAAGAGTCAATACGGCGCCTTCAGCGCCAAAGGATGTCCCACGGACCTTGCTGAATGGGTGGCCAGGAAGGCCGGGAGGGGTGATCATGAGAGTCCAGAGCGCACTTCCCACGAGGAGGCACGGGTGGCCGAGACTCTGAAGAAGGGCAGCCGGGTGACCGGCGCCGCGCGCGAGAAGCTCGCGGCAGACCTGAAGAAGAAGTACGACTCCGGAGCGAGCATCCGGGCGCTGGCCGAAGAGACCGGCCGCTCCTACGGGTTCGTGCACCGGATGCTCAGCGAATCCGGTGTGACCCTGCGTGGTCGTGGCGGAGCCACCAGGGGCAAGAAGGCCGCCTCGGCCTGACCGAGGCGTTCCGCTCCGGGAGCTACGGTGCCACCCGGTCGGTCGAGCAGGCGACCGGGTGGTTACTGTTCAGTCACTTAAGCACGCAAGTGCGGTCGGCTGACTCGGAGGCGCCCCATGACTCTGCTCGACAAGGACGGTGTGCGGCTCACCGTGGACGACGTGATCGCCACGGTGACCCTCGCCGAACCGGCCAAACGCAACGCGCAGTCGCCCGCCATGTGGCGGGCGCTGGCCGAGGCCGGATCGCTGGTGCCGGGTGATGTCCGGATCGTGGTGCTGCGCGGCGAGGGCAAGTCCTTCTCCGCCGGCCTGGACCGGCAGGCGTTCACGCCCGAAGGCTTCGACGGCGAACCGTCGTTCCTCGACATGGCGCGCGGCCCGGACAGTGAACTGGACGCCACGATCGCCGAGTACCAGGAAGCGTTCACCTGGTGGCGGCGGACCGACGTGGTGTCCATCGCCGCTGTCCAGGGACATGCGATCGGCGCCGGCTTCCAGCTCGCGCTCGCCTGCGACCTGCGGGTGTGCGCCGACGACGCGCAGTTCGCCATGCGCGAGACCAGCCTCGGGCTGGTGCCGGACCTGACCGGCACCCACCCCCTGGTCTCCCTGGTCGGTTACGCCCGCGCGCTGGAGATCTGCGCCACGGGCCGCTTCGTGCACGCCGACGAGGCCGAGCGCATCGGCCTGGCCAACCTCGTCGTGCCCGCCGCGGACCTGGACGGCGCCGTCGCGGACCTGGCGGGGGCCCTCGTCGCCGCCCCGCGGGACGCCGTCATCGAGACCAAGGCCCTGCTGGCGGGCGCCGCTTCCCGTACGTACGAGGAGCAGCGGGCCGCCGAACGTGCCGCGCAGGCACGCCGCCTGCGGGACCTGGCGGGCCTGGGCGAGTGACCGCGTAGCGCAACCTCAGGAGGCGGCGGGCGGTCCGAGGGCGGCGACGAGCACCGCGACGGTGGGCCGCTGCCCGCCCGCCGCCTGCCCGGCGTCCGCCGCTCTCTCGACAGCGCCGCGTACCGCCCGCGCCACGTCCAGCGCCCGCCGGTCCGGCGCGGCGGCCAGCTGCACGAGTACGTGCCCGTCCTCCTCGCGCACCGGCCGGGACAGCGCCCCCAGGGCCGGTACGAGCCCGACGACCCCCGGGACGCGCAGTACGGCCGCCTCCAGGGGACCGGCGTCGTCGGCGGTGGCTCCGCCCGTGCCCGGCGTGCTGCCGGGGGACGCATCCCGGGACGCGTCCTCGCCCTTGCCGCCGCTCTCCCCGCACTCACCCTCGTCGAGCAGATCGGTGACCCGCAGGTCCACGGTGGACACCTCCAGGCCCAGCCGCTCCGCCGCGCCCGCCAGCAGCGCTTCGCGCAGCATGCCCGCGGAGGCGGGGACCGGGCGCCCGGCCGTGGCCGCGAAGTCCGCCTCGATCAGCAGCGGTCCCGGTGGCAGCGCGCTCGGCGGCGACGGGACCGTCGGCTCGGGCGCGGCGTCCGCGTCCGCCAAGGACAACCGGAGCGTACCGACGCGCAGCCCCGGCAGCGCGTCGCCCGCCTCCCGCAGCACGCCGGCGGCCGCCCGTTCGGCGATCCACGCCCCGTCCGCCGGGCCGCCCAGCGGCAGCAGCCGGCCCAGCCCGAGCTGCCGCCGTACCGCCGTCACCAACTGGTCACCGGCCACCGGCCGTCACCTCTTTCCTGAAAGGTCCTTCCACCTTGCCGCACGCCCGGCCGGGCGGCAGGGGCACGGACCCGAATGGCGGTAATCGGTCCACCCTGCTGCCGCATCCCCGGAGCGGGCCCGGGGAACCGGACTTACGGTGGGAATCGGAGCGGCTTCGAGCTCCGCCCCTGTCGGAAAGGGACGATCGGCGATGACCGAGAGCGAACAAGGTAACCGGCCCGAGCCGCGGACCGGAGACGCGCAGGGCAAGACGCTGGGGGCCAAGCGGGGCGGCGGCGACCCCGCGACCCGCGGGCGTACCACCATCGCCGACGGCGTCGTGGAGAAGATCGCCGGGATGGCCGCCCGCGACGTGATGGGCGTGCACGCGATGGGCAGCGGCTTCGCCCGCACGCTCGGCGCGATGCGCGACCGGGTGCCCGGCGGCGGCAAGTCGGTGACCCGCGGCGTCAAGGCCGAGGTCGGCGAGGTGCAGACCGCGCTGGACCTGGAGATCCTCGTCGAGTACGGCGTGTCCATCGCGGATCTCGCCCGGGAGGTACGGGAGAACGTCATCTCCGCCGTGGAGCGGATGACGGGCCTGGAGGTCGTCGAGGTCAACATCGCGGTGAGTGATGTGAAACTGCCCGACGACGAGGACGACGAGGACGACCAGGAGCCGCGTCTCCAGTAGAGCCGGGGGGCGGTTTTCAAGACAATCGCGCCGGGGCTTCGCTCCGCAGGACCCGGCCGGGGTGGTAGCGAAGGGAAGCGCGGGATGAGCATGGCCGTGGTCGGTCTGTTGGCCGGAATGGCGCTGGGCTTCGCCGGATACTTCGGCGGTTTCGGCGCGTTCGTACTGGTGGCGGCGTTGGGCGCCATCGGATTCATCGTCGGGAAGTTCGTGGACGGCGATCTGGAGGCCGGCGAGTTCTTCCGGACGCGTACGGGCGACCGCGACGACCGGCGGAGGTGACGCCCGGTGGCGACCGTGTCCCCCGCGGCCGCGGCACCCGGCGCCGCCCAGCCGGCCGTACCGGCCGGTGAACGGGGCGCCACCCGGGTCGCGGACCGGGTCGTGGCCAAGATCGCCGCGCAGGCCGCGCGCGAGGCCCTGCGCGACGCGTCCGCCGCGCACACCGACGCCCACGCGTCGGTGACGGTGCGCCGGCGCGACGGACGGCGGGACTTCGGCGAGGCCCGGGTACGGGTGGCCGTCGAACTGGGCTACCCCTCCGACATCGGCGCCCAGTGCGGCGCCGTACGCCGGCAGGTGACACAGCGGGTGCGGGAACTGGCCGGCATGTCGGTGCCCGAGGTCGCGGTCCAGGTCGAGCGGCTGCACGCGCCCCAGACGGAGCGGTCCGGCCGGGGGAGGGTGCGATGAACGACGACGATCCCGATCTGCGGCGCACCCAGCGGCTGCCCGCCCTCGACAAGACGGCGGGCGCCACGGCGGTACCGCCCGGCTCCGGCTCCGCTGAGGACTCCGGGCGCACCGGCTCGGCGGACACCGGCCGGCCCCCCTGCGAGGAGACGGACGGCGGCGGCGGGCGGGCCCGGCGCTTCTGGGCGGCGCGGCGCGTGCCCGCCACGCTGGTCGCGCTCGTCGTACTCGGCGCCGCGGGGCTGCTGCTGTACGACGTGGCCGCGGTGCGCGCCGACCGCCCCGCCATGGCCTGGCGCAAACGCCTCGCCGCGGAGCTGGCCTCCCGTCACCTGGACGACGGGTGGGTCCTGGTGGGCGGCGCGGTGGCCGTGGTCCTCGGCCTCTGGCTGCTGATCCTCGCGATCACGCCCGGCCTGCGCGCCGTGCTGCCGATGCGGCGCACCACGCCGGACGTACGCGGCGGCCTGGACCGCGCCGCGGCCGCGCTGGTGCTGCGCGACCGGGCCATGGAGGTGCCGGGCGTGCAGTCCGTACGGGTCGCCGTCGGCCGCCGCCGGGCCAAGGCGCGCGCGGTCTCGCACTTCCGCGAACTGGACGAGGTACGGAGCGACCTGGACACGGCGCTCGGCGACGGGCTGCGGCAGCTGGGCCTCGCCCGGCGGCCCGCGCTGTCCGTGCGGGTGCGCCGGTCGGCGAAGAGGTGAGCACGGCGATGCGCAAGGTGCTGCGAACGGTCAACCGGGTGCTGCTGGGCCTGACGGGCCTGGTCCTGATCGGCGCCGGCGGCACGGTGCTGTTCGGCGGCTTCGACCTGCCGCGCAAGTGGAATCTCGGCATGCCGTCCGGCTGGCGCTGGTCCCGTCCCGACGACGTGCTGCTGACGGACGCGGACCGGACGCGCTGGACGGACAGCGGCTGGTGGTGGCCGGTGGTCATCGCGGTACTGGCCGTCCTCGTCCTGCTGGCGCTGTGGTGGCTGCTGTCCCAGTTCCGGCGGCACCGGCTGCGCGAGATCCTCGTGGACAGCGGCGACGGCGAGGGCGCCCAGCTGCGCGGCCGGGCGTTGGAGAGCGCCCTGACGGCCGAGTCCGAGTCGCTGGACGGGGTCGACCGGGCCCGCGTCCGGCTGACCGGGCGCCGCACGGAACCCCGGCTGCGCGCCGGACTGGCCCTCGCCCCGCACGCCGAGCCCTGCGCCGTGGTCGCCCGCCTCTCCTCGGAGGCCATCGCCCACGCCCGCACCTCGGCCGGCCTGGAGAAGCTGCCCGCCGAGGTACGGCTGCGGGCGGTCAAGCACCGCGCGGAGCGGGTGAGTTAGTCCCTGGGCGCGGGGCCCGGGCAGGCGCCGGTGACGTCTGCCGCGCAGGAGCAGCCCCCGCACCCCACCTTCAGAACCCCCGCCGCGCCCCGCCGTCCACCGGCACCATCACCCCCGTGACGTACGACGCCGCGGGGGACAGCAGGAACGCCGCGGTACGGCCGAACTCCTCCGGTTCGCCGTAGCGGCGCAGGGGGATGGAGGCGCTGTTGCGGGCGCGGGACTCCTCCGGGGCGCCGGACAGGGCGTCGAGCTGGGTCATCCGGTCCGTGGCGATGCGTCCCGGCAGGACGCCGAAGACGCGGATGCCGCGCGGGCCCAGTTCGTCGGCGAGTGCCTTGGCGTAGCCCGCGAGGCCGGGGCGCAGGCCGTTGGAGATGGCCAGGCCGTCGATGGGCTCGTGGACCGAGCCGGACAGGACGAAGCCGATCGCGCCGCCGTCGCCGAGCGCGGCGGACGCGGTGCGGGCGAGCCGTACCGCGCCGAGGAAGACCGATTCGAACGCGGCCTGCCACTGGTCGTCGGTGTTGCCGGTGGGCGCTCCCGGCGGCGGGCCGCCGACGCTGACGAGGATGCCGTCCAGGCGGCCGAAGCGTGCGCGGGCGGCGTCGACCAGGCGGGCGGCGGCGTCGGGGTCGGCGTTGTCCGCGGCGACGCCGTACGCGCGGTCGCCGAGCGAGGCGGCGGCTGCCTGGGCGCTCTCCTCGCCGCGGCCGCTGAGGACGACGTTCGCACCGTCGGCGACCAGCTCCCGCGCGGTGGCGAAGCCCAGGCCGCGGGTGGCGCCGGTGACGATGTAGGTCCGGTCGGTGAGTCCTAGATCCATGGGGGTCAGTCTGCCCCGTCGCACCCGAACATGGTGAAGGCGGTACCGATGAGGCCGACGTGACTGAACGCCTGCGGGAAGTTGCCCAGCTGGCGGCCGGCGACCGGGTCGTACTCCTCGGCCAGCAGCCCCACGTCGTTGGGCAGCCGGAGCAGCCGGTCGAACAGTTCCCCGGCCTCCTTCCGCCGCCCGGTCAGGTGCAGGGCCTCGGCCAGCCAGAATGAGCACACCAGGAAGGTGCCCTCGTCGCCCGGCAGCCCGTCGACGGCGGCGGTGCCGGTGCTGTAGCGCCGTATCAGCCCGCCGTGTGCCAGTTCCTCGCGGACCGCATCGACCGTGCCGATCACCCGCGGGTCGTCGGCGGGCAGGAAGCCCAGGCGCGGGATCAGCAGCGTCGAAGCGTCCAGCAGGTCCGAGCCGTAGGACTGGGTGAAGGTGTTGCGCCCGGCGTCGTAGCCCTTGTCGCAGACCTCGCGGTGCACCGCGTCGCGCATCGCCCGCCAGCGGTCGACGTCCCCCTCCAGGCCCGGGTCGGCTTCGACCGCCTTGACGGCGCGGTCCGCGGCGACCCACGCCATGATCTTGGAGTGCACGAAGTGCCGGCGGGGCCCGCGCACCTCCCACAGCCCCTCGTCCGGCTCGCGCCAGTGGGACTCCAGGAAGTCCAGCAGCGAGCGCTGGATGTTCCAGGCGTGCGGCTTGGACGGCAGGCCCGCGACGCGCGCGATGTGGAAGGAGTCCAGCACCCCGCCGTACACGTCGAGCTGCCGCTGCTCGACGGCGGCGTTGCCGATGCGTACGGGCAGGGAGCCGCCGTAACCGCCGAGCCACGGCAGTTCGGTCTCCGGCAGCCGCCGCTCGCCGCCCAGGCCGTACATGATCTGGAGGTCGGCGGGAGCTCCGGCCACCGCGCGCAGCAGCCAGTCGCGCCAGGCCGCGGCCTCTTCGGTGTATCCGGCGGTGACCAGGGAGTTGAGGGTCAAGGTGGCGTCGCGCAGCCAGCAGAAACGGTAGTCCCAGTTGCGTACGCCGCCCAGCTCCTCGGGCAGCGAGGTGGTGGGCGCCGCGACGATGCCGCCGGTGGGCGCGAAGGTCAGGGCCTTGAGCGTGATCAGTGAGCGCAGCACTTGCGCGCGGTACGGACCGTCATAACGGCAGTGCGCCGACCACGCCTGCCAGTCCTCCAGGGTGTGCTCCAGCGCCTCGTACGGGTCGATCTCGGCGGGGCGCGGCTCGTGCGAGGGGTGCCAGGTCAGGATGAACGCCACCCGCTCGCCGGCGGCGACGCCGAAGTCCGAGCGGGTGCTGAGCCCCTGTCCGTACGTCTTGACCTCGGGCTCGGTGCGCAGCCACACGGAGTCGGGCCCGGCCACCGCGACCCGGCACCGGCCGACGTGCCGCACCCAGGGCACGATCAGGCCGTAGTCGAAGCGCAGCCGCAGCACCCCGTGCAGGGGGACGTCGCCCTCCAGGCCCTCCACGATGCGGATGACGTCGGGCGCGCGGTCGCGCTGCGGCATGAAGTCGGTGACCTTCACCGAGCCGGTGGCGGTGTGCCAGACGGTGTCCAGGACGAGGGAGTCGCCGCGGTAGGAGCGTTCGGGCCGGGCGTCGGGGTCGGTGGGGGCGAGCAGCCAGTGCCCGTTCTCCTGGTCGCCGAGGAGCGCCGCGAAGCAGGCGGCGGAGTCGAAGTGGGGCAGGCACAGCCAGTCGACCGAGCCGTTCCGGCCGACCAGGGCGGCGGTCTGCAGGTCGCCGATGAGCGCGTAGTCCTCGATGGGTGCGTGCATGCGGCGCCCCTTCCGTCAACGGCCGGCGGCTAGGGCGTTTCTGAAGGATCTCCGTGGCCTCGCGACGCCCGGCACGCACCCTCGCCGCACGGCGCGAAGGGACAGGTGGCTCCGCCACATGACCCTTCACACCGCACTCCGAGCGCAAGCACCGAACGCCGCTCGGTGTCCTCCACGGAGATCCATCAGAAACGCCCTAGTCGGTGCTGGCGACTGTACGACTCAGGGGGCCGGAGGGGGTGGATTCCGCGGTGTCGGTGCCTGCGCCGCCGTCTCCGCCGCCGTCGCCCGCGGTTTCGGTGTCCTTCGCGGCAGCGATCCGGTCCTTGCGCTCCCGGCGGACCAGGACGAACCAGCCGACGGGTACGGCCGCGGCGAACAGCCACCACTGGACCGCGTAGGCCATGTGCGGGCCGATGCTGTCGTGGTCCGGCTCGGGCACCTGTTCGGGCTTGCCGTCGGCGGGCTTCGGGGCGGTCTGCTCGATGTAGCCGCCGAGGACCGGCCGGTGCAGGGCCTCGGCCTGCCGCTTGCTGTTGATCAGCATGACCTGGCGCTCGGGCAGGCCGCGCTTGTCCTTGATGCCGCTGCCCTCGGTGGTCTCGTCCGCCATCATCCGGCCGGTGACGGTGACCCTGCCCTCGGGGGCGGCGGGCACCTCGGGGAAGCGGGTGAGGTCGTTGCCGGCGGCGATCCAGCCGCGGTTGACCAGCACGGCGGCGCCCTTGCGCGGTCCCTGGTCCAGGACCAGCGGGGTCAGTACGTAGTAGCCGATGGTCTGCTCGTCGGCGGCGGTCCGCTGGCGGACCACGACCTCGTGCTCGGTGTCGTACGTGCCGGTGGCGGTGACCCGGCGCCACATGTCGTCGCGGGGCAGCGTCCGGCCGGGGGCGGTCAGGTCGGTGACCGGTACCGGGTCGGCGGCGAGATTGCCCGCGATGAGCTGGTTCTGCGCGACCCGGTGCTGGTGGCGGTGGTACTGCCAGAACCCCAGCTTGATCATCACTGGGATCAGGACGAGGCCCACGAGGGTGAGGATCACCCACTGCCGGGACAACAGGAAGCGGTACACCCCATGAAGGTACAACCGAGGCATCCGGCACCCGGGCGGCGGGGTCGGTCTCAGACCCGGTCGACGATGCCCGCCTGGCCCTCCGCGCGGGCGCAGTGGGCACCGCAGAACCAGCGCCCGGCGGCCTCCACGCCCTGCCCGATGATCTGGCACCGGCAGTGCTCGCAGATCGGCGCCATGCGGTGGATGGCGCAGGAGAAGCAGTCGAAGACGTGCACCGCGCCTTGTGCGTGCACTTCGAACGTCATGCCGTATTCGTTTCCGCAGACCTCACAACGTGCCATGCGCCACAGCGTGCGCATGCGGCGGGCGGTGGGGCGAGCCTGCGGGAGGCGTGTTGTGGGGCTTCACCCGGACGCAGGCGCCGGGGCCACGTCCTGGAGGAGCTGCATGAAGGCCGCCTCGTCGATCACCGGCGTGCCGAAGGACGCGGCCTTGGCGGTCTTGGACGTCCGCGCGTCGGGATCGTTGGTGACCAGCAGGCTGGTCAGCCGCGAGACGCTGGTGGCCACGTGCAGGCCGGCCTCGATGGCACGGTCCTCCAGCAGCTCACGGTCGACGGAGGTGTCACCGGAGAACGCCACCCGCATGCCCTGCATCAGGCGGGCGCCCGGCTCGTACCGGCCCGGGTTCGGGTACGGGCAGGCCGGCCGCTTGCGGGACGGGCGCCAGGTCGTCGGGCGGTAGGCGGACGCGGCCGTCCGCTGCCGGGGCGCCGCCGGGCCGTCCGCCCACTCCGTGAGCGGCTGGCAGGCCAGCAGCGGCAGGCGCAGGTTGGCCTGGGCGGCCAGCCGCAGACTGGGGCGGAACGCCTCGGCCAGCACGCGGGCGTCGTCGAGTGCGTGGTGGGCGTGCTGCTGGGTGACGCCGTAGTGCGCGGCGAGGGATTCCAGCTTGTGGTTGGGCAGTGGCAGCCGCAGCTCCTTGGAGAGCGCGATCGTGCACAGCCGCTGCCGTACGGGGGCCTCGGCCTCGGCGCGGGCGTACTCGCGGGCGATCATCGACCAGTCGAACATCGCGTTGTGCGCGACCAGGACGCGCCCTTCCAGCCGCTCGGACAGCTCGGGGACGATCTCCGGGAAGAGCGGCGCGGCGGAGAGCATGTCGCTCGTCAGACCGTGGATCCACACCGGGCCCGGGTCCCGCTCCGGGTTGACCAGGGTGTACCAGTGGTCCTCGACCTCGCCGTGGGTGTCGAGGCGGTACACGGCGGCGGAGACTATCCGGTCGTCGCGGGCCAGGCCGGTGGTCTCCACGTCGACGACCGCGTATCCCTTCGGGTACGCGGCCGGCCAGGAGGCGGCCGCCTCCGGAGGGGACGGCTGCTGCCCGATCGCCGGGGTGATCGGGCGGGCTGCTGCCATATGGTCTTCGAGCATGGTCACTGAGGATACGGGCCCCCACTGACAGCGCCACCGCCCTCCCCGTACCGCCGGGCGCCCCGGCCCGGCCCGTGACCGTACGGACCGGTGCGGACGTGCGCGAACGGCACGCGGACCGCCGCCGGTTGGGCCCCGAAAGGGGGACGCGGTCAGGCGGCGGTACACGGTCCTCTCCCCGTGTCGTGCTGCCGCCGGGCCCTTCCTGTGGCGTTACGTCGCAATGGTCCGGTTCGGGCGAGTGGGGATGTGCGAGTCCGTGTGCGTGCGGGCCTGTGCGTGTACGAGCCTGCGCGCACTCGTCGCTGACACTCCTTCTTACATACTTCTCGGTAACAACCCCTAGCGAGGGCCCCGTCGGCGCCTTTATGGTGCCGACATGCCGCACCTGCCCGATGTCGTGCTGTGGTCCGTGCCCGCTTTCGTCGTCCTGACCGTGGTGGAGATGGTGAGCTACCGCCTCCATCCCGACGAGGACGCCGCCGGATACGAGGCGAAGGACGCCGCGACGAGCGTCGGCATGGGGCTGGGCAGCCTGGTCTTCGACGCGCTGTGGAAGATCCCGATCGTCGCCGTCTACTCGGCCGTCTACACGCTGACGCCGCTGCGCGTGCCCGTCCTGTGGTGGACGCTGCCGCTGATGCTGCTCGTACAGGACTTCTTCTACTACTGGTCGCACCGCGGGCACCACGTCATCCGCGTCCTGTGGGCGTGCCACGTGGTGCACCACTCCAGCGAGAAGTTCAACTTCACCACCGCGCTGCGCCAGCCGTGGACGACCTGGACGGTCTGGCCGTTCTACGTGCCGATGATCGCGCTCGGCGTGCACCCGGCCGCGGTCGCGTTCTGCTCGGGAGCCAACCTCGTGTACCAGTTCTGGGTGCACACCGAGCGCGTCGGCAGGCTGCCCAGGCCCTTCGAGTACGTCCTGAACACGCCCTCCCACCACCGGGTGCACCACGCCTCCCAGGGCGGCTACCTGGACCGCAACTTCGGCGGCATCCTCATCATTTGGGACCGGATGTTCGGCTCGTTCGTCCCGGAGACGGAACGTCCGGTGTACGGCCTCACCAAGAACATCCACACCTTCAACCCGCTGCGCGTCGCCACCCACGAGTACGCGGCCATCGCGCGGGACGTACGGGCCGCGGGCAGTTGGAGCGAGCGGGCGGGGCGGGTGTTCCGGGGACCGGGATGGCAGCCGGCGGGGCTCGTGGGCGGCGAGGCCCCCGGGAGGACCGAGGCGTCCGAGGCGCCCAAAGCCGTGAAGCCTCCCAAAACGGTGAAACCGCCTAAGGTCGCCAAGGTGCCCAAAGCGGCCAAGAACGCCAAGCCCGCCTCGAAGGACTCCGCCTCGAAGGGCTCCACCCCGAAGGAGCCCGTAGCGTGACGACCGCCGCGCGCACCGCGCGGGTCCTGCTCGGCGCTTTCGCCGCACTGACCCTGGTCCACCTCGGAGCCCTGCTCACCGACGCGACCACCGTCGCGCACCTGACCAAACCCGCGCTGATGCCGGTGCTGGCCGCCTGCGTGCTGGCCGCCGGCGCGCCCCGGCTGCTCGCCGTCGCGCTGCTGCTCGGCTGCGGCGGCGACACCCTCCTGCAGACCGGCGACGACGGGCTCTTCCTGGTCGGCATGGGCTCCTTCGCCGCCGGACACGTCTGCTACCTGGTGCTCTTCGCCCGGCGCGGCGCCTTCCCCGGCGGGCTCCGGCTCTGCGGACCGCTCGCCGCCGGCTACGCGGCCGCCTGGCTCGGCTTCGTCGCCCTGCTGTGGCCGGACCTGGCCACGGACCTGCGGCCGCCGGTCGCCGCGTACAGCCTGCTGCTCACCGCGACCGCCTTCGGTGCCCTGCGGCTCGGGCCGCGGGCCGCGCTCGGCGGGCTGCTCTTCCTGCTCTCCGACTCGCTGCTCGCCACCGGTCTGGCCCATTGGCAGCAGCCGCCCGCCGCCCAGTTCTGGGTGATGCTGACGTATGCGGCGGCCCAGTACGCGCTGGCCGACGGCGTACGGCGTACGTACGCGGCAGGCGAACGCGACCGGGTCGCCGGTATCACTCGGGCGTACGGTGAGGTGCGTAGTACAACCGTCTGAAGTGCAAGGAATGTACGTATGCGCGCCACCACCATCCACGCACCCCGTGACATCCGCGTCGAGGAGGTACCGGACGCCGCGGTCCGGGAACCGGGGGACGCGGTGGTGCGGGTGCTGCGGGCCTGCATCTGCGGCAGCGACCTGTGGGCCTACCGGGGCGAGACCCACCGCGAGTGCGGACAGCGGATCGGCCACGAGTTCCTCGGCACGGTCGAGGAGACCGGCCCCGAGGTGTCCGGCTTCCGGCCGGGCGACCTCGTCGTCGCGCCCTTCACCTGGTCCGACGGCGTGTGCGAGTTCTGCGTCGAGGGCCTGACGACCTCCTGCGAACACGGCGGCTTCTGGGGCGGCACGCCCGGCTCGGACGGTGGCCAGGCCGAGGCCGTCCGCGTCCCGTACGCCGACGGCACCCTCGTCAAGCTGCCCGCCGACGCGGCCGGCGACGACCGGCTGCTGACCGCGCTGCTCTCGCTCTCCGACGTGCTCGGCACCGGCCACCACGCGGCGGTCGGCGCGGGCGTGCGGCCCGGCGCGACGGTCGCGGTCGTCGGCGACGGCGCGGTCGGCCTGTGCGGTGTGCTCGCCGCGCAGCGGCTGGGCGCCGAACGGATCATCGCGCTCGGCCGGCACACCGCCCGTACCGACCTCGCCCGCGCCTTCGGGGCCACCGACGTGGTCGCCGAGCGCGGCGACGCGGCCGTGGCGGCGGTGCGCGAGCTGACCGGCGGCCGGGGCGCGCACGCCGTCATCGAGGCCGTCGGCACCGAGCAGTCCATGGCCACCGCCGTCGGCATCACCCGGCCCGGCGGCGCGATCGGCTGGGTCGGCGTCCCGCACGGCAGCGGCAACGGCCTGGACATGGGGGCGCTGTTCCAGAACAACATCACGGTACGCGGCGGCGTCGCCCCCGTCCGTACGTACATCCCCGAGCTGCTGCCGGACGTCCTGGACGGCACCGTCGACCCGTCGCCGGTCTTCGACCTGGCGGTGGACCTCGACGGCGTCCCGGACGGCTACCGCGCGATGGACGACCGCAGCGCACTGAAGGTGCTGGTCAAGCCCTGATCGGCGAGCACGTCCCGGGGCTTGAGTCTCCCTCCGGGGGAGACCCGACAGTGGACGGCATGAACGAGGACGGCGGCGGCCTGCTGACGATCGGCGCGCTGGCCCGGCTCACCGGGGTCACGGTGAAGACGGTCCGGCGCTGGTCCGACGAGGGCCTGCTGCCGCCCGCCGCCCGCACCCCCGCGGGCTACCGGCTGTACGGCCCCGACGCGCCCGCCCGCCTGGAGACCGTGCGCACCCTGCGCGAACTCGGCATCGGCACCGCGGAGATCCGCGCCGTACTGCGCAGCGAACGCACCGTCGCCGACACCGCCCGGCACTGGGCGGACGCGCTGGACGCGCAGATCCGCGCCCTGCGGCTGCGGCGCGCCGTGCTGCGGGCGGTGGCCGCGCGGGGGACCGCAGCCGAGGAGCTACCGGACGTGCACCGACTGGCCCGCCTGACCGCCGCCGAACGGCGCCGCGTCATCGAGGAGTTCGTCACCGACGCCCTCGACGGCGTGGACGCCCCCGCCTACCGCGCCGGCCTGCTGGCCGCCACCCCCGACCTGCCCGAGGACCCCGCGCCCGACCGGCTCGGCGCCTGGCTCGACCTGGCCGAGCACGTCCAGCGGCCCGAGGTGCGGGCCGCGCTGCGGCGGCTGGCCGAATTCAGCGCCCGCACCACCCCCGCCGTACCGTCCGCGACGGCCGCGCAGGACGCGGCACGCGTCGCCCACCTGATGCGCGAGCGCGGCGAGGCGGCCCTCGCGGCCGGTGTCGCCGCCGACTCCCCGGCGGCGGAACCCGTCGTGGCCGAACTGGTCGCCGCCTGGCTGCCCACCCAGGCCGGCACGGCCGACCCGCCCGATCGGGACGGCGCCCGCGCGCGCCGCGGACTGCTGAAGCAGCTGGAGGCCGCCACCGAGCCGCACATCGAGCGGTACTGGCAGCTGATGTGCACCGCCACCGGCCGCCCCCAGCCGCCCCGTTGGGACGCAGCGGGCGCGTGGACCGCAGCCGCGCTGCGCGCCCATCCGGAGCCTGGCCCAGACCTCGTCCTGCCGCCCGCGCCGGACGCGCAGCGCGCGCTGTACGTGTACGAGCGGGTGGCCGCGCATGTCACCGCGCTGGTCGACGCCGTACCGCAGGAAGCGCTGGCGGAGCCCACGCCGTGCGACGACTGGACCGTACGGCACCTCATCGACCACATGACGTGGGAAAACCTGATGATCACCTCGATCGCCCGGGACGCGCCGCGCACCGACCCGGACACCGACCACCTGGACGACGACCACGCCGCCGCCTTCCGGGAATCGGTGGACGGCCTGCTCGCGGCCTTCACCGGCAGCGGCATCCTGGAGGGCACGTACGGCCCGTACGACGCACCCGGCGCGCTCTTCGCGCAGCAGGCCGCCGTCGAACTCCTCGCGCACGGCTGGGACCTGGCCCGCGCACTCGGCGCGCCCACGGACCTGGCGCCGGAGGTCGCCGACGAGGTGCTGGCAGCGGCCCAGGGCATCTACGGGGCGGCACCGCGTACGCAGGGCGGTTCGTTCGCCCCGGAGCGGCCCGCGCCCGAGGGGGCGGGCGGGGCGGACCGGCTGGCCGCCTACCTGGGCAGGTGAAACGGCGTGGGGGCCGGGCGGTCACACCGCCCGGCCCCTGCCGCGGACCGTCACCGGTCCGTCGGCCGCGTCAGTCCTGGACCGCGTCCAGCGCGTCCACGATGCCGTAACCGAAGTGGCCGTTGACGTGCTGCGTACCGGTGCACGTCTTGTCGGCGGCCGGGCAGCCCGGGTTGTCGGCCTGCATCTTCAGGAGCCACTGGATCTCCTGCGGGCTGGACTTCGGGTGGGTGCTCTTCAGCAGCGCCACGACACCGGCCACGTGCGGGCTGGCCATCGAGGTGCCCTGGAGGTAGCCGTAGTCACCACCGGGCATGGTGGACAGGATGCCGCCGTTCTTGGCGGGCAGCTCCGGGACCTGGCGGGAGTCGCCGCCGGGCGCCGACACGTCGATCACGCCGTTGCCGTAGTTCGAGTAGTACGACTTCAGGTTCTTGACGCCCGTCGCGGCGACCGTGACGGTGCCCGGCAGCTGGGTCGGCACGTCCCAGCACTTCTTCGGGTCGATGGTGCGCGTCACCGGCGTCGAGTCGTTCGGGCTGGAGGTGTCGGTCAGCTGCGCCGCCGCCAGGTCCAGGTTGGAGTTGCCGGCCGCGGCGACGTTCACCACGCCCTTGCCCTCGGCGTACTTGGCGGCCCGGCCGACGGCGTCCACGATGGCGCCCTGGTCCAGGTCGTCCTTGCAGTTGAACATCCACGGGTCGACGTAGTAGCTGTTGTTCGTCACCTTGGCGCCGTGGTCGGCCGCGAAGACGAAGGCGCACACCACGCTCTCGGCGTAGAACAGGCTCGTCGTGGGCTCGCTGACCTTGATGGCGGAGAGCTTGACGCCCGGCGCCACACCGGCCACGCCGACACCGTTGCGCGCGGCGGCGATGCTGCCCGCGACGTGCGTGCCGTGGTAGTCCTCGGCCGGGTCGTACGGGCGCCAGGCGCCGGGTGAGGTGTCCGCCACGCCGCCCACGCAGTTCGCCGACTGCTTGGGGGCGAAGTTGGGCTTCAGGTCGGGGTGGGTGTCGTCCACACCGGTGTCGATGACCGCGACGGTGACCTTCTTGCTGCCCTCGTCGATCTTCGCGGCCCGGTCCGCCTTGATGGCGGGAATGTCCCACTGGAGCGGCTCCAGCGGCTCCTTGTCGTCGCCCGCGGCGTTGGCCACGCGGGCCGCCTTGGCCGCCTTGTCGGCGGTGAGCTTCTCGACCTTCTGGGGCTTGCCGACGTCCGTGGTGGCGGACGCCTTGAGCGGTGTCGTACGGGTGGCGCCGGCGGACTGCACGCCCGGCGCCTTGCGTATCGTGGCCGCGAACAGCGGATTCGCCGAATGGACGACGATCACGCCTATCTTCTCGTGGGCGACGACCACCTTGCCGCCGGCCGCCTTGATCGCCTTCGTGACCCGGCCGACCGAGGCGTGGCCCGGCGTGGCGTTCACGACGTACGAGAGCTCCGGTCCGTCAGCGGTGACGGCGGCCGCCGGGGCCGCGTCCTGGGACGCGGCGGTGGCCGCGGCCGGCAGGAAGCCGAGGGATGCCGTCAGAGCCAGACCGAGCGGCACGGCAAGCGCCCGCACCCGTCTGGATCGGGGATGCGCCATGGGTACTCCACATCATCCGTGAGACCGCCCGTACGCGGATTGCGCAGGGGCGGGTGCATACCGCCGTCCGGGGGAACGGCCCCCACGCGCGGCAAGTCCCCGTGAAGTTATCCGTGTCGACCACGGAACATCAATGGATCAGGGAGAAAACCTGTCACAAGCCGCGGATTGACGTCCCGTCAGGCACGGGGGTCACGGACGGGTCACGGGGTCACCTGACCCGCTGCCGCCCCGACGCCGGTATGCACGGCACCGGTACGCACGGTTCCGGTGCGTACGGCCCGGCCTCAGGGCTGGCGTCGCAGCGCCGCCAGGCTCAGCGGCGCCAGCACCGGCCGGTGGCCGTACCAGCGCCCCGGCGCCGTCCGTACGGGCCGCCGGGGGGCCGGGGCCGCCGTGACGGGAGCGGCCAGCCGCACCGTTCCGTACGGGCGGCGGCCCGGTCCCGGGGGCTCGGTGTGCGGTGTGGACATCACACCTTGCCCAACGAACGGGCCCGGCCGCGGTGGCGGCCGGCACCCGTGCTTCCTGCCGAATTCAACCAACCGACCTCTGTCACTTCGGATGCCGCCCCTCTACGATGCGTGATCCGGATCACTTACGCACCCTTTATCGCCGGGCTCCGTCGTCCGCCCCTACGCCACCAGGAGATTCCGTGAGCACCGCACCACCGCCCACCGGCCCGGAGCCGCGCCGGCCGCCGGACTTCACCGAGGTCCAGGCGAGCCGGGAGTTCGGCGAACTGCGCCGGTCCCACCGTTCGTTCGCCTTTCCGCTCACCGTCGCCTTCATCCTCTGGTACCTGCTGTACGTGCTGCTCTCCAGCTACGCCGGCGGCTTCATGGGCACCAAGGTCTTCGGCCACGTCAACGTCGCCTTCGTGCTCGGCATCGCGCAGTTCGTGACCACCTTCGTCATCGCCTGGTGGTACGCCCGCCACGCCGCCGCGAAGCTGGACCCCAAGGCCGAGGCGATCAAGTCCCGCGTGGAGGGTGACGCATGAGCGCGACCGAACGGATCACCACCGGTACGGGGCGGCTCGCCGACGGCGCGGCCCAGCTCGCCGCGGGCGGCGCGGGCGAGCACCGGGCGCTGATCATCACCCTGTTCGCGGTCTTCGTCGCCGCGACGCTGGGCATCACCGTCTGGGCCGGCCGGCAGACCAAGGGCACCGAGGACTTCTACGCGGGCGGCCGCCAGTTCAGCGGCTTCCAGAACGGCCTGGCGATCTCCGGCGACTACATGTCCGCCGCGTCCTTCCTCGGCATCGCCGGCGCCATCGCCCTCTTCGGCTACGACGGCTTCCTGTACTCCATCGGCTTCCTCGTCGCCTGGCTCGTGGCGCTGCTGCTGGTGGCCGAACCGCTGCGCAACTCGGGCCGGTTCACCATGGGCGACGTGCTCGCGTACCGGATGCGCCAGCGCCCGGTGCGCACCGCCGCCGGCGTCTCGACGATCATCGTCTCGATCTTCTACCTGCTGGCCCAGATGGCGGGCGCGGGAGCCCTGGTCACGCTGCTGCTCGGCATCACCAGCGAGACCGGCAAGATCCTGGTCGTCGTCCTGGTCGGCGTCGTGATGATCCTCTACGTGTCCATCGGCGGCATGAAGGGAACCACCTGGGTGCAGATGGTCAAGGCCGTCCTGCTGATCGCGGGCACCCTGCTCATCACGTTCCTGGTGATGCTCAAGTTCAACTTCAACATCTCCACGCTGCTGGGCAGGGCCGCCGAGGAGAGCGGCAAGGGCGCCGCCTTCCTGGAGCCGGGCCTGAAGTACGGCGTCACCGCCACCTCGAAGATCGACTTCATCTCGCTGGGCATCGCGCTGGTCCTGGGCACGGCCGGCCTGCCGCACATCCTCATCCGCTTCTACACCGTGCCCACGGCCAAGGCCGCCCGGAAATCCGTGAACTGGGCGATCGGCATCATCGGCGTCTTCTACCTGATGACCATCGCACTGGGCTTCGGCGCCGCCGCCCTGATCAAGCCCGCCACGATCATCGCGTCCAACAAGGCGGGCAACACGGCCGCCCCGCTGCTCGCCCAGGAGATCGGCGGCGGCGCCGACTCCACCGGCGGCGCGATCCTGCTCGCGGTGATCTCCGCGGTGGCCTTCGCGACCATCCTCGCCGTCGTCGCCGGGCTCACCCTCGCCTCGTCCTCCTCCTTCGCGCACGACCTGTACGTCAACGTCATCCGCAGGGGCGAGGCGACCGAGAAGGAGGAGGTGGCCGCGGCCCGCTGGGCGACCGTGGGCATCGGCGCCGTCGCCATCGTCCTCGGCGTCTTCGCGCGCGGCCTGAATGTCGCGGGCCTGGTGGCCCTCGCCTTCGCCGTCGCGGCCTCCGCCAACCTGCCGACGATCCTCTACAGCCTGTTCTGGAAACGGTTCACCACCCAGGGCGCGCTGTGGTCCATCTACGGCGGCCTGGCCTCCTCGGTGCTGCTGGTGCTCTTCTCGCCGGTCGTCTCCGGCAAGCCGACCTCGATGTTTCCCGGCGTGGACTTCCACTTCTTCCCGCTGGAGAACCCGGGTCTGATCTCCATCCCGCTGGGCTTCCTGCTGGGCTGGCTGGGCTCGCTGCTGTCCAAGGAGGAGCCGGACGTGAAGAAGTACGCCGAACTGGAGGTCCGTTCCCTGACCGGCACCGGGGCGCACTGACCCGTAAGGCTCCGGTCTTCCGTACCGAAGGCGGGGGGGGGGGGGGGGGGGGGGGGGGGGGGGGGGGGGGGGGGGGGGGGGGGGGGGGGGGTGGGGGTTGGGTATTGTAGCGTCTCGAGTCCCTTCCGTATGGCCA
>NZ_JBVIBD010000010.1:0-33551 GCF_055573595.1 Streptomyces sp. NPDC030165 | reverse complement strand
CTACTGGGATGAGTAGTACTCCCTTGTTCCCTTCCGATGACGGGCGCTTCGCCCGCCCCCCCCCCCCCCCCCCCCCCCCCCCCCCCCCCCCCCGCCTCGTGATTTCTCACCCGTGCTCGCTGTCAGACCCATCGCGTAGGCTCGGAAGCGAAATGATCGGACTCGGGCAGGGGGCCCCAGTGCTCATCGACACATACGGTCGCGTGGCCACCGACCTGCGCGTCTCACTGACCGACCGGTGCAACCTGCGCTGCACGTACTGCATGCCGGAAGAGGGCCTGCAGTGGCTCGCCAAGCCCGACCTGCTCACCGACGACGAGATCGTCCGCCTCGTCCGCATCGCCGTGACCGACCTGGGCATCGAGGAGGTCCGCTTCACGGGCGGCGAGCCGCTGCTGCGCCCCGGCCTCGTCGGCATCGTCGAGCGCGTCGCCGCCCTGGAGAACCGCCCGCAGATGTCGCTGACCACCAACGGCATAGGCCTGGAGCGCACGGCCGCCGCCCTGCGCGCCGCCGGCCTGGACCGCGTCAACGTCTCCCTCGACACCCTGCGCCCGGACGTCTTCCGCGCCCTGACCCGCCGCAAGCGCCACGAGGACGTGCTCCGCGGCCTGGACGCGGCCCGAGCCGCCGGCCTCACCCCGGTCAAGGTCAACAGCGTCCTGATGCCCGGTTTCAACGACGACGAGGCCCCCGACCTGCTGGCCTGGGCGGTCGCGCACGACTACGAGCTGCGCTTCATCGAGCAGATGCCGCTCGACGCCCAGCACGGCTGGAAGCGCGACGGGATGATCACCGCCGGCGACATCCTCGCCTCGCTGCGGACCCGCTTCACGCTCACCCCCGAGGGCCAGGAGGAGCGCGGTTCGGCGCCCGCCGAGCGCTGGCTGGTGGACGGCGGCCCGCATCGGGTCGGCGTCATCGCCTCCGTCACCCGCCCGTTCTGCCGCGCCTGCGACCGTACGCGCCTGACCGCCGACGGTCAGGTCCGTACCTGCCTGTTCGCCACCGAGGAGACGGACCTGCGGTCGGCCCTGCGCTCGGACGCCCCGGACGCGGAGATCGCCCGCATATGGAAGCAGGCGATGTGGGGCAAGAAGGCGGGCTCGGGCCTGGACGACCCGTCGTTCCTCCAGCCCGAGCGGCCGATGTCGGCGATCGGCGGCTAGGTGCGCTGTCCCGGGACGTTGGTGTCAGGCCGCGGCCGTCGTCCACGGCTTGCCGCCAGAGGCCGGACCAATGGCGGCGGGCGGTCAGTCGCCGGCCGGCCGGTCGCCGGCGGCCTGCTCCCACGCCTCCAGCGTGACGACGTCCTTCAGGAAGCCGCGCAACTCAAGGAAGTTGGACAGATGCTCGCGGTGCTCCTCGCAGGCGAGCCAGGTCTTGCGGCGTTCCGGGGTGTGCAGCTTGGGGTTGTTCCAGGCCAGCACCCACACCGCGGCGGCGCGGCAGCCTTTGGCCGAGCAGATGGGCAGCTCGGACGCGGTGTCGCCGAAGGGGCCGGGAATCGGGGCGTCAGGGGAGGTCACGGCCTCAACCCTACGTCGCCGCCGGAGCGGACATGGCGACGCCGGGCAGCCACGGGGGGAGCCGCCCGGCGTCGGTCCGTCGCTCCGACGGGGGATGCGGAGCGCGTACGCAGTATGTCACGCGGGAGTGGGCCCGGTGCACCGGAACCGCATGATTGATCTGAGCTTTTCTTGAGCTTTGCCGACCACGGCCGGCTCAACTCCGCTCCTGCCGCGGGCCGTCCGCTTCCGGCCCGGCCGCTTCCGGGACCGGTTCCGCCGGGCCGGCGGTGCTCCCGGGACCCAGCATCGGCCGCGTGGGCGCCGGTATGAAGGTGGACGGCAGTGAACGTACGTTCTCCCGCCCCGCGTTGGCGATGACGACCGCGACGTACGGCAGGACGATGCCCAGCGCCAGTGTGGCGATGGCCACGTGACGCTCGATGTTCCAGAGCACGGCGGTGAGGATGACGGCCACCGTCCGCACCGACATGGAGATCACATAGCGCCGCTGCCGGCCCCGCACATCCTCGGTCAGCCCCTGCCGCGCTCCCGTGATCCGGAAGGCCTGGGCACCGGTCTGCTTCCGCATCACGTTCCACCACCTGCTTGTCGTGCCGGATTCTCCCCGGTTCCGCACCGATCCCACGTTACGCCGCGCCTGCGCCGCCTTCGAGACCGGGGCGCGATACGCCGGGGCCGGGTCCGCACCGCCATCCCGCGTACGGTCCGCTCCGGCGTGCGGCGTAGGGATTCCGGGGCGAAACTGGCTGGGCACGCTCACGCGCGCGCCGCTTTAGGAGGCGACATGACTTGGTTGTGGGCAATCATCGTGGGCCTTGTCCTGGGCCTGATCGCCAAGGCGATCCTCCCGGGCAAGCAGCAGATCCCCCTGTGGCTGACCGTGGTCTTCGGCATGCTCGGCAGCGTCCTGGGCAACTGGCTGGCCACCGGCATCGGGGTGAACGACACCAAGGGCATCGACTGGACGCGGCACCTGCTGCAGCTGGTCGGAGCGGTCGTGGTGGTCGCCGTCGGCGACCGGCTCTGGGCGGCCGTACGCGGTCACGGCAGAGAGACGACCTGACGGGCCCCGGTACGCGAGAACGGCCGGTGCGCATCCGTGCGCACCGGCCGTCGCCGTACCGGGGGCGGGGCGCCCGCCCCCGGTATCCGTGCGTTCAGCGCCCGTCGAGCTGCGCCAGCTTGCGGCCCGCCTTCAGGTAGGCCGTGCCGGAGGTACCGGCCAGCTTCTCGGCCAGCACCTCGCCCAGCGGCCGGATCACCTCGGCCTCGGCGAGCACCAGCGTCTGCTGGCCCTCCGCGGCCTCCACGACCAGGCGCAGCGCGTTCTGCTTGGCCAGCCGCCGCGCCGCCGAAGCGCTCGGCGTGAACTCCAGGACCTTGGTCAGGACCGTGGCCACCGTCTCCGCACCGTGCTCGGCGACGTCCACCACGGGCAGGGTGCTGACGTCGGCGAAGGACTTCCTGGAGAACTGCGCGACGAACCCGGCGCGCGCGGCCATCGCCGCCTCCAGGCCGTACAGCGCCGTCACGACCTCGCCCGCCAGGACCTTCTTGAGGTCCATCGGGTGCAGGCTCTTGTCGGCGATCCGGGCCAGGACGACCGCGATCTCCTCGTCGGTCCACTCCGTCCACGCCTTCAGGTACGGCTCCATCAGCCGGTCCGGCACCGACATGATCTTGCCGAAGACGTCGTCGGCGGGCGCGCTGAGCCCGACGTAGTTGCCCTTGGACTTCGACATCTTGGCGCCGGTGCCGTCGGTGCCCTCGATCAGCGGCATCGTGACGACCAGCTGCGGCCGCTGCCCGCGCAGCTCCATGAGCTTGCGGCCCATCTGGAGGTTGAGCAGCTGGTCGGCGCCGCCCAGCTCCACGTCGCACTCCAGCGCCACCGAGTCCAGGCCCTGCGCGATGGGGTACAGCAGCTCGGTCATGGTCAGACCGGAGCCCGCGGCGAGGCGGTTCCTGAAGTCCTCGCGCTGGAGCAGCTGCGATACCGGCACCTGCGAGAGCAGTCCGAGCAGCTCAGGGAAGGTGTACGGCGCCAGCCACTCGCTGTTCTGCCGGAAGCTGACCTTCTCGAAGTCGAAGAACGGCCGGACCTGGTCGCGGTAGCTGGCCAGGTTGGCGGCGATGTCCTCGTCGGTCAGCGGCGGACGCTCGGCGGTACGGCCGGACGGGTCGCCGATCTTGGCGGTGAAGTCGCCGATGATCAGCGTCACGTCGTGCCCGAGCCGCTGGAACCGGCTCAGGATGATCAGCGGTACCGCGTGCCCGAGGTGCACGTCGGTGGCCGTCGGGTCGATGCCCAGCTTGATGTGCAGGCCCTGGCCCGCGGCGCGGCGCTCCTCGATCCGCTCGGCGAGCTGGTCCACGCCCGGCAGTACCTCGACGGTACGGGAGGCGATCAGCTCGGCCTGCTCCTTGGCGGGCAGGTCCGTCAGGTCGAGATAGCGCCGCTCGCCCGTCTCCTTGAGCAGCTCCGCGACGGTGGCGTCGGCGGAGAGGTCTGCGGAGAGCAGCGAGCTGGCGCGGGCGACGGATTCGCCGAGGCGTGTCATGGCGTTCCTGATCGGTCGGTGTTCCCGTACGGGAGGACGAAGGGAGAGTCTATTAGAGCCGGTGGCCGGTCCCTGGCGGGCGCCCGCCAGGGACCGGCCGGGGATCCGGAGCGCCTCACACCCCCGGGCTCACCGAACTCATGTTGAAGTCCGCAATCCGCAGAGGCGGCATCGCCGCACGGGTGAAGTAGTCGCTCCACTCCCGGGGGAGCGTGCGCTGCGTACGGCCCGCCTCCACGGCCCGCGCCAGCAGGTCCACCGGCGACTCGTTGAAGCGGAAGTTGTTCACCTCGCCGGTCACCTCGCCGTTCTCGACCAGGTAGACACCGTCCCGGGTCAGACCGGTGAGCAGCAGCGTCGCCGGGTCCACCTCGCGGATGTACCACAGGCAGGTCAGCAGCAGCCCCCGCTCGGTGTCCGCCACCATCTCCTCCAGCGACCGGGTGCCGCCCCCGTCCAGGATCAGATTGTCGATGCCGGGTGCCACCGGCAGCCCGGTCAGACCGGCGCTGTGCCGGGTGGTCACCAGCCGCCGCAGCTCGCCGGCGCGGATCCAGTCGGTCGGCTCCAGGGGCAGCCCGTTGTCGAAGACGGAGGCGTCGTCCCCGGAGGAGTGGGCCAGCACGAACGGCGCGCACTCCAGACCGGGGGCGCCCGGGTCGCTGCGCAGCGTCAGCGGCAGCTCCGCGAGCTTCGACCCGACGAGGGTGCTGCCGCCGGGCCGGGAGAAGACCGTGCGGCCCTCCACCGCGTCCCGGGCCGCCGCTGACCACTGCTGGTAGACGAACAGGTCCGCGACGGCGGTCGGTGGCAGCAGCGTCTCGTACCGCCCGGCCGGCAGCTCGACGCGCCGCGCGGCCCAGCCGAGCCGGGTGGCCAGCTTCGCGTCCATGGCCAGCGGGTCAGCGTCCCGGAAGTCACGGGTGGACCGGCCCGCCCACGCGGACCGGGCGCGGTCCGGGGACTTGGCGTTCAGCTCCAGCGTCCCGGTGGGCTGGTCGTGCCGCAGCCGCAGCCCCGTGGACGAGCCGAGATAGGACGACACGACCTCGTGGTACGCAAAGCCGTACAGCTCACGGCCCCCGTCACCGGCCTGCTTGAACGCCTCGCCCAGTGCGGGCGCGAAGGCGTCGAAGACCGCGGAGGACGTCTCGTCGGGGGCGTCGGTGAAGTGCGGCGACGGCGCGGCGCCCGCGACCAGCGGCGCGGCGTCCTCGGCGGGCCCGGCCTCCCGGGCGGCCGCCTCCGCCTCCCGTACCAGTGGCTCCAGGTCGGCGGCGGTCACCGCGGACCGCGACACCACACCCGAAGCGGTACCCTGCGCGCCGTCCACGGTGGCGACGACGGTCAGCGCCCGCCCCCGGGTGACGCCATTGGTGGTCAGCGCGTTACCCGCCCAGCGCAGATTGGCACTGGAACGCTCCTCGGCGATCACCACACAACCGTCGGCCCGGGACAGCTCCAGGGCCCGCTCGACGATCTCGTGGGGCGCGTTCGCCCGCCGCGTACGGCTGCTCATCGGCCCGCCTCCCGTGCCGTGTTCAGAATGCCGACACCGGTGAACAGCGCCGACGGACAACCGTGCGACACCGCGGCGATCTGCCCCGGCTGCGCCTTCCCACAGTTGAAGGCCCCACCCAGCACATACGTACCGGGCCCGCCCACCGCGGCCATCGAACCCCAGAAGTCGGTGGTGGTGCCCTGATAGGCGACGTCCCGCAACTGCCCGGCGAGCTGCCCGTGCTCGATGCGGTGGAAGCGCTGGGCGGTGAACTGGAAATTGTGCCGCTGCATATCGATCGACCACGACCGGTCCCCGACGACGTAGATGCCGTGCTCCACCCCGGAGATCAGGTCCCGCGTGGACGGTCCGCGTGGTGCGGGTTGCAGGGAGACGTTCGCCATGCGCTGGACGGGGACGTGGGCGGGGGAGTCGGCGTAGGCGCAGCCGTTGGAGCGCGGGAAGCCGGTGAGTTCGGCGGTGCGGCGGTCGAGTTGGTAGCCGACCAGGGTGCCGTTCTTGATGAGGTCCCAGGACTGGGCCGCGACGCCCTCGTCGTCGTAGCCGATGGTCGCCAGGCCGTGTTCGGCGGTGCGGTCGCCGGTGACGTTCATGATCTCGGAGCCGTACGCCAGCTTGCCGAGCTGGTCGAAGGTGGCGAAGGAGGTGCCGGCGTAGGCCGCTTCGTAGCCCAGCGCGCGGTCCAGTTCGGTGGCGTGGCCGATCGACTCGTGGATGGTGAGCCACAGGTTGGAAGGGTCCACGACCAGGTCGTAGCGGCCGGGCTCGACGCTGGGGGCCCGTAGTTTCTCGGCGAGGTGGTCCGGCATCCGGTCCAGCTCGGCGTCCCAGCCGTACCCGCCGTCGGTCAAATACTCCCAGCCGCGGCCCACCGGCGGCGCCAGTGTGCGCATCGAGTCGAACTCGCCGCTCACCGGGTCCACCGCGACCGCCGTGAGCTGCGGGTGCAGCCGTACCCGCTGCTGGGTGGTGCTGGTGCCCGCCGTGTCCGCGTAGAACTTGTTCTCCTGGACGGTCAGCAGTGAGGCGTCCGCGTGCGCCACGCCCGGCGCGGCCAGCAGCCGGGCGCTCCACTCGGCCAGCAGCCCGGTCTTGTCCGCGTCCGGTACGCCGAACGGGTTGATCTCGTAGGAGGAGATCCATGTGCGGTCCGGATACGCGGGCTCGTCGGCCAGCTCGACTTTCCCGGTGGAGCCGGCCGCCTCGATGACCTTGGCCGACAGCTTCGCCATCGCGACCGCCTGTCCGGCCACCCGCGCCGCGGCGTCCATCGTCAGGTCCATGCCGGACGCGAAGCCCCAGGCCCCGTTGTGCACCACGCGTACCGCGTAGCCCAGGTCCGTGGTGTCCGACGTCTCCGACGGCCGGGCGTCCCGCAGCCGCCAGGACGCGTTGCGCACCCGCTCCAGGCGGAAGTCCGCATGGGTGGCGCCCAGCGCGCGGGCCCGTGCCAGCGCGGCGTCGGCCAGTGCGTGGAGTGGCAGCGCGAGGAAGGTCTCGTCGATCGAGCGAGGTGTGGCAGGCAAGGCGTCCTCCCGGGGCAGGCGCCATGAATCATGCCCTGCCCGGGGCGCGCGGCCCACCCCGTAGGGGCACCGCACGGTGGTGTCTTCTGTAGGGACCCGACAGTGACCGGCGCGCGCGCCTGTCCGGGCTCGATTCTCCGTACGAGGCCGGTGACCGATAGTTTCGTAGCGAACGCAGGTCGGACAGGACACGGAAAGGGTGATCTCTTGAGCCGCTCGGTTCTGGTCACCGGAGGCAACCGCGGCATTGGCCTCGCCATCGCCCGGGCCTTCGCCGAGGCAGGCGACAAGGTCGCCATCACCTACCGCTCGGGGGAGCCGCCCGAGGGATTTTTGGCCGTGAAGTGCGACATCACGGACGCCGAGCAGGTCGAGCAGGCCTACAAGGAGATCGAGGAGAAGCACGGCGCGGTGGAGGTGCTGGTGGCCAACGCCGGCGTCACCCGTGACCAGCTGCTCATGCGGATGTCCGAGGAGGACTTCACCTCGGTCCTCGACACCAACCTCACCGGCACCTTCCGGGTGGTCAAGCGCGCCAACCGCGGCATGCTGCGGGCACGCAAGGGCCGCGTCGTGCTGATCTCGTCCGTCGTGGGCCTGCTGGGCTCCGCGGGCCAGGCGAACTACGCCGCCTCCAAGGCCGGGCTGGTGGGCTTCGCCCGCTCGCTCGCCCGTGAGCTGGGCAGCCGTAACATCACCGTCAACGTGGTCGCGCCCGGTTTCGTCGACACCGACATGACCCGCGCGCTCACCGACGAGCAGCGGGAGGGCATCGTCAAGCAGGTGCCGCTGGCGCGTTACGCGCAGCCCGAGGAGATCGCCGCCTCGGTCCGCTTCCTGGCCTCCGACGAGGCCGCGTACATCACCGGAGCCGTCATTCCCGTCGACGGCGGATTGGGCATGGGTCACTGATCAGCATGAGTGGAATCCTCGCAGGCAAGCGCATTCTGGTCACGGGGGTCCTCACGGACGCCTCGATCGCCTTCCACGTCGCCAGGCTGGCGCAGGAGGAGGGCGCCGAGGTCGTACTGACCGGGTTCGGCCGGCTCTCCCTCGTCGAGCGCATCGCCAAGCGGCTGCCGAAGCCCGCTCCGGTCATCGAGCTGGACGTGCAGAACAAGGAGCACCTGGACGGCCTGGCCGCCAAGGTCACCGAGCACTTCGGCGACGACCAGCTCGACGGTGTCGTGCACTCCATCGGGTTCGCCCCGCAGGACGCGCTGGGCGGCAACTTCCTGAACACCGAGTGGGAGTCGGTCGCAACGGCCGTCGAGGTCTCGGCGTACTCCCTCAAGGCCCTGACCATGGCACTGCTCCCGCTGCTGGAGAAGCGCGGCGGCTCGGTCGTCGGCATGGACTTCGACGCGCAGATGGCCTGGCCCAAGTACGACTGGATGGGCGTCTCCAAGGCGGCGCTGGAGGCCACCTCCCGCTACCTGGCCCGTGACCTGGGCCCGAAGAACATCCGCTGCAACCTGGTCTCGGCGGGGCCGATCAAGTCGATGGCCGCCCGCTCCATCCCCGGCTTCGAGGAGCTGACGGACGTGTGGTCGACCCGCGCGCCGATCGGCTGGGACCTGACCGACCCGGAGCCGGCCGGCCGTGGCGTCGTCGCCCTGCTCTCGGACTGGTTCCCCAAGACCACCGGCGAGATCGTCCACGTCGACGGTGGCGTGCACATGATGGGTGCCTGACACCCTCAGCGCCTGTAGCGCCGCAACGCTGCCCGTCCCGGTCCGCCGGGGCGGGCAGCGCGCGTTAACGGGGTGCGTTCTACGGGTGCGTCGTACGCGCGTGGGGTCTTACGGGTGCGTCGTACGGGTCAGCCGCTGCGCTGGGCGCTGAGGCGGCAGCCGAAGGGGTGGGCGCTCGCCTCGGCCGCGGCGCGCTCGTCGTCGCCCGCGCGGATCGCCGCCACCAGGCGCGCGTGGTCCACGTGCGCCTCGGGCCGCAGGACGTCGCCCACGTCGGCGCGCAGGAACTCGCGCAGTACGCCGCCGAGGTCCGCGTACAGCTCGGCCAGGACCTCGTTGTGCGAGGCCGCGACGACCGCCATGTGCAGCGTCGCGTCGGCCTCCACGAACGCCGTCGCCGCGCCGGACTCCCAGGCCCGTTCGCGCCGCTCCAGCGCGGTGTCGAGCTGCCGCAGGTCCTGGTCGGTGCGGCGGCGGGCGGCGAGCCGGGCCGCCGACGCCTCCAGGGCGCTGCGCAGTTCCGCCACGTGCTCGGGGTCGGCGTCGGCGAAGCGGCGGTTCATCACCCCGGCCAGCTCGCTGGTCGCCGCCACGTATGTGCCGGAGCCCTGGCGGATGTCCAGCAGGCCGTTGTGCGCCAGGGCGCGTACGGCCTCGCGGACGGTGTTGCGGGCCACTCCGAGCTGTTCGACGAGTTCGGGTTCGGTCGGGATGCGGGAGCCGACCGGCCATTCGCCGGAGGTGATCTGCGCCCGCAGCTGGGTGATCACCTGGTCCGCCAGTGCGGAGCGCCGGGGCGAGGTCAGTGGCATGTCAGCGCTCCAGTGGAGTCGGGGTCCGAAGGCCGTCGGTCGGCACCGCGAGAGGATAGCGAGCCTGCCGGGCACGGGATCCGGCCGGTGGCTGGACATTCATTCATCCTATGATTCTATGATGACGAGCATGTCAGACGACTCCCTCGCGACACTCGGCTCCGGCGCCGGGCCCCCCGGCGCGCCGCCGCAGCAGCACACGACCGCCTCGGCCGCACCGGCCGCGGCTCCGGCAGCCGTCCCGGAACCGGCCCGCGCCCCGGCCGCCGGGCGGGCCCTGCCGTTCCTCATGGTCGCCGGCCTGGTCCTGGCCGCCCTCAACCTCCGCCCGGCCATCACCAGCCTCGGCCCGCTCATGGAAGAGGTACGGTCCGGCCTGGGCATGAGCGCGACCGTCGCCGGGCTGCTCACCTCCGTACCGGCCCTGTGCTTCGCGGTCTTCGGCACCGCCGCCCCGCGGCTGGCCCGGCGCTGGGGCCCCGGCGCGGTCGTCTGCGCCGGGATGGCCGCGATCGCCGCGGGCGTCGTCGTACGGCCCTACACCGGCAGCACCGCCGGCTTCCTCGCCGCCACCGCGCTGGCCCTCGCGGGCATCGCGGTCAGCAACGTCCTGCTGCCGGTGGTCATCAAGACCTGGTTCCCGGACCGCGTCGGCCCGCTGACCGGCCTGTACTCGATGGCGCTCGCCCTGGGCACCTCGCTCGCCGCGGCGCTCACCGTCCCCATCACCAGCGCGCTCGGCGGCAGCTGGCAGTCCGGCCTGGTGGTGTGGGCGGTGCTCGCCGTACTCGCCGTCCTGCCCTGGCTGACGGTCGTCCGCGGCCGCGGGGGAGAGGGCGGGCCGGCTGCTCGGCAGCCCGCCGCGCCGGCCGCCACGCTGCGCGTCAGTACCTCGCCGACCGCCTGGGCGCTGGCCGTCTTCTTCGGCCTCCAGGCCACCGCCGCGTACATCACCATGGGCTGGATGCCGCAGATCTTCCGCGACGCCGGGGTCCCGGCGGGCACCGCGGGCGTGCTGCTCGCCGTCACGATGGCGATGGGCGTCCCGCTGTCCTTCGTGCTGCCACGGGTGGCCGCCCGGATGCGCAACCAGGGGTCGCTGGCCGTCGGGCTCGGCGTCTGCGGGCTGGCCGGCTATGCCGGGCTGTGGCTGGCCCCGGCCTCCGGCGCCTGGGCCTGGGCGCTGCTGCTCGGCATCTCCAACTGCTCCTTCCCGCTGGCCCTGACGATGATCGGGATGCGCTCGCGCAGCGCCGAGGGCGTCGTACGGCTGTCCGCCTTCGCGCAGAGCGTCGGCTACCTGATCTCCATCCCCGGGCCGCTCCTGGTGGCCACCCTCTACCAGCACAGCGGCGGCTGGGGGCTGCCCATCGCGCTGATGGCCGGGCTGATGGTGCCCCAGATGGCGGTCGGGATGCTGGCGGGCCGGGACCGCCGGATGGAGGACGAGGCCAAGGTGCGACACTGAAGCCATGCCAGTGCTCGAACCGAATCCGCCGGGCGGACAGAAGAAGCTGCTCATCGTCCTGGGCGCGATGCTCGCCGTGACCGCCGTCATCGCCGTCATCGCGAGCCTCGCCTCACCCTGACGCGTCGCGGCTGCGGCCCGCCCCCGGCGTCCGGCCGCGCCGGGGGTGGGGCCAGCCCCACCGTCCCCTAGGGGGCCAGGGTCAGGGGCAAGTGGGTGGCGTACCGGATGGGAACGGCCCCCGGGGGACCGTAGGTTCGAAGCACACCGTGCCGCTGCGGTGGGCGCGGCCGCACCACGCGGCCGCGTCGTCCCCGCCGAATTCCCCGGAGGCCACCGATGTCCGCCGTCTCCAGCAGGCCGTCCGTCTCCCGCCGTCCCGGCGCGCGCACGGGCCTGCCGTGGTGGGCCGTGGCCCTCGCCGTCGTCGCCTTCGTCGCGCTGCTCGTCGTCATGACGGCACCGTCCCCGGCGCACGCGGTGAGCGCGTCCCAGGGCCTGGCGCCCGTGCTCGAATTCCTCGCCCGCCTCTTCGGCATCGCGGGATGAGGCCGGTGACGGCGGCGTACGGGACGAGCGTTCACCCTGCGGGGGGAGCGCCCCAACACCTCGCGCCCCGCGCTGCGTTTCGTGCGAAGCTGGACACATGAGCGCCGAAACACCTCGCCGGATTGTCCTGCTTCGCCATGCCAAGGCCGACTGGTCGCAGGAGAGCGACCATGAGCGCCCCCTCGCGGAGCGAGGCCGCAAGGACGCCCCGGTCGCCGGCCACTGGCTGGCCGGCTCCGGGATCACCCCCGACCTGACCCTGTGCTCGACCGCCGCGCGTACGCGTGAGACCTGGAAGCTCGTCGTGAGCGAGCTGCCGCAGCGCCCCCGCACCGTCTACGAGGAGCGGCTGTACGAAGCCTCCGTCGGCGAACTGATCGCGGTGCTGAACGAGACCCCCGACGACGTCACCGACCTGATGCTGGTCGGCCACAACCCCGGCATGCACGGACTCGCCGACGCGCTGGCGGGCGAGGCCGAGGGCGACCTGCTGCCGCGGATGAACCGCAGCGGCTTCCCGACCTCCGCGATCGCCGTGCTGACCTTCTCCGGCTCCTGGAAGACGGTCGAGCTCGGCGTCGCCCGCCTGAGTGCCTTCTGGGCGCCGCACGCGTGAACCGGTGAACGTGTGAACCGGTGACCCGGCCGCACCGTACGGGTGAGGGCTCCGACGCCAGGTGCGCCGGAGCCCTCATCCGTGTCGGGGTGCTCAGCCGTCTCCCGTACCCGGGTGCTCAGTCGTCGTGCGCGTCCGCCGCCTCGACCTCTTCACGGGTGATGCCCAGCAGGTACAGCACGGTGTCCAGGAACGGCACGTTCACCGCCGTGTGCGCCGCCTGGCGTACCAGCGGCTTGGCGTTGAAGGCGACGCCCAGGCCCGCCGCGTTCAGCATGTCCAGGTCGTTGGCGCCGTCGCCGATCGCGACGGTCTGCGCGAGCGGCACACCGGCCTCGTGCGCGAAGCGGCGCAGCAGCCGGGCCTTGCCCGCCCGGTCCACGATCTCGCCGGTGACCTTGCCGGTGAGCTTGCCGTCCACTATCTCCAGCGTGTTGGCGGACGCGAAGTCCAGCCCCAGCTCCTCCTGGAGCGCGTCGGTGACCTGGGTGAATCCGCCCGAGACGACACCGACTTGGTAGCCGAGGAGCTTGAGGGTGCGCACGAGCGTCCGCGCGCCGGGCGTCAGCCGTACCTCCTTGCGCACCAGCTCCACCACCTCCGCGTCCAGCCCCTTCAGCAGGGCGACACGGGCGTGCAGCGACTCCTCGAAGTCCAGCTCGCCGCGCATCGCCGCCGCGGTGACCTCGGCGACCTCCCGCTCGCAGCCCGCGTGCGCCGCGAACAGCTCGATGACCTCGTCCTGGATGAGGGTGGAGTCGACGTCCATGACGACCAGCCGCTGCGCCCGGCGCTGCAGCCCCGAGGCGACCACCGCGACGTCCACGCCGAGCGCGGCCGCCTCGGTGGCCAGCGCGGTGCGCAGCGGTTCGGTCGGGGTGCCGGAGACGGCGAACTCCACGGCGGTGACGGGGTACTTGGCGAGCCGGAAGATACGGTCGATGTTGCCGCCGGTGCCGGTGATCGCGGCGGCGATGGCGGCGGTGGACTCCGCGGTGAGCGGGTGGCCGAGGACGGTGACGTGCGAGCGGCCGGTTCCGCGCGGCCGGTTGTCGCCGGTGCCGGAGATGATCTCGGCCTGGAGGTTCAGCGACTCGGCCCAGCTGTGCACGGTGGCCCGCAGGTCGCCCTCGGTCGCGCCGGACGAGCCGCCGGCCGGGACGGGGGAGGTGACCAGGACGCACAGCACGATGCGGCCCCGGGTGACCACCTGCTCGATGTCGACGACGTCGACGGAGTAGGCGGCCAGGGTGTCGAAGAGCCCGGCGGTGATGCCGGGCCGGTCCTTGCCGAAGATCTTGACGAGAAGGGTCGGTACGTCGTCGCCCGGTACGGCGGTGGCAGGCGGGATCTGCGATGCGCTCATGGTGCTCTTACGGTAACCGGCCCGCGCCGGCCCCCGTACAGGTGTCCGTGGTACGGACGCCCCCCTGGTCAGCGTCCTCCTCCCGGACGTCCGGGAGGAGGCGGCGGACCGTCGGGCGGGTCCTCGCGGTCCTGCCGCGGCTTGCCGCGCGGCTTCGGCGGCGCCGGGGGACGCGGGGGAGGGGGCGTGCGGCGGCCGCCGCCCACCGTGGGGCGGGATTCGGGCGGGGGCGGAGGCTCCGGCGGCCTGCTCCCGGGGCGGCGCGCCGTCGGCGCCGCGTGCCCGGCGGGCGGCGGGCGCCAGTTCTGGGTACGGGGCCGCTCCGAGGGCGGACGCCGGTCCGGAGGGCGTGGGGGCTGCTCGGGCGGGGAGGGGGGCTGACCCTGGGAGCGCGGAGGCTGCTCCGGGGCCGGGCGTCCGCTCCCGGTGTCCGGGGGCTGCTCCGGGCGCGGCGGCCAGGTCTGGGTGTCCGGGGGCTCTTCGGGCGGTGGCGGCCAGGTCTGGGTCTCCGGCAGCGGCCCCGGCGGCGGGGCCGGCCAGCTCTGCCTGCGCGGCGGTTCCCCGGGCGGCGGCCCGCCGGCGGACGTCCGGGGCGGCTCCGCACCCTGCGGCGGGCGCAGGTACGGGTTCGTGTCCGCGTGCGGCGGCCGGTAGGCGGGGGAGGGACTGTACGGGCCGGGCCGGTAGGCGGTACCGGGATGGTCCCGGGAGCCGGGCGGCCCGTACTCCCGCGTACGGGCGTCGACGGCCGCGCCGTATTCCCGTACGCCCTCCGGTGGCGGCTCCGCGCGGCCGGGCAGCCGTACCGCCCGCCGCCCGGCGGCCCCGGCGGCGCACGCCAGCAGCCCGCCCACCAGGCCCGCGGCCGCGCCCCACACCGCCCCCAGCGCGAACGCCGCCGGCACGCTGCCGCGCAGCTCCAGGCCCGCGCCGAAGGCGTCGAAGCCGAAGACGGACAGGCTCGCGTTCGCCGAGACGCCGGTCAGGTGCACCATCAGCGGCAGCGCCAGCGCCGTCAGCGCGCCCAGCCCGGCCGCGCACCGCAGCGCGAAAGACAGTGTCCGGGCGCCCTCCCGCGGCGTACGCACCGCCGTGAGCACGCCCGCGAGCAGCATCATCAGCCCGGCGGCCACCGGCAGCAGCCACACCCGCCCGTCCAGCTCGGCGAGCCGCCCGATGGTCAGCTGAGCCTCGTCGCGCCCGTCGAGCAGCCGGTCGACGGGGGCGGGCAGGAACCGGGTGAGCACCCCGGACGCGCTGCCGTGCCAGGGGACGAACAGGCCCAGCGGAATGCCGAGCCACCCGCCGTTCGGGGCGGCGAGCAGCGCCGCCCCGAGCACCCGCCGGGGATGGTCGTCGCCGACGGCCGCGTACCCGGCTGCCGCCAGGCCGGCGGCCACCGCCACCAGCGCCACCGTGACCAGCGCCGACGCCGCGGGCCGCACGAAGCGGTGGGCCGCCTCCAGTCCACGGGGCAGCGGTGCCCGCCGGGCCGCCAGCACCGCGACGACCAGCACGCCGAGCACCCACACCGCACCGCCTACGAGGGAGGCACCGGTGTTCACCGCGAACCCGACGGACGCCTCGGCGCCGATCAGGTCCGTGATCCGTTCGGGCAGCCCGCCGCCGGCACCGTCACCGCCGTCACCGACCCCGAGGGCCCCCAGGCCGTCCCGCAGCCGGTCCAGCAGCCCTCCGTCACCGCTGCCGCCTCCCGAGCCGCCGCCCCCGCCACCGACGAGCCCGCCCAGCCCGGCCAGCGTCTTGCCGTCGATCGTTACGGAGTCGTGTCCGGCCCAGCCCAGAAAGGCCAGCAGGCCGACGAACAGCGCCGCCGACGCCCCGGCCCTGGCGGCCAGTTCACCCCACCCGAGGGTCGCGCCGACCCGGCGCAGTGAGCGGGCGAACACCCACCCCAGCACCAGGGCACCCACCAGGCCCACGCCCAACGGCGCGATGTCGACGGCCGATTCGGCTGCCTGCCCCTCCAGCCCGAAGGCACTCACATCCCCCGACGGCGTCACCGACCCGCCCACGGCCAGCACCACCGCCGCGGCCGTCAGCGGCCCCAGCGACGCCGCCGAGTCGGCGCCGAGCAGGTGCAGCCCCAGCGCGGCCACCCCGGCCATCGCCAGGAACGCCCAGCTGACCGCGGCGACGGCGGACAGCACCACATCGCCCCAGCGGATTCCCGCGGTCCTCGCGGCGGTCATCGGCAGTCCCCCGATCCGAGACGGGTCGCCCCGAACGCGCGCGATGCCATGATCCGTACGCATCCATGGGCATCCGTGGGCGCTTACCACTCTCCGTGGGCCTTTCGCCGCCGTCAACGCGAGCGGCTCACGACCTTGCGTGACCGGTTTTTTGGCTCCGGGCACCGCGCCTGAAATAGTTCCTCACGATGTTCGCCATCCCTAGACTTCCCATACAGGGCGTCACTCGGGGGACTATGTAATGGGGCATGGAGTGCCTGAACTCGTACTCGAATTGAACGGACGGACCTGGACGCTCGACCCGTCCCGGTCCTACAGCCTGGGCAGAGATCCGCAGGGTGACATGGTGCTGGACGACGCCAGGGTCTCCTGGCGGCACGCCACCGTGCGCTGGGGCGGGCGCAGTTGGATCATCGAAGACCAGGGCAGCACCAACGGCACGTACGTCCAGGGGCAGCGGATCCACCAACTGGAGATCGGCCCCGGCTCCGCGGTGCACCTCGGCAACGCCAGCGACGGCCCGCGGCTGACCCTGTCCGGCAGCGCCGCGCCGGCCGGCGTGCACGGCGCGCAGACCGCGATGGCCCCGCCGCAGGCCCGGCCCGCGCCGCAGCAGCAGGGCGGTCCCGGCTGGGCCGCGCCGCCGCAGGCCCAGCAGCCGCCACTCCACCAGGCACCCGCCCACCAGGCACCGCACCAGGCCCCGGCCCACCAGGTGCCGCAGCAGGGCTGGCACCAGCCGCCGCAGGCTCCGTACGCCCAGCAGCCGCCGCCCCACGGCAGGCCCCCCGCCGGGCAGCAGCCGCCCGCGGCCCAGCAGCCCCCCGCGGACCGGTCCCGCGCCACCGCCCCGCCGGTCTACGGCGACCGCAGCCCGACCACGTTCCACCGCCTCGACCTCGGCCGCGTCATGCGCATCGGCCGCGCGCTGGAGAACGAGCTGGTCGTCTCCGACCTCCAGGTCTCCCGCCACCACGCCGAGTTCCGGGCCACGCCCGACGGCCGCTTCGAGATCCACGACCTCGGCAGCCACAACGGCACGTACATCAACGGCCAGCCGGTCCCCAAGTCCGGCAAGGCGCCGGTCGGCCCGAACGACATCATCGGCGTCGGCCACTCCACCTTCCGGCTGGTCGGCGACCGGCTGGAGGAGTTCGTCGACACCGGCGAGATCTCCTTCTCCGCCCGCCACCTGACCGTCACCGTCGACGGCGGCAAGCAGATCCTCAAGGACGTCTCCTTCGGCGTCCCGGAGAAGTCGCTGATCGCGGTCATCGGCCCGTCCGGATCCGGCAAGTCCACTCTGCTCAAGGCGCTGACCGGCTACCGCCCCGCCGACCAGGGCGACGTCCTGTACGACAACCGCAACCTCTACAAGCAGTTCGCCGAGCTGCGCCAGCGCATCGGCCTGGTCCCGCAGGACGACATCCTCCACAAGGAGCTGACCGTCCAGAAGGCCCTCAAGTACGCGGCCAAGCTGCGCTTCCCCGGCGACACCGCCGAGTCCGAGCGCAAGGCCCGCATCGACGAGGTGCTGCGCGAGCTCAAGCTCGACGTCCACAAGGACAAGAAGGTCACCTCCCTGTCCGGCGGCCAGCGCAAGCGCGTCTCGGTCGCCCTGGAGCTGCTGACCAAGCCGTCGCTGATATTCCTCGACGAGCCGACCTCCGGCCTCGACCCGGGCATGGACCGCGACGTCATGCAGCTGCTGCGCGGCCTCGCCGACGACGGCCGCACGGTCCTGGTGGTCACCCACTCCGTCGCCGAGCTGGCCCTGTGCGACAAGCTGCTGGTGATGGCGCCGGGCGGCGGCGTGGCCTACTTCGGCCCGCCCGAGGAGGCGCTGAACTTCTTCCAGTACGACTCCTGGGCGGACGTCTTCTCCGCCTTCGAGAACTACCGCGACTACGACTGGATGGGCCGCTGGCGCGGCTCCCCGCACTACCAGATGTACGCCGCGGACATCGACGCCGTCGCCCCGCAGTCGGTGGCGGTCCAGCCGCCCCCGGCCCGGATGCAGAAGTCGCAGAGCTGGGGCTCGCAGCTGTGGACCCTGATGCGGCGCTACGTCTCCGTGCTCGCCTCCGACCGCGGCTTCCTCGGCCTGATGCTGATCCTGCCGGCCGTGCTCGGCGTGGTCTCCATCCTCATCCCCAGCCAGCACGGCCTGGGGTACGGGCCCAAGGGCCCCAACCGCGACGCCAGCACGATCATGCTGATCCTCGCGGTCGGCATGTGCTTCTCCGGCGCTGCCAACTCGGTCCGTGAACTGATCAAGGAGCGGGTCATCTACGAGCGCGAACGGGCCACCGGCCTGTCGCGCTCCGCGTACCTGATGTCCAAGGTGATCGTGCTCGGCGTGGTCACCGCCTTCCAGGGCGTGATCATCGCGGCGATCGGCTTCACCCCGCGCAAGATGCCCACCGAGGGCGTGCTCTTCAAGGACCTGCCGGCCGTCGAGATGGGGCTCGCCGTCATCGCGCTCGGCTTCACCTCGATGATGTTCGGCCTGATCATCTCGGCGCTGGTCAAGACCGCCGAGAAGACCATGCCGCTGCTGGTCATGTTCGCCATCGTGCAGGTGGTCTTCACCGGCGTGCTCTTCCAGCTCTTCGACACGGTCGGCGTCGCCCAGGTGGCCTGGCTGATGCCGTCGCGCTGGGCGGTGGCCGCGATGGGCGCGACCGCCGACATGAACACGCTGCTGCCGTGGGAGGCGGGCAACCCCGACCCGCTGTGGAAGCACGAGGCGAGCGTCTACGCCATGGACATGATCATCCTGCTCGCGCTCGGTGTGGCCCTCGCCTTCGTGGTGGCCCGGCTGCTGCGCCGCCACGAGCCGGAGGTCATGCGCAAGTAGCGCGTGGCACGACGACGACTGCCGAGGGGCGGCACCCGGACCGGGTGCCGCCCCTCGGCAGTCTGGCGTTCTGCGTCCTGTGGCGGACGGGCCGGCCGTCGCAGCGGACGGCAGCGGCGCACCCGGTCAGGCTCAGTACGCCGAGTTGACGTTGTCCATCGAGCCGTAGGTCGCGGCGGCGTACTTGCACGCGGCGGTGATGTTGGCGACCGGGTCGAAGATGTCCCAGGAGGTGCCGTCGACGTGGTAAGCCTGGAAGGTCGGGTCGATCACCTGGAGCAGGCCCTTGGACGGGGTGCCCTGCTGCGCGTTGGAGTCGTAGCCGTTGACGGCCTGCGGGTTGCCGGTCGACTCGCGCATGATGTTGCGGTAGATACCGTCGTACGAGCCGGGGATGCCGTTCTTCTGCATGATGTCCAGCGATTCCCGGATCCAGCCGTCCAGGTCGTTGCTGTACGTCTTGGCCGGGGCGGGCGCGGCGGCGCGGTCGGAGGACCGGCTCGCGGCCTCCTGGTCCTTGCGCTCCTGGTCGGCCTTGGCCTTGGCGTCGGCCTCCTGCTTGGCGTCTTCGGCCTTCTTCTTCGCCTCGGCGGCGTCCTTCTCGGCCTGCTGGGCGGAGGCGTCCGCCTGCTTGCCGATGGTGTCCTGCTGGGTCTTGGCCGCGGTGTCGACCGCGCTGAAGGCGACCGGCTTGACGTGCTGGGCGGCGGCCTGGTCGTGGCCCTGCTCGGCGCCGGCCGAGCCCGGTACGACGGCGAAGACCAGGGCGGCGGCACCGGCAGCGGCGACACCTGCGGCCGAGAGCTTGTGCGTCCGGTTCAGGCGGGCGTAGCCGGGAATGGCGTGCTTGGGCATGGGGAGTCTGACCTCTTCCAACGGGGGTGCGCCGCTGTGGCCGGGAAAGGCGATGCACGCCGAGTTCTGTCCACGGCGCCGTAGCGACGGGAGTCATTGTTAGCGGCCGAAAATTCGCCGAGCAAAGAGCCGATTTACGATCCCGCTTAGTGGAACCCGGGGCGCGGATATCGCGTCACGGCCGGGTTCTCCCGGCGTCATCGCCGGGTCCACCCCAGGTACGCCCCGCATCATCCAAAAGTCGTACGCGTGCCACAAAGCCACTAATGTCGTTCGTAAGTGACGCAGGTCCTATGTGCGGCGTCACACCGGGCAAGAGGTTTAGTTGCCCGGTGTGATTGCACTCGCACACTGTGTCAGTGAATTAGATCTCCACCAGCACCTGGTCCAGGGACTTTCGCACCAGATCCGGTACGCGACAGTCCTCGGCCGGATATCCGACCGGAATCACGGCGAACGCCTTCTCGTTGGCCGGCCGCCCCAGCACCTCCTGGAGGAAGCGCATCGGACTCGGCGTGTGCACCAGCGCCGACAGGCCCGACAGGTGCAGCGCGGACAGCAGCATCCCGACCGCGATACCCACCGACTCGTCCACGTAGTAGTGCTTGTGCCTGGCACCGTCCGGGCCCAGCCAGTACCGCTGCTGGAAGACGACGACCAGCTGGGGCGCGTCGGTCAGATGCGGTTTGATCTCGTCCGTGCCCAGCGGCCGCAGCGCCGCCAGCCACTCCTCGCCGAGCCGCCCCGCGTAGGAGACACGTTCCTCCGCCTCCGCCGCCTCCCGGATGCGCCGCCGCACCTCCGGGTCCTTGACCAGTACGAACGTCCAGGGCTGCTGATGCGCGCCGGACGGAGCGGTGGCCGCGCAGGCGATGGCGTCCTTCACCGCCTGCTCCGGCACCGGATCGGCGGAGAACTGCCGGACGGTCCGCCGCCGGTCCATCCGCTCCCGCAGCTCGGCGGCGCGGGCCAGCGATTCGCCGGCCTGCATCCGCTCCGGGTGGTACGGCACCGACCGGTAGGGATCGCCGTGGGTCGGTGTCCAGTTCCTCGTTGGTGTCGACATGCTCCGAGTCTGGAGCTCAGGACGGCAGGACGAGGTGGAGATCCCCGAACTCGTGCCACAGGTAGCGCTGCCGTACGGCCTCCGCGTACGCCCGGCACAGCGCGTCCCCGAAGGCCGCCCCGCCCGCGGCCGCCCGTCCGACCGCCTCCAGCATCAGCAGGTGCGACGCCTCCGGCTCGTGCAGCCCGGTCAGCAGCCCGTCCACCGCCCGCACCCCGCGCTCCGGGGTGACGACCAGATCGGTCCACCCGGAGGCCGCCCGGATCCGCCCGTCCGCACCGGCGGCGCTCTCCAGCGCCCGCACGGCCGTCGTCCCCACCGCCACCACCTTCCCGCCGCCCGCCCGCGCCGCGTTGATCTGCCACGCCGTGGACGGCGGCACCTCGAAGCGCTCCGGATACGGCGCCTCGTACGCCTCCGCCGACGCCACCCCCGTGTGCAGCGTCACCGGCGCGATCTGCACACCCCTGCTCACCAGCCGCGCCACCAGCGACGCGGTGAACGGCCGCGCCGCACTCGGCATCTCCGCGCTGCCGCCGCCGTCCGGCGAGCCCACCGCGAACACCGTCTGGTACGCCGACAGCGGCTGGTCCCGGTCCGTGTAGCCGTACCGGATCGGCCGCCCGTACCGGCGCAGCACGTCCAGCACCGGCGCCCCCGGCACCCGCGCCCACCACAGCCGTACGCTCCCGGGGTCCACCGGTGCCCGCAGCGTCAGCCGCGCGCCGCCCGGCAGCCGCACCACCGTGCCCGCCGGGCCGCCCGCCCGCTGCCGGGTACTGCCCCGGCCGTCCGGCGCCCGCAGCTCCACCGCCCAGTCCCCGGGCGCCGCCTCCGGCCTCGGATACCGCCGGTCCGCCCGCGTCGAGAAGTGCACCACCACCGGCTCGCCGCGCCCCCGCCCGTCCCCGATCCGGCCGTCCAGCGCCGCCGGCAGGGTCCGCGACGTGTTCACCACCAGCACGTCTCCGGCCGACAGCAGCTGCGGCAGCTCCCGGAACGCGTGGTGCGCCGGCTCCGCCGTACCCCGGCTGACCAGCAGCCGCACCGCGTCCCGCCCCCGCCCCGGCGCGCGCTGCTCGGCCGGCTCCCGCGCCGACAGCTCCGCCGGCACGCGCAGCACCTCGGCGGTCACCGGGCACCGTCCAGCAGGCCCTGCGCCGCGTACCGCCCGCTGGCCGCGCCGGCGTCCAGCAGCCGCAGCAGCGCCGGTACGACCGTCTCGGGCAGCGGACGCGCGGAGTCGTCGTCGGCCGGCACGGCCGCCGCGTACAGATCGGTCCGCATGTCGCCCGGATCCACCCACCACACCCGCAGCCCCGGCTCCTCGACCGCCAGTACCGCCGAGAGCTGGTCCAGCGCCGCCTTCGCCGCCCCGTAACCGCCCCAGGTCTCGTACGCCTCGGCCGCCGCGTCGGAACTGATGTTGAGCACGGCCCCACCGGAACCGGCCGAGCTCCGTGTTTTACGGGTGTCTGTCCCCGTATAAGGAGAAGAGTCCTCGCCGTCCCCTGTACAAGGAGAAGCCACAGACGCCCCGAAGAGCTGCGAAGCCCGCAGCAACGGCAGCGCCTCCTGTACGAGCCCCATCGGCGCCACCGCGTTGACCTCCAGCGCCGCCCGCAGCCCGGCCAGCGGATGCTCCTCCAGCCGCACCAGCGGCTCGGCACCCAGCACACTCGCGTTGTTCACCAGCAGATCCAGACCGCCCAGCTCCCGCGCCGCGGCCACCAACTCCGCCCGGTGCGAGGCGTCCGTCACGTCCCCGGGCAGCGCCACCACCCGCGCCCCCGCCCGGCGCAGCCCCCGCGCCGCCTCCTCCAGCGGCCCGGCCGACCTGGCGTCCACCACCAGATCCCAGCCGCGCCCGGCCAGCGCCGCACCCAGCGCCCTCCCCAGCCCCTTCGACGCCCCCGTGATCACTGCCACCGGCATGGCCCGCACCGCCTCTCCGCATCGACATGCGTCCTTGCCGCTCACGCTAGGAACCGGGCGGCCCGGGCCACCTCGGGCAGCGGGCGGGACGGCCCAGGGCACTTCGCCCTAGGCCCGACGGCCTAAGCGAGGGCCGCCGGTGGTCCGATACGGGTGTCACTGCCCGCCGGTACCGTGAAGCCATGACCAACGGACCGGGAGACGGACACGGGCCGGGAGACGGGCCGGGCGCCGGGATCCCCGCCGTGAGCAGCGCGATCCTCGCCATGAGCCGGCACCTGGAGGTACGCGACGTCCTCAAGACGATCGTCGCCTCCGCCCGCGAACTGCTCGACGCCGAGTACGCCGCCCTCGGCGTGCCCGACGACCACGGCGGCTTCGCCCAGTTCGTGGTCGACGGCGTCAGCGAGGAGCAGTGGAAGGCCATCGGCCCGCTGCCGCGCCAGCACGGCATCCTCGCCGCGATGCTGCACAACGCCACCCCGGAGCGGCTCGCCGACGTCCGCACCGACCCGCGCTTCGGCGGCTGGCCCGCCGCCCACCCGGACATGTCCGACTTCATCGGCCTGCCGGTCGCCGACGGCGACGAGATCCTCGGTGCGCTCTTCCTCGCCAACAAGAAATGCCCCAAGCCCGCGGGCGGCTGCGGCTTCACCGCCGAGGACGAACGGCTGCTCGGCATACTCGCCCAGCACGCCGCCATCGCCCTGACCAACGCCCGCCTCTACGAGCGCAGCCGCGAACTGACCATCGCGGGGGAGCGCGCCCGCCTCGCCCACGAACTGCACGACGCCGTCGCCCAGAAACTCTTCTCGCTGCGGCTGACCGCCCAGGCCGCCACCGCCCTGGTGGACCGCGACCCGGCCCGCGCCAAGGGCGAGTTGCAGCAGGTCGCCGCCCTCGCCGCGGAAGCCGCCGACGAACTGCGCGCCGCCGTCGTGGAGTTGCGGCCGGCGGCCCTGGACGAGGACGGCCTCGTCGCCACCCTGCGCTCCCAGGCCCAGGTCCTGGACCGCGCCCACCACGCACACGTCACCTTCGAGGCCCAGGGGATACGCGCCCTGCCCGCCGCCCAGGAGGAGGCACTGCTGCGCGTCGCCCAGGAAGCCCTGCACAACGCCCTGCGGCACGCCGGCGCCGACCGCGTCGAGGTCACCCTCGTACGGCACGGCCAGGGTGCCCTGCTGCGCGTCGCCGACGACGGCCGCGGCTTCGACACCGGCGCGGTCCGCCGCGCCGGGCGGCATCTGGGACTGGTGTCGATGCGCGACCGGGCGAGCGGCGTCGGCGGCCGGCTCACCGTGGAATCGGAGCCCGGCAAGGGCACCGCTGTGGAGATGGAGGTACCCGGTGGGTGAAGACGAGAGGGGCAGCGCGATGGGGGTCCCCCCTGGCGAAGCCCGGGGGAGCTTCGAACGAAGGGCGGGCGACGGGCGGGCCATTCGGGTGCTGTTGGTGGACGATCACCAGGTCGTCCGCCGCGGGCTGCGCACGTTCCTGGAGGTACAGGACGACATCGAGGTGGTGGGGGAGGCGTCCGACGGCGCCGAGGGCATCGCCGCCGCCGAGCAACTGCGCCCGGACGTCGTCCTGATGGACGTCAAGATGCCCGGCATGGACGGCATCGAAGCCCTCCGCAAGCTACGCGAACTGGACAACCCGGCCCGTGTGCTGGTCGTCACCAGCTTCACCGAGCAGCGCACCGTCGTCCCGGCCCTCCGCGCGGGCGCCGCGGGCTACGTCTACAAGGACGTCGACCCGGACGCACTGGCCGGCGCCATCCGCTCCGTACACGCCGGACACGTCCTGCTCCAGCCCGAGGTGGCCGGCGCGCTGCTCTCCCAGGAGGAGAGCAACAACGGCCAGGGGCGCGGCACCTCACTGACCGACCGGGAACGCGAGGTCCTCGGCCTGATAGCGGACGGCCGCTCCAACCGCGAGATCGCCCGCGCACTGGTTCTGTCCGAGAAGACCGTCAAGACCCACGTCTCGAACATCCTGATGAAACTCGACCTGGCCGACCGCACCCAGGCCGCCCTCTGGGCGGTCCGGCACGGCATCGGGGCCTGAAGGGCGTCCGGACCCGGCCCGGGCGCCCGCGGTCATCCGACTATCAGGGCACGGGCCGGTCCGCCGTCATCCGATCCGAGATTCATACCGTCGGGTGGACGTCACCCGTGTGGCGCAACCCGTCGGGCGTCCGGCCGTTCTCCATGGCGTGCCGCGGAAGTCGACCGCGGCCGTTGTGAGGAGAGGTCAGAGAAGTGAAGAACATCAAGAGGGCCGTGGCCGTCACGATCGCCACGGGCGGACTCGCCGTCGCCGGTGCCGGTATCGCCTCCGCCCAGGGTGTCGCGCAGGGCCACGCCGTGAACTCCCCCGGTGTCCTCGCGGGCAACCTGCTCCAGGTCCCGGTGCACGTTCCGGTCAACGTCACCGGCAACACCGTCTCGGTCGTCGGCGTCCTGAACCCGGCCTTCGGGAACCGCGGCCACAACTCCTGACCGCCTCCGCGCGACAGACCGGCCCGGCCACCCACCCCCGACGGGCCGGTCTCACCCCGCACCCGATGACCATCACCCCGCGGCTCCGCGCCGACACGTGAGGAACACTTCCATGAACACCGCCAAGAAGGCCGCTCTCGTTCTCGCCACCGCCGGACTGGCCGCCGGCGCCGCTGCCGGTTCCGCCGCCGCGACCGGGCACGCGCACGCCAACGGTGCGGCCGTCAAGTCGCCCGGCGTCCTCTCGGGCAACCTCGTACAGATCCCCGTGGACGTGCCCGTGAACGTCTCGGGGAACACGATCAACGTCGTGGGCGTCCTCAACCCGGCCCACCACAACACCGCCGTGAACCACTGATCCACGGCACACCCCGGACCGCGTCAGCACCCGCGTCCGCCTGAAGGCCCCGCCGACCGCACCCCGGTCGGCGGGGCCTTTCCCGTGCGCGGGCCGGGCGGCCGCGACGCCGTCCGGGCGCGGCTCTCCCGTACGGACACGGCCGGCCGTGTCCGTCTCTCTGCACGGTCGCGGGCCCGGCCCGCCGGCGCTCACCCCCGGCGCCGCTCCGCCTCCTCCACGTACGCGTTGTACGCCGCCACCTGCGCCCGCCGGGCCGTGCGCTCCACCGGACGCAGCACCTCGGCCCGCGCCGCCATCTCGGACGCGCTCACCGCGCCACCGTGCTCCCGCCCGTCCCCGCCGGCGCCCTGCGCGATGCCGATGAGCGCGCCGACCCGCTGCGCCAGCTCCAGCACCCGCACCGCCCGCGGCGGATAGCCGGGCGCCAGCACCTGCCGCCCCGCCTCGGCCCGCGCGCGGTACGCCTCCAGCGCCGCCTGGGCGACCGGCCCCGAGCCTGCCACGTCCAGCCGGGAGAGCACCTCGGTCGCCTCCCGCAGCGCCTCCGCCAGCTCCCGCTCCGCCTCGCCGAGCGAGGGCACGTCCGCCGGGGGCGCGTCCCGTACGGGCAGGCAGTGCCAGACCACCTCGACATGCACGTCCTCGCGCGCCACCTCGGCGCCCTCGGGGCCCGACTCCCACACCTCCGGGACGAGCCCCAGCGCCGCCCCGGACGCCAGCACCGCCTCCCCGGCCTCCAGCGCCCGCGCATTGAACTCCGGGGGGCCGCTCAGCCCCAGCGGATGCCCCGGCACCGGCAGCGCCACCCGCAGGCCCGTCGCGCCGAGCGCCCGCAGCCGCCCCAGCGCGAGCGTCAGCCCGACCGGACCCGGCTCCCCGGGCAGGTCCCGCACGCGGTGCACCGCGTCGTCGTCCGCGATCCGCTGCGCGGCTTCATCAGGCGAGACAAGCCCGGCCAACAGGGCATTTCCCCACGCGGCCAGCCGTCCCGAACGAGGTTCATCGAGCATGTCCCCAGCCTAAGGACAGGCACTGACATCGAGTGGCGTAGGTTTGCAGGGGGGATGCGCCCACAGGCGCACGAGACGACCGATATGCAATGGGAGACAACGCGCTCATGAGCGATGTGCTGGAGCTGGTGGACGTATCCGTGGTCCGCGAAGGACGGGCTCTGGTGGACCAGGTCTCCTGGTCGGTCAAGGAGGGCGAGCGATGGGTGATCCTCGGCCCCAACGGCGCCGGCAAGACCACCCTGCTCAACGTCGCCTCCAGCTACCTCTTCCCGAGCACCGGGACCGCCTCGATCCTCGGCGAGACCCTCGGCAAGGTCGACGTCTTCGACCTGCGCCCGCGCATCGGCGTGGCCGGCATCGCCCTCGCCGACAAGCTGCCGCGCAGCCAGACCGTCCTGCAGACCGTGCTGACCGCCGCGTACGGCATGACCGCAGGCTGGCGCGAGCAGTACGAGGACATCGACGAGCAGCGCGCCCGCGCCTTCCTCGACCGCCTCGGCATGAACGCCTACCTGGACCGGAAGTTCGGCACCCTCTCCGAGGGCGAGCGCAAGCGCACCCTGATCGCCCGCGCGATGATGACCGACCCCGAGCTGCTCCTCCTGGACGAGCCCGCGGCCGGCCTCGACCTCGGCGGCCGCGAGGACCTCGTACGCCGCCTCGGCCGGCTCGCCCGCGACCCGTACGCGCCCTCCATGATCATGGTCACCCACCACGTCGAGGAGATCCCGCCGGGCTTCACCCACGTCCTGATGATCCGCCAGGGCAAGGTCCTGTCCGCCGGACCGCTCGACCTGGAGCTGACCTCCAGCAACCTCTCCCACTGCTTCGGCCTGCCGCTGGTCGTCGAGCGCAACGGCGACCGCTGGACCGCCCAGGGCCTGCCGCTCTCCTGATCCCGCCGCCCCTTCCTGACCGGACGGCCCCTGTCCCGGGCCGTCCGGCGGATCTACCATGAAGGCGTGGATCCATGGGTGTGGTGGCTCATCGCCGCCGTAGGACTGGGCATTCCGCTCGTCGTGACCGCGATGCCCGAATTCGGGATGCTCGCGGTCGGCGCCGTCGCCGGCGCGGTCACCGCGGGCCTCGGTGGGGGCACGGTCATGCAGTTCGTCGTCTTCGCCGCCGTCTCGGTCGCGCTCATCGCGGTGGTACGCCCCATCGCCAACCGCCACCGCAACCAACGCCCGCAACTGGCCTCGGGCATCGACGCCCTCAAGGGCCGCTCCGCCACGGTCCTGGAGCGGGTCGACGGGGCCGGCGGCCGGGTCAAGCTGGGCGGCGAGGTCTGGTCCGCCCGCGCGCTGGACGCCGACCAGGTCTACGAGCCGGGGCAGAAGGTGGACGTGGTGGAGATCGAAGGCGCCACCGCGGTGGTCATGTGAGCGTTCAAGCCAGTCGTCCTACGAGCGCACGGATGAGGCGAACCGCCAGCGCGCCTGCCCGTCGCTCTGAAAGACTCGATCAAGACAGGGCCGGCCCAGGCCGCCGCAGCCAGTAACCGAGGGGTACCGGGGAGCCGCAGTGGAACCGATCATCATCGTCCTGATCATCCTGGTGGTGCTCGTTTTCATCGCACTCATCAAAACGATCCAGGTCATCCCGCAGGCCAGCGCCGCCATCGTCGAGCGCTTCGGCCGCTACACCCGCACCCTGAACGCGGGCCTGAACATCGTCGTCCCGTTCATCGACTCCATCCGCAACCGCATCGACCTGCGCGAACAGGTCGTCCCCTTCCCGCCGCAGCCGGTGATCACCCAGGACAACCTGGTCGTGAACATCGACACCGTCATCTACTACCAGGTCACCGACGCGCGCGCCGCGACGTACGAGGTCGCCAGCTACATCCAGGCGATCGAGCAGCTGACCGTCACGACCCTGCGCAACATCATCGGCGGCATGGACCTGGAACGGACCCTGACCTCCCGCGAGGAGATCAACGCGGCACTGCGCGGCGTCCTGGACGAGGCCACCGGCAAGTGGGGCATCCGCGTCAACCGCGTCGAGCTCAAGGCCATCGAGCCGCCGACCTCCATCCAGGACTCGATGGAGAAGCAGATGCGCGCCGACCGTGACAAGCGCGCCGCCATCCTCCAGGCCGAAGGTGTCCGGCAGTCCCAGATCCTCACCGCCGAAGGTGAGAAGCAGTCCTCGATCCTGCGCGCCGAAGGTGAGGCCAAGGCCGCCGCGCTGCGCGCCGAGGGCGAGGCGCAAGCGATCCGGGTGGTCTTCGAGTCCATCCACGCCGGCGACCCGGACCAGAAGCTGCTGTCCTACCAGTACCTCCAGATGCTGCCGAAGATCGCCGAGGGCGACGCCAACAAGCTCTGGATCGTGCCCAGCGAGATCGGCGACGCCCTCAAGGGCCTCGGTGGCGCCATCAACAGCTTCAACCCCGCGGGCGGCGGCGCCCCGGCCGGCGGCCCCGGAACGACCAAGTCCGGCCCGCACCGCGAGCAGCCGACCATCGACTGACCCGGTCGTCCGTCGACCGACCCGGTTCCTCCCAGGGCCCGCCCCCGGCAGCGCACACGAAGTGCTGTCCCCGGGGGCGGGCCCTGGTGCATGATCAGCCGGACCGTACCGATCATGCACCAGGGAGACCGTATGACCGTCTGGGAAGCGCTCGCCGTCCTCGCGGCGGGCGGCGCCGCCGGCGCGATCAACGTCGTCGTCGGCTCCGGGACCCTGATCACCTTCCCGGTCCTGCTGGCCATCGGCCTGCCGCCGGTCACCGCCAACGTCTCCAACACCCTCGGCCTGGTCCCCGGTTCGCTCAGCGGCGCGATCGGCTACCGCCGCGAACTGGCCGGCCAGGGGCGCCGCATACGGCGCTTCGGCGCCGCGGCCCTGGCAGGCGGCCTGATCGGCGCGGCCCTGCTCCTGGTGCTGCCGTCCGACGCCTTCGACGCGATCGTGCCCGTCCTGATCGCCGTGGCACTCGTCCTCGTCGTCCTCCAGCCCCGGCTCGCCGCCGCGCTGCGCGCCCGCCGTGAACGCAACGGCACCACCGTCCGCACGGACGGTGGTGCCGTGCTGCTGACCGGAATCCTCTTCGCGAGCATGTACGGCGGCTACTTCGGCGCCGCCCAGGGAGTCCTCTACCTCTCCCTGATGGGCCTGCTGCTCAGCGAGGACCTGCAACGCCTCAACGCCGTCAAGAACGTGCTGGCCCTGTTCGTCAACGGCGTCGCCGCGCTCTTCTTCCTCTTCGCCGCGCACATCGACTGGCTCGCCGTCGTCCTCATCGCCACCGGCTCGGCCCTCGGCGGCCTGATCGGCGCGCGGATCGGCCGCCGCCTGCCACCGGCCGTACTGCGCGGGGTGATCGTCGCCGTCGGCATCGCGGCGATCACCCAACTGCTGCTCAACTGACCCGTACGAGCGCTACGCGGGCAGCCCCAGCCACTGCGGCAGCTCCTCCCGTGCGGAACCGGCCAGCGCCGCCACCAGCACATCGGCGGGCGTCGGCTCGAACGGCCGCGTCAGCAGCCGCATCCCCGCCTGCTCCGGCGTCCGGTCCGCCTTGCGGTGATTGTCCTCGGCGCAGGACGCGACCGTGTTCAGCCAGTCGTCCCCGCCGCCGCGCGACCGCGGCACGATGTGGTCCACGGTCGTCGCCCGCCGCCCGCAGTACGCGCACCGGTGCTGGTCACGTACCAGCACACCCCGCCGCGACCACGCCGCCTGTCTTCGGAACGGCACCCGTACGTACCTGCTCAGCCGGATCACCCGCGGCACCGGAACGTCCACCGCCGCCGCCCGGATCCGCAGCCCGGGATGCGCCTGCTCGACCACGGCCTTGTCCTGCATGACCAGCACCACCGCGCGCCGCAGCGACACCGTCGCCAGCGGCTCGAAGCTCGCGTTGAGTACCAGTGTCTCGCGCATCCCGTCCACCTCCCGGTCCCCGTTCGCCGCTCGGCGAAGTGGCTCCACTGTGCAGGTCCAGTGATCCCCTGGACAACGCAATTTCCGCACGCCACAAGGGAGATGGCAGATGACGGGGAGGTGAAGACACGGGTGCGCGAAGGGGGCGGAAGGAGGCACGCCACGGCGCGGAACGGGCGGCACGCTCCGGGGCCCCACCCCCGTGCGCTTGCCGGGACCCCGGAGCGTATGGCAGCCGACGCGGCCGTCCGACACGAGAGCGGACTCCGGCAGGCGGGGGGCGACACACCTGCGCCCCACCGCCTCCGCCGCTGCGGTGCCGGCTGCCCGACGGCCGTACTGCGAGCCGTTTGCCAGCCAAGCACCACTGTGCGAGCGGAAGCGCCGGGGCGCAACGCATTAAAAAGCCGGTGTCCGGGCCCGGCCGAGAAAGCGGCCTGGGCCCGGACACCGGCCCGTTGCTCAGCTCTCGGCCGGCACCTCGTACTCGCCGATCAGCTGCGCCCGGCCGATCGCGTGGAACCGCAGGTTGAAGCCGACCACGGCTGGCGTCGCGTCCGCGTCCGGGCCGAGCTTGTCCTGGTCCACCGCGTACACCGTGAAGACGTAGCGGTGCGGGCCGTCACCGGGCGGCGGCGCCGCACCCGTGAAGTCCCGCGACCCCGCGTCGTTGCGTACGTGGACAGCGCCCTCCGGCAGCCCCTTCATGTCACCGCTGCCGGCCCCGGCGGGCAGCTCGGTGACCGACGCGGGAATGTCGAAGACCGACCAGTGCCAGAAACCGCTGCCGGTCGGCGCGTCCGGGTCGAAGCAGGTGACCGCGTAGCTGCGGGTCCCCTCCGGCGCGCCCTCCCACCGCAGGTGCGGCGAGGTGTTGCCGTCCGCCTGCACCTGTGCCGACGGGAGCGTCCCGCCGTCGGTCACCTCGTCGCTCACCACGGTGAACCCGGCCACCGGCGGATGGAAATCGTGCGGGAGCGGCCGGCGCTTGAGCTCGGACACCTGGACACCTCCTGAGTCGCGAATGGACACTGTCCGGCCAGGTTAGAGCCTGGGTGCCGGGCGGGCGTCCGGCCGGGGGCGGGGACAGGCGCTCAGAGCCAGTTGCGCTTGCCGCCGACCTCGGCCAGCCACTGGTTGAGGTACGCCGCCCAGTCGGTCGCCTGGTACCCGTCCAGCGGCACCACGAACGAGCGGTACGTGTCGCTGCCCTCGCTGAAGAGCCCCGGCTTCTTGTCCATCTCCAGCACCACGTCCATCTCCCGGTCGTCCGCGACGAAGGACAGCTCGACCTGGTTCAGACCGCGGTACTGCTGCGGCGCGTGGAACTCGATCTCCTGGTAGAACGGCAGCCGCTGCCGGGTGCCGCGGATGTGCCCCTGCTCCAGGTCCGCGCCCTTGAACCGGAACCCGAGCCGGCCGAAGGCGTCCAGCAGGGCCTGCTGCGCGGGCAGCGGATGGACGTTGACCGGATCGAGGTCGCCGGAGTCCACCGCGCGGGCGATCGCCAGCTCCGTCGTCACCCCCACGTGCATCCCGTGCAGCTGCTGCCCCAGGAATGTCGTCACCGGCGTCTCCCACGGGATCTCCAGCCCGAACGGCACCGTGTGCACCGCCCCGGCCTGCACCTCGAAAGCCCCGCCGAGCTGCAGCCTGGTGAACTCGACGTCCCGCTTGTACTCCTGCTCGCCACCCTCGACCTCCACCCGCGCCTGGAGACCGACCGACAGCTTCTCGATCTGCTGGGCGACCGAACCGCCCTGGATCCGCACCTCGCCCTGCACGACCCCGCCCGGCACGACGTTCTCCTCGAAGAGCACCGTCTCCACCGATGCGCCTCCGGCCCCCAAGCTGGCCAGCAGCTTCTTGAACCCCATGCTCGTTCCTCCCCAGGCGAGACGCCTGTACCTCGTGTGATGCGCCATGATCGCGGCCCGGTCCGTCAGCTACCCACGCGGGGCGGCGCCGGCCGGTTCCGTGGGCGCCACCTTCCCAACGGAAGGCCCCGGTGGCCAGTCGCCCACCCGATGGTTCGCGTCGCTCTCCGTTACCCTTGATCCGCATGATCGTCGCACCGGACCGCCGACCGCTCACGCGGGACTTCTTCGACCGTCCCGTCCTGGACGTCGCGCCTGAGCTGCTCGGCCGCACTCTCGTACGCCGCACCCCGCAGGGGCCGATCGAACTGCGCATCACCGAGGTGGAGGCCTACAACGGCTCCTCGGACCCGGGCTCCCACGCCTACCGGGGACGCACAGCGCGCAACGCCTCGATGTTCGGACCGCCCGGCCACGCGTACGTGTATTTCATCTACGGCATGTGGTTCAGCCTCAACCTGGTCTGCAACAAGGAAGGCACCGCCAGCGGTGTCCTGCTGCGGGCCGGCGAAGTGCTCACCGGAACACAGCAGGCGGCCGAACGCCGTCCGAAGGCACGCAACGCCCGCGAACTCGCCAAGGGCCCGGCCCGGCTCGCCACCGCCCTCGACATCGACCGCTCCCTGGACGGTACGGACATCTGCTCCACCGACCCGGACCAGCCGCTCACCGTCCTGCACGGACACCCGGCGGAGACGGGCGAGGTGCTCAACGGCCCGCGTACGGGCATCAGCGGCGAGGGCGCCGTGCACCCGTGGCGCTTCTGGATCGACGGCGATCCCACCGTCAGCCCGTACCGCGCCCACGTGCCGCGCAAGCGCCGGAACAGGGCTGCTTGACTCTGCCCGCCGGACCGCCTAACGTAGCCCGAGCCGCTTGACACGGGCAGCGCTGTCTGCGCGGGCCGCCGAGCGACGCGAACCCACTACCTACGAACGATCAACCCCCGGCGGGGTCTTATTTCGCTTGCCGGAATTCGACGCCACGGCGCGATTATGCGCCGCAGGGGAATTCGCTTAAAGTAGTGATCACGCCGAAAGGCGTAACACGCCCCGCCGACGGGGCATCGGAAACGAATTCGATCCGGCAACGGACCGGAAATCGGATCTGATAACGTCGGAAGGGCCGGAAAGCGAAAGCCGGACGGCCGTCCCGCTCCAGCAGGGAGCCGGATACGGAAAGCGGAAACGCCGAACGGATCTGGTAAGGTTGGAATCGCGCAGAAGCCGAAAGGCCGAAACGCACCGGCGGAAATCAGGACCGCGAGGATCTGATAGAGTCGGAAACGCAAGACCGAAGGGAAGCGCCCGGAGGGCCTGGTGAAACAGGC
>NZ_JBVIBD010000009.1:318940-356579 GCF_055573595.1 Streptomyces sp. NPDC030165 | reverse complement strand
GGTATCGCCCACACCATCCCGCAGCGATCCGACCAGATCCGCAACCGGCTCCGGCGCGGCAGCCGCGGCGGGCGCCCACCGGCCTTCGACCAGCACCTCTACAAACGGCGCAACGTGGTCGAACGCTGCTTCAACCGCCTGAAGCAGTGGCGCGGCATCGCCACCCGCTACGACAAGACCGCCGAGTCCTACCAAGCAGCCGTCACCCTCGCATCGCTCCTGATGTGGGCGTGACATTTGAAGACAGCTCCTAGGGCGTGACCTGGATCTTCCGCCCCTGTCCCGCCTGGAAGCGGTCCATCGCCTGCGCGTACCGGTCCAGGGGCAGCCGGTCGCTGATGAAGACCTCCGGGTCCAGGACGCCGGCGGCGAAGAGTTCGGCGGCCCGTTCGTAGCTGTGCAGGACCGCCATCGAACCGGTGATGGTGATCTCCTGGTTGTAGATCCGGTACGGCTCGATCACGGCGCGCGCCGCGTAGTCGGAGACGCCGAACTGGAGGAACGTACCGCCCTTGCCGACGCGGCCCAGCGCGTCCTGGATGGCGCGCTCGTTGCCGGTGGCGTCGATGACCACGTCCCAGCCGCGCGGCCGGTCCAGCTCGTCGGCCGAGGCGGCCGCGTTGCCACAGCCCAGCTGCCGGGCGGTGGCCAGCCGCTGCGGGTTGACGTCGATCACGTCGACGCCCGCCGCCCCGGTGCGCTTGGCGAGTTCGAGCATCATCAGGCCCATCGTGCCGGAACCGTAGATCAGTACGTGGGTGCCGAGCTGCCGGGAGCGCAGGATGTCGTAGCCCCGTACGGCGCAGGAGAGCGGTTCGATCAGTGCCGCGTCCTCGGTCCGTACGTGCTCGGGCAGCTTGACGCAGTTCGCGGCCGGGGCGACGGCGTACTCGGCGGCTCCGCCCGCCGTGGTCACCCCGATGGCGGCCCACCGTTCGCACAGGTTGTTGCGGCCGATACGGCAGTAGTGGCACGCGTAGCAGTACAGGGAGGGGTCGACGGCGACCCGGTCGCCCACGGCCAATCCGGTGACCTCGCGGCCGGTGGCGACGACGGTGCCGGCGAACTCGTGGCCGGGCACGACGGGCAGCGTCGGGGCGAACTCGCCCCGCAGGATGTGCAGGTCGGTGCCGCACAGCCCGCAGCCCGCGACGGAGACGACGACCTCCGAGGGGCCGGGCGCCGGATCGTCGACGGTGGTGACCTCGACACGGCCCGGGGCACTGATGACTGCGGCCTTCATTTCACGGCTCCTAGGGAGAGGCCCTGGACAAGCTTGTCCTGGGCGGCGAACCCGGCGGCGAGCACCGGCAGGGAGATGACGGTGGCGGCGGCGCACACCTTGGCCAGGAACAGGCCCTGGCTGGTCACGAACCCGGTCAGGAAGACCGGTGAGGTCCCGGCGACGATGCCGGTGAGCACCCGGGCGAACAGCAGCTCGTTCCAGCTGAAGATGAAGGAGATCAGCGCGGTGGCCGCGATGCCGGGCAGGGCGACCGGCGCGACGATGCGCACCAGCGTCGTCGGCAGCCCGGCACCGTCGATGGAAGCCGCCTCCAGCATCTCCACCGGCACCTCGGCCAGGAAGGACCGCATCATCCACACCGCGATCGGCAGGTTCATCGAGGTGTAGAGGATGACGAGCAGCCAGATGCTGTCCAGCATCCGGGTGTTCTGGGCGATCAGGTAGACCGGCAGCAGTCCGGCCACCAGCGGCAGCATCTTGGTGGACAGGAAGAAGAAGAGCACGTCGCTCCACTTGCGCACCGGCTTGATGGAGAGCGCGTACGCCGCCGGGACGGCGAGCGCCAGCACCAGCAGCGTGGACGCCACCGAGGCCGTCAGCGAGTTGATCAGCGGCGGCCAGGGGCTGATCCCGGTGCCCGCGCCGAAGAACTCGCGGTAACCGTGCAGCGTCAGCCCGGCACCGACGCTCGGCGGGTTGGCGGCCGCGTCCGCCTCGCTGTGGAAGGAGGTGAGCACCATCCACGCCACCGGCAGGAAGAAGGCGATGCCGCACAGCCAGGCGGCCAGGCCCAGCAGGCTCCCGGTGCGCCGTCGGCGCCGTACGGCGGGCGTGGCGGCCCGTACCGTGCTCGCGCTCATCGGGTGACCTCCTCACGGAGCAGGGACGAGACGGTGCGCAGCGCGAAGGTCGCCACCAGCAGGGAGCAGACGACGACCACGACGCCCTGTGCGGAGGCCCGTCCGTAGTCATGGGCCTGGTAGAAGGTCTGGTAGATGGTGTACGGGAGGTTGGCCGTGCCCAGGCCGCCCGAGGTGATGGTGAACACCGCGTCGAAGTTCTGCACCACGTGGACGGTGCCGAGCAGCGCGGCCAGCTCCAGGTAGCGGCGCAGGTGGGGGAGGGTGAGGTAGCGGAACACGTCGAAGGTGGAGGCACCGTCGACGCGGGCCGCCTCGATCGCGTCGGCGGGCCGGCTCTGCAGCCCGGCCAGCAGGATCAGCATCATGAACGGCGTCCACTGCCAGATCAGCGCCACCTCGACTGCCGCCAGCGGCGAGGCCGTCATCCAGTCCGGCTGCGGCGGGTCCGCGCTGCCGGACAGCTTCCATATCCAGGTCAGCGTGCCGTTGACCAGCCCGTACGAGGCGTTGTAGAGCGCGTGCTTCCACAGCAGCGCGGCGGCGGCCGGCACGACCAGGAACGGGGTGATCAGCAGCGTACGGACGACGCCGCGCCCCCAGAACCTACGGTCCAGCAGCAGCGCCAGACCCAGCCCCAGGACGAGGCTGACCAGGACGACGGTCACGGTCAGCAGGACCGTGGTCCAGATGGCCGAGCGCATCGCGGGGTCGGTGAAGACGGCCTTGTAGTTGTCGAGGGCGGCGAAGCCCCGGTTGTCGGGTGCCAGCGCGTTCCACCGGGTGAAGGAGATGACGACGGTGGCGACGAAGGGCAGCTGGGTCACCACGATCAGGAAGACCAGGGCGGGCAGCAGCGGGGCGCGCCGGGCCCAGCCCGCGGCGCGCCGGGCGGTCCGTACGCCCCCGCGCCGCTGTGCGGCGCTGCCGGGCCGGCGTGTGCCGCCGCCCCGGCCACCCGGCTCCTTCCGTGTCTCAACGCTCTGCGTAGGCACGGGCCACCTCCTCCGCCAGCCGCTGGCTCTTGTCGAGCGCCTCGGCGACGCTCTGCCGTCCCGCGATCGCCGAACTGACCTCGTGGGAGACCTTGGTGCCCAGGTCGGAGAACTCGGGGATGCCGACGAACTGGATGCCGGGCGCGGGCCGCGGCTGCACTCCGGGGTCGTCGGGCCGGGCCGAGGTGATCGCGTGCTCCGTCGCCGCGGCGAACGCTCCGGAGGCCCGCAGGTAGTCGGGGTCGCGGTAGGTGGAGGCGCGCTTGCCGGCCGGGACCTTCGACCAGCCCAGCCGCTCACCCACCAGCCGCTCGTAGTCCTTGCCGGAGGCCCAGGAGATGAACTTCCAGGCCGCGTCCTGGTGGGTGCTCGCCTTCTGCACGCCCCATGCCCAGGTGTAGAGCCAGCCCGAACTCGCCGTCCGCTCGACCGGCGCGGGCGCGTAGCCGACCTTCCCGGCGACCTTGGAGTCGCCGCTCTCCAGCGACCCGGCGCCGGCCGTCGCGTCGTACCACATGGCGACCTTGCCCTGCTGCATGTCGTTCAGGCACTCCGTGTACCCGGCCTGCGGGGCGCCCGCCTGCCCGTGCGTCCGCAGCAGGCCGACGTAGAAGCGGGTGGCGGCGATGAACTCCGGGCTGTTCACCCGGGCCTGCCAGTCCTTGGTGAACCAGGTGCCGCCGAAGGTGTTCACCACAGAGGTCAGCGGTGCCGCGAGCTGTCCCCAGCCGGGCTGGCCGCGCAGGCAGATGCCCTTCATGCCCGGGCGCGCGCCGTCGAGCTTCGCCGCGAGCGCCGCGACCTGCTGCCAGGTGGGCTTCGCGGGCATCGTCAGCCCCAGGTCCCGCAGCACGTCCTTGCGGTACATCAGGAACGACGACTCCCCGTAGAACGGCTGCGCGTAGACCTTCCCGTCGGCGGCGGTCAGCGACTTCCGTACGGGGGCGAGCAGGTCCGCCTGGTCGAAGCCGGTGTCCCGCGCGGCCCGGCCGCCGAGCGGGGCCAGCCAGCCGTTGCGGGCGTAGATGGGCGTCTCGTAGTTGCTGAGGCTGGCCACGTCGTACTGGCCGGCCTGGCTGGAGAAGTCCTGGCTCATCTTGTCGCGCAGGTCGTCCTCCGGCAGCACGGTGTAGTTGACCTTGATGCCGGTGCGCGCGGTGAAGTGCTCGGCGGTCAGCCGTTGCAGGTCCGCCATCTGCGGGTTGTTGACCATCAGGACGTTGATCGTGTCCCGTCCCTCGTTGCCGAGGGCACCGGCGCCCCGGTAACAGCCACCGAGGGTCAGGGAGACGGTCACCACGGCGGCAGCCAGGCCGAGTGGGCCTCGCCTCCTCGTACGCGGGGCGGACCGCCGCGGGGGAGCGGTCCTCCCGGGAGATCGTGCTCGCACGGCTCGACACCTCTCTGCTGGGATGCGTTGGAATGCACTGACAACGGGTGGTAACTGCTGGCACCTGTCCGGGAATTCACCGGTCCGTGCGGCCCGGGTGGTACGGGTCGCGGGCACGGCGGACCGCGGACCGCACGCCGATTCCTGTGCGGCCCGTTCTCCGGGTGGTCACGCCGTTTTCACGTGGTCACGCCATGTCGTACGGGCGTGTGCTCCTCGCGCGCGGTGCGCGCAGTCCTCAGACCCGCAGGACCTGCGGGCCCAGCAGGGTGTACCGGTGCGCCTCCGGAGCGGAGAGCCCGGTGTCCGTGACGATCGTGTCCAGGTCCCGCACGGCGGCGAACCGGCAGAAACTGCTCGCCCCGAACTTGCTGTGCACCCCGATCAGCACCCGCCGCCGCGACGACCGCACGGCCTGCGCCTTCACATCGGCGACGGCCGGGTCCGGGGTGGTCAGGCCGTGTTCCCGCGACACCCCGTTCGCCCCGAGGAACGCCAGGTCGATGACGAACCCGGCGAGCATGTCCCGCGCCCAGGACCCCACCGCCGCCTGCGTACCGGACCGCACCCGCCCGCCGAGCAGCAGCACGGTGGTCGTGTCGGACGCGGAGACCAGCGACGCGGTGCGCAGCGAGGAGGTCACCACCGTCAGCGGCCGGTCGGTGGGCAGCAGCATCGCCAGCAGCTCCGGCGTGTACCCCTCGTCGACGAACACGGTCTCGGCCTCGCCGACGAGCTGCACGGCCGCCGCCGCGATCCGCCGCTTCTCCGCCACCTGCTGGGTCTCACGCCGCGCCAGCGTCGTCTCGAAACCAGCGCTCTCCACCGGGTACGCGGCCCCGTGCGTACGCCGGACCAGACCGCGCCGCTCCAGCTCGCTCAGGTCCCGCCGTACAGTCTCGCGCGCCACCCCGAACTCCCCGGCGACGTCCGTGACGTCCACCCGGCCGGCCTGGCGGGCCAGTACGAGGATGCGGTGCTGGCGTTCCTCGGCTCTCACGGCGCACTCCTGCTCGGTTCCCTCGGTTCCACGGCGTTCCGTTCGGTCATCGTCCTGCCCGTTTCTGCCCGGCACCAGGTTTATAGCAAGCACAAGAGCGCGTTCCGCTGCCCGTCATGGAGGGAAACCCGCCCGCTTCGGCCCGCTCGCACCGCGCCGTCACGGGCCGCGGCACCACGGCGCTGCCCGTTCGCCTCCTCGGCGGGCCCGTTCTCCGGTACGCGCAGACGCCGGCACCGACAGGCGGACGCCCCGCCGCCCGGACCTCAGCCCAGGACCAGCCGCTCGGTGTCGAAATCCGCGACGATCTCCAGCCGCCCGCCCAGGGCCGCGATGTAGGCCGCGAGCGTACGCACCTCCACAGCGCCGGGTTCGCCCTCCTCGACCGCCGCCACGCGGGCGGCCGGCACCCCCATCCGTACGGCGAGCTGCGTCTGCGTCAGCCCCCGGCGGCGGCGCACCGACGCCAGCCGCTGCCCACGGTTCCGCGCCACGAGCAGGGCCGCGCCGCTGTACCGTTCCTCGTCCCCGCCGGGGTACCAGTCGCGGAGGAAGGCGGGGCCCTCGAAGAAGGCGTCGTCCTCCGCGCCGGGCTTCCGGCCCAGCAACGCCCGCCGGGCCATGCGGGTACGGGCCAGCGGCAGGGCGTACGCATACCAGTCCCACCACTGAACCCGGTCCACGGCCACGGCGAGCAGCACCACTGCCTCACCGGGCGCCCCGGGGCAGCTGAGCCCCGTACCTCCGGCGGCCTCCCCGGCCTCGATGGTGCACAGGGCCCGCACGTCACGGCCCGTCAGTGTGCCGAGCCGCAGCTCGTACAGTTCGATTGCCGGCGGCAGTGCTCTCAGCGGCTCCTGCACCTCGCGCTCCAGCCGTTCGGCCTCGGCGATCATGGCGCAGGCCGCGGCACGGGCCGCGACCACCGCGCCGTCCGCAGCAGCGCACGAAGCCCCGTCCTCACCGGCCGCTCCCTCCACCTCGGCGCACGCCGCGTGCGCCCCCTGCTGGGCGTGCCCGGCCCGCAGGACCGCCGCCACCCCCGCTCTCCGGGACCGGAAGATGTCGGCCTGGTTCTGCACCCGGCGGCTGATCCCGAGAAGCGCGGCCTCCCGCCCGCAGACCTCGGCACGCGACTCGCCGAGCAGCAGCTGCTGGTGGCGTACCGCCGACCAGTGCTCCTTCGCCTCCCGCGCGAGATCCTCGCGGCCCGAAGCGGCGGCCCGCGCCCCCAGGTCGGCCAGCCGTCGGGCACGCCGCCCCAACTCGCTGATCGCCCGGTCGAGTTGCCGACGCGACAGCGCCGCGTCGGCCACCGCCCGCCGGACCTTCAGCAGCAGCGTGAGCTGCCGCTGGTACCAGTGGTCCAGGGCCTCCCGCGGCTCGCCCGCCCGCAGGGCGGCGCCGACCGGGACCAGCAGGGGAGTCCCCAGCCGCAGGCCCTGGTCCAGCAGCGCGGTGACCGCCTCTCCGACGAGCCGGGCCGCCCGCTCGTCGTCGCGGCGCAGGGCGTTCAGCCGGCTCCGCGCCTCACGTGCCACCACCAGTCGGTACGCCATGACGGCCTCACTCCCCGGCGAGCCCCGCGCGGGCCACCGGCTTCCACTGTGCCGCCCGCGCCCGGCCGCTGTCCCGGCAACGGGCGGGGCGGGCCGGATGCGCGGCGGGCGGTGCTCAGAACCCGAGGTCGTCGACGACGGTGGAGGCCGGGACGCTCAGGATGCCGTCGAAGGCTTCGGCCACGGGGGTGTGCAGATAGCCGCTCTGCATACGGATACGGTCCGGGCCGCCGGAGACGCCCGTGCCCCGCAGCCCCCGCAGCCCGGCGAGGCTGATGTCCGAGTCCAGCCCCGCGGCCACGACGGCGGCCTCGACGCTTCCGGGCTCCGGCGCGCCGAGCGCGGTGTCCTCGACGCGGAAGCCGAAGGCGGCGTGCTCGTCCAGGTGCATCTCGGCGGTACGGCCGCCCACGCCGGTCATGGCGAGGGCGAAGTAGTCCCCGCCCAGGGCGTGGCTCAGGTGCAGGCCCATGGGCAGCGATGTGAGACGGCCGTCGAACGAGACCGTCGTCCGCTGGATGTGGGCGTTGTGCGCGGGCAGCACGACCCGCGTAGCGGGCGCGGAGCGGTCCAGGAGCCACCGGACCGAGTCGGCCATGAACACCTCACGGGCCGAGGTGTCGGCCGGTGAGGTGTCGCCCGCGTACAGCGCGGCCATGGCCCGGAACTGGTGGTCGGTGTGGCACGCCGCCTCGGTGCGGTGCAGCGCGATGTCGTACGCGGACCGGCCGCCGCGCTCGACGTACAGCGGTTCCATGGCACGCAGCCGGGTACGCAGGCGCACCAGCCGCGCACTGAGGGCGTCCTGTTCGTCGGTGCCCAGCCGGGCCCAGGCGGGTGCGGCGAGCGCCATGGAGGCGCCGCCGAACCGCTCGGCGGTCTTCATGGCCTCCCGCACGAGCGGCAGGCCCTCCGGATCGACCTCGCGGAGGTACTCGGCCACCGGCGCCAGGGCCGGAAGCAGCGAGCCCCCTGCCTCGGGCACGTCGACACCGGCGAACCGTACGGGCAGGGTCGCGGTCCGGTTGTAGCGGCGCAGCCAGTGCAGCGGGCCGGACAGTCCGATCGGGATGTTCGCCGCGGTCTGCCGCCCGAAGTCCTCCTCGTCGCCCTCCCCTTGGACCCACGCGTCCAGCGCGAAGCCTTCGCTGAAGCCGAACTCGAAGGCCAGTGCGGTGAAACCGCAGCGCTGGACGAGAAAGCGCAGCACACGTTCGCGGGCCAGGCCGAACTCCCGGATGAAATGGGAGTTCTCGCCGAGCGCGACGACGCGGGCGTCACCGATGAGCTCCCGCAGCGGCTCCAGGTCGTCCAGCGGCTCCTCGGGGTCGAGGGTGGCGAGCACCGCGGCCCGCTCGCGGAGCCGGCCGGCGAACCCGCTCCCGGCGCCGTCGTTCTCGTTGCCGTGGCGCTGATCGTGGCTGGTGTCGGGCATGTGCAACGCTCATCTCTCGGTGGTGGCGGGAAAACCGGCGGCGTCGGAGATCGATCAGAAATGCCCTAGGGCAGGATCGAGTCCACGTACCCGCCGTCGACGCGCAGCGCGCCGCCCGTGGTCGCCGACGCCTGCGGCGAGCTGAGGTACACGACCATGTTGGCGATCTCCTCGGGCTCGATGAGGCGCTGCAGCAACGACTGCGGGCGGTGCAGCCGCATGAATTCGCGCTGGGCAGCGTCCCACGGAAGATCGCGGTCGACCAACTGGTATACGAAGTCCTCCACGCCGCCGGTGTGCGTCGGCCCGGCGATCACGGAGTTGACGGTGACGCCCGACCCGGCGAGCTCCTTGGCGAAGCCGCGCGACACGGCCGGCAGGGACGTCTTGGACATGCCGTAATGAATCATCTCGGTGGGGACCGCGACCGCGGAGTCGCTGACGATGTTCTGTACGCGTCCCCGGCCGTGCTCCTTCATGCCCGGCAGGTGCTGCCGGATCAGGCGGACGGCGCTGAGCACGTTGGTCTCGAAGTAGTCGCGCCACTCGTCGTCCGTGATCTCCAGGGCCGGGCGCGAGCCGAAGGTGCCGAGGTTGTTCACGAGGATGTCGGTGTGCGGTACGGCCGCGAGGAGGTCCCGCGCGCCGGCCTCGGTGGCGAGATCGGCGGTCACGCCGGACACCGTGGCGCCGGGCACCGCTTGCCGCAGCTGTGCGGCGGCCTCGTCGAGTCGTCCGGAGTGGCGTCCCGTCAGCACGACGTCCGCGCCCGCCCGCGCGAGGCCGGTCGCGATGGTGTGGCCGATGCCCTGGGAAGAACCCGTCACCACGGCCGTCCGGCCGGAGAGGTCGATGCGCATGTCCGAGCTCCCTTCCTGTTGCCCGCGTCCGGAGCCGGCATCGCGGGTGCGGCACGTCCGGTGTGCGGGGCGCGCGGGGCAGGGCGTGTGCTGTGCGCGTGTGATGTATCTCAATCTCTGTGGCGCATGGAGTCCCGTGGAACGGGTAGCTGCCGCTGTCCAGCGAAGGTGATCATGTGATGAAAGGGGAAAAGGATGTTGTTGGCGCACCCGGTGGTGTTGGGTAACCTCGTCGAGCAGTACGAGACATTGCGGGTGCTGCGTGCTGAGGACGGCAGTCCTGAGCTGCGCAGGCGGATGGACGATCTCGCCTACTCGCTGTGCATTTCCACCGGAACGAAGGATGTTGATGCGGCACTGGTCGCGGCCAGGCACCGGCTGCCCGGCACGGGCGTGCGGGAGGACTCCCTCCTCGCCGCCTGACACGCGCTCCGCCCGCAGTTCCGGCGTCGTTGTAATTTCCGCATCAGCACCCTCGCCGCGGGCGGGGGACGGTGCGGCTGAATGGTTCGAGGACTGACCCCACATGACCGCTGCCCGCCTGCCCGCCGGCCCACCGATCTACGAAAGCCTCATCGAGGAGCACGGCGATGTACTGGCTCAAGTCCGCCAGCTGGCCAAGGAGACGGAGCGCGAGGCCGACGAACTGCTGGACTGGAGCGAGCTGCGCTCGGGCCGGGACTGACATCCGGCCGGCACACGGGTGAGCGCCCCTGCGCGGGCCTCGCTCAGGCGGATCTGGCCGATCAGGTTCTCCAGCATGTCCAGCGACGCGTAGAGGCCGGCCGGCGCGCACCGGTTCGCCTCGGCCGGCCGCACCGGGTACCGGTCCACGGGCCGGCTCGCGTCGGGGGTGATGGGGCGTCCGTTCCAGCACAGCGTCACGGTCGGCTCCTGCGGCCTGCTCGGGTGGGCGGTCCTCAGGTGGACGTCGGGATACGGCAAGCCGCCGCGGCCGCCCGGCCGTTCCCCGTCGGGCCGGTGCGTGACCGGCCCCGGACGCGTGAGTGGGGTGCGGGTTCCGTCATCGTACGGCGCTCGAAGGAGTCCGGCCGTACGCGGAATCACAGCACGCCGCCGACGGGCGTGCTGTCTCACTCTGAGACGGTACGGCGGCAACTGCCCTGCTCCCGGCGGTCTTTCGGCCTGTGGCGGGGGAGTGCCGTACCCGGTGGTGCGATTGGGTCCGCCCGCGGGGATCGCGGTTCGGCGCCCGGGGCATGTCTGCAACCATGGATTTCCGGGACTTCCCCGAACAGGCGGTCATGCGGGCACGCGAGCGGATGCTGAGCGGTGCCCCGGAGGCGACGGCGGCAGCGGCGTACCCCCGGGCCAGGGACGCCGTCCTCTCCTCCTGGAGACGCTGCCGCCTGCACGCGGTCGACGCCGACCGGCTGCACGTCCCGCACGTCGAGCAACACATCGACTGGGACAGCCGCTTGCTGTCCGCCGCGGCGCCGGTCCTGGACCGCGTCGAACAGCTCCTCGCCGACTGCACGGCCGGCGTGGTCCTCGCGGACGCCGCGGCCCGGGTCCTGACCCGCCGGGGCGGCGACCCCGCCGTCGTCCGACTGATGGACCGGGTGCACCTGGCCCCGGGCTTCAGCTACGCGGAGGAGGCCGTCGGCACCAACGGCATCGGCACCGCGCTGGCCGAGCGGCGCCTGAGCGCCGTCTTCGGCGCCGAGCACTTCGCCGAGCCGCTGCAACACGCCGCGTGCGCCGGCATCCCCGTACGCAACCCGCTCACCGGCCGGCAGGAAGGTGTCGTCAACCTGACGTGCCTGCGGCAGGACGCCTCCCCGCTGATGGCCGCGGTGGTACGGCAGGCCGCCGCCGACATCGAGGAGCGGCTGCTGGACCGGTACTCCGGCGACGAGCGCGCGGCCCTGGACGCGTTCCTCGCCGCCGGCCGGCGCACCAGCGGCCCGGTGCTGCTGGTGACGCCCGCTCTGCGCACGGCCAACACCGAGGCGGTCCGCCTCCTGGAGCCGCAGGACCTGCGCCAGGTGGGCGCGCTCGCCGCCGACCTGCTGGCCGCCCCGGCGGGCAGCCGCAGGCAGCGCGTCGACGTGTCACTGCGGCTGGCCTCCGGCGCCGACGTACGGGTCCGCTGCACCCTGGTCGGCCCGCCCGAGCGACCGGCCGGCTGTGTCGTCGGCATGACGGTGCCGGAGGGCCGGGGCGCTCCCGTCGCGGAGGACCGGACGCCCGGCACCCGGACCGGGCCGCAGCCGTCCCCGGCGCCGCTGCCGGTGCTCCTGCCGGGCCTGGCCGGAAGCTCGCCGTCCTGGCGTGCCGCGAGCCGGGACGTCGCGTCCGCCTGCCGGCAGCGGCTGCCGACCCGTGTGGTGGGCGAGGCGGGGGTCGGCAAGCTGGCGCTGGTCCGCGCCGCCCACCACTGGGTACGGCCCCGCAGCCGGCTGCACCTCGTGGACCTGACGGCGGACCGGCGCACCCCGGACGTCCTGACCCGCGCCGAAGAGGCGCTCCGGGACGAGGACGGCACGGTGGTGCTCCAGCATCTGGAAGTGGCGGGCCGGGAGTTGATGTACCGGCTGGAGACGCTGCTCGCGGGGGCGCGGCGCAACCGTGGCGCCGGCCCGTGGGTGGTCGGCCTGTACACGGTCCCCGGGCAGGGGCCCGTCCCGCCGGCCGCCCCGGCGGGCGCCGCGCCCCCGGCGCTGGACGGTGCCGTCTTCCCGTGCACGGTGGCGGTGGCGCCGCTGCGTTACCGGCCCGAGGACATCCGCGACCTCGTCCCGGCGCTGCTGGCCCGGCACGGCCGTGGCGGCACCGTGTCCTGCACCCCGGCGGCGATGCAGGTCCTCACCCGCTTCGACTGGCCGGGCAACGTACGGCACCTGAGCCGGGTGCTCCAGCAGGCGGCACGCGGGCGACGACAGGCCGACCTGCGGCCGCACGATCTCGCACCGGAGTGCCACAGTTCCTGCCGCCGCACCCTCACCCCCTGGGAGACCGCCGAACGCGACGCGATCGTAAGGGCGTTGCACGACGCCGCGGGCAACCGCGACGCGGCGGCCCGGCAACTGGGCATCTCCCGCGCCACCATCTACCGCAAGATCCGGCTCTACGGCGTCACCGTGGCACCCGCGAGAGCCCGGTGAGGCGGCCGGCCGGCGGGCGCGGGCGCCTCACGTTCCCGCCTCCGCCGGCCGCCGGGTGGCCACCGCCCCGGCCGCTGCGCCGCGTCCTGACCTGCGTACGGTGCGGCAGCCACCAGCAGGGGAGCATCGCCCCCGGGCCGGCGGCGCCGCGCACCCGCGCCGCCGTGGCCCTGGACGGCCGACCCGAACACACCGATTACACCCGGGAATTGCACAGTTGGACGTGCCCTTTCGCGGCACGGAGCTGGATAACATGACCGGCATGTCGTGCTGAGCGGACGCTGAGTGATGCGGGGGCCGCGCCCATGGGAAAGCCCGAATTGGCTGACATATGGCCGCTGACGGCCATACAGAAAGGCATGTTCTTCCATGCCGGATACGATCCGCAGGCCACCGATATCTACCGCAGTCAAACCGCCCTGGATTTCACCGGACCGGTCGACACGGACCTGCTGCGCTCCACCCTTCAGCAGCTCACCCGCAGGCACGCGCCCCTGCGGGCGGGATTCCGGACACTGGAGTCCGGCGAAACCGTGCAGTGCGTGCTGCGCGCGGTGGACATTCCCTGGACGGAAATCGACCTGAGCACGGCGGGCGAATCCCGGCTGCGTGAGGTGGCCGACCGTGAATGGCTGCGCCGTTTTGATCTCGCCGTCTCCCCGCTGATACGGGTAACGGTGCTACGGCGTGCTGCCGGCCGGTACCGCATTCTGCTGGGGCTGCACCACATTCTCTGTGACGGCTGGTCGCTCGCGACCCTCCTGGACGAATGGGCCACGCTGTACGAGCACGCGGGGGACACTGCCTGTCTGCCGCCCGTGACGCCGTACGCCGCCTACATGTCCTGGCTGGCCGCGCAGGACCGGGACGCCGCCCTCGCGGCCTGGCGGCAGGCGCTCGCGGACGTACGGCCCACGCTGGTCGCGGGCGCCCAGGGGGCCCGCGCGCCGGCGGACCCCGTCGAGATCCCGGTCGGTGTGGGCGCGGCGCTGAGCGCCGGACTGGAGCGCCGGGCGCGTACTCTCGGCGTGACGGTGAGCACGCTGGTGCGTGCCGCGTGGGGCATCCTGCTCGGCAGGCTGACCGGGCGCGACGACGTGGTGTTCGGCACGACGACCTCCGGCCGGCCGCCGGACGTGCCGGGCGTCGAGAGCATGGTCGGGATGTTCATCAACACGCTGCCCGTACGGGTGCGGTGGGGCGAGCGGGAGCCGCTGGACGGTTTCTTGCACCGGCTGGTCCGCGAGCAGGGAGCGCTTCTCGCCCACGAGCACATCGGCCTGGGGGAGTTGCACCAACTCGTGGGCGTACGCGAGCTGTTCGACACGCTGGTGGTCTGCCAGAACCTGCCGCGCGCGCTGCCGGCCCGGGACCTCGGCGGCGGCGTCCGGCTCGACCGGATCACCGGCCGGGCCGCGGCCCACTACCCCCTCGTCCTCAACGCGCTGTCCGACGACTTCCTGCTCACCTACCGGCCGGACCTGTTCGGCCGGGACGCGGCCGAGGCCGTGGCGGGCCGCCTGGTGCGGGTGCTGGAGCAGCTGGTGGGGGACGCCCCGGTCCGGCCGTCGGAGACCGACGCCCTGCTGGGCGGCGAACGGGAGCGGCTGACCTCGGGGGTGAACGTGGGGCCGCCCGGGACGGCGGGGGAGACGGTGACCGGCGCGTTCGCGCGGGTGGTGCAGCGCTGCCGGGACCAGGCCGCGGTCGTGGACGGGGACGCCGTTGTGACGTACGGGGAGCTGGACGGCCGGGCGGACGCCGTCGCCCGGTTCCTGCGGTCCCGCGGGGTGCGCGAGGGGGACCGGGTGGCGGTGCGGCTGCCCCGGTCCCCGGAACTGCCGGCCGTGCTCCTCGGCGCCCTGAAGGCGGGCGCGGCGTACGTGCCCGTCGACCCGGGCGGCCCGGTGAGGCGTACCGCCCTGATGACCGGGAACGCGGTACCGGCTTTCGAGGTGACCGAGGACGCCCTGGAGGAAGCGCTCTGCTTCCCGGGCGCGGGACCCGTGCCGGCCGCGGTGACGGCGGACTCGGCGTTCTCCGTGATGTACACCTCCGGGTCCACCGGGGTGCCCAAGGGCGTGACGGCGACCCACGGAAGCGTCGCGGCGCTGGCGGCGGATCCCTGCTGGGGCGGGTGCGCCACCGGCCGGATGCTCTTCCATGCCCCGCACACCTTCGACGCCTCCCTCCTGGAGGTCTGGGTGCCTCTGCTGAACGGCGGCTGTGTCGTCGTGGCCCCCGAGGGCGTCGCCGACTCCGATCTGCTGACGTCCCTGGTCGCCGGCGCCGGGCTGACCTCCGTCCACCTGACGGCCGGTCTGTTCCGGGCACTGGCGCAGGAGACCCCCGAGTGCCTGGCCGGTCTGCGGCATGTGCTCACCGGCGGCGACGTGGTGCCCGCCGAAGCCGTGGCACGTGTCGTCCGCGCCTGCCCTGACCTGGAGATCCGCCATCTGTACGGGCCGACGGAGGCCACCCTGTGCGCGACCGTGCACACCCTGCGGGCGGGCGCCCGGGTGCCGGACACGCTGCCGCTGGGCGGGCCGCGCGCCGGTGTCCGCCTGTACGTCCTGGACGGGATGCTGCGGCCGGTGCCGCCCGGTGTCCCGGGTGAGCTGTACCTCTCCGGCCTCGGCCTCGCGCGGGGCTACCTGAACCGGCCCGCGCTCACCGCGGAACGGTTCGTCGCCTGCCCCTACGGCGGACGCATGTACCGTACGGGCGATCTCGTCCGCTGGAACACGGACGGGCATCTGGAGTTCCTCGGCCGTACCGACCACCAGGTCAAGATCCGCGGCTACCGCGTCGAACCGGACGAGACGGCCGCCGTCCTGGCCCGCTGCCCCGAGGTCGCCCAGGCGGCAGTGACCGTACGGGAGGACACCCCCGGGCACAAGCGGCTGGTCGCGTACGTCGTGCCCGCGCACCCGGGGGCGCCGGTCGCGGACGCCGTCCGGCGGTTCGCGGCCGACCGCCTGCCGGAATACCTGCGGCCGTCGGTAACCGTCGTCATGGAACGGTTCCCGCTGACCCCGAACGGCAAGGTCGACCGGGCCGCGCTGCCCGCCCCCGACCCGGCCACGGCGGCCACCGGCGGCCCGGCGGCCACGCTCCAGGAGGAGATCCTCTGCTCCCTGTTCGCCCAGGTGCTGGAAGCTCCCCGGGTGCGCGCCGACGACAGTTTCGTGCGGCTCGGCGGCGATTCGCTGCTGGCGACCCGGCTGGTGAGCCGGATCCGCACGGTACTGGGCGTCGAGGTCTCCAACCGGATGCTCTTCGAGTGCCCGACCCCGGCCCTGCTGGCCCGGCGGCTGGACCGGCTCGGCGCGGCACGGCCGGCGGTGGCCGGGGCCGCGCGGCCCACGCCGCTGCCGATGTCCTCCGCTCAGCAGCGGATGTGGTTCCTCGACCGGCTGGAGGGCCCGGACAGCAGCAACAACATCACACTGTGCCTGCGGCTCGGCGGCGCCCTGGACGCGGCCGCCCTGGAGGCCGCCTGGCGTGACACGGCCGGGCGGCACGAGGTGCTGCGTACGGTCTACGGGGAGGCCGGCGGAGCGCCGTACCAGAAGGTTCTGGACGATGTCGCCGTACGGGTGCCGACGGTGGACGTGGCCGAGGAGCGGCTGCAGGACGCCCTCGCCACCGAGGCGGGCCGGAAATTCGACCTGGAGGCCGCGCCGCCGTGGCGCGTCACCCTGTTCGCGACCGGGCCCGGCGAGCACGTCCTGCTCGTCGTGCTGCACCACATCGCCGCCGACGGCTGGTCGCTGGGCGTCCTCACCCGCGACCTGTCGGCGGCGTACACGGCGCGCGCCGAAGGACGCGCGCCCGACTGGGCGCCCCTGCCCGTGCAGTACGCGGACTTCACCCTGTGGCAGCGGGAGCTCCTGAAGGACGAGGACAACCCGGAGAGCCTGTTCGGCAGCCAACTGGCGTACTGGACCGCGGCACTCACGGACCTGCCGGACGAACTGGACCTGCCCGCCGACCGGCCGCGCCCGGCGGTCGCGACCCACCGCGGCCGGACGGTGGCGACGGCCGCCCCGGCCCGGACCCACCAGCGGCTGCTGGAGATCGCCCGGGACTGCGGCGCGACCCTGTCGATGGTGACGCAGGCGGCGACGGCGGCACTGTTCTCCCGGCTCGGCGCGGGCGACGACATCCCCTTCGGCGTGCCGGTCGCGGGCCGGGTCGACGAAGCCCTCGACGACCTGGTGGGCTGCTTCCTCAACACCCTGGTCCTGCGCACGGACGTCAGCGGCAATCCGGCGTTCGCCGAGCTGGTGGCACGCGTACGCGAAGCCGACCTGGCCGCCTACACCCACCAGGACCTGCCCTTCGACCGCCTGGTGGAGGTGCTCGACCCCGGCCGGTCGCTGTCCCGGCAGGCGCTGCTGCCGCTCGGGTTCGCCTTCCAGAACGCCCCCGGCGCCGCGTTCTCCTTCGCCGGGCTGACCGCCGCGCCCGAGCCGTGCGCGGCCGCGTCGGCGCGGTTCGACCTGTCGGTCCTGATGCACGAGCAGCACGACGCGGACGGCGCTCCGGCGGGCCTCGCCTGCCACCTGGAGTACGCCACCGACCTGTTCGACGAGGACACCGTACGGGCCGTCGCCGACCGCCTGGTGCGCGTACTGGAGCAGGTCGCGGACGATCCGCGGGTACGGACCGGCGATCTCGACCTGCTGGACGAGACCGAACGGCACCTGGTCGTGGACGGGTGGAACGGCACCGCGCGGCCGGTCCCGGAGGGCACCGCGGCGGACCTCTTCCAGGCGCAGGCGGCGCGGACCCCGGACGCGGTGGCGGTCCGCTGCGGTCCCGAAGCCGTGTCGTACGCCGAACTGGACGCGCGCGCCAACCGGCTGGCGCGACACCTGGCCGGCTGCGGGGTGAACCGGGAGACCCTGGTGGGACTGTGCCTGCCACGCGGGGTGCACCTGATCGCGGGCCTCCTGGCCGTGTGGAGGGCCGGCGGCGCGTACGTACCACTGGACCCGCGGCTCCCTGCGGACCGGCTCGCCCGCCTGGCCGCCGACAGTGGCGCGGCCGTCGTCCTCGGCACGGCCGCCACACTGACCGGCCTGCCGCCGGGGCCGGCGCTCGCGGTGGCGCTGGACGAGGCGGCGGAGGCCATCGGGTCCGAGTCCGCCGCGCCGCTGGAAGCCCGTACCGTGCGCGGCCAGTTGGCGTGTGTGCTCCGTCCGGCGGAGACAGCGGGCGTGGCGGTGCCGCACGACGCCGTGGTGCATCTCGCCGAAGCGCTGCGGCCGGTGCTGGGCGCGGGCGAGGGCGTGGCCACGCTCCAGCTCGCGCCGTTCGACTCCGGTACGGCGCTGCTGGACACGGCGGTCACGCTGGCCGCCGGCGGCACTCTGGCGATCGCCACCGAGCGGGAGCGGAACGATCCGGAGGCGCTGGCCGCGTCGGCAGCGTACCGCGGCGCGAGCACGGTGAGCCTGACCCCGTCCCGGCTGGGGGACCTCGACCCGGCGGCCCTGCCGAGGGTACGGAACCTCGTCGTGAGCGGCGAGCGGCCGGCCACGGGAACGGCGAGCCGGTGGGCGGGGCGGGCGCGGGTGTGGCACACCCACGGCAGCCCCGAGACCACCATGATCAGTACGGCCGCGCGGGTGGCCCCGGGCACCGGCCCCCGGGACCGGCCGCCCTCGATCGGCCGCCCGGTCGGCACCGTCCGGGTGTTCGTGCTCGACCGCTTCCTGCGGCCGGTACCGGCCGGGGTGACCGGCGAGCTGTACACCGCCGGCACCGGACTGGCCCGCGGCTACGTGAACCGGCCGGCCGCGACCGCGGCACGCTTCGTGGCCTGCCCGTACGGCGGACGGATGTACCGCACCGGCGACCTCGTGCGGTGGACCGCCGACGGGGAACTGGAGCTCCTCGGCCGGGCCGGCGGCCGGACCGGAAGCCGCTCGCCGCGCGTCGAGCCGGCCGCGACCGAGGCGGCCCTCGCCGCACACCCGGCGGTGGCCCGGGCCGCGGTGACCGCCCGCGAGGACGGCGCCGGCGGCCGGCAGCTCATCGGCTACGTCGTCCCCGAGGAGCGGGACGGCCGCGGACCCGTCCCGGACGCGGACCCGCAGCTCCTGCGCGACCACGTCGCCCGCATCCTGCCCGGCCACCTCGTCCCGGCCGCGATCGTGCCGCTCGCCACGCTGCCCCTGACCCCGCAGGGCACGGTCGACCGGGCCGCCCTGCCCGCGCCGGACCGCGTCCGCCCGCCCGCCGACCGCGGCCCGCGCACCGCGACCGAACGCGCCGTCCACCGCATCTGGTGCGAGGTACTGGGGCGCCTGGAGTTCGGTATGCGCGAGAAGTTCTTCGACACCGGCGGAACCTCGCTGAAGCTCCTGGCCGTACGCAACGAACTCGTCCGGTACTGCGGCGCCGACCTGCCGGTCGCGCTGTTCTTCGAGCACTCGACCATCGAGGCGATGGCGGAGACGGTCGACCGGCGCCGCCTGCTCCCCGTCGACGACGACCACAGTCACGAGCTGTAGCCCAGGCCGGACCGGCCCCCCACCACCGCGGTCCCGGACCGCCGGAACATCGGAGAAGGCACATGAGGACAGGTGACGTCGCGATCATCGGGGCTGCCGGGATCTTTCCCGACGCGGCGGACGGGGAGACGTTCCACGACAATCTGCGCACCGGCCGCGACAGCGTCGGCCGGCCCGGCCCCCAGCGGCTGCGGCCCGGTGACGACCCCGCCGAACGCTATCTCGCCATGGGCTACCTGGACCGCGTCGACCTGTTCGACCACGAACTCTTCGGCATCCCGCGACGCGAGGCCGAGCTGATGGACCCGCACCAGCGGCTGCTGCTCCAACTCACCCACCAGGCCGTCGAATCCGCCGGATACGCCCCGGCCACCCTGCGCGGCTCGGCCACCGCGGTGCTCCTGGCGGCCGTGGAGACCGGCCCCGAGTGGTCGAAGGACGAGGACCGGGACGTGGTGGGCCTGCTCGGCACGTCCACGGCCGCGCTCGCCGCCCGCCTCAGCTACCTCTTCGACCTGCGGGGGCCCGCCCTGGTGGTGGACACCGCGTGCAGCAGCGGACTGACCGCACTGAGCCTCGCGGTCCGGCAACTGCGCAACGACGAGGCCCCGATGGCCATCGTCGGCGGCGTCAACCTCCTGCCGCCGCCGGTCCGCCGGGCCGACTGGACCCCGCTGCCGGGCCTGGAGTCGAGCGACGAGCGGTGCCGCCCCTTCGACGCAGGCGCCAACGGCATGACCGCGGGGGAGGGCGGCGGCGTCGTCGTACTGAAACCGCTGTCCGAGGCGGTGGCCGACGGCGACAACGTCCTGGCCGTCCTGAAGGGCGTCGCCGTCAACCACAACGGCTACCGCGCCGCCACCATGGCCGCGCCCAGCCAGGTCGCCCAGGCGGACGTGCTGACCGGGGCGTGGCGGGACGGGGACGTCGAGGCCCGCACGATCGGCTACGTCGAGTGCCACGGCTCCGGCACACCGCTCGGCGACGTCGTCGAGGTGGACGCGCTGCGCCGGGCGTTCGCCGACGCGGGCGTGACCGACCGGCAGTGCGCGATCAGCTCCGTCAAGGCCAACATCGGTCACCTGGGCAACGCCGCGGGCATCGCCGGCCTGTTCAAGGTCATGGCCGCGCTGCGCTACGGCACCCACTACCCGGCCGTCAACTTCACCGCCCCCAACCCGCTGATCGACTTCAGCGGCCCGGTGTACGTCAACGACGCGCCGCGCCCCTGGGAGACCGACGGGAACGCCGTACGCCGCGCCGGGCTGAGCAGTTGGGGCATGACCGGCACCAACGTGCACGTCGTACTGGAACAGGCCCCCGCCGCCCCCGCCTCCGGAGCCGCCGTGCCGGGCGCCGAGCTGGTCACGGTGTCCGCCCGGTCCGCCGGTGCCCTGGACCGCTACCGCACCCGGCTGGCCGCGTTCGCCGAACGCACCGGCCAGCCGCTGCGGTCCGTCGCGCACGCCCTGAACCGGGGCCGCGACGACCACCCGTACCGACTGGCCGTCACCGCCGGGACGACCGGCGAGCTGGCCGCCCGGCTGCGGGCCGCGGCCGTCCCCGAAACGCCCGTCGCCGACGCGCCGCGGCCGGTCCTGCTGTTCTCCGGGGACGCGCTCCTGGACGACGCGGTGTGGGCGCGGCTGCGCGCCCAGTTCCCCGTACCCGTCGAATGCGCGGAACTCGACGCCGCGACCCCGGACCCGGCCGGCCGGACCGTCGTACGGCAGTACGCGCTCTACCGGGTGGCCGAGTCGCTGGGGCTGGCGGACGTCAGCCTGATCGGCTCCGGGGCGGGCAACCTGGCCGTACGCGCCGTACGCGGAAAACTCACGCTCGCCGAAGCCGTCACCGAGGCGTGCGAGCGGCACCTGTCCGCGGTGCCCGACCGGGAGCGGCTGGAGCCGCTGGTGGCCGGGCTCGTCCGGGACGGCGCCCTGCTCGTGGAACTCGCCCCCGGCGGCGTCCTCGCACGCGAGATCGCCGCACTGGCCCCCGAACTGCCCACGGTGGACCTCGCCGGGGACGGAACCCTGGGCGGCGTCCTGGAACGCCTCGGCCTCCTGTACACGCTCGGCGCCGCCCTCGACTGGGAGCGCTACTACCGCGACACCACCGTCCGGCGCATCGAGGCACCGACGTACCCCTTCGAGCCGACCCGGCTGCGCTTCGGCCGGCCCGGCGCCGAGCGGCCCGACACCGACCGCCCGGCCGCGCCCTCCGGCCCGCGCGCCGTGGCGCCGCCCGGCCTCGCGGAGGCCGAACGGCGCGTCGCCGGGATCTGGGCGGACCTGCTCGACCAGCCCGACGCCGGCCCCGACTCGGACTACTTCATGCTCGGCGGCACCTCACTCGTCGGCGTCGGACTGCTCCGCCGCCTCCAGCAGGACTTCGGCGTGGAGGTCACCTTCGCCGATCTGTACGCCCACCCCACCGTCCGCGCCCTCGCCGGACGGCTCCGGGAGCTGGCGGCGGACGCCGGGACGGCCGGAGGGACCGGGGACGCCGGCGAACTCGAAGAGCAGGCCGACCGCCCGATTCCCCGCATCGGGCGGGACGGACCGCTGCCGCTGTCCTTCGGCCAGGAGCCCCTGTGGTACCTCGACCAGGTCAACCCGGGCAGCCCGCTCTACAACGTGCCCGCACCGATGCACCTGACCGGCCCGCTGGACGTGGCCGCCCTCCAGGACGCGCTGGCCGACATGGCCGGCCGCCACGAGGTGCTGCGCAGCGCCTTCCTGACCGACGAGAACAGCGCCCCGTACGTGGCGTTCACCGCCCCCGAACCGCTGCTGGCCGTCCTGGACGTCAGCCGGATGCCGCAGGAGCAGCGCGGCCCCCGCGTCCGCACCCTCATCCGGGACGCGGTCGCGCAGCCCTTCGACCTCACCCGGGACACCCTGCTCCGGGTCCTGCTGATCAAACGGGCCGAGGAGGACCACGTCCTCGTCCTGACGTTCCACCACACCGTCTTCGACGGCGGGTCCACCGCGCTGTTCTCCCGCGACCTCGCCGAGTTCTACCGGGCCCGGAGCACCGGCACCCCGGCCCGGCTGCCCGAACTGCCCGTCCAGTACCAGGACTACGCCGCCTGGCACCGCGCCCTGCCGGACGGGCGCAGGTGGCGGCGCAGCCTGGAGTTCTGGCGCGCGGAACTCGACGGCCTCAGCCGCCCGGAACTGCCGCTGGACCGGCCGCGCCCGGACGTCCAGTCGTACGAGGGCGAGGTGCTGCCCTTCCTCGTCGACGCCGCGACCGCCGAACAGGTGCGGGAGTACAGCCGCCACCACGGCGTCACCACCTTCGTCACCATGCTCGCCGCGCTCGACGCGCTGGTGCACCTGTGGTCGGGGCACCGCGACATCGTCATCGGCGTCGCCACCTCCGGGCGGGTGCACCCCGACGTCCAGGACGTCCTCGGGTACTTCAACAACCTTCCGCCGTTCCGCACCGACACCACCGCGGACCTGTCCTTCGCCGAGCTGGTCCGGCGGTGCGCGGGCACCGTCGCGGGCGTCCTGGACCACGAGGAGATCCCGGTCAGCCAGATCGTCACGGCCGGCGGCGCCCGGCGCGACATGGCCCGGCACCCGCTGTACGACGTGACGTACACCTACCAGAACGTGCCGCAGTACGAGGGCGGCATGGCCGGCGTGGAGATCAACCGGTACGCCGACACCGACGTCGGCGGGGTGGTGCCCGGCACCGCCAAGTTCGACCTCTCCTTCGGGATCGTGGATGCCGGAGCCGGGCCGATGATCGGCGAACTCGACTACGCGACCGCCCTCTTCGACCGGGCCACCGCCGACCGCCTGATCCAGTGGTTCCCCGAGCTGGTCGCGGCCGCCGTGGCGGACCCGGACCGGCCGATCGGCGAACTCGGACGGCAGCGGCCGGTACGGGCCACAAGGCAGGCAGGCGTGGATGCCGGGCGCGCGCAGCGGGCGGAGCCGCGCCCGGTGGCAGAACCGGTGCCCGAAAGCGGCACCGGAGCACCCGGCGGCGCGTTGGCCGTCCTGCGCAAGCTCTTCGGCGACCTGGTGGGCACGGACACGGTCGGCGCCGCCGACGACTTCTTCACCATCGGCGGGGACTCGGTGATGTCGATCCAGCTGGTGGCCCGCGCCCGCCGGGCCGGCGTGGTGATCACGCAGCGCGACGTCTTCGAGCAGCGGACGGCCGCGGCGATCGCGGCGGTGGCCCAAACCGCCCCCAGCCGCGCGGAGGTGGACGACGGCGCGGGCCGCGGCATACCGCTCACCCCGGTGATGCGCGAATTCGCCGAACGGGCGGGCATGCCGGCCCGGTTCACCCAGTCGGTGACCCTGGCGGTCCCCGCCGGCACCGACCGCGCCACCCTGACGGCCGCCTACCGGGCGGTGCTCGGCCGGCACGACATGCTCCGGTCCCGGCTGACGGGCGCGGAGGGCACCGACCCGGCCACCTGGTCCCTGACAGTGCGGGAACCCGACGCGGACGGCACGGGCGCCGAGATCCGCCGGGTCGACGCGGCGGGACTGGACGCGCGCGAACTCGACGCTCTCGTACAGCGCGAGAGCCGGTCGGCGTACGGGCGGCTCGATCCCCGGGCCGGCGTCATGACCCAGCTCGTCCTCCTCGACCGGGGAACCGCCGAGGAAGGCAGGCTGCTGTTCGCCGCCCACCACCTCGCGACCGACGTGCTGTCCTGGAAGGCCCTGCTGCACGACCTGGAAGCGGCGTACGACGCGCTCGCCGCGGGAGAGCCCGCGGCGCTCCCGCCGGTGCCGACCTCCTTCGGCCGGTGGGCACGGACCCTGGCGGAGTTCGCCACGACCCCGGCCTGGCAGGCCGAACTCCCGGTATGGCAGCGGATCCTCGCCCCCGGCGAACCGCTGCTCGGCGGCCGGCCCCTCGACCCGGACCGCGACGGCCCCGCACACGCCGGACGCGTGTCCGTACCGCTGCCGACCCCGGTGACCGCCGCGCTGCTCACCGCCGTACCGGCAGCCTTCTACTCCGGGACCGGCGACCTCCTGCTGGCCACCCTGGCCGCCGCGGTGGCCGAATGGCGGGCGGCGCGCGGCGAGGGCACCGGGCCGGTGCTGGTCGACGTGGAGGGCCACGGCCGAGAACCGCTCACCGAGGACATGGACCTGACCCGCACGGTGGGCTGGTTCACCTGCGCCTACCCCGTACGTCTGGACCCCGGCACGGTCGACCTGGCCGAGGTACGGGCCGGCGGGCCCGCCGCCGGACACCTCGTCAAACGGGTCAAGGAACAGCTCGGCGTCGTCCCCGGCAACGGCCTGGGCTACGGAGCGCTGCGCTACCTCGGCCCCGGCACGGGCAGCGCACTGGCCGGACTGGCCGCCCCGTCGATCGGGTTCAACTACCTGGGCGCCCTCGTCGGCGGCGCGACCGGCCCGGACGGTGCGGCACGGGACGGCGCGGCCGGCGGCTGGCACATGCTCCACCTCGGCGGCGAAGTCGCCGAGAGCGTGCTCCCCGGCCACGCGCTGGAGGCGTCCGGAACCGTCGTCGACGGCGCGGACGGGCCCGAACTGCACCTCGCCGTGGCGTGCTCGCGCAACCTCGTCGACGCGCACGCGGCCCGCGAACTGTGCCAGGGCTGGGCCGCCCTGCTGACCGGACTGGCGGCGTACACGGACCGGCCCGGCGCGGGCGGCCACGTGCCGTCGGACTTCCCCCTGGTCGCACTGAGCCAGCACCAGATCGAACAGCTGGAAGCGGGGATCGGGGAATGACCATCGCCCTGCACGCCACGGCCACCCACCTGCCGGGCCGGACCGCCCTGGCCGGCCTGCCGGAACTGGCCGCGCTCAGCGACCCGGAACGGGCCGCCTGCCTGGCCCTCGGCATCGAGCGGGTGGCCGTCGGCGACGGCCTGTCCGCGGTGGACCTGGCGGCCCGGGCCGGGCGGCAGGCCCTCGCCACGGCGGGGCTCGCCCCGGACCGGCTGGACGGCCTGATCATGATCGAGCCCCGGGCCCCGGAGGCGTTCGCCACCTCCGAGGCGACCCGGCTGCAGGCGCTCCTCGGCGCCGAGCGGGCCTGGGCGTTCTCGGTGGGCGGCCTGGGCTGCGCCTCGGTCGTGCCCGCCCTGCTCACCGCGGCCGGGCGGCTCGCCACCGACCCGGCCGCCGCGCACATCCTCGTCGTGCACGGCAGCAAGCCGGTCGCCTCCCGCCGCTACCGGCACCCGGTCACCGTCAACGGCGACAGCGGCCAGGCGGTCCTGGTCTCCCGGGACGGACCGCTGCGCGTGCGCGACAACCTGCTGGAGACCAGCGGCGAGTACTGGAACCTGTTCCACGTCGATTACCGGGGCCGGGAACCGGACCAGTGGCGCGAGGAGTGCACCGACCTCCCCACGTACGCGTTCCGGCTCGCCGTCGAGTCCAGGAAGCGCGTCGCGGCGCTGACCCGCCGACTGCTGGAGCGCAACGGCGTGGACCGGGACGAGGTCTCCTGCTACATCGGGCAGAACCTGTCGATGGCCGCCCTGCGGATCGTCGCCGAGTCGCTGGACGTGAAACTCTCCGACGCGTGCGCCGACAACCTGCGGGACAACGGCCACCTCGGCCCCAACGACGCCCTGCTCAACCTCGCCACCGCCATGGACCGCGGCCAGCTGCCCGAAGGCGGCCTCGCCGTCGTACTCAACATGAGCCCGGCGGCGGCGTGGAGCGCGATGCTCGTCGAACGCGGCGCCGGGGAGGGCGGTGCCGTCTGCCTCTGACCGGCCCCGGGCACGTCCGAAGGCCCGCGGAGGCCGCACCGTCGACCTGGCCGACCCGGCTCGGAGCGCGGCGTTCGGGGGCGGCCGCCCGTACGACGGGCGTCCGGGCCGGGACGGGCCCGGAGGCGGGCGCGCTCTCCCTGCGCCCGCCCTCGGCTGACGCCGACGTCCCGGAACAGCGCACCTAGTCCGTGAGCCGCCGCGTCGGATCGGCCTGCAGGGCCTTGCCGCGCCGGTGGAGGTCTTCCAGGGCCTCCAGCAGGACCGTGTGGCGGTGCCACTCCAGCCACCGGCCGGCCTGGGCGGCCAGCCCGTCCAAGGCGCTGGCCTGAGAGCGGGTCAGGGCCTGGTGGGGGCGGGGGAGGTGGAGGGAGAACACGCCGACGGTGCGGCCCGCGGACGAGAGCATCGGCATGCTGTGTGCGGTGCGGCTGCCGACCGACAGGATCATTTCGCGGGCGGGATCGCTGACCGCCGGATCGGTGGCGATGTCCGAGGCGACGCGGACCCGGCGCCGGGCGGCCAGGGAGCAGGCCGTGCCCTCCTCGACCACGGCGAAGAAGTCCAGGAACTCCTCGCTGAGCCCGCTGTGGTGCTCCATCCGCAGCCCGATGGGCGGCTCCAGCGTCTGCAGGTCGCCCATCGGGGCGTCGGTGCACGCCAGCGCCTGGTGGAGCACCTGCTTCAGGACGGTGCTGCGGTTGACCGTGCCGGGCCGGTGGCCGGGCAGGAAGCGGAGCGGGGGAGCGGTGCGGCCGGTACGGCCGGGGAACCACAGGCCCCGTTCGTCGTCGGGGCGGGGGACGGAGACCACGGCGGACGCCAGGTTGCGCAGTTTCAGGTTGTGCTGCTGCGAGCAGCGCTTCATCAGCTCGAACGCGGTCTGCGCGTCCGGCAGCCGGTAGCGTTCCTGGAGCAGCCCCTGCGCCTGGGATATCAGCGGGTGCGCGAGCAGCTTGCCGCGCAGGTCCCGTACTTCCCGGCGGAGCCGGTCGAGCTCCGCCTGCGCGTCGCCCCGGGGCCCGTGGGCCGGGGCGCCGCCGGCGTCCGGCGGTACGGCGGCCGTGTCCGCCTCGTGCGCCGCCGGCGGGTCCACTGGCTCTTGCATGGCAATTCTCTCCCTGATCAGGCCGTTCACCGGGGCGCGGCGAGCCGTCGGAGGGGGCGGCGGCCCGTCGGCACCTCGGCCTGTGCGAACCTAACCCATCCCCCGCGGTGGCCTCGCAGGGCGCGGGCCTTCCGAGCCTTCTGTGGCAGGGCTCACTCAGCCGCCGGGGCTTCCCGGACGGACGTACCGTGCACCGTCCGCAGGTCGCGTACCTCGCAGCCGGCCGACGTTCCGCGTACGGCAGCTTCCCCTCTCCGAGGCCGACGTAGACGTGGTCCCGTTCCACCGCCGCGTCGAACCACGGCTCGACCGGCTCGTCGCGCGGCAGGATCTCCGACCGGAACCGGCCGGTCACCCAGCCCGCGATGAACTCGACGGCACCGCAGGGGTAGTCCTCGTGGTCGCCGTCGTGCGACCAGATGACCACCGGCCAGGTGTCGGGAGCAATGTCGCGTAGTGGGCCGAAAATCTCCAGCAGGTCCGCCGTGAGCCGCACGGGGTTGTCCGCCCCGAACGGTGAGCACGGATCGATCACCGCGCAGAAGCCGCCGCGGCCGTAGGTGGCGATCAGCTCCTTGAAGCCGGCCGGCAGGCGGGTGCCGAGCGCGGCCTCGGCCGCCGCCCAGTCGCCGTGGCCGTCCACCGGCGCGGGCGGCGGAGGCACCCGCCGGACCAGTTCTGCCAGGATGGTGGGGGCTGTGCTCATGTCCGCAGCCCAGATACCGCCCAGAGGACCGCTGACGGCCACCCCCGCGCGGCCGGCCTCAGTCCACCAGTTCACCGGACGCCATCAGCCGCGTCAGCTCGGTCCGGGAGCGGACACCCAGTTTGTGGTAGACGCGGGTGAGGTGCGCCTCGACCGTCTTGCGGGAGACGAACAAGGAGACCGCCGCCTCGGTGTTGTTCAGGCCGCGGGCCACCGCGCGGGCCACCTGGAACTCCTGCGGCGTCAGCTGCTCCCAGGCCCCGTCCGGCGCGGCCGGCGACGCCAACGTGACGCCGGTGGCGGCCAGTTCACCGGCGGCGCGCCGCGCCCACGGCAGCGCGCCCAGGCTCTCGAAGCGCGCCAGCGCCGAGGTGAGCGGGGCGCGGGCGGCGGCGGGGTGGCGGTAGCGGCGCAGTAGCTCCGCCTCGCACAGCAGCGTACGGGCCTGCTCGAACGGCTCCCGGACGCGCTCGTGCGCCGCGAGCGCGGTGGCGAACGCGGCCCGCGCCGCCTCGTGCGACGCGGCCAGCAGGCCCCGGCAGCGGGCGGCGGCGGCCTCCGCGGCCGCCAGCCCGGTGGCCCGCGCCCGTTCCTCCAGCCAGTCCGCGACCTCCGCGGCGCGCGCGGTGTTGCCCGTCCGCAGCTGCGCCTCGGCGAGGTCGGCGGCGCACGGCACGACCAGCGGATTGCCCACCCCCTGCGCGGTGACCAGCGCGAAGCTCTGTTCCAGTTGGTCGGCGGCGGCGCAGTGGTCGCCGTGCGCGAGCGCCGCCAGCCCCAGCGCGGCGGTCAGGTACATCTCCAGGCAGCCGATGCCGTACCCGCCGACCTCCCGCCGGGCGCGGCTCACCTGTTCCTCGCACCGCACCCGGTCGCCGCGCAGCGCGTCCAGCCGCGCGCCAGGCAGGCCAGGCTGTAGCCGACGCAGGAGATCTGGCCCAGCTCCGCCGACCAGTGCAGCGCCTCGGTGGCGTCGCCGTACCCGGCGTTCCAGTGGCCGACGCGGGCCTCCAGGTCGCTGCGTACGGCCAGGGTGAACGGCAGGACGCCGGGCGCGCTGTGCCGGCGGGCCGACTCCACGGCGGAGTTGAGCAGCCGGCGGCTGCGGTCGCGGTCCTCGACCCAGTTCCACGCCTGCCCGGCCAGCGCGTACAGCTGCTGATTGCGTACCGGATCGCCGGTGCAGTGCCCGTCGGCGGCGGCCAGCATGGCCACACCCCGGCCGATCTGCCCGGAGAGCGTCAGCGCCGACCCGAGCAGGGCCATGCTCAGCCAGCGGTCCGGCCCCGACTCGGAGGCCAGGCGGAACGAGTCCTCGGCGATCCGCACGGCGGATGCCACCCGGCCGTCCATGCTGGCGGGCACCACCGCCTCCGCGAGCAGGACACACGCCCGTACGGCGTCGGTGCGGCGGATGTTCCGCGCGGCCTCGACGAGGAGTTCGTAGGCGCGTGCGGGCTCGCCGTTCCAGGTGTGGATGCGCCCCAACAGCAGCTCGGTGTCGGCGCGCACGGCGGGCTCCGTCGTCGTACGCAGTGCCTCCTCGCACCACCGGGAACTGGACGCCGAGCCGCCCAGGAACGCGTCGGACGCGGCTCGGTGCAGCAGGTCCGCGCGCGCCGCCCGGTCCCCGGTCAGCTCCGCGGCGCGCCGCCAGGCCAGCGCGGACTCCTCGAACGCGCTGCGCCGGCGGGCCTCTTCCGCGGCCTCCGACAGGGCGGCGGCGGCCCGTTCGTCGGGGCCGGTGGCGGCCGCCGCCCGGTACCACGCGTGCAGCGGCCCGCTGGTGACCTCGGCGAGGGCGCCGAACGCGGCGCCGGTGGGCCAGCGGCGCCCGCCCGAGCACCAGCGGACGCCGCCGGAGCACCAGGCCCAGTACGCCCCCGGGCACCAGCAGCACGCGAAGCCGCCGCAGAACTACCTCGTCCCGGCAATCCTGGTGACGCTCTTCTGCTTCCTGCCCACCGGCATCGCGGCCATCGTCTTCGCTACCGCGCGACCCCGAAACGCCAGGGCACTACCCGACCTGCCCGTTCCGCTCCCTGACCGGCCTGTCCTGCCCCGGCTGCGGCACCCTGCGGGCGCTGCACGACCTCACCCAGGGCGACATGGCCGCCGCCCTGGCCCACAACGCCCTCTTCGTCATCGCCCTGCCCCTGGCCCTGTGCTCCTGGCTGCGTGCGGTCCGGGGCCGGCCACCCCTGCTGACCTCGGCATGGGCCGGCGTGACCGCCGTGGCCGTACTGCTCCTCTGGGGCGTACTGCGCAACTGCGTATGACCCGTGGGCCGGGCAACCCGGCACCCTGCGTGGGGCAGACAGGTGATATCCCGCGCACCTGGTGCGACCGCTCAGGGATGTGGGCAGCTTCCTGGTACGCGGCCCTTGAGGCGGGGACGCGCTGTGCCGCCTGGTGCCCCGCGCGGCGTTCCGGCTTCGCGTACTCCCGCCGTGGGCGGCGCCCGCCGATGCCGCCGCAGCGACCCCGGACCCCAGCGAGGTGCAGGAGCCCCATGACGACGACAGCCGACGACGCGCCGAAAGAGACGAGCCCGCTCCCGGCAGGGGAGGCGGGCATCACTTTCGCCTGCCCCCCGTCCGACGCGACGGAGGAAGCGGCTCAGCGCGCGGTGCTGCGGGCCACGGACCATTTGCTGGCCCGGCAGCACCCCGAGGGCTGGTGGGAGGGGGACTTCACCACGGACGTGAGCTACGACGCCCACGACCTGTTCCTGCGGCACCTGCTGGGCGTCCTGGACGAGCGGGTGGCCGCCGCGAGCGGCCGGTGGCTCCGTTCGCAGCAGAGCGCTGACGGCTCCTGGCCCCTCGTCTTCGACGGGGCCGGCCACCTGGGCACCACCGTCCAGGCGTACGTGGCGCTCCGGCTCGCCGGACACCGCCCGGACGAGGAGCACATGTCCCGGTGCGCGGCCTGGGTACGCGAGCAGGGCGGCATCGCGGCGGCCCCGCTGGAACCCCGCGTATGGCTCGCCATGCTCGGCCTGGAGAGCTGGGACGACCTTCCCGAGGTCCCGCCGGAGATCATCGCCCTGCCCAAGTGGGCACCGCTGAGCATCTACACCTTCGGCTTCGTGATGCGCCAGGCGCTCGTGGCCCTCAGCATCATCAGCGCGCACCGCTTCGTGCGGCCCGTCCCCTTCGGCACCGACGAACTCCTCGCCGCCTCCGACGGCACCGGCACCGGCGCCGACCGTACGCCGGCGCCGGTCGCCAGTTGGGAGAGCTTCTTCCGGCGCGCGAACACCGCGCTGCGCGCCGGCCGCAGGATCATCCCCGGCCCGGTGCGCAGGATCGCGACGAACGCGGGTGCCCGCTGGCTGCTCGAACGGCAGGAGGCGGACGGCAGCTGGGGAGCGTGCACCCCCATCACCACATGGGTGGTCCTCGCCCTGCACCTGCACGGCTACCCGTCGGACCATCCGGTGCTCAAGGCCGCACTCGGCTTCCTGGACGACAGCGCCTCCTGGCCCGAGAACGACGTACGGAAACTGCGGACCGTGCACAGCCCGGTCTGGGACACCTGCCTGTCGACCACCGCACTGCGCGACGCCGGGCTGCCCGCCGGCCACCCCGCGCTGGTCAAGGCCGCCGACTGGCTGCTCACCCGGCAGACCGACCGGCCCGGCGACTGGGCCGTACGACGGCCCCACCTCGCTCCCGGCGGATGGTCCTTCCAGTTCCACAACCAGAACTACCCCGACCTCGACGACACCTCCGAGACGGTCCTCGCGCTGCTCCGCGTCGACCACCCCGAACCGGCACGCCTCGACGACGCCGTTCGCAGGGCGGCGCGCTGGAGCGCGGGGATGCAGAGCCGAAACGGCGGGTGGGGGGCCTTCGACGCCGACAACACCAGCACCCTGCCCAGCAAGCTCCCCTTCTTCGACTTCGGCGAGTACTGCGCCGACCGCCCGACCGCCGACGTCACGGCCCACATGGTGGAGATGCTGGCAGCCCTCGGCATGGAGCGCGCCCCCGCCACCCGGCGCGCCGTGCGCTGGCTGCTCGGGCAGCAGGAGGACAGCGGGGCGTGGTCCGGGCGCTGGGGAGTCAACCACGTCTACGGCACCGGCTGCGTCCTCCCCGCCCTCGCCGCCGCCGGAACGCCCTGCGACCACCCCGCCGTCCGGCGCGCCGTCACCTGGCTGACGTCGGTACAGAACGAGGACGGCGGCTGGGGCGAGGACTGGGAGTCGTACGCCGACCCGGCGCTCCTCGGGCGCGGCCCCTCCACCCCGTCACAGACCGCCTGGGCGCTGCTCGGGCTGCTCGCCGCGGGAGAACGCGACAGCGACGCGGTGCGCTCCGCGGTACACCGGCTCACCGGACAGCAGACGGACGACGGCACCTGGGAAGAACCCCATTTCACCGGCGTACTCGTCCCCCGCGCCGTGGCGTGCCGATACGACTACTACCGGCACGTCTTCCCCCTCATGGCCCTGGGCCGCTACGTCCGGCACCGGGGCCGGGAAGACGCCCGCTGAGGGGGCCCGATAAGTCGCGGCCCCCGCCCGTAGGACGCCCCCTGTTGTTCATCTGGTCCGTCGGACCGCCCCTAACGGGACCGCCGTACTCCGCTCCGTACGGCTGCCTCCGGTGGCCCCGCCGCGGTCGCCGGTGTGGGGGCCCCGGTGGTCGCGGCGGCGGCGCCCGCGCAGTGGGAGCGGGTGCGGACGTGGAAGACGAGCAGGGCCAGGACGCTGGTCGCGGCGGACCAGGCGAGTGAGAACAGGCCGTACGACCAGGGGGTGCGGGACGTGAACGCCGCGGCCAGCGCCAGCTGGTTCGCGCCGTACAGGGGCAGTGCTTCGAGGCCGGACAGGTCGACCACGGTGAAGACCGGGTTCTGCAGGCCGGTGTCGACCAGGCTCAGCATGATGACGAGGAAGAAGCCCTCCAGCTCACCGCGGACCAGCGATCCCAGCAGCAGGCCGATGCCGCCGTACGCGAGACCGGCGCCGAGGAGGCCCAGGGTCAGCGGGCCCCACTGCCGTACGGGCACCGAGGCCCACAGTACGGACACGGTGTACAGCGCCAGCAGCGTGGTGATGAGGGCGACCGCGGCGACCTTCGCCAGCAGCATCGGGAGGCGGGGGTAGCCGGCCAGCAGCAGCCGGCGGTCCATCTCCCCGGCCTTGTAGGTCTCCATGAACGTCACGAACCCGGTGACCAGGGTGACGGCGGCGAGCGCGTTGACGATCTGGCTGATGTCGCTCGCCCGCGAGACGGCGTCCGTGCCGAGGGAGCCGAGGGGGAAGCGCACCGCCCGGTCCGAAGCGCACAGGCGGGCCACGGCGATCCACGCGGGGATGAAGGCGACCGCCAGGAGCAGCGCCATGCGGTTGCGCACCTGGCCGAGCAGCGTGCAGCGCAGCATCTCGGCGAACGCCGCCGGGTACGGCCTCACCGGACCGGCTCCTCGACGTCCAGACGGCCCTCGCGCAAGTGGCCGATCGCGTCGAAGTGGTGCAGGTCGTGCAGGAGGTGCGAGACCACGACGATCGACCGGCCCGCGTCGCGCAGGCTCGCGGCCAGCGCCCAGAAGCGCTGGTGGGTGTCCCAGTCGAACCCTTGGTACGGCTCGTCCAGCACCAGCAGCTGCGGATCGTGCATCAAGGCGACCAGCAGGTTCAGCTTCTGCCGCGTCCCTCCGCTGAGCTCCCCGGTCCGCTGCCGCCCGCAGTCGGCGAACGCCAGCACGTCCATCAGCTCGTGGGCCCGCGTCAGGTCCGGCAGCCGGTAGGCCACCTGGAACAGCCGCAGGTGCTGCAGGACGGTGAACGAGTCGTTGAGCACGGCGCGCTGCGGGCAGTACCCCACCGCGCCGGTACGCGCCACCGTGCCCCGGTCGGGGGTCAGCTGCCCCACCGCGATGCGCAGCAGCGTGCTCTTGCCCGCGCCGTTCTCGCCGACGACACCGACCAGCGCCCCGGGCGGTACGTCGAGGTCGGCGCCGCACAGGACCTGTCTGCGTCCGTACGCCTTCCACACGCCGTCGATCCGCAGCCGTGACTGCCGTTGCGTGGCCTCTGGAGGCACGTCGGGCCCCTTCGTCAGCGAAGTGTGTAGATGGAGGCGGCCAGGGCGAAGGTGTACCACTGCTCGACCAGGCGGTAGCTGCGCTGGTCGTGCTCCGGGCCGCGCAGGAGCAGCACCCGGGCCGCCAGCAGCAGGCTCAGGCCGCCCAGGAACACGTCGGTGGCGACGATCCACCAGTGCGGGCCGGCGGGTGCCATCAGGAAGTAGTGGATGAACACGGGGCCGACGGCGAAGCCGGCGCACAGGAAGATCCGGGTGGGCAGCTCGCCGAAGACCAGCGGCATGGTGGAGCGGCGGACCGCGCGGTCGCCGTGCATGTCGCGCAGGTCCTGGACGGACATCAGGAAGGTCACCGTGACCGTCAGCGTCACGATCCAGCGCCAGGCGTCCGGTGTGAGCGCCGTGACGATCTCCCACGCGGCCATCAGCTGGGCGATGACCCCGATCCCGGCGTACAGGTTTCTGCCCAGCCAGTGGCGGCCCCAGCCGTACTCGTGCTGGAGCAGGGAGAGGATCTGCCACATCAGCGCCCACTTCAGGACGCCCAGGCAGTAGCCGTACACGGGAAAGGCGATCCGCACGGCGATCAGGCGCAGCTGGGCGCCGCGGATGGTGCTCTCGCCGGTGACCAGCGGCCGGTAGGGCTTGTTGTGGCGGTCCTCCTCGACGCCGACCAGCTGGTTGGCCAGGGTGTGCTCGTAGATGAACAGCCAGAAGTACAGCGCTCCCAGGGCAGCGGTGACCGCGGCCGCGCCCAGGGGCAGCCGCGCGTGGACGGTGGCCGCCACGACGAAGCAGGTGGCGGGGAAGACCGTGGTCCAGCGGTCGACGCGGATGAACAGCCAGCTCAGGCGGATCTCTCGCCAGACGGACTGTGTCACCGTCGTGGGAGCGCTCGTCGTCGGGGTCGTCATGGGGCGGCTCCGTACTGGTCGGGCAGCGGTTCCCGGTCCGTTCGTTCCGCGGTGCCGTGGCCGGACGGGGCCGTCCGGCTCACGCCGCGCGGTGGACGGCCGCCTCCGCGACGGCCTTGAGCGTGCGGACCGCGTCCGGGGTGAACGGCGCGGTGTCCAGGACGTCCAGGGCCCGCCGGTAGCGCTCCTCGATCATCTGCTCGACGGTGGACCGGGCCCCGGTGCTCGTGAGGATTTCGCGGACCTCGGCGGCTTCCGGTTCGCCCAGTTCGGGGGCGCCGATCAGCGCGCGCAGCCGGCGGGCCTGCGCGGGGGCGGCGGCCCGCAGGGCGCGGACGATGAGACTGGTGCACTTGCCCTCACGCAGGTCGTCCAGGCGGGACTTGCCCATCCGGTCCGGGTCGCCGAACACCCCGAGCACGTCGTCCCGGAGCTGGAACGCCTCGCCGAGGGGCACTCCGTAGGCGCTGCAGGCGTCCATGACCCGCTGGTCCGCGCCGGCGAGGGCGGCACCGACCTGGAGGGGCCGTTCGATGGTGTACTTGGCCGTCTTGTAGCGGACGACGGTCAGCGCGGTCTCCATGCTCACGTCGAGGTCGCCGGTGGTGAGCAGGTCCAGGTGCTGGCCGGCGATCAGTTCGGCCCGCGCGAGGTCCACGACGCGCAGCACGGCGACGCGGTGGGCGTCGGGCATGGGCGTGGTGTGCAGCAGTTCGTCGGACCAGACGAGGGCGAGGTCGCCCACCAGGATGGCGCCGCTGGTGCCGAAACGGTCCGCCATGTCGGGCAGGGGGTGGCGCTCGGCCAGCAGCCGGTGGACCGAGGGACGCCCGCGCCGGCTGTCGGCCGCGTCCATGATGTCGTCGTGCACGAGGGCGCAGGCGTGTGCCAGTTCGATGGAGGCGGCCAGCCGGACGGCCCCCGCGGGGTCTCCCTCGCCGCCCGCCGCGCGCCATCCGGCCACGCACAGCAGCGGGCGGACCCGCTTCCCGCCGTCGATGAAGTCCCGCAGCAGAAGCACGAGCGCCGACTGGCCGGGGACCTCTGCGCTCTGCGCTCTTTCGGTCAGGAACGAACACAGCAGGTCGTCGATGGCGGCGCGGGGAGCGAAGAAGTCGGACTCCAGCGGAAGCGTTTCAGTACGCATCGGAAGGGCGCGTCCCAGGTCCGAGGGCCGGCTCGGATGTCGCCGGGCCGGGCGGCCGGGGGCTCCGTGGGCCCTCCGGGCCCTCGGATCTGCTGCGGACGTGGTTCGGCAGGGTCAGGGCCGGCGGGTTCTCGGCCGGCCAGTCATGCTTTTTGTGCATTCATCCGATCCTTCGGTCGTCATGCGCCCATGCCTTCGCGCGAAAGGGGGCATAGTTGATGTACACCGAAGTTCACGGCGAAACGCCATACGCGGGAGTTTTATACCTGTTTGTAGTAAGCGTTCGGCGGGCGGGACCGCCGGTTGCTCGGCTAGCCGAGGCCCTCGCCCAGTGCTGCGATCGCCTCGGGGCGATGGCCCGCCGCGCGGAGCGGGGCCCGGACGTCGTGTTCCAGGTCGGGGAGGTAGCCGAGGAGTACGTCGGCGGGGCCGTGGATACGGACGCCGGAGGCCGAGGCGGCGGGCAGCAGGAGCGTTTCGGCCGGGTCGAGGGTCTCCCGTACCGGTCCGCACGTCACCTCCGTCGCGGCACCGATGTTGCTGAGCACCACACACGTGTCGAACGCCGGAACGGCGGTGCCCGGCGCCCGTACCCGCCAGTTCTCCAGCGCGAAGTACGGCCCGGCGCAGAGCATCCGGCGCTCCACGCCACCCTCCGCCGGCAGCCGCAGCCCCGTGTGGAAGTCCGGCCGGTGCTCCGGCTTCCATTCGCACAGCAGGGCCTCGACGTTGGCCCGCCACTGGTCGTCGTCGATCGGCGCACCGTCCTCCATGCGGTGACGCATCGCGTGCTGTTGCAGGTCGGAGGTCTGCTCGATCTCGTAGACGAGGGTGTCGGGCCCGAAGCTGTGCGGGGTGCCGCCCGGCACGTACAGCGTCTGGCCCGCGCGTACGGGCAGGCGCCGCAGGACGGCGTCGAAGTCCTGGTCGAGCAGCGCCTGCCGCAGCCGGTCGTGGTCCACGCCGGGCCGTACGCCGGCCAGCGCCGTGGTGCCGGGCGGCGCGTACAGGATGTGCCAGGCCTCCGTCTTCCCGTTCGGCTCGCCCGCCCGCTCGCGGGCCGCCGTGTCGTCGGGGTGCAGATGCACCGGAAGCGGCCGGTGCGCGTCGATGAACTTGGTCAGCAGCGGGAACCGGGGGCCGCGCCAGCCGCGCCCGACCAGTTCGTCGGGGTGGCTCAGGGCCAGCTCGCGCAGGGTGTGGCCGGCCAGCGACCCGTTCAGGACGTGCGAGTGCTCACCCTCGACATCGCTGACCTCCCACGTCTCCGCCACCGGCCCGTCGGGCAGCCCGGTCCGGCCCAGCCGTTCGGCGACGGCCCGGCCGCCGAAGACGTGCTGCTTGACCGGTGTGGTCAGCCGTAGCGGATACCAGTTCATCGTCCGAGTACACCCCTGCGTTCCGCCGGTCCGGATTCATTACTCCGACCACTGGCGCGCCCCGGGCCCGGCCGCACGGCGTGCGCGGTGGCGCGCGATTTCCCTCCGTACGGAAATCCGTCCGTTTACCGGCCGGGTGCACGGGCACGCGAATGACTGTCAAGGAAACGGCTCGACCGAAAAGGAGCGCGACCATGACCGCCGACAAGAAGGCTTCCACCAAGGCCGAGCGCGCCAAGGGCGCGGTGAAGGAGAACGTCGGCCGTGCGGTCGGCAACGAACGCATGACGGCGGAGGGCCGCGCGGAACGTGCGAAGGGCGACGTGCGCGAGGCCGGCGAGAAGGCCAAGGACGCTTTCAAGCGGTGATGTCCTCAGGGTGACCCAAGTGTGACCCTGCCCTTCCGTGCAGGTGCCTGATGCGCCCCTTTGTGCCCCCTGTACGGCCCGCTGGAAATGTACGCGTATTCAGCGGACCCGTGCGCATCAGAATTCCGGGCGGTGGGGGGGGGGGGGGGGGGGGGGGGGGGGGGGGGGGGGGGGGGGGGGGGGGGGGGGGAGGGGGAGAATGGGGTGGAGGGGAGG
>NZ_JBVIBD010000009.1:13081-318930 GCF_055573595.1 Streptomyces sp. NPDC030165 | reverse complement strand
GTCTCCTTCTCCGCTACGCCTCCTGTCCAGTCGGGTGTTTTGTCGGTCTTCTGGGCCCCCCCCCCCCCCCCCCCCCCCTGGCCCATGTGTGCGGAACACCATCTCGGAACTCAGCGGCCGCGGACGACCAGCCACGCTTCGTACGCCGTCAGGACCGCCTCGACCCTGTTCCGCACACCGAGTTTTCCGGGAATCACGCTGACGTGGGCTTTGACCGTCCAGCTCACGTTCGGTGAGCCGCCCCTCGGGCAGCCGCACGGGGACCCGCCCGGCACCGGCCGGCACGAGTAGTCCGGATCCGGCAGCGGCACCACCACCGGTGCGCGCACACGCTGCGGAAGTTGACGATCTCACGGCGCTCGCCGAACCGGTCCAGGAGGAATGCGTGCGGCGGGTCGTCGTCCCGCACGGCCGCCATTGCCGAATCCGGCTCGTCCACGAGCGCCGCTGTGCGGTGATCACCGAACAGTGCACAGCTGACGGGCCAACTCGGCGTCATTGCCGCTACGTTCGCCCTCACCTGCCGGACAACGAACGAAGAGTCGCGGCGGCCCGGCCGTACCGTCCTCCCGGACCGCCTACGCCTCGGCGTCCTGCGGGTACCAGCGCAGTTCGATCGTGTTGCCGTCCGGGTCCAGGACGTACAGGGACTGTGCGTCGCCCCGGGCGCCGTACCGCCGGCCGGGGCCGTCGACGACCGTGAAGACGCCGGAGTCGATGACCTGCTGCCAGTCCAGCGGCTCGACGACCAGGCAGATGTGGTCGACGTTGGACTCGCCGCGCTCCCCCTCGACGAGGTCGATGATGGTCGTCGGGCTCACCCGGACGGAGGGGAAGGGGACCTTGCCCGCGCGCCACTCCTCGACGCGTACCGGTTCGAGGCCGAGCGGACCGCAGTAGAAGCCGAGGGCGCGTTCGGCGTCCGCGACGTTGAGGACCAGGTGGTCGAAGGCGATGACGCGCATGGGGTTCGTCCGTCTCCTGTGGGGTGAAAGGGCTCGTACGCTGCCGCCCGCCGTCGGTCGGCGGGCTGTGGTGGACGATAGCGGTCCGGACCGGTTGTGTGATCAGTCGTCGGGCCTGCGTCGGAAGTCCCGGTCGGTACCGACGTCGGGGCCAGGCCCGCCGATCGGTGCCGCCGCGTCAGGTACCCCATTGATCCAGACCAATCAGGACGTTGTGGGATCAACTACAACTTTACCGGCTCTTGGTGTTATGGGGACTCTGTTTACACCAGCCTCTCAGGCAACAGGCGGCGGTCGTGGGCCTGTTGACGGGTCAACGACCGGCCGCGTTCACGAGGCAAGGCGAGAGGCAGGAACAGCAACATGGCGAAGAACCGCACCGTGCGGTACGGAGGGCGTGCGCTGGTGCTCGCGGCGACGGCCGCGGGCCTGGCCGCGGCGATGACCGTACCCGCCGCGGCGGCCGACGGGCCGGACCGCAAGCAGCTGATAGCCGACTGCGCTTCCGGCGAAGGCAAGTGCACCTTCAACGAACCGGTGCTCGGCAAGGCGTACCTGGGCGGCTTCCGGCAGGTCTCCAACTCGCTCTACAACTGCACCACATCGCCCGCCACCCAGTCGATGGGCTGGTCGGACACGGTGGGCTCCACCGACTCGGCCGGCGTCTCCGTCACCGCCGGCGGCAAGCTCGCGGGCATCGTCGACCTCAGCGTCACGGCGCAGTACAGCCACACCTGGAGCAGCTCGCACACCGAGGACAGCTCGCTGAACATGACGGTGCAGCCCGGCGAGGTGGGCTGGATCTCGCGCGCCCAGGTCATGCAGACCGTCTCGGGCACCTGGCAGACCCACTACGACAGCCCCAAGTGGGGGCACTACTACTGGTTCGTCCCGGACACCGTCACCGGCCCGGCCGCCAACGGCACGGACGGCGTCAGCAACGCGGTGGTGGTCAAGACCCGCAAGATGACGGCCTCCGAGAAGGCGTCCTGCTCCGCCGGCGCCCACCAGGGGAAGACCTTCCAGCTCAAGCGCTGAGGCCGGGCCGCGTACGGGGGGTGTGGCCGCGGCCGCCGATGGCGGCAGTTCGTACGGCACCGTGTCCGGCCGTGGACGCGGTGCCCCGCACATACGTACGGGCGTCAGCCGCGACGCCCCCGCACGGACACCGACACGGACGCGCGTCAGCCGCTGCTGCCGTCGTCCATGCGCAGCCGTACCAGCTCGTCCAGGCGCTCCAGGCTGCGGTCCAGCTCGTCGTTGGCCGCGCCGGCGCCCGGGTCGTGCTGCTCGTCGAAGAAGGACAGGTGGACCGTCACCTCGCTGGCGCCGCTGCCGATGCCGGAGACCTGGAGCCAGCCGGCGTAGCTGCCGCTGTCCCTGGTGCCCCACTCCAGCCGCATCTGGTCCCGCTCGGCGCGGAAGAGACCGGCCTCGTCCTCGCCCGTACGGTCCTCGTGCACGGTCACGGCCGGCAGTTCCGCCGCCTCCACGTGCAGTCCCTGCGGCAGCCAGCTGTCGAGTTGCCCCACGACACTCGCCTGGTCGAACACATGCTCAGGCAGCGCGGGCATCGTACGGGAACGCTCATATTCGCTCATGCCAGATCCATCCTCGTCACAGGCCTTCTGTCCCCCCTCCGTAACCGTCTGCCCGCGGACGGCGCCCGAAGGCCCACAACCACCCGTTCGCTGTGACCGGGTCCGCCCTTCAGCCTCACCGTTGCCGGTCACGGCGAGCCGTGGCAACAGGCGACGACGGGCAGCCGAACGCCCTCCGCGCGCAGCTGGCCGCGCGGAGGGCGCCGGACGCACACCGGCCGTCGTGGTCACCGGCCGGTGTGCGGTGCGGCCGGTGTGTTCCGGCCGGTGTGTTGCGGCGGGTGTCAGTCCTCGGAGAGGGGCACGTTGTAGACGACGCGGCCGTTCAGTTCGGGACGGGGGCGTACGTACTTGCGGTACGGGGATTCGTTGGAGACCCAGAGCTGTTCGGTGGCGGGCCAGTACGACAGGTTCTCGGCGGCCGCCGGGGTACGGCTCCACACGCGCACCGGGCCGTTGGCGTCGCCCCGGTAGAGGCAGTACGGCTCACCGAACACCCGGCGGGCGTCCGGGCACATCGCGGTGAAGTAGAAACGTTCGTCCCGCTGGACGACGCCCTGCGGACCGGCCAGCGGGACGCGGTACCCGGCACCGGCCCGCACCAGACCGCGCTCGTCGGAGCGCAGAAGGTGGGACGTCGTGCTCAGCGGCCACCGCACCACACGGGAGGTCGGCGAGCTGGTCTCCACGGTCACCAGCGACGGCGCGAACGACGAACCGTGGTCGATGGAGGCGCCGCTGAAGCACGGCGTCTCGCCCGGCCTGCTCCCGCACCCGTTGCGGCCGACGAAGGAGTACTGCCCGACCTGCGGCAGCGCCGCCGACTGCCAGTTGGCGCTCACCGAGCCGCGGCTGACCCCCACGCGTCCGGAGGAGGTGGTGGTCGCCCACAGGTGGCGTACGTCGAAGACGCGCAGCCGCTCGCTGCTGTACAGGAACAGGTACGGGCCGTACCAGGACAGGGTGTCGCCGTGGCCCTTCAGGGCGGTGAACCCGCCCGTGCCCTGCGGGGTGACGAGCAGGGCACTGCGGTACCGGGGGCGGCCCCGGTCGGTGACGTCCGTGAAGGAGACCTTCATGAAATGGTCGATCTGCTTGGCGCCGCGCCAGGGACGGTTGCCGGGATGGCGCGGGGCGCTGGGGTGGTCGTAGCTGGACGCCCAGCTCGCGGCGACGATGCTGCGCCCCTGCCAGCGGCCCGAGCGCGGCTCGGCCTCACCGGACCCGGTCAGCCCCTGCGGGACGTAGGCCCAGCCCAGGTCGTCCGCCGACCCGCGCTGCCAGCAGAAGCCGTCCGCGCCGCTCAGCGGCACCCTGGTCGGGCAGCGCGACAGATGCGTCGCCGCGTGGGAACGGGCGTTCAGCCAGGACGTGAGGGACGCGGGGCGCAGCTGGCGGTGGCGCCGTTCGAGCGCGAGGACGCGCCCGCGGTCCGAGCCGTCGTACCGGAGCTGGAAGCCCTGGTGGCCGATGGGTGTGATGACCCCCCTGGACCTGCCGCCGGGCATGGCGCTCTGCGGCAGCTGCTCGTGCCGGAAGGCCCGCTGCTCACCCGCGTGGGAGTAGCGCGACGCGTCCGCGGCGGCCGGCGGCTCCTGGGACGTCGCTGCCGGGGCACCGACCGTGAGGGCAGCCGCCAATGACCCCACAGCGGCCACCAGGGCTGTACACCGAGAAAACTTCAATTCTACCAGCCACTCTTTCCGCAATTCCGTCCCCGGACCGCGCGCACGGCGGGCGCCAAGGCACGGCGCGGTGCAGTGCGGGGCGGGGAGAGGTGGTTGCAGCATCATGGGGCTCCCCGAATGGCAGCTCCCTGATCACGCAGAAAGGATTCCACCGATAAGCCGCCTTGGTGGAGTACGTCGGCGTCAACAGGCACGTACTTCACCCGTACGAGGTATGCGTGGTGAGGACGGTGGTGGTGCTGAAACGTTTTCGTCGGAAAAGTTGGAAAATAGGATAGGCATTTCATAAGGCGAAAGGATGGCGCGGAGGCGGCTCGTGGCGCTCCGGCTTTCGCGGAATTGCCCGTGGAGAACGCAGGCTCCCCGCCGGGAATGCGGCTGCCCGCGGGCGTCGCCCCGCGGACGTTCCACGGGGCGACGCATACGGTGCTATCCGGCCGCTCCGGCGCACGCGGGGTGGCCCCACCCGTCCGGGTTCTTCGCGATCGTCTCGCCCTTGCCGTACGACTGGCCGCACCGGCACTGGCCGGGGAACCGCGCCGTGACGGACCCCCGCGGGCGCGAGCTCTTGCCCGGCCGCGCGGACGGGACGCGGGCGGCGCCCGACGGCCGGGCCCGCCCGCCGGACGCGGCGCCGGCCGGCTCCGGCGCGGGCAGCGCGGAGCCCAGGGCGCTGCTGATGGCCTGCTGGGTGCGCGCGGTCTCGCTGGCGGCGCCGTCCGCCGCGGCGTTCAGCGGGTCGCCGTCGACCTGGTGGGCCGGTACGTAGACGAACTCCACCGGCCGCCCGGTGAGCAGCTCGTCGATGGCGACGATCAGGTCACGGTTGGCCACCGGCTTGCCCGCCGCGGTCTTCCAGCCCTTCTTGCGCCACCCCGGCAGCCAGGTGGTGACCGCCTTCATCGCGTACTGCGAGTCCATCCGCACCTGGAGCGGCACGGCGGCGTCGGTGGCCGCCAACAGCTCCCGCAGCGCGGTCAGTTCCGCCACGTTGTTGGTCGCGGTCCCCAGCGGGCCGGCCTCCCAGCGCTCCACCGTACCCGCGGCGTCCCCGACGACCCATGCCCAGGCCGCGGGCCCGGGGTTCCCTTTCGACGCCCCGTCGCACGCGGCTGTGATCTGTTCTGCCATCCCTCGATACTGCCAGTCCTCGCGGCCCGCTGTGACCACGGGCCCGCCGGGCACCGGGAGCCCCGGTGGGTACACGGCCGGCCGCCGCCCGCCCACCGGGGCCGTGCCGCCTCAGCAGGTGGGGCGCTGGGCGTGGGCCGGGTCGAGGGCGTTCAGGACGAGGCGGGTCGCCGTCCGGTCGTAGGTGATGTTGATGTGGGCGGTGGTGTTGACGATGCAGTGGCCCTGGATCGTCTCGTTGCTGACGTTACGGGCCGGTGCCAGGAACGCCGAGGTGTACGGGGTCACCACCTCGTCGTACCAGGTGGCGATCACCGTGTAGTCGACGCCCGGGTCGGTCTCGCCGCCCGCGTTGAGCTCCTTCAGGAAGCGCGAGCCGACGATCTGCTGCTCGCAGGCTGGACAGGCCGCGCCGACGACGAGATCCGCGCCGGGGACCAGCCGGGCCAGCAGGCCGAGGCCCACGAGCGAGGTGCCGTGGTTGGACGGGACGAGGGCCACGAGCCTGCCGACCTTCGCCGCTCCACCCAGGTTCTTGATGTAGTGCCGCGGCATCATGCCGCCCTGCGAGTGTCCGACGATGTCGACCTTGTCCGCGCCGGTCGCCGCCCGCACCCGGTCGACGAACGCGGCGAGCTGCCCCGCCGACGCGGCGATGTCGCCGGTGCCGAGCAAGGGGCCCTTGTTCCCGCCGTAGTTCAGGGCGAAGACGCAGTACCCGGCGTCCTTGAGCTTGGGGGAGAGGGCGGCCCAGTTGGCGTACCGGTTCTCGAAGGTGCCGTGCACGAGGACGACCGGGCGGGGGTGCGCCCGGCCCGGCCTGCACGTCCAGTCGTCGGCGCCGGTGGGCAGGACGGTCGGTCTGGTGGCGGAGTAGAGGAAGGCGGACAGGAAGTCGCCTTGCGGCGGCCCTACGGGGTCGGCGGCCGTGGTCGCGTTCGAGGTGGCCGCCGCGGGTGCCGGTGCGGCGGGTGCCGGTGCGGCGTGTCCGGGAGCGGCAGGCGCTTGGGCGGCCGGAGCGGCCCGGCCGTCCGTCGCCTCGGCCGCGGCCCGTGCCGTCGCCGGTGCCGCGGTCGCTCCGGCCAGCCCCAGGCCGGCCGCCACCGCGAGTCCGGTCAGTGCGGCGACCGGCCGTCTCCGGTGTCTTGCGCGCATGGTCCCGTTGCTGCGCATCAGTTGTTCTCCTCATGCCGTGGTTCGGTACGGGCGCCACGAGGGCGGACGTCACGGCACCGGACCGGCGTACCGGGGCCGCGTACTGCGGGCGGCGCCCGGGAAACTACCGGCGCGTAACGTCGGGACCACGCTCGCGCCGTACGGCCGGTTGCGCCAGAGGGCGAGGAGAGGGAAGAGGAAAGGTGTCATCCGCGTGACACTTCCGCGGACCGCCGGGTCAGCCGCCGCAGCCTCCGGAAGGCGGGCCAGGGGCGGGCGCGGGACCGGCTCAGGGAACGGGTGCGGAATCGGGCCGGGGGCGGGTACGGAATGCCGGCCGTCCGCACGAGGGTGGACCGGCGGGCCCGGAAGGAGGCACGATCCCGGCCCGGGGACATGCGAGTCCCGCCGCCCACGGTCCGGAGGAGGCCCGCGATGCACAACCCGCCGGGTGAGACGTTCGCGCGCGGCCCCTGGCACGAACTGCCCGCTTCCTTCGGCGCGTTGCTCCGGCCCCGGATCGACGCCATCGCGGCGGCCATGGTCGAGGCCATCCGTGAGGAGGTGCCCGCCTACCGGCGCCCGCTCGACTCCTCCGTGGGCCGGGACCTGATCGCTTCGGTGTGCCGCGCGATGCGTCAGTTCGCGGAGCTGACCGAGGCCCCGGAGAGCTCGCAGGACCACCACGTACGGCACTTCCGCCACTTGGGGCGCGTCGAGTTCCTCAACGGGCGCACCACGGACGGACTCCAGGCCGCCTTCCGCGTCGGCGCGCGGGTGGGCAGCCGCCGCTACGCGGAGATCGCCCGTACGGCCTCGCTGCCCACCGAGATTGTCCTGCCGCTGCACGAAGCCGTACTGACGCACATCAACGCCCTGTCCAACGAGGCGGTCAAGGGCTTCGTCGCGACCCAGGCCCGCGCGGAGGGCGAGGTGCAGCGCAGCCGGCGGGCCCTGGCGCAGGCGCTGCTGGAACAGCCGCGCGGCACGCCCCGCGAACCACTCGGCACCCTCGCGGCGCGGGCCCGCTGGCCGCTGCCCGCCACGGTCGCCTGCCTCGTCGTCCGGGGCGCGGCGGGCAGCCGTTTCGCCGTGCCGTGGCCGGACGCGCTGGTGCTGCCGCGCGGCGCGGACCTCGTGCTGGTCCTCCCCGCGCCGGCCGGTGGCGGCCCGGCCGGCGCCGAGGACGTACGCGCCGCGGTCGGCGGCCGTAGCGCGGCGCTCGGGCCGGCCGTCGCGCCGCACGACGCCTGGGTGTCGCTCGCCTGCGTACGGCTCGCCCTGAACCACCACCGGGACACGGGTGCGCCGGACGGGGAACTCCTGGTCGTCGGCGACCGGCTGGCCGACGTCCACCTGCTCGGCAGCGCGCACATCGGGCGCCTGCTGGGGGACCGGGTGCTCGGCGTCCTCGACCGGCTGCCCGCGGGCCGGGCGGCACGGCTGGCGGAGACGCTCGACGCGCTCCTCATGTCATGGGGCCGCACCGCCCCCGAGGTCGCCCAGGCCCTCGGCATCCATCCGCAGACGGCACGCAAGCGCCTGCGGCAACTGGACGCGCTCTTCGACGGCCGGCTCGCCGACCCCGGATTCCGCTTCGACGCGCTGCTGGCGCTGCGTACACGCGCCCTGCGGCGGTGAGCCCACGGGGCCGGCCCGTACCAGCGCCGGGCGTGCGGCCCGCCGCTCACTCCTTCAGCGGGTCGTGGCCGATGTCCATCAGGCCGTGGCGCCAGTCCGCGCCGCCGGCCTTCGGGTCCGTGCCCTGCGGGTGCTGGCTGCCGACGATCTCGACGACGCGGCGCATGGCCTCGGCGTCGCTCTCGGTGAGGTCGGTGCGGCGCTTGCCCAGGATCTCCAGCACCTGTCGTCCCAGGGGCCGTCCGGCCCGGTCGGGGACCTCCTCGCTGTTCTCGCCCGCGGCCTCGACGCTCAGCCACTCCCGCAGCTCACGTGAGGTCATGTTGACGGCCTTGTGGAACTCGTCCCACAGCTCGTCGCCGACCTGCGCTGTCATGGACGCCTCCTGGAGATCGCATCGAACGTACGCACACTGGGTGTCCAGTGGCCCGCCCGGACAAACCCGGCTCTCACCCGCGCAGCCCCACCAGCACCGGCCGGTGGTCACTGCCGAGGCGGTCCGGCAGCACGGCGGCCCCGGTGGCGCGCAGTCCGCGGACGAGGACATGGTCGATGCGCACGACCGGGAACGCCGCCGGCCAGGTGAACCCGGGGCCCCGCCCGGCGTCGTCCTGGGCGGAGGTGAGCTGCCGGACCAGCGGCGCCAGGCCCCGGTCGCGCAGGCTGCCGTTCAGGTCGCCCAGCAGCACCACCCGCGCGGCCCGGTCGTCGCGCACCCGGCCGGCCAGTTCGGCCGCGCTGCGGTCCCGCGCCCCTATGGTGAAGCCCGCGTCGGCCCGGACCCGTACGGACGGCAGGCGCACGGCGTAGAAGGCGGTGCCACCTCCGGGGGTGCGCACCAGGGCCCGTACCGCGTGCGGCCAGGCGCCGCCCAGGTCCAGGCTCGTCACCTCGCTCACCGGGTAACGGGACCACAGGCCCAGGGTGTTCGCCGTGGCGTGGTACGGGTAGGCCGCGCCGAGCTGCCGTTCGTACGCGGGCAGGGCGGACGCCGGGACCTTCTCCAGCGCCACCACGTCGGCGCCGGTGCCGCTCACCTGCCGGGCGACGGCGGCGGGGGAGGTGCGGTCGCCGCCGACGTTGTACGTCAGGACCTGGAAGTCGGCCCGCGTGCCGCCCCCTCCCGGGAGGTACCCCGGGAGGAACAGACAGGCCCACACCACCGCGGGCACCAGCGCCGCGGCCACCCCCGCCACGGAGCGGCGCAGCGCAGCCCATCCGAGCAGGACCGGCACCACGGCGCCGAACCAGGGCAGCGCGGTCTCGGCCAGACTCCCCAGGTGTCCAGGGGCGTTGGGCAGCAGGCCGGGGAAGGCCAGCAGCACGGCGAGGAGCAGGGACGGCACGGCGATACGGAGCCCAGGCCGCCGCCGGAAGCCGGCAGCGGCCCGGACCGGTCCTCCCCGCCGCGTCACCGGTGCCTTCCGTCCGTACGGCGCGAGAGGCAGCGCCACCCGGCGACGGCGAAACCGACCGCGGTACAGGCGGCCCCCAGGAGCCCCGCGCAGATCAGCCGGGTGGCGGCCGGCGGCGACAGGGCGACGGCGGTCACCACCACCGCCGGGAGGACGGCTGCGACGAGAAGGACCCGGATGCCCTCCGCCACGCCCGTGGGGTTTTTGGACGGGCTCGGTACGGTCTTGCGCTGATGCATCGTGCGTCGGTTCATGCTGCTCTCCTCGGGTGCGGGCCGGAGGCTGCTCACGGGGGTCGGCTCCCGTCGGGACCGGGCCGCCCACATACCGGACACGACGGTGAAGAGCACCGCGGGCACCGGCCCGGCGAACATGCGCGGTACGGAACGTGCCGAGTAGTACGGCAGCCGCTCGGTGTCGGCGGAGACGGCCGGTGGATTTCCGGGGTGGAAAGGCTGGTCGGCGCCGGCCCCGTTGCGGGCCACGAGATAAGAGAGCGCGACGACGCCGCAGAGAACGAAGAGGTCCACGGGGCGTATTCGGGCAGCGCGTATCGCGCCACCGGACGGGAACTGGCGGAGTTTCGTCATGGAGGTACCCGAGAGAATTCGTGCGGGCAGGCCGGCGCGGTGGCGAAGCGGTCGCCACGGGGGAGTGCTGCCCGGCAGGCAGAAGCCGCGGGCCGTACGGCCCGGTCAGCGGAAACGGCGGCGAGCGGGACTAGGAGGATCGCCGTACAGCACAACGACCACCTCCTCGAATTCCTCGGCACAGGACTCTGCGTCGGCCTCGGGCGGCCGGCACCGGAAAGAATGATGGCACGGAATGCACGGCATGGTCAAAAACTCGCGCGGGATCCCGGGAATGCTGAAAGCGCCTTCAGGAAATCGGTGCCCAGTGAGCCCCGGGGCGGGGTACTGAAAGAGAATCCGCATTTCCTGAGGAGGCTTTCAGGATTTTCTGAAGGAGTGTTCAGAATGCGCCTGCGCGGGGTTCCGCCGTCGCGGATCCGCCCCCGGGCCGCCCGGGTCCGGGCCCCGGGGCACCGGTACGTACCCGAGGGATGGGACAATGGCGATGATGATTAAGGAAGACCAGCGCAGCGAGAACCAGACCGACCCGGCGGCCCCCGAGGAAGCCGAGGCGGACACCGTACGGCGGCAGGCCCGGCTGACCCTGGCCGGTCAGGCCCGGGACGCCGACGAGCTGAAGATGCTCCTGGAGATGCTGGGTCTGCACCCCTCCCAGGAGGGCGAAAGCTGAGCCCGTACGAGGGCGGGCCCGGCCACCTGGCCGGACCCGCCCTCGTACCCGCTCGGGATCAGCGCCCCTGCAGCGCCTTGACGTTGTTCCCGAACGACCACGCCTTCGAGCCGTCCCAGTTCAGCGACCAGGTCATCAGGCCCTTCAGCCCGCCCCGGTAGGTGTTCCACGCCTGGCCCACCAGGCCCGGCGACATGTGGCCGCCGCCCGCTCCCGGCTGCGCCGGCAGGCCGGGGACCTGCTTGTCGTAGGGGACCTTGATGGTCGTGCCCTGGACGACCAGCCCCTTGTTCAGGCAGTCGGTCTGCGCGGTGAAGCCCTTGACGGTGCCGGCGGAGTACGCGTCGCCGGAGCAGCCGTACATACTCCCGTTGTAGTACTGCATGTTCAGCCACCAGAGCCGGCCGTTGTCCGCGTACTTCTTCACGATGGGCAGGTACGCGCCCCAGATCGAGCCGTACGTCACGCTGCCCCCGGTGACGTAAGCGGTCTCCGGCGCCATCGTCAGGCCGAAGTCCGGCGGCATCTTGGCCAGTACGCCGTCGATGATGCGGATCAGGTTCGCCTGCGAGGCCGACAGCGTGTCGATGCTGCCGCTGCCGACGAGGCCGGTCTCGATGTCGATGTCGATGCCGTCGAAGTTGTACTTCTTCAGGATCGGCACGATCGTCTCGACGAACCGGTCGGCGACCTTGCCGGAGCTGAGGTCGATGCCGGCCGCGGCGCCGCCGATGGACATCAGGATCGTCTGGCCCGCCGCCTTGGCCTCGCACATCTCGGCGGGCGTCGCGACCTTCACGGTCGCGTCCATGCCGTCCTCCCACAGAACCGTGCCGTCGGAGCGGATGACGGGGAAGGCGGCGTTGAGCACGTTGTAGCCGTGCTCGCGGATCCGGGGGTCGGTGATCGGGGTCCAGCCGAACGGCGGGTGGACGCCGTTGGCCGCGCCGTCCCAGTTCTCCCAGTAGCCCTGGAGCACCTTGCCCGCGGGCTTGGACTTGACCGGGCAGGTGGTCTCCCGGGGGGCGGCGCCGGGCGCCGCGGCGGTCAGCAGGGGGACGGCGCAGGCCGTGGCGAGGCCGGTTGCGAGCAGGCGGGACGCCCGACCGAACATGGTGTGCTCCTTTCCGGCCGTGGCCGGCGGTGACGGGTGCCCGAACCGTAGGGTGACCCGCCGGGGCCGTCAATAGGTCTGGACCAACTCGGTACGGTGCGGCTCCTGACGGGCTGTCGGCAGGTCACGGGCTCGCCGCAGCGGCGAGCAGAGCAGGAAGACGGCGGCCAGCGGAATGCCCGCCGCGGTGATCCACATGGCCGCGCGCAGTCCGAGCGCGGAGCCGAGCGCGCCGCCGAGCAGCGCACCGAGCGGGATCGTGCCGTACCCGAGGAAGGTCGTACCGGCGGTGACCCGGCCGAGCAGCTGCGGCGGACAGTAGCGCTGCTGGAAACCCGCCTTGATCACGTTCCCGGCCACCACCCCCGCGGCGACGCAGCCGCCGCCGGCGATGAAGAACACCACCCCGGCGCCGTCGGTGGTCAGCGGGATCAGCAGCGCGAACAGCGCGAGACCGAACTCGAACAGCAGCGTCGCGCGGGCCGTCCCCACCCGCGCGGCGGCCCGGCGGGCGAGGAAGGCGCCCGCCACACCCCCGGCGCCGGTCGCCGCGACCAGACCGCCGACCACCGCGGGGGACAGGCCGGTGTCCCGGACGAGGAAGACCACCCGGATCGACTGGTACGCCATCAGGGCCAGGTTGGACGCGGCACCGAAGAGCGTCAGCGTACGGAGCCAGGGATCACCGGCGATCAGCCGCAGCCCCTCGCCGACCTCGCCGACGAGCCCCCCGGAGCGCCGCTCCGTACGGCGGACGCGGGGTTCGCGGTGCCGGATGCCCGCCAGGCACAGCAGCGCGACGAGGAAGGTCGCGGCCTGGGCGAACATCCCGTTCACCGCCCCCGCCGCCTGTGTGATCAGCCCGCCGGAACCGAGCCCGGCGACCTGCGCGGCGGACGCGCTGCCGTGCAGCTTGGCGTTGCCCTCGGCCTGGTCGTCGGGGGCCAGGATGTCCGGCAGGTAGGCGGTGTAGGCGGTCTGGAAGAACACCGTCGCCGTACCCGTCAGCAGGGCGACGGCCAGCAGCAGGCCCGTACTCAGCAGGCCGCACCACGCGGCCACCGGCACACCGGCGAACAGCACGCCGGAGACCGCGGCGGCGGCCAGCATGACGGGCCGGCGCCGCAGCCGGTCCACCCATGCGCCCACCGGCAGGCCGATGACCAGCCACGGCAGCCAGGCCGCCGCGCTCAGCAGCCCCACCTCGAACGTCCCGGCGTGCAGGGTGGTGACGGCGACCAGCGGCATCGCGACCCCGGTCACCGACGCGCCGAACTTGCCGGCGGTCTCGCCGCACCACAGCAGCCGGAAGTCGCGGTGGCGCCGCAGCAGACCGCCGCGCCGCTCCGCGTTCCGGCTCACGCGCCGCCCCGTTCTGCACGCGGGAAGGACTGGAGCTGTACGACGACGGGCAGCGCGTCCGGCGCGGTGGCGGCGGCGTCAGGGGCGGGGGTGTGGCGGGCGATGACCTCGAACAATTCTGCATTGAGCGCCGTGAGCTGTCCGGGTGTCAGGCGCAGGTCGTGCCAGTCCGCGACGGTGCCGGCCTGCCGCCAGGTCTCGTCCCAGTCCTCGTTGACGTAGTCCGTGACCCGGCTGAAGTACTGCTGGACCAGTTCGTGCAGATAGACGGAGAGGGCGCCCCGGGAATCGGGGTCGTCGCGGAAGTCGGCGGTGTTCAGGTCGTTGGTGACGTCGACCCGCTTCCACCAGCGTTCGCGCCGGGTGCCGCGCCCGGTCTCCTCATCGATGAATCCGTGTTCGGCGAGGTGGCGCAGGTGCCAGCTGACGGTGCCGGTGTTCTCCCCGAGGCGTTCGGCGAGCCGGGCGGAGGTGGCCGGTCCATCGAGGGTGAGCAGTTCGAAGATGCGCATCCGCAGCGGATGGGCCAGCCCGCGCAGACTGCGGGCGTCCAGGCGACGGGCGGGGCGGGAGCGCGCGGGACGAGGCTGCGCGGGGCGGATGGGGGCGGAGTGTTCGGGCTGGTCGGACATGGGGGCAGCCTAGGATGCAGAGAGTTCTCTGCATAGAGGTTGCGGAGAACTCTCTGCAACTTGGCCGGGACCGGTTCGAGGCCGGTTCGGGACCGGGGCAAGGCGGGGGCGGGGCTGTGCGCGCCTCCGGGCCGCGCGGGCTGTGTGCGTCCCCGCGCCATACAAAAAACCCCGGTCCGTATTGGCGGCCGGGGTGAATCTCTGGGTATATTGGGCGTTTGCATGTCTTGATATTTCTTCAATACATGAATCGCCACTAGAGAACACGGTATCGGAGTGGAGCTGAATTGTCAAACGAGGAATTGCGGCAGGAGCAGGAATTCACCGACCTGCTCTACGAGCGCCTCGCCGAACTGCGGGCCGGAGCCGAGTCCGCCGTTCAGCGCGCGCTGCCGCTGGAGGGGAACAACTTCCAGGCGCGCCTGGAACGCGATGTGACGGTCGCCGAGCAGTCCGGGCTGCTGGCCGCCCTCGACGCCGGGGAGAACGGCCTGTGCTTCGGCCGCCTCGCGTTCCGTGACGGCGCCGACCACCACATCGGCCGGATCGGCATCCGCCGCGACGACGCCGACCGTACGCCGATGGTCATCGACTGGCGGGCCGACGTCGCCCGCCCCTTCTACCTCGCCACCGGCCACACCCCCATGGGGCTGCGCCGCCGGCGCCACATCACCACACAGGGGCGGCGGGTCACCGCCCTGCACGACGAGATCCTGGACCTCACCGACACCGAACGCACCGGCCACGAGGGCACCGACGCGGACGCCGTACTGCTGGCGGCCCTCGACGCCGCCCGCACCGGCCGGATGCACGACATCGTCCAGACCATCCAGGCCGAACAGGACCGGATCATCCGCGCCCCGCACCACGGCGTCATGGTCGTCGAGGGCGGTCCCGGCACCGGCAAGACCGCCGTCGCCCTGCACCGCGCCGCGTACCTGCTGTACGCGCACCGCGAGCAGCTCGCCCGCCGCGCCGTGCTGATCGTCGGCCCCAACCCGGCCTTCCTCGGCTACATCGAGGAGGTGCTGCCCTCGCTCGGTGAGACGGGCGTCCTGCTCGCCACGCCCGCCGAGCTGTTCCCCGGCGTCACCGCGACCGGCACCGACACCGCGCGCGCCGCCGAGATCAAGGGCGGCGCGGCGATGGCGGACGCGCTCGCGGCGTACGTACGCGACCGGCAGGCCCTGCCCGACCCCGCCCTCGTCATCGACCACGAGGACGGCGAACTGCTGTTGGACGCGGACATCGCGGCCGCCGCCCGCGAGCACGCGCGCACCACCCGGCTGCCGCACAACCTCGCCCGACCATACTTCGCGTTCCACGTCATCGACGCGCTCACCGCGCAGCTGGCCGACCGCATCGGCGCCGACCCGTACGGCGGCCCCAACCTTCTCGGCCCGGACGACATCGCCCAGCTCGGCAAGGCGGTCGCGGCCAGCCCCGAGGTGCACGCCGCGATCCAGGAACTGTGGCCCGAACTCACCCCGCAGCAACTGGTCGCCGACTTCCTCGCCGACCCCGTCCACCTCCCGGACGCCGACGCGGACGCGATCCGCCGGCCCGGCGGCCACCACGGTCCCTGGCCGGCGGAGGACGACTGGACGCCCGCCGACATCGCGCTGCTGGACGAGGCCGCCGAACTCCTCGGCGAGGACGACTCTGCGGCCCGCGCCGCCCAGGAGGCGGAGCGCCAGGAGCGGATCAAGTACGCGCAAGGCGTCCTCGACCTCTCCTACGGCTCCCGCACCCAGGAGTTCGAGGACAAGGACGACGAGGACTCCGAGGTGCTGGCCGCGCACGACCTCATCGACGCGGACCGGCTCGCGGACCGCCAAGAGGAGGCCGACCACCGCAGCGCCGCCGAACGGGCCGCGGCCGACCGCACCTGGGCCTTCGGCCACATCATCGTGGACGAGGCGCAGGAGCTGTCCGCGATGATGTGGCGGCTGCTGATGCGCCGCTGCCCGACCCGTTCCATGACGCTGGTCGGCGACCCGGCGCAGACCGCGGAGCCGGGCGGCTGCGGCGCCTGGGAGTCGATCCTCGCGCCGTACGTGGACGACCGCTGGGAACTGGTCCGGCTGGGCGTCAACTACCGCACCCCCAGTGAGATCATGGACGTCGCGGCCGAGGTGCCCCGCGCCGCGGACGCCTCCTTCGCGTCGCCGCGCTCGATCCGCTCCACCGGCGTACGGCCCTGGGCGCTCGGCACGGCCGCCGGTGACCTGGCGCGGGCGGTCGCCGACGCGGTCGTACGGGAGACGGCCGACGGCGCGAAGACCAGTGCGGCGGACGCGGGGGAGCGCGGTGACGACGGTACGGAAGCCGGCGGCCCGGGGGAGGGCCGGATCGCGGTCATCGCTCCGTGGTCCCACCACCCGGCCCTGTCCGCCACGCTGTGCGCCGCCCTGCCGGACGTCTCCACCGGCGCGGACCTCGACCTGACCCGCCCGGTCGTCCTGCTCGACCCGCGGCAGGCCAAGGGCCTGGAGTTCGACACCGTGATCGTGGTCGAACCGGCCGAGTTCGGCACCAGCGACCTGTACGTCGCCCTCACCAGGGCGACGCAGCGGCTGGGCGTGGTGCACGCCGGGGAGCTGCCGACGGCGCTGCGGTCCCTGGCGGACGCGGTGCCCGGTCCGGTGCGCTGACCGCACGACAGGCGCGCCTCGCCGGCCCTACGGTACGGGGGCGCCGCACACCCGGTGCGGCGCCCCCGTACCGTACGGCGCGCGGACGATTTGCCGGACCGGCAAAAAGCCTGGGGGAAAGGCCGTCCGTCGCGGATGATCTCGACAGCGGTGTACGGAAACCGCACGCCGCCGGACGACGGAACGAGGAGCCCGCGATGCACCAGCGCACCGACACGCCGATCCCGGCCGGGGGCCGGACCCCCCAACGTGCCGAACACCGGACGGTGGAAATACCCGGCGGCCGTATCCACCTGGTCGAGCAGGGCACCGGCCCCCTGGTGCTGCTGCTCCACGGCTTCCCTGAGGCCTGGCACTCCTGGCGCCGCCAGCTCCCGGCCCTGGCCGCCGCGGGTTTCCGGGCCGTCGCCATCGACGTGCGCGGTTACGGGCGCTCCTCGAAGCCCGCCGACGTCGCGGCATACCGGATGACGCAGCACGTGGCCGACAACGTCGCGGTCGTCCACGCGCTGGGGGAGCGGACCGCGACCGTCGTCGGCCACGACTGGGGCGCCACCATCGCGGCGAACACCGCACTGCTCAAGCCCGACGTCTTCACCGCCGTCGGACTCCTCTGCGTGCCCTACGCGCCCCGCAACGGCGTCCGGCCGTCGGACGCCTTCGCCATGACCGGCGGTGAGGAGGAGGTCTACGTCAGCTACTTCCAGCAGCCGGGCCGCGCGGAAGCGGAGATCGAACCCGATGTGCGCGGCTGGCTGGCGGGCCTCTACGCCAGCCTGTCCGCCGACACCATGGCCCCCGAAGCCGTCCCGAGCTGCTTCTTCGTCCCGCCGGGCAAGAAGATGTCCGACCGCTTCGTGCGCGGCGTCCGCCCCGCCTGGCTCTCCGAGACCGAACTCGACGAACTGGCGGAGGAGTTCGAGCGTACGGGGCTCACCGGCGGGCTCAACCGCTACCGCAACATCGACCGGGACTGGGAAGACCTCGCCGCCTGGGACGGCGCGCCGATCACCCAGCCCTCGCTCTACATCGGCGGCGACCGCGACGCTTCCACGACCTGGCTGGCCGACGCCATCGAGGCGTTCCCCCGCACGCTCCCCGGCCTGTCGGCCAGTCACCTGCTCAAGGACTGCGGGCACTGGATCCAGCAGGAGCGGCCCGAAGAGGTCAACCGGATCCTCACCGGGTGGCTCCGCTCGCTGACCTGACGGCCCGGCGGTGACCGCGCCGCCGGACGCTACCGGGCGCTCGCCGTCGGCCGTACGACGAGTTCGTTCACATCGACGTCCGTCGGCCGGGCGACCGCGAAGGCGATGGCGTTCGCGACCGCGGAGGCCGGCAGGGCCACCGCGCGGTAGTCCCGCATCACCTGCCGGGCCAGCGGATCACCGATGCCGTCCGCCAGTTCGGACTCGGTGACGCCGGGGGAGACGACGGTGACGCGGATGTCTCCCCCGGACTCCTTGCGCAGCCCCTCGGACAGGGCGCGCACCGCGAACTTCGTGGCGCAGTAGACCGCGGCGGTGGGCGAGACCTCGTACGCGCCGACCGAGGCGATGTTCACGAAGTGCCCGCCTCCCTGGGCCCGCATCACCGGCAGCGCGGCGGCGATGCCGTGGAGCACGCCGCGGACGTTCACGTCGAGCATCCGGTCCCACTCCTCGGTCCGCAGCGCCTCCAGGGGCGAAAGCGGCATCACACCGGCGTTGTTGACCAGGACGTCGACCCGCCCGTACGCGGCGCGCGCCGCGTCGACGAAAGCCCGCACGTCGGCGGCGTCGGTGACATCCAGGCGCCGGTACGCCGCCGAGCCGCCCGCGTCGGTGAGCCGGCCGGCCAGCTCCTTCAGCCGCCCGGTGCGGCGGGCACCGAGGAAGACGTGGTGCCCGTCGGCGGCCAGCCGCTGCGCGGTCGCCTCGCCGATGCCGCTGCTCGCGCCGGTGATCAGGACGACCTTGCCGCGGTCCTCTCCCGTACGCGCGGGGGTGTTCACATTCATGCTGTGCTGCCTTTCGAGAGCTCGGTGCCAGCGCTCAAAAGGCTGGATCACGGCGCACGCGGCCACCAGGACGGACCGAACCCGGGCATCCCGCACCCACCCTCCGCCGCACCGTCCGCCGAGAGGCGCGGTGCGGTGGCCGCGGTCAGTGCACCAGCGGGAGGAAGACCGTGTCGACGGTCTCTTCGAGGGCGTGGTCGGGCACGGGCCCGGACGCGGGTGGCGTCGATCTCCGCCGCCAACTCCCCTCCCCGCTCAACCGATTGACCTCCGTGCCACTAGGATGGGCCCATGCACCTAGTCACTCCAGGCGCATAAAGGGAAGCCGGGCCCCGCGACGACAAGGGGCGTTGCGGGGCCCGGCGTCCCTTCTCCGGGCAGGGCGAGCTCCCTTACTCGCCCTGGCAGTGAAGGCACGTTCGCTTCACTGCGTCGTCTGGAGTAGAGGAAGGTGCAAGATGGCCGCGAAGGAGCAGAGGTCGTGGACCAAGGAGCTGGCCTCGCGATTCGCCGTCGCAGTCGCCGTTAAGGCGTTGTGGACGGCCATTTCGAGGATCGCTCTGCGCGACGACGCCTGAGTGACGCCGTCCGGCTGACCCCCGTCGGGTCCCCTTCCCGTCCGGGGGCCAGCCGTCCCGACGCGGCTGCCGTGACCTCGTCCACGTGTGCGCCGGTCGGCCGTAAGTGTGGCGCCGTGGCGCGTAGTTGTCGCTCCGTTGGTGCCTTTTCGGTCGGGTGCGCACCGGCTGCGCCCGGAGCGCATCGACACCCGGCCCGGCCGGGCAGGCTCCTCGCCTACATCGTCTGAACACGTGCTGTACGGGGGTGCCGGTGGGTCGCAACAAGGATCTGATGACGGCTCTGTTCAACATCCGCAGGACGCTCACCGAAGAGATCTCGGGGCTGGACCGGCGTCTGGGTGACTCGCGGCACGAGGTGCTGGAGCGCCTCACCGCGGAAGCGGCGGAACTGCGGCGTGACAGCCGCGAGGCCCGCGACCACGCCGACCGCAACACCGCCGCCGCCGTGGAGACGGAGCGGGCGGTGTCGCTGCTGCGGCAGGAGATCTCCGACGTCCGGCAGTCCATCGCCGGACTCCGGCAGTCGCTGGACGCGCTGGCGCAGCACCCGGTGTTCCGTACGGAGCCCGCCGACCGGCAGGGCCCTCCCGACGAGGAGTGCGAGGACCCCGTGTGGAGGGGGCCGGACTTGATCGACGCCGGGCAGGAGCCGCCCTTCCCGCCGCTCGCGGATGGCGATGAGGACGAGGGCGGCGTCGATGACGGCGAGGACGGCGAGGACGGCGATGACGACGTGGACGACGTGGACGACGCGAACGGTGAAGGTGACACCACCGAAGAGGCCGTCCCCGTCCCCGTCCCCGAATCGGCCCCCCTCCCCATCGGCCACCCCGACCACGAGCGTATCCGTCGCGAGACGCAGGAGGACGTCGACCACGGTGTGTTGCTCCTGAAGGCGGCCCAGGCCGGGTCGGCCGTCCTGGTCTGTCACCGTGAGGCGTGGGAGTTCTTCGCCGCCTGCGCCGCCGGCAACGAGCACTTCCGTTCCGCGTACGAGCTGGCGGACGAGGGTGACGGCCGGGTGCGGGCCGTGCTGTCCGGCCGGTCCGTCATCGGTGCGCTGACCGCTTTGCGCCGTACCCGCGACGACAGTCACCTGGACGGCACGTGGGCTCTGGCGAGCGCTTTCTACTCCCGTATCGCCGAGGGGCTGCGCGCCACGGCCCGGGACGGGAGGCGGCCGCTGACCGTCGTCTTCGACGACGGCGTGCACGGCGCGGTGGCCTGCCCGGGTGCCGACTCCGGTGCGGCGCGGACTCCCGACGCGTAGCGCTCGCTCGCCATGATCAGCGAACTGATGGGAATCGATTGATTTTCGATCGATTCCCATCGACAATCGATAGATGCACCGATACTTCATCGCCATACTCCGGGCGGGCATCGCCGCGGCCGTCCTGTTCGGCCTCTTCGGTCAGGCCGTGGTCATCCCGTCGACGGCGGCCGACGAGGTCGACCGCTTCCCTCCGTACGCCGCGTTCGCCGTGCCCTACGTGGTGGTGGCGATCATCGGTGTCGCCTGCGTGCAGGTGGGGCTCGCCGCCGTGTGGATGCTGCTCACCATGGTCGAACGCGACGCCATCTTCACGCCACGGGCCTTCCGCTGGGTCGACACCATCATCGGAGCCTCGGTCGTGGCGACGCTGCTGGCGGCCGGTGTCACCGTGCACCTGGCGGTTGCCGAGATCCCGTCGCCCGACGACGGCATGGACGTCATCGGCGCCCTGGCCGCCGCGGTCGCGGCCGCCGGCGTGGGAGCGGCATTCACGATGCTCGTCGTCGTCATGCGGAGCCTGCTGCGCAAGGCGACGGACCTGGAGACCGAGATGGCCGAGGTGGTCTGATGGCGATCGTCGTCGAACTCGACGTCCAGCTCGCCCGGCGCAACCTGTCCGTCGGCGAATTCGCGGACGCCGTCGGCATCACGCCCGCCAACATCGCCGTACTGAAGAACGGCCGCGCCAAGGCGGTGCGCTTCACGACGCTCGACGCGATCTGCCGCACCCTGGGCTGCCAGCCCGGCGACGTACTGCGGTGGGTGCCCGACGAGGGCGTGGACGACGACTGAGGGGCGTACGGAACTCCCCTGCCGGCGGCTGGGCTGACGGGGAGTCAGCCCGGACTCGCCCCGGGCCGGTCGCTCGGCGCGTTCTCCACGACGCACGGTACGGCCCTGAGCAGAGCACGGCCCGGCCGGAGCCGCCGTCCCGGGGTGCGCCCCGGTGGGATCAGTCGTCCACGGCCTTCAGCACGTCCCCGAGGCCGACGAACTTGAAGCCGGTCGAGGGGCGTTCGCCGTCCCCGGGGGTGTCGTGGCCGTCCTGTACGACGAGCAGGCCCTTCGGGTACTTGCGGCCCAGGGGAGCCGCCAGCGCGGCGGCGCCGTCGCACTCCTCCGAGCCGTCGAGGCCGGCCGAAGCGGCGGCGACACGGAAGCCGCCCTCGTACTCGTTGTCGTCGGACCTCTCGCGGTCGTACGCCACGAAGGTGTTGTCACCCTGGCTGGACGCCAGCAGGTACCCGTCGCCGCCGGACTCGGTGACCAGCGTCAGGCCCTCCACGTCGGCCGTCAGCCGCTTGCCGCCGTAACCCGGGTCGGCGCCCGCGACGCACTCCTCGGTGGCCTCGTCGTACGTGGCGGGGACGCCGTACTCGCGGACCTTGTCGATCAGCTTCGGCGTGCCGGTCAGGTCGGCGCGCAGCCGCCAGATGCCGACGTCCTCCTGGCCCGCGTACAGGGTGCCGTTGTCCGGGTCGACCACCATGCCCTCGACCTGCGGGAGTTCGCCGGGCTCGGCGCAGGGGGACCAGGACCTGCCGTTCGGGAGGCGGAAGGCGGCGGGCAGGTCCAGGGTGCGGACCTTGCGGTAACCGACCGTGCCGCGGGCGCCGGGGGTGAGCTCCAGGAGGGCGAGGGTGGTGCGTTCACGTCGGCTGACCAGGGCGTACGAGCGGCCGGTGGCCTGGTTGGTCCAGGTGGCGAGGCCGTAAGCGGTCCGCTGCTTGTCGACCTCCTGCTGGGAGGTGGAGAAGACGGGCGGGGCCGCGGGGTCCGTCACGTCGGTGAGCGGGCCGCCGGCCCGGTCGCGGTCGATGCGGTAGAAGCGCAGCCGGTCGCTGCCGCGGTCGCTGGTCACCGCGAGGTCGGCGCGGCCCGTCGACAGGCGCAGTCCGTGCACGAGGTCGACGTTGTTGAAGCGTCCGGGCGCGTGACCGGCGCCGGGCGCGGCGGGCGCGGGCAGCGACTGCACCTGGCGGGCGTCGAGGTCGTAGACGCGCAGGCCGCCCTGTTTCGCGGTGGCGATCACCAGGCTGCGGTCCGGGTCGGTGGCGTTGCGCCAGATCGCCGGGTCGTCGGCGTCGGCGTTGCCGCCGGCCTCGTCGTCGTGCAGGGCCGCGGTCTCGGCCCGCGGGGTGACGGCGGGCAGTGCCGCGGACGGGGCGGCCCCGGCCGGGAACGGCACGCTCGCGAGGCTGAGCGCGGTAAGTGCCGTGGCGAGCGCGAGTCCTGCCGTCCGGGCGCTGGGGGAGGTGGCCACGTGAAGGCTCCTTGTTCTCGGGAAACGGGAAGAAGCACGGGGAGTCTGGGTCCCGGGAGTGACGACCTGACAGAAGGTAACGTGGCGGCGGCGGGGCCGAGAGGTGAACGGCCGGTACTACGCGGCCACTTGGAGGAGCGCGGCCACCGCGCCCGCTCGGGAGCGCCCGGTCACCGTGCCCACTGCGGCGTCCACGTACCCCCGTCCCTGCGTGGACCCGGCTGCCCGGACTCCAGGAAGCCGCGGAGCGCGGCGAGCGCGGGATGCGGGTTGTCGCCGCGCCAGAGCAGTGAGTGCGGGTAGACCGGCGTCGGGTGGGTCACGGCGATCCGCCGCAGACCGTGGTCGGCGGGCGACACGAAGGACGTGCCCGCACCGACCAGCGTCGCCAGCGACGGCGAGCCGGCGATGGTGTCGAGCAGCGGCTCAGTGCCGAAGTCCGGCCCGGTCACCTCGATGGTGAGCCCGAACGCGGCGGCGAACTCCTCGTAGTATGCGGCCCACTCGGTACCGGCGACGAGGCCGGGCATCCAGATCCGGTGCCCGGCCAGCCGGCCGGGGGTGACCGCGCCGGCGTCGGCCAGCGGATGGTCCGGGCCGGTGAGCAGGTGGATGGGCTCGTCCAGGACCCGGGCGGCCGTGACTCCGCCGGGGAGCTGCCGCGCGGGCACGGTGACGGCGCGGAACGACGCGTCGACCGTGCCGGACCGGACGGCGGCGACGGCCGCCTCGGCGTCGAAGAGCGTCACCACGTCGAGACCGGCCTCGGGGTGCGCGCGGTGGAAGCCGCGTAGCAGACCGGCCGGCGCCAGACGTCGGCCGATCACGTCGACGCGCAGGGCGCGGCCGCCGTGCCGTACGGAAGCGACCGCCCGCTCCGCGACCCGCAGCAGCTCCCGGGCGTGCGGCAGGAACGCCTGCCCGTCGACGCTGAGTTGCGCCCCGCGCGCCGTACGGATGAACAAGCGCACCCCGAGGGCCTTCTCCAGTGCGGCGATGCGCTTGGAGGCAGCCTGCTGCGTGACCGACAGGAGAGCGGCGGCCTCCTGGAACTGCCCGGTTTCGGCGACGGCGGTGAAGGTGCGTACGGCATTGAGATCCATGCGCGCACGCTACCTACAACCAGAGGTTGTACAGCAGGCGTGCGCCGGTTGTTTGCGCCGCACCAGCCCGCCCCGCTTCGATGTCCGAGCCGGCCGGACGGGCGCACGCGACGAACCAGAAATGATGGGAGAAGCACGGATATGAGGGGGGCGAGGCGGGAGCCGTCGCTGGGGCGGCGCTTCCGGTGGCTGTGGGCGTCGTACACGGTCAGCGCGTTCGGGACGGGGATCGCCTTCGACGCGTTCCCCCTGATCGCCATCCTGGCGCTGCACGCCGGGCCCGCCGAGGTGTCGTCGCTGGCGGCGGCGGGCGCGGCCGTGGGAGCGGTGCTGGCGGTGCCGCTCGGCCCGTGGGTGGAGTTCCGCCGCAAGCGGCCCGTGATGATCGCGATGGACCTGGTCCGGTGCGCCGCGCTGGTGAGTGTCCCCGTCGCGTTCGTGCTGGGGCGGCTCGGCGTGTTCCAGCTGCTGCTCGTGGCGGTCGTCGTCGCGGCGGCGGAGATCACGTTCCGGGCTGCCGCCGGTGCCTGCCTGAAGGCCCTCGTACGGCCGTCGGACCTGATCGTCGCGAACGGCCGGTTCGAGGCGACGACCTGGACCGCGACCGTGCTCGGACCGCCGCTCGGCGGAGCCGCGGTCGCGCTGTGCGGGCCGGTGGTGACCGTACTCGCCGACGCGGTCAGCTATCTGCTCTCGGCCGCAGGAATCCGGGCGATCGGCGGCCGGGAACCCCACCCGGTCCGCGCCGGAACCTCGTCGCCGTCACGCGCCGCCGGCCTGCTCGAAGGCTGGCGGTACATCCTGGGTCACCCGGTGCTGCGCCCGCTGTTCCTGAACACGGCCCTGGTCAACGGGCTGACCATGGCGACCCAGCCGCTCCTCGCCGTCCTCATGCTCGGTCCCCTCGGCTTCGCGCCCTGGCAGTACGGGCTCGCCTTCGCGGTGCCGTGCCTCGGTGGCCTGGCAGGTTCGCGGCTCTGCCGTCGGCTGGTCGCGCGCCACGGGCAGCACGCGGTGCTGCGTACCGCCGGGACGCTGCGGGTCTGCTGGCTGCTCGGCCTGGCTCTCCTCCACCCCGGTGTCTCCGGGCTGGCGCTGGTCATGGCCGTGGAGCTGGGCATGATCTTCTGCATGAGCGTCTTCACCCCGGTGCTCGCCACGTACCGGCTGGAGCTGAGTCCGTCGGACCGCGTCGCCCGCACCTTGTCCGCATGGACGGTGACCAGCAAACTCACCACCGCAGCGCTGACCGCCCTGTGGGGTCTGCTCGCCACCCTCACCACCCCCCGCACCGCCATCATGACCGCCGGTCTTCTCATCCTGGTGACCCCGTTGCTCCTGCCCCGGCACGTCGCGGCAGGGGTGCGGGGGAGTGCGCAGGGTGTTTGCGGAGGAGGAGGCGGCCCTCTGCGTATGTCCGGGCCGCGGGCGGGAGGGGAGCGTGGCGGCCGTTGAGGAGGACTGTCAGGGTGCCCGTGGTGGGGGCTTCGGGGACGGGGAGGTGGCCCGTGCGGCGTAGCGCCTGCGCGGCGACCGCGTCGGCCGAGCCGTGCAGGACGAGGGGCGGCAGGCCCGGGCGCCGGACGGCCGCGCGGATGCGTTCGGCGACGAGTTCGTAGTGGGTGCAGCCGAGCACGAGGGCGGTGACGTCCTCCGGGGTGCGCCGCGCCGCGGCGGCGATGGCGCGGTCGACGGCTGCTTTGTCCGCCTGCTCCACGGCGTCGGACAGCCCGGGGCACGGGACCTCGGTGACGGGCAGGCCGTCGGCGAACTGCCCGATGAGGGAGCGCTGGTACGGGCTTCCGGTGGTGGCGGGGGTGGCCCAGACGGCGACGGGGCCGCCGCCCGCGGCAGCCGGTCTGACCGCCGGAACCGTGCCGATGACGGACAGTTCTGGTTCGAAGCGGGCGCGCAGCGCGGGCAGGGCGTGCACGGTGGCGGTGTTGCAGGCGACGATGAGCGCCTGCGGGTGGTGTGCGGCGGCCGACTCGGCGACGGCGAGCGCGCGGGCCGTGATGTCCTGCGGGCTGCGCGGCCCCCAGGGCATCCCGTCGGGGTCCGACGCGAGGACGAGGTCGGCGTCGGGGCGCAGCCGGCGTACCGCCGCGGCTGCTCCCAGCAGCCCGATGCCCACGTCCATGACGGCGATCCTGAGTTCGTCGTCGTATCCGGTCATGCCCTGTTCTCCCTGCGCTCTCCTGCGGCGGCCGGTCGGACGCCGGTGTGCCGGGCCGGAATTCTCTCCAGGTGGGCGGCCCGGACGGCATGGCCAATTCCGCGGAAGTGGCACGGAAGGCGGGATGTGAGGGGCGCTGCGGCCCGCGTGCCACCCGTAAGGACTCCGTGACCGTGGCAAACGGTGCGATCCCGGACCAAAGGGCGTTTCCCGCTGTGCACCGGCTCGTTGGGCGTGGACGAGTCCTTTCGTGCCGCCGGTTTCGGACGAGCTGCCGGAAGGCTCGGACGTGTCCGGAGCGCTGGGCTCCGGCGCAGGGAGAACCAAGGAGAGAGACGACCATGCGACGGATGAGCTTCGCCCTGGCAGCGGCTGTGGCGATGAGCGGTGTGCTGTTCAGCGGGGCGGCCGCCGAGGCAGCCGCGACGGCGCACTCCCGGCAGGAGAAGAGCGGTCCGCCGTTCCCGTACGCCGACTGCCTCAAGGAAGTGAAGAAGCAGTACAAGGGGAAGAAGGACCCGGTGGCCACGTGCGACGCCCTGGTGGAGAAGGGCTGGATCAAGAAGTAGCGGGCTCCGGCCGGCCGGACCGGCGCCCGCGGCCCCGGCCGCGCCTCTCACGGCGCGGCCCGGGGCCGCCGGGCGGGGCGTGGCGTCGCGGCCGTACCGTCACGCCTGCCGTCTCACCGGCCCCGGTTCCCCGCCTTCCCGAACCAGTCGAGGCAGAGCACCAGCGCGTCGTCCATCGACTCCGCGTCGCGGTGCTCGGCCAGGTCGCGCAGGACGGCCCGGGGGACGCTCGCGGCGGGGAGCAGGCTGGTGGCGTGGATCGCGCGGGCGAGGGCGTGCTCGCCGTACTCCTCGCCGGGCGGCGAGACCGCCGCGTACACGCCGTCGCTGACGAAGAGCAGCCGGTCGCCGGGGAGCACCTCGAACTCCTGGGCCACGTACTGCGTCTCCTCGAACATGCCGAGCGGCAGCTGTGGTTCCAGGGGGACGCGGTCGATGGTGCGGCCGCGGCGCCGCCACAGCTGCGGGGAACCGGCGTCCACGACCTCGGCCCGGCCGGTCGCGAGCTGGAAGCGGAGCAGCAGCGTCGAGACGTACGAGGAGCCGCGGTACTGCCCGTAGAGGGCCTGGTCGGCGAGGGCGGCCTGGTCCGCGATGCCGATGCCGGCGCGGCGGGCGTTGCGCAGCGCGTTGACCGCGAGGTGGGAGAGGACCGATGCCTCGACGCCGGTGCCCATGCCGTTGGTGACGGCAAGGGTCAGTTCGTCCGCGTCGGCGGCCCAGTCGTAATTGTCGCCGTGGATCGCGTAGGCGGGCTCCAGCTGGGCGCCGATGGCGTACTCCTCGGCCACGCAGGCGCGCGCGGGCAGCAGCTGCCACTGCATCTCGGCTGCCAGGGTGAGCCGGGTCGTACGGCGGGCCCGCTGGTAGACGTCGGTGTCGCGCTCGGCGACGAAGATCTCGTGGCCGAGCAGGTCGGCCGCGTGGGCGAGGTCGTCGGCGACCCCGGGCAGGTTGCGCCCGGCGGGCAGCCGGACGGTCAGGATGCCGAGGCGTTCGCCGCGGACCGTCACCGGCAGGTGGTGGTCGACGGCGTCGCCCTGGCCGGCCTGCCGTTCGTGCCGTTCCTGGCTGCCGAAGGCGCGTCCCTCCGGGGTGTTGGAGATGGACAGCGCGCCCACGGGATCCTCGTCGAGCGAGGAGAACGGCCTGAGCACCGTACCGCCGTAGTCCGCGAGGAACAGGTCCACGGCCGTGGCTCCGTAGGCCGCGGTGAGCGCTGCGCGCAGCGCGTCCACCAAGGCGTGCGGCGCCGCCGCGCGAACCGCTCTTTCCACATCACAGCTCAGGGTCACGGTCTCTCAAACATTCTTATTTCGGTGGATTTCGACTTGGCCGGGCTGACGCGGGCGGCCGGAGGGTGACAGAGTGGTCGTGTGTCCCGTTTCCCCGGTCAGTCGTACCCACGCGAGCAGGTGACCGAGGCCACCCTTGCCGCCTCCGAGTTGCTGGAGGTGCTGTGGGGTCGCGGTCAGGAGACGGCACGCTCGGCGCAGGTCTCGCCGTCCCAGTTGCGGGCTCTGCTGGTGATCGAGGAACACGAGGGTACTAATCTGCGCGCGCTCGCCGGCGAACTCGGCTCGCGACCGCCCGCGGTGAGCCGCCTGTGCGACCGTCTGGAGGCCATGGGCCTGGCCGAGCGGTGCCAGAGCGCCACGAGCCGGCGGGAGGTCGAACTGCGGCTGAGTCTGCGCGGGCGGGCGTTCCTGGAGGAGTACCGGGCGGCCCGGACGGGCGAGGTCGCGGCCATCGTGGCGCGGATGGATCCGGCGGAGGTCGCCGACCTGGCGTCGGGGCTGGCCGCGTTCCGCAGGGCGGCAGCCGTGCACCGCGCGGCCAAGGACGGCCGTCCGGTCACCGGACACCGCGCGCTCGGCGCGGACAGCGCGGACAGTGCGTGAAGACATTCAGGCCCCGCTTCTCGATCCGAAGTCACTCCGGGCAGAGCCGTGTTGCTCAGTGACGGGGACAAGATTGTTGCCTTTCTGGAATATTGTCAAACGGCAACAATCGCTTCTATTGTTGATCATCCGATCCGGTCGGACAGCAGTCCGCAACCGGCCACCGAACCCGTAACCGCTGAGGATTACCGTGCAGTCACAGCCCAGCCCGGACCGGCCGACGCAGGTCGTGGTGCGGGAGAGCCACCGTGCCGGGGACGCGGTGGTCGTCGCCGTCACCGGCCCGCTCGACATCGACACCGTCGCACCGCTGGAGGGCGCCCTCCGGGAGGCGGGCGGCGGGGCCGGAGCGGGCGGAGGCGGCACGCGGCCCGTCGTCGTCGATCTGTCCCAGGTGGATTTCGCGGACTCCACGACCGTCAATGTGCTGCTTCAGCAGCACGCCGCGCTCGGCACCCGGCTGCGCCTGGCCGCGCCCTCGCCCGGCCTGCGCCGCCTCTTCGAGCTGACCGGCCTCGAAGGAGTGCTCCCGCTGTACGAGACGGTGCGCGAGGCGGCGGCGGCCGACGGCGTGGCCGGCGCGGGGGAGTAGCCGTACGGCGGGCAGCCGGGGCCGCGTGCCTCAGCCCGCCGCGGCGGTCTCCGCGAGTTTCCGGAACTCCCCGAGGTCATGGTTGGCGAGGGTGGAGTCCAGATTCGTCAGGGCACCCAGATGCTCCACAAAACCTTCCGGCGAGTACTCTATTTGCAGCGTGACTCGGCTTGATGTGTCACTGAGCCGGTGGAAGGTGACGACGCCCGCGTGATGGACGCCTTCCGTCGTTTTCCAGGCGATGCGGTCCTGCGGTTTCACTTCTGTGAGTTCCGCCACGAAATTCTTGTCCGCGCCCGGCAGTGAGAGCTGCCAGGCGAAATGCGTGTCGCCCAGGCGCTCGACCAGCCGCACATGGCTCAGGAACTTCGGCCAGTTCGTCACGTCCGACCACAGTGCCCAGCTCACCGCGACGGGAGCCTTGATGTCCACACTCTCCAGCAGCGAGGACGACATGGCGCATTCCTCCTTGATCTCGTGAGCGGTTGCGCGCGGACATCCGCCCCCACGGCCGCGCACGGCCATATCCGCGGGTGTCCCGCTTTCCCGGCCGACGGTGTCGCCGGCCGGCCCGAGGTTGCCCTTGTACCCCGTCGAGAACGGGGTATCCGGTCTGGGGGCAGCGCTTACGAGCAGCCCGCCGGGGCCGGTAATCACGCCAAGGGGAATGTTCGGTTCCCTGTGAGCGGGGGTGATTGCGCCGTTGCCTGGCGGGCAAACTGCCTACTTGTACGCCTAACGGTTCAACGGGAAACGAGGTGAGTCCGATGAGCAGCGCCACGGTCGCGCACAGGGTTTCCGCCGCGCCCTCGGCGGTGGTGAGGCTGGAGAACTCCCCCGAAGCGGCAGCCGCCGCACGGGACGTGGCCGGTGACTTCCTGAAAGGCCTGGGACCGCCGCCGGGCCGGGACACCTCCGACGCCGTGGTGCTGATCGTCTCCGAGCTGGTCACCAACGCCGTCCGGCACACCCGTACCCGCACCTGCACCCTGAGCCTGACGGCCGGGCCCGGCACCGTCACGGTGGCCGTGGCCGACGCCAGCCCCCGGCCGCCTTGCGAGCGCAGCCCGGACGTACGCGGCGAGGGCGGCGGCTTCGGCTGGCCGATGGTCCGCCGCCTCGCCGTCTCCACCTCGGTGGAGACCACCTCCCAGGGCAAGACCATCAGCGCCGTCGTCGCCCGGGAGGACAAGCGCTCAGCCTGAGCGGGGTGACAGCCGGACGGCCAGGGCGAGCGTGTCGTCGGAGTGCAGGATGACGGTGTGCATGTCCTCGGCTATGGCGCCGGGAATCTCCCCGACGGGCCGGTTCCGGTGCCGCCTGGCGCTCTCGGCCAGCCGCTGCTCGCCCTCCCTGGGGTCCCGCCGGCTCTCGGTCAGTCCGTCGGTGTACAGGACGAGCAGGTCCCCCTCGTCCAGCTTCGCGCGCAGCAGGCGCTCGCTGCCGGGGAAGGGATAACCCACTCCGCGCCCCCTGACCTCCAGATATTCTTCCCCGCCGGCGGCCCGTACGACCAGGGCCGGGGGATGGCTGCCGTTGGCGAGCAGCAGGTCCCCGCTGACCGGGTCGATCCGGGCCAGCAGCACGGTGGCCATCAGCTCCGGGTCCAGCGGCGCGAGGATCTCGTCCGTCCGGGCCACGATGGACTTCAGCGGGTGGCCCTCCAGAGCCAGCGTCCGTACGGCGTGCGTGACGTTCAGCGCACTGCGCGTACTGCGTACGCCGTGCCCCAGCGCGTCGACGACGGTGATGTGGACCGTCCCGTCGGGCAGCGTGAACCAGTCGTAGAAGTCGCCTCCGGTGGGCGCGTCGGTACCGGCCGGCGCGTAGTGGACGGCGAGCTCCAGCCCGTCCACCGCGATCGGCGGCGGGCGCAGCGCGTCCTCCAGCTCGCGTAGGATGTGGCCGTGGGCCGTACGCAGCTGCTCGTCACGCTCCTCCAGCTGGACGTAGAGCGCCAGCACCCCGCTGTTCGTCTCGGCCAGCTCGTGCGTCAGGCGGCGCTGGTCGGCGGCGAGGGAGTCCACCCTGGCCAGGGCGGCCCGCAGCTCCTCCTCCAGCAGACGGTTCTCGGTGGCCGGATCGGTCGCCGAGCCGTCCCCGTTGCCGCCGGACGCGCCCGTCGGCAGGGGAGCGGCGTCGCTGCCGCGCCGTCGGCCGCGGCTGCCCGGCGTCGCGTCGCCCGGCAGCCGTCCCGAGGGGATCCGGACCTCCGGTGTGCCGGCCGGGAGCGGTACGTGCCAGGTGGCCGCGTCGGGCGACACCTCGGCGGGGAGCAGCAGGGTGGCGTCGGCGGGCGGGGTGAGCAGCGGGGCGGGAGTGCGCAGTGTGACGGCCAGGAAACCGGACCCGGCGGGCACGGCGGAGGCGTCGGCGGAGTCGTCCGCCGCCGGTGCGGACCCGTCGGCGGCGGAAGCGCCCGGGGCAGCGGCGGACGCCGTGTCCCCGTCGCCCGAGCGGGCTGCGGGAATCCCGGCAGCGGGCCCGGCGCCGCCCGCGGGCCCGGCATCCGACCGGCCACCGGGACCACGGCCGTCACGGGAAGCACCGCCGCTGGCGCCGTCCCGGGAACCGGTACCCGGCTCCCCGGCGTCCTGAAGACCGACCGCACCACCGGCGGCGCTCCCCGGCACCTCGCCGGAGCCGCCGGAACCACCGGAGTCGCGGGGCCCCGCGCCCGCACCGTCCCAGGAGGAACGATCCGCCGCACACGTACGGGACGACTCCAGCGTGACTCCGTACCCGGCCCGTATCACCGTGTCCGCCAGCGTGCTCACGGACAGCACGAGTCGCGCCCGGGTCTCGACGGGCAGGGCGTTGGCCGCGCCCAGCCGGCGCACGGCGTGGCGCAGGGGTGGCAGCGCATGGAAGGTGTGACGTGTCACGAGAGTCTCTGGTGAAGGTTGGCGGCGAATACGGTCGCGTCGTCCCGGCTGCGGCGGTGGCCGTGCACGAGGGCCGTGGCCAGCAGCGGCGCGGGCAGACGTATGAGGAAGGGGTCCGGGCTGTATGCCCAGCGGTGGTCGATGCCGTCGGTGTGCAGGAGGGCGGTGAAACGCGGCTCCCACGGGAACTCGCGGACCATCGGCTGCGGCATCTCCAGCCCCGCCACACCGGGCTGGCCGGTCAGGCGGCTCTGGACGTCCTGCTGCGTGAGCGTCAGACACCGTACGTTGCCGATGCCGCAGTACTGCGCGCGCCCGGCGTGCAGCCGCAGCAGCCCGACGGCCGCGCCCCGGCTGCGCCGCAGAGCGCGGTGGACCGTGGTCAGCAGCCCGGGCAGCGGCTGGTCCGGCACCCTGGCGAAGGCGCGCAACGCGAGCTGCGCCGCCTCGGCCGCCTCCGGGCCGTGCCCGAGGCCGTCGACCACGATCGCGGTCAGCCCGTGCTCGGTCTCGGTGACCGCGCACGCGTCGCCGCTGACCTCCTCCCGCTCGGCAGGCAGGCAGACGGCGCCGACCGAGCGGCGGGCGGCGTCCGCGTCCTCGGGCGGCGTGAGCCGGGCACAGGCCACGGTGCCGCCGGGCTCGTGGGTCCGGACGGTGAAGCTGGTCGCTATGCGGTTGACGCCGCCGATGCCGGCGCCGAGCGTCTCGGTCGTCGTGTATCCGTCGACCAGGCAGCGCCGGAACTCCCGCATGCCCGGCCCCCGGTCCGCGGCGATGATCTCCACGCCGGTGCCCAGCGGCAGGGCCTGGACGTACAGTGCCCCGTCCACCGCGTGCTTGGCGAGGTTGCTGCCCAGCTCGGACGCGATCACCGCGGCCTGGTCGGGCAGCGCCCCCTGGAGCCCGCAGCGCTGCGCCACCGACCGCGCGGCCTGGGCGGCCAGGTGCACGGCGCTGTAGTGGTCGACGGGGATGCAGGACGTCGGAGGTACGACGGGGGACAGGGTCAACGGTCGGCCCACCGCGTCGCGGTCACCGTCGTACCGCCGCCCTCCCGGGTACGGATCTCGAACTCGTCCATCAGGCGCTGCGCGCCGCCCAGCCCGTGCCCGAGACCCGCGCCGGTGGTGTAGCCGTCGGTGAGCGCCGCGTCGATGTCGGCGATGCCGGGGCCGGCGTCGACGACCGTCAGCCGCAGGCCCACCGCGCCGGGCCGGGTCGGGTACTCGATCCGTACCGTGCCGCCACCTCCGTGGATGTAGGCGTTGCGGGCCAGTTCGCTGGCGGCCGTGACCACCCGCGTCTGGTCGACGATGCTGAAGCCGACCGTGAGGGTGGCGTCGCGCACCGCGTGCCGGATCGCGAGCAGATCCTGTTCGCTGCGCACGGTGAGGACCGTGGGCTCGGCCGGGAGACCGGCCTGCTCCGTACTGTCACCGCTCAGCGTCGTGGTACCGGTGGCGCCGGTACCGCCGTGTTCACCGGGTCCCGTCATGTGGTGCCTCTCCTGAGGGACGGGGACTCTGATGCCAGCCCAGGGCCGCCATGCCGTGTTCCGTGTTCAGGGCGGTCTCCACGCCGGCCAGGCGCAGTCCCAGTTCGGCCAGGGTCATGGCCACCGGCGGACGCATACCCGCGACGATCACCCGGGCGCCCAGCAGCCGGGCCATCGTGGTGAGTTCCATCAGCGTGCGCGCCACGAAGGAGTCGATGATCTCCAGGCGGGAGATGTCGATGAGCACGCCACGGGCCCGGTCGGCCGTGATGCGGGTGGTCAGCTCCTCGGTGAAGGCGACCACCGTGGCGTCGTCCAGCTCGTTGAGCAGTCCGGTGACCAGGACGTCACCCAGCCTGAGAATGGGCACGCCGGCCGTGGGCCGGGCGTTCATCGCTTCTCCTGCGCGCCCGTGGACGTATGGGTGGACGCCTCGTCGGTCAGTTTGACGGCGGCGGCCAGCGCGTCGGCGAGGGTGGTGCGGGTCAGGATGGTCGACAGGTCGATGCCGAGCTGCGCGATGGTCTGTGCGATGGACGGCCGGATGCCGCTGATCACACAGTCCGCGCCCATCAGGCGTACCGCGTTGACGGTCTGCATCAGGTGCTGGGCGACCGCGGTGTCCACGGTCGGCACACCGGTGATGTCGATGATGGCGACCAGCGCCTCGTGCTCCTGGATGGCCTCCAGGAGGTTCTCCATCACCACCTGCGTGCGGGTGGTGTCGAGCGTGCCGATCAGCGGTACGGCCAGGACCTGGCGCCACAGCCGGACGACCGGCGTGGACACCTCCAGGAGCTGGCGGCTCTGCCGGCGGATGATCTCTTCGCGGCCTTCCACGTACGTCTCGAAGGAGAGCGTGCCGGCGCGGTCCAGCAGCCGGTTTATCAGCACGGCGGTGACGAACAGCTCCTCCGTGTCCCGGGTCTGCCGCTGCACCGCCTCCAGGAGCGCTTCCTTGAGCGACAGGACGGCCAGCGAGGTGACCGTCGGCATGGCGCCGTTGCGGGCTCTGCGCATGGAGAGATCGATCACAGCCTGGCGCAGCGGCCGGTCGGTGGCGACCACCCGGTTCACCGGAACGTCGCTCTCCAGGCCCCGCAGGAGGGCGCTCAGCAAGGCGTCCGCTTCCTCCCGCAGTTCGCTCTCGCTGACGATGTCGCGCATCTCGTCCTGCGCCAGTTGCAGCTGCACCCAGCGGTCGGAGACGGTGTCGCTCTCTGCGCGCAGCGCGCCGATGACACGCTCGCGTGCCGCGGCCTCGGTGAAACTCAACCCATGGTCCTTTCTTGGTGGTTGGCGGGAGCACAAGCGCGCGTCGTGTGCTGGCCGTGCGATGTGCATGCCACCGCACGCGATCTTCGATTGCCGTCCGGCAAATGTTACCGAGGGCAGACAAGGGCATGAAGGCCGGACCACCGCGGCCGCTCCCCGGGTCCCTTCCCGGTCGATCGCCCGCCACCCTTATGAGCAACTGTTTCCCACGGGCAAGGGTTGAACACCTAAGAGTAGGGCAGGTGCATCTGACCGTACGTACCGTGAAGGGTGAAGACGTGACCATGCTTGCCGTGCAGGACAGTGCAGCGGGGACGAAGGCGGCGGAGCCGGTGGGGACGGCGCAGCGGGCGCCTGAGCTGCCCAAGGTCCCTGATGCGACCAAGGTGGCTCCCCAGGACGCGCGAGCGCTGTCGAAACTGTTCCTCACCCGGCTGGCCGCTCTGGAGGAGGGGACGGCCGAGTACCAGTACGCGCGCAACACCCTCATCGAGATGAATCTCTCACTGGTGCGGTTCGCCGCCTCCCGCTTCCGCGGCCGGGGCCAGGACCTCGGGCACGCGGAAGACATCATCCAGGTCGGAACCATCGGCCTGATCAAGGCGATCGACCGGTTCGACCTCTCGCGCGAGGTCGAGTTCTCCACCTTCGCCGTCCCGTACATCGTGGGTGAGATCAAGCGCTTCTTCCGTGACTCCACCTGGGCCGTGCACGTCCCCCGCCGGGTCCAGGAGCTGCGGGTCGAGCTGTCCAGGGCGGGGGAGCGGCTCGCCGCGGACCTGGGCCGCGAGCCCACCGTCGCCGAGCTGGCCGCTCACCTGGAGATCGGCGAGGACGAGGTCGTCGACGCGATCGCGGCCAGCAACGGCTACACGGCGGGTTCGCTGGACAGCTCGGGCGACGGCTCCGGCGCGGCCGGCGAGAGCCGCGCCATCGCCGACGTCATGGGCGACGACGACCCGGCGATGGAGCTGGTCGAGAACCTGAACACGCTCGCCCCCCTGCTGCACGAGCTGGACGACCGGCGACGCCGCATCATCGAGATGCGCTTCGTCCAGGAGATGACGCAGGCTCAGATCGGTGCCGAGCTGGGCATCTCCCAGATGCACGTCTCGCGGCTGCTCGCCCGGACCCTGGAACAGCTGCGGAAGGGGATGCTGGAGCAGTAGCCGTACGCCGGCGGGCCGAAGTCGCTGGCCCGCGCCCCGCGTCCGGCGGGCGATACCGGCGCGTACGTCGCGCCGCAATCGGGGTGAAAAGCCTCATTGTGAACGGTGTACCCACTCCGCACCCGTACCGAACCGCCGTCACCGTCCCGGTGCGCCTCGGACAGGCGTCCGTCCTCTCACCGGCGGACACCGTTGCCCCGCGCACCGCGCGACCGGTAGACGACGTAGGGCCGGAACACGTACCCGACGGGGGCGGTGAAGGCGTGGACGAGGCGGCTGAAGGGCCACAGCGCGAACAGCGCCATGCCCAGGAGGGCGTGCAGCTGGTAGACCAGCGGCGCGTGCGCCATCGCCGGCACGTCCGGGCTGAAGGTGAACAGGGAGCGGAACCACACCGAGACGCCCTGACGGTAGTCGTACGGATGATCACTGGTGGTCGTGGCGGTGGCGGCCAGCCCGGCGACGAGCGTGGCGGCGAGCAGCGGGTGCAGGACGCGGTCGGTACGCAGCGTGGCGCTACGCACCGCGGGGACGCGGAGCCGCCGGTAGATCAGCACGGCCAGGCCCGCCGACGTGACCAGCCCGGCCACGCCCCCGACCGCGAGGGCGTTGGCGTGGTAGAGCCACTCGTGGATGTGCACGCGCTCGGTGAACGTCTCGGGGACGAGCAGGCCGGTGAGGTGGCCCGCGACGACGAAGAGCAGCCCGTAGTGGAACAGCGGCGAGCCGATGCGCAGGAGCGTGCTCTCGTGCAGCTGGCTGGAGCGGGTGGTGAAGCCGAAGCGGTCGTAGCGGTAGCGCCAGGCGGTGCCCGCGACGAGCAGGGTCACGACGACGTAGGGCAGCACGCCCCACAGTGCGGTGTGCAGGGGGTTCACCGGCGGGCTCCTCGGGGCTCGGGGCCGGGGAACGGGTCCAGGCCCACGGTCTCCACGGGTGGGGGCCCGGTACGGGCCAGGCGGCGGGCGGCGGCCCGGTCGGCGGGGCGCGGCCCGGGCAGGGTGCGGCAGACGGCGTCCAGGACGTCGCTGTAGGGGCTGCGGTGGTCCTCCAAGGCGAGGCGCAGCAGTTCCAGGGCGGCCCGGTGCTCGTGCAGCAGACCGCGGCCGGCTGCCGGGACGCGGGCGGCGAATTCCAGCATCAGGGGCAGGTGGTCGGGCAGTTCGTCCGGGGCGGGCTGCCAGCCGTCGGCGCGGTAGCGCGCCTTGAGCCGGGCGAGGGCGGCGCCGCGCCGCCGGGTGTCGCCGTCGGTGTAGTACGTCAGATGCAGGGTGCGGCGGGGGCTGCGGTCGAAGGTGGCGACATAGCGCGCGGCGAGGCCCAGCGTGGGCACGTCCTGTACACGGGCGCAGAACCGCAGCAGGAGAGCGGCCCGCCCGTCCGTCTCCGGCCGCAGGGCCGCGCGGACGCTCCGGAGCCGGTCGGGCCAGTCCGGCCCGGGGTAGGTGAGCAGCAGGGACGCGGCCTGGTGGACCAGCGCGGTGTTCATCACTCTCCCTCGGAGCGGTGCGGTGTTCATGCCCCTCCCCGCCGGCGGGGGAAGAGGCCGGCGGGGCGTCCGCGGCCGTTCCAGTTCAGGAGGTTCACCCGGTCCCGCAGCGAGCCCGCGTGTTCGGCCGGCGGTGCCGCGGCGGGCGGGGCGTGGAAGCCCTCCGGGTCGTACATGCCGGGTGCTCCCGCGCCTTCCAGGCTGCAGCCGGCGTCCGCGGCGTCGGAGCCGTCGACGGTGTAGCTGGTGGGGATGACGTAGCGCTCCTCGAACTTGGCCACGGCCAGCAGCCGGTACATGGCTTCCAGTGACGCGGTGGTCATGCCCGCCGAGGCGGCGATCGCCGGGTCCTGTTCCTCGCCGAGATTGGCGCGCCGCATGTGCGCGCGCATCGCGGCCAGCCGGCACAGGGCGGCTTCCACCGGCGCCGTGTCACCCGCCGTGAACAGGTGGGCCAGGTACTCCTGCGGGATCCGCAGCGCGTCGATGGCGGCGAAGAGTTTGGCCGGATCCTCACCGTCGTGCCCGGTGGCGGTCAGTGACTCCACCACCGGTGACAGCGGGGGCACGTACCAGACCATCGGCATCGTGCGGTACTCCGGGTGCAGCGGCAGCGCCACCCGGTAGGTGCTGATCAGCGCGTACGTGGGGGAGTTGCGGGCCGCGGTGACCCAGTCGTGCGGGATGCCGGAGTCCTCGGCGGCGCGGGCGACCTCGGGGTCGGCGGGGTCGAGGAAGCAGGAGAGCTGCGCCTCGTACAGGTCCCGCTCGTCGGGTGTGGCGGCGGCCTCGCCGACCCGGTCGGCGTCGTAGAGGACGACACCGAGGTAGCGCAGCCGCCCGACGCACGTCTCGGAGCACACGGTGGGCTCGCCCGCCTCCAGACGCGGGTAGCACAGCGTGCACTTCTCGGCCTTGCCCGTACGGTGGTTGAAGTACACCTTCTTGTACGGGCAGCCCGTCACGCACATCCGCCAGCCGCGGCAGCGGTCCTGGTCGACCAGGACGACACCGTCCTCGATGCGCTTGTAGAGGGCCCCGGAAGGGCATACGGCGACGCACGACGGGTTGAGGCAGTGCTCGCAGATCCGGGGCAGGTGGAACATGAACGCCTGCTCGTACTCCAGACGCACCCGCTCGCTCATCTTCTTCAGCACGGGATCACCGGCGAGGTGTGCCGGTCCGCCGCCGAGGTCGTCGTCCCAGTTCGGACCGCCGGTGATGTCGGTGGGCCGGCCGTCGGTCAGGGAGCGGGGCGGCGCGGTCGGCACGTCGTCGCCGAGCGGCGCGGTGGTCAGGATGTCGTAGTCGTACGTCCACGGCTGGTAGTACGCGTCCAGTGCGGGCAGCCGGGGGTTGGCGAACAGCCGGGCCAGGCGGCGGGCCCGGCCGCCGCTGCGCGGCACGAGCCGGCCGTGTCTGCGCTGCCAGCCGCCCTGCCAGGTGTCCTGGTCCTCGTAACCGCGCGGATAGCCCTGCCCTGGCCGGGTCTCGACGTTGTTGAACCACACGTACTCGGTGCCGGAACGGTTCGTCCAGGTCTGTTTGCAGGTGACCGAGCAGGTGTGGCAGCCGATGCACTTGTCGAGGTTCATGACCATCGCGATCTGTGCCATGACACGCATCAGTAGCTGACCTCCTGGGAGCGGCGGCGGATGGTGGTGACCGCGTCCCGCTGATTGCCGGTGGGGCCGTAGTAATTGGGGGCGAAGGAGAGCTGGGCGTGGCCGCCGATGAGGTGGGTCGGCTTGATCAGCAGCCGGGTCAGCGCGTTGTGGACACCGCCGCGCCGCCCGGTGGTCTGCGACAGGGGGACGTTCACCAGGCGTTCCTGCACGTGGTACATGAACACCGTGCCGGGCGGCATCCGGTGCGAGACGACCGCCCGGGCTACGACCACGCCGTTGGCGTTGACCGCCTCGATCCAGACGTTGTCCGCCACGCCGACGGCCTCGGCGTCCGCCACGCTCATCCAGATCACCGGGCCGCCGCGGGCCAGGGTCTGCATGAGCAGGTTCTCCTGGTACTCGGAGTGGATGGACCACTTGGAGTGCGGCGTCACGTAGCGCACGGTCACCGACCGCCCTTCGGACGCTCCGGGACGCGGCCGTTCCCCGAGCGCGGCCAGGTCCAGCGGCGGCCGGTAGACGGGCAGCTGCTCGCCGAACTCGGCGATCCACTCGTGGTCGAGGTAGAAGTGCTGGCGGCCGGTGAGCGTGTGCCAGGGCTTGCCGTGCTCGGTGTTGACGGTGAACGGCGCGTACCGGCGCTCCGGCCCCTCCTTGCCCGACCACTCGAAGCTCGCCGACACCTGCACCGGACGGGCCTGGGTGTCGGAGAAGACGACGCGCCGCTCGGCGACCGAGGCGGCCAGCTCCTCCAGACCGCGGCCCGTGCCGCAGCGTCCGGCGAGCGCGCGGAAACCCTCGGCGGCCAGCCGGCCGTTGGTGGTGCCGGAGAGCGCGAGGATCGCCTCGCACAGCTTCACGTCCGTGTCGAGCAGCGGACGGCCGCGCGCCGCACCGCCTGCCGCCGTACCGCAGCGCCTGGCGAGCCAGTCCGTCTCCGGACCGGCCTGGACGGTGACGCCCTTGACGGTCATGCCCTGTTCCCGCGGCAGCGGACCGAGGGCCGCCAACTGGTCGGCGAGCGCGGTGTAGTCCCGCTCCACCAGCGTGTACCGCGGCGCCGTCGGCCCCCGGGGCGGCGCCTCGCCGGCCGCCGTGTCGTGCTGGAGGGGCATTGCCACCAGGTCGCAGGCGTCGTCCAGGCGCCCGGCGGCCAGCCGGCTCACCTCGCGGGCGAGCCCGTGGAAGATCTCGAAGTCGGTGCGCGCCTGCCACGGCGGGCTGATCGCGGGCGAGAAGGCGTGCACGTACGGGTGCATGTCTGTGCTGGACAGGTCGTGCTTCTCGTACCAGGTCGCGGCCGGCAGCACGAGATCGGCGAACAGCGTGGTGGACGTCATACGGAAGTCCAGCGCCAGCAGCAGGTCGAGCTTGCCGCGCGGCGCCTCCGTACGCCAGGTGACATCCCGGGGGCGCACCTCCGGCGGCGCTTCCTCGGCACTCGCGTTGTCGTCGGCGCCCAGCAGGTGGCCCAGGAAGTACTCGTTGCCCTTGGCCGAGGAACCGATCAGGTTGGCCCGCCACACCGTCAGCACGCGCGGCCAGTTGGCCGGCGCGTCCGGGTCCTCGCAGGCGAAGGCGAGCCGGCCGGCGGCCAGCTCGTCCGCGACCCACCGGCCGGGCTCCGCGTCCGCGCCCTCCTGGCGGATGCGCCGTCCCAGGTCCAGCGGGTTGGCGCCGAAGGTCGGGTACGACGGCATCCAGCCCCGGCGGGCCGAGCGGGCCACCAGATCGGCGGTGTGCTGCCCGGTGAACAGGCCCCGGCCGGCCGGGGAGGCGAGCGCGTCGGCCGGGGCCCGGTCGTACCGCCACTGGCCGGTGTGCAGATACCAGTACGGCGTACCGGCCATCTGCCGCGACGGGCGTACCCAGTCGGCGGCCGTGGACAGCTGCTGCCAGCCCGCGTACGGGCGTACCTTCTCCTGGCCCACGTAGTGGGCCCAGCCGCCGCCGTTGACGCCCTGGCACCCCGTGAGCAGCAGCAGGGACAGAAAGGACCGGTAAATGGTGTCCGAGTGGAACCAGTGGTTGGTGCCCGCGCCCATCACGATCATGCAGCGGCCCCGGGTCTGCTCCGCCGTCCGCGCGAACTCCCGCGCCGCCCGCACCGCGGCCCGCGCCGGCACCGACGTGAGGGTCTCCTGCCACGCCGGGGTGCACGGCACGTCCGCGTCCTCGTACGAGCCGGGCCACTGCCCGCCCAGGCCGGCACGCCCCACCCCGTACTGGGCCAGCAGCAGATCGAAGACCGTGGTCACCAGCCGCCCGTCGACCCGCAGCGCCGGCACCTCCCGCTCCAGCGTGCCCCGCTCCCGGTCGAAGCGCGGCAGCACCACCCGCGCCGGGGCCGCGTCCGGCCGCCCGTACAGGCTCAGCCGCGGATCGATCTCCCCCAGGTCCAGGTTCCAGCGGCCCTCGCCGCCCGCGCGCCAGCGGTCTCCCAGCGTCCCGCCCGGTACGACCGGGTCACCGGTCACCGCGTCGATGAGGACGGGCATCCACCGCCGGGCCCCGGCGTCGGCGTCCGCGGCGAGGCCCGTGCCGTGCGCCGTGACGAACGCGCCCGGCAGGAAGGACACACCGTCCCGCTCCAGTTCGACGAGGAACGGCAGGTCCGTGAACCGCTTGACGTAATCGGCGAAGTACGGCACCTGCCGGTCCACGAAGCACTCGCGCAGGATCACGTGGCCCATCGCCATGGCCAGCGCCCCGTCCGTGCCCGGATGCGGGTGCAGCCACTCGTCGGCGAACTTCGTCGCGTCCGCGTAGTCGGGGGAGACCACCACGACCTTCTGGCCGCGGTAACGGGCCTCCGTCATCCAGTGCGCGTCCGGCGTACGGGTCACCGGCACGTTGGAACCCCACAGCATCAGATACGCCGCGTCCCACCAGTCACCCGACTCCGGTACGTCGGTCTGGTCGCCGAAGACCTGCGGCGAGGCGATCGGCAGGTCCGCGTACCAGTCGTAGAACGAGAGCATCGGCGCGCCGATCAGCGACATGAACCGGGCGCCGACCGCGTGCGAGGCCATCGACATCGCGGGAATCGGGGAGAATCCCGCGATCCGGTCCGGGCCGTGCTCCCGCAAGGTGTGCACATGGGCGGCGGCCGCGATCTCCAGGGCCTCGTCCCAGCCGATGCGCACCAGCCCGCCCTTGCCGCGCGCCCGCTGGTAGCGCCGGCGCCGGTCCGGGTCCCCGGTGACCTCCGCCCAGGCCGCCACCGGATCTCCGAGCCGGTCCCGCGCCTCCCGGTACATTTCGACCAGCACCCCGCGCGCATACGGGTGACGCACCCGGGTGGGCGAGTACGTGTACCAGGAAAAGGAAGCCCCGCGCGGGCAGCCCCGGGGCTCGTACTCCGGGCGGTCCGGACCCGTCGTCGGATAGTCCGTCGCCTGTGTCTCCCAGGTGATGAGCCCGCCCTTGACATAAACCTGCCACGAACAGGAGCCTGTGCAATTCACCCCGTGGGTGGAACGCACCACCTTGTCGTGCGCCCACCGCTCACGGTAAGGCGCGTCATTCACGCTCTGATCCGTGCGGAAAACCGCCCGCCCGTCCGCCGAAACCGGCGCCCGGCTCAGCAGCCGGCCGGCCGCCATGAGCCGCTCGGCCGCGTCCGCCGCCGCACGTTCCGCCTTCGCCCTGCCACGCCACATACGAGGGCTCCTCCTGAGGCCAGGAGTGGCGGACCCGCCCGGCTCGCCACTCCACGAAACAACCCCAGATTCCTCCCGCCATGGGCGGACACGGCATCACTTTTACGCCAGTTGGCCAGGTCGGGAAGCTATTTTCCCGGTGCTTTGCCGTGGTTGCCCGCGGAATACCTGAACAACACGTTCTCGTGTTCGAAAAAAGGGGGGTGAAGTGCGGCATGCGGCCGGTTACGGCTGATGAGCCCCGGGCACCGCCCACCCGTCGGCACCCGGGGGTTCCATGTCACCGCTGTCCAGGGCCGCCACGTAATGGATACGCACCGGCCGCCGGCCCGCCGGCACCGCGTAGGTGACCTTGCCGCGCGTGCATTCGCCGGCCCGGATCTGCGTTTCGACGGGGAACTGAGGTCGCGGGAAATCGTCGCGTGCCGTCTCGGACGGCGCAACGGCCTCACCATCGTCGTAAAGAAGGCGCCAGTCCGATCCGGTGGCGGACACACTCCCGGATTCCGCGCACACCTCTACATCCAGGGTGGCCCGGACGGAATGGCCGTCGCCCTCTTTCCCGGCGGCCGACTGCCGGTAACTGAAGACCTTCACCGTGCCTCGTCCGGAGCCGTCTTTGCGCTGCCATGCCAAGGGGCGGCCCACATCCAGAAGGCGGGGGGAGGTCTCCGCGGCCGTCGGTGTGGCGGCCGCCCCCTTCGCAGGCGCGCCGTCGGCAGGCGACGAAGGCGGGGCGGTGGTGCTGCAAGCACTGACGGCGACTGCGAGCAGCACGGGTAACAGCAGGCTGGTTCTGCGCATGACTCCTCCGGGAGAGCGGCCGGGATGAAGCTCGTACGTCATCTTCACACCCTGGCTCCCGGAAATCGGCCCATGGATGAATTCAGCAGGGGAGTTGGTTCTGCTTCCGCGAGAGCGGTTCGCCCCTACGAGCAGTCTTCGCGGGGTGCGGAAGGAAGTCCGGGACGGTTCCGGCAGAGTCACCGTGCAGCGGCCGGTGCCGCGCCGGCCACCGACGATCCGGCCGCTGTGCAGGCGGTCACAGCTTCCCGGACCGGTCGCGCGTCCGGGTGACGCGCAGACGACCCCGGAGCTTGTCCACCGGGCGGTACTTCGCGCGCTGCTCGCGGGACTCCCGGTCCAGTTCCTCGATCAGCCGCTGGGTGCGCTTCTCCACGTCCAGCTCGTCCAGGATGCGGTCGATCTCGGCCAGCAGGGCTCCGTGCAGCTGCCACTGGCGCGGGTGCTCCCGAACCCCGTCCAGGAGCAGGTGGGCCACGACGTCCCGGCTGGCGCGGCCCGCGGCGAGCTCCCTGGTGAGGTGCTCTTCCGCCTCCTCCGCGTTGGCGCCGACCTGTGTGGTGATGAGGACGGCGAAACTCTCGACCGCACGGGCCATGTGGTGGAGGACGTCGTGCAGGGCGGAGCCGATGTGCGGGGCGAACAGCGGTTCGTCGGTCCGTGCCTTGGCCAGGTCGGTCAGGGTGCGGCACAGCGTACGGAGGACCACCGCGGAGATTTCGAGGGTGTCCAGACCGGTGCGCAGGACGACGCGGAAGAGCAGGCCCTCCTTGACGCGGGGGTTGAGCCGCAGACTGTCCTCCGCCTGCCGGAGGGCGGCGTCCACCTGCACGATGTCGTGGTCCAGGCGGCGCGCCTCGTGCAGCCGGGCCGCGGCCTCCGGTACGGGAGTGTGGCCGCGCACCTCGTCGCCCAGGCACACCAGCATCCGCCCCATCCGCCGCGCCAGATCCTCGATGGCCTCGCCGGCGGGCTGTACCCACACCGGCGGGACGAACAGGACGTTGAACAGCAGCCCCACGCCGGCGCCGATCAGCGTTTCCAGCACCCGGTCCCAGGCCGTCTCGGCCACCCGGGTCACGCCCAGCACCAGCATGGCGCTGATCGCCACTTCGGGGACGAACTCACCGGCCCGGACGAACCGGCCGATCACCAGCGCGGCGAGGATGATCAGGCCCAGGCTCCACCAGGTCAGCCCCACCAGCGCGCTGAACCCGATCGCGATGAGGACGCCGACCACCACGGCGTTCACCCGCCGCATGCCGGTGGTGATCGTCGCGTACAGGGTGACCTGGACGACCAGCAGCGCGGTGAGCGGTGCGGTCAGCGGCGCCGGTTCGCTGCTCAGGAGCAGGGCGACGACGTAGGAGAGCACGGCGGCCACGGTCGACCGGACGGTCTGGACGACCACCGGCTCCCGGCGCCGCCGGACGAGATGCAGCCAAGGGTCGGTAACTACAGCCACTCCTGACTTCTTCCCCCTCTTCCGCCCCACAGGCATCTCTGGATGCGGGGTCACCGGTCTGTACGCCTGGCCGTGGCATCGGCGCCACGGGGAACGGCGGTGGGGGCCGGGGTGACTCAGGGGGCCGGCGGCGCCGGATGGAGCGCGGGGGCGGGCATGAGCATGTCGAACGATGCGGCGCTGAAGCCGACGCGGGCCCGGCTGCGACGGAGCGCGGGCAGCCTCGCCGGCCACTCCTCCACGCGTACCGAAGCGGCCCCAGGGCGGGCCGTGAACCGCGCGGTGAGGACCGTCCGCGCACCGTCGAGCGTCCCGAAGCCGGTCATCGGCAGGGGAACCCGGGGGAGCGACGGGCCGCTGGCCGACAGGCGCACGGCGGCGACGAGCCCCTGCCCGTCGGTCACACGGACACGCGGCCCCTCCCAGCGGAACTCCGCCAGTTGCTTGGGCACGCCCCAGATACGGCGGCCGCCCCGCAGCGACTGCTCGTCGTCGACCCAGATCCAGCGTACGTACACACCGGCCCGCAGACCGCGGCGAGCGAGCGTACCGACGATCAGTTCGTCATAGCTGAGCGTCCCCTCGCGGTACCGGATCACGAACACCGCCAGGGCCCGGCCCGCCAGAGGAGACAGGTCCGGGGGTGGGGCCGGGGCCGACTCCGCGGCGAAGAGACCACCCCACAGGTGGCCTGTCATGTGCCAGGGCGGTGGCGGGTACGGGCCCGGTACCGCGCCGGAGCCGGTCGCCGTCAGCTCTTGTCTCCTCCCGGCTCGTCCGCACGCTCCCCTTCCGCCTGGGAAGGAGTGGAGCGCGGCGTCTCCTCGCGGCCGCGTTCGCGCGCGGCGGCGCGCCGGTCGGCGGTGCGCGGTTCGTCGTCCCGCTCGCCCTCCGCCTGCGAAGGTGTCTGTTCGCTCATGTGCCATGTCTCCGGGGCTGCGACGTGACCGGTGTCGGTCGACGTGGTGATCGACGGACGTGTACGGAGGCTGTCTTCCCGGCCGACCGGCACGGGAACGCCGACGGCCGTCCGCGGCCCGCCGGGTACCCGTACCGATCACCCGCAAACCCGCACATTCCATACGGATCGAGGATGCGGGATCACCTTCGGCGGGGCGGCGTCCGTGCGGGTGGCGGGCCCCGGTGCCGTGGACGCGCGCCGGCCGGCGAGCCAGGACAGCTACGGGCCGCTGACCGCTTCCAGCATGCTGAGCCTGGCCGCCCGGCGCGCCGGCCACAGAGCGGCGAGCACTCCCACGACGGCGGCGGTGAGGAGGAAGGCGCGCGGACGTGACCGTGGCCGCCCCGGTGAGCCGGACACCGGGGCGGCCACGGGCGCCGTCGGACCTGCCCGAGGCCCGAGGCTGGTCCGGACCCCGCAGGTCAGCCCTTGGACGCCACCGCCGCCAGCCGTTCGACACCGGCGGCGAACTCGTCCGGCTCGAAGGACTGGAACGGCAGCCGCAGGAAGACCTTGCCCGCGGGCGGCGCCGCGTCGCCCGGGTAGAAGCCCGAGCCCCGGGTCAGCTTCAGGCTTCCGGCCGCCGCGGCCTTGAGGAACGTGTCCTCGTCCGTGGCGACGGGCAGGTGCACGCTCACGTAATAGCCGCCGTTCGGTACGGCGAGCAGCGCCTCCTCACCCAGCAGTTCGCGTACGGCCTTGACCGCGCCGTCGTGCCGGGGCCCGAGCAGCTCGCGGATTGCCGCCACGTTCTCCCGGGCCAAGCCCGCTGCCAGGGCCTTCGCGGCGACCGCCTGGAGCAGCGGGGCGGGGGAGAGGTACGTGCCCTCGGCGAGCGCGGCCAGCGTACCGAGCGTGCCGGGCTCGCCGATGACGTAGCCCACGCGGAGCCCGGGACTGAGGATCTTGCTCAGCGAACCCATCGTGAGCACCCGTCCGGCGGGCGCGAGGTCGAAGAAGCCGGTGGGCGCCTGGCCGCCGTACCGCAACTCCCGGTAGGGGATGTCCTCCAGGATCAGGAAGTCATGGGTCTCGGCGAGCTGTACGAGGCGGCGGCGCTTGTCCTCGCTCATGGTGACGCCGCTCGGATTCTGGAAGTCCGGGATGACGTAGACGAGCGCGGGCACGCGGGTCGCCAGGCGGGCCTCCAGGGCGTCCAGGTCGAGACCGTCGTGCTGGAGGGTGATGCCGCAGACCCGTCCGCCGTGCCGCTCGAAGATCTGCACCGCGCGGTCGTAGGTGGGGGCCTCCACGTACACGTCCTTGCGGTCGCCCGCCAGGAGGTGCGCGGCGAGCAGGTCCAGCGCCTGGAGGGAGCCGTTGGTGACGAAGACCTGGTCGGCGCCGACCGAGTGGAAGGCAGCGATCTGCTCCCGCAGCGCCGCGTCCCCCGTGTGGTTGCCGATCGGTGCGTACTGGAACACCCGGTCCTCGCTGTCCCGCAGGACGGCGGCGGTGTGCTCGGCGAGCTGCCGCGAGGGGATCGCTTCCTGCGGGGGGATGCCGCGCGAGAAGTGGAACATCGTGGATCTCCGTTCTCGGAAAGTCGTCATGCGGGTACGTCGTGCGGTGGGATCACGGGGACGGGGGGAGAGATCGTGATATGGGTGAGAGGCCGGGGTACGGGTACGAGGCCGGCGTACGGTGGGCGTTGCGATGCGGGCCGGTGTGCGGTACGGGTCCGGCCCGGGCCTGTCAGGCCGCTCCGGCTCCCACCCCGGCCCCGGCCCTGGTCACGAAGTGCGGTCCCAGCTCGTCGACGTCGGCCGCGCCGAGCTGCCGGAGGGTGTCCTCGATCTCCCGGCGCAGCAGCCGCAGCACCGCTTCGACCCCTTCGCGTCCGGCGACGCCGAGGCCCCACAGGTACGGCCGTCCCAGGCAGACCGCGTCGGCACCGAGGGCGAGGGCCTTGACGACGTGCACGCCGGAGCGGACACCGCTGTCCATCAGTACGGCGCACCGGCCGTCGACCTCGGCCGCGACCTCGCTCAGCGCGACCACGCTGGGCACCGCACCGTCCAGCTGCCGCCCGCCGTGGTTGGAGACGACGACGCCGTCCGCGCCGCTGTCCAGGCAGCGGCGCGCATCGTCGGCCCGCAGCACACCCTTGACCAGGAGGGGGAGCCGGGTCCTCGCGCGGATCCACAGCAGGTCCTCCCAGCTGAGCGGGAGCCGGTCGATGCGGGCCCCGGCCGGTACCTCGCCCTCCAGGATGCCCAGCGCGCGCAGCGTCCCGAAGTCCACGTGCCCGGGGGTGGCGAATCCGGCGCGCTGGGCGTGCACCCGCAGCGCGGCGTGACTGGCGTCCACGGTGACCACCAGGGCCGACGCACCGGCGGCCTCGGCCATGTCGATCGTCGCGGCGATGTCGTCGCGCGACCGGTAGGCGTACAGCTGGAACCAGCTGGCCCCGCCCGACGCCTTGGCGATCTCCGGGAAGGGCACATGGCTGTCCGTGCTGACGACGGGTACGACCCCGGCCGCCTCGGCGGCGAGGGAGGTGGCGATCTCCGCGTCCTCGTGCAGCAGCCGCTGCGGGCTCGTCGGCGCGAGCAGGACGGGCATCGCCATGCGGTGCCCGAGGACGGTCACTTCGGTGCGCGGCTCGGTCTCCGTACTGGCGAGGACCTGCGGTCTGAGCCAGATGTCGTCGAACGCCGCGATGTTGGCGCGGACGGTGCGGTCGGTTCCGGCGCCGCCGGCGACGTACGCCCGGCAGCCCTGGTCGAGTACCGCGTCGCTGGCGGCCTCGAAGTCCGGCAGGGTCAGGAGTTGTTCGAGATTCCGTACGGGGTCCATGGTGGCCTCCGGTCTCTCGTGATGTGGAAGTGTCGGATGTGTTCTCGCGTGGTTCCCATCAAGTGCTGACGTGCAGGATGTACTGACGTGCGGAATGTGTTGATGATGCGTTGACGTGCAGGAAGTGCCGCACGTACTGACCCCGTCGGGCGTATGGCCGCGGCCGCCGCCCCTCAGGCGAACTGGTCGAACGCCATCTTCGTCACCATGCCGATCACCACGAGCACCAGCACGGTACGGACGAAACCGGACCCCTTCTTCAGGGCCATCCGCGAACCGATCATCGCGCCGGTCACATTGCCCACGGCCATACCGAGCCCCAGTGCCCACAGCACGTTCCCCTGGAGCGCGAAGACCAGCAGGGCACCGAGGTTGGACGAGGCGTTGATGACCTTCGACATCGCCGCGCTCTCCAGGAACTGCGTGGCGAGCAGCGTGGTGAAGGAGATGATGAGGAAGGTGCCCACGCCGGGCCCGAAGAGCCCGTCGTAGAAACCGACCACACAGCCGGCGAGGAGCACGGCGACGACGCGCCGCCGCCGGGTCACCTCACGGGCCAGCGGCTGGGTGCCGAAGCTCGGCTTCAGCGCCACGAACAGGGCGACCGAGATCAGCAGGACCATGATGACCGGGCGGAAGTACGACGTGGGGACGGTGGCCGCCGACAGCGCGCCGAGCGCGCCGGCCGGCACCGCGCAGGCGGCGGCCGGGACGAGGATCTTCCGGTCCAGGGTGGTGCGCCGCGCGTACATGTAAGCGGCGGTCGCCGTGCCCGTGATCGCGGCGATCTTGTTGGTGCCCAGGGCGGTCGCCGGCGGCAGGTGCGGAAAGCTGAGCAGCAGTACGGGGATGAGCAGCACCCCGCCCCCGCCGACCACCGCGTCCACCCACCCGGCGGCCACCGCGGCGGTGAGCAGCCCTATGACGTCTATGAAATCCACGGTATTCCGGTCCTCAGTGCAAGGGCGCGCAGTCCTGGGCGACTGCACGGGCAGGGCGAATCCAGGAGCGGCCGGCCGCTCGGGGCGGCCGCGCTCGACGGGGTGCCGCGATCACGCGGGCGGGGAGGGCTCAGAGGACGCCCTGGATGTCCTCCATCGTCGGGATGACGCGTTGGCGGGGCATCATGTGCTGCGTCCAGCCGAGGATGGAGCGTACGGAGTAGAAGCGGCGCAGCCAGCGGTCCCGGCCGTCGTAGCGCGGGACGAACGCGCTGCGGCCGTGCGCCGCCACGTGGTTGTCGACCACGACGAGGTCGCCGGGCTCCAGGACGACGTTGTGGCAGACCGCCTCCAGCGCCTCGGCCAGCGCCTTCAGTGCCGCGGTCGCCCCGGCGCCGGCGGCGTGCGTGGTGTGCGAGTTGAAGCGCATGAACGGCCGGTCGTACGGGCCGAAGACGGCGGGGTGCGGGCCGGAGCGCGGCACCGGGCCGGTCCGGCCGCGGGTGAAGGACGCCGGGTAGGAGCTGTAGAACTGCGGGGTGCGCAGGATCGCCACCTGCTCCTCGGTCAGGTGCCGGACGGCCTCGCGCACCGAGGCGACGCGGGTGGCCGCGACGCCCTCGTGGTCCTGGCGCAAGCACAGCAGGCCCAGGTAGTCGGGGCGCAGCGGGTGGTGGACGTTCTCGGTGTGGAAGTCGAAGGCCACCGACCCGCTGTTCTCGATGCGTTTCTCCTCACCGGGCACGGCGTGCACATCGTGGATGAGCGCGCCGTCCTTCTCGTCCTGGTACCCGACGAGTGAGCCGAGCAGATCCGCCACCAGCGTCAGTGTGCCGTCGGTCGGGTGGCCTTCGAGGGCGCCGGAGTGGTGGACGGTGGGCGTGTCGGGGAGGTCTCCGACGGTGAGTCCGCGCAGCAGGAGGAATCCCGAGTCGGCACCGGTCTCGGCGAATTCGAGCAACGCGGTGCGCACGGATTTCGGCAGATCGAGAAGTAGACCGGAAAGCGCCAGTGCAGACGCCTCCGAGGCGCCGGCGGCCAGCTCCGAGAGCCGCCAGAGCTTGTGTGTTTCGGCCTCGGACAGGCGGTAGGTCTGCTGTTCGGCGAGTGCGGGGGTCACCGTGTCTCCTTGTTCTTGATTGCTGCGTTCGTGTTGCCTCTTCAGGCCGCCGCAGAGCGTGAACCTGGTCGGCAAACGCCAGAAAACATGCGCACGTGCAAATGGTGAACGGGTGGTATTCCGCTCACTATGAGCTGAAAGGAGGGGTTGGACCGGAATTCGCCGGTAACAGTAGAGACTGCATTTCTGGACTGTCAACGAAAGGTTCCGGTCAGCGTGACGAGCCGTCACGCAGGTGTCGGTCAACTGCACTTGCCCGCACTTGGCACGGTTGGGAAGGTACGCCGGATTTGTTCGACGCAGAGGTTGTAGAGGACATGTGAGGGTCCTGTGGTGGGCGTCGGAACTGCGGTGAGCACGCCAGGCGAGGCGCTACACCGTCCTGTCTCACCCACTGGACACCGCCGATGCGGCCGAGTCGCGACCCCTGATTCACGCCACCCCGAGCGCATCACTTTTGGTCATCGCGTGGACAACCAGCCATGCAGGATGACCAAAATGAGGCTCTGATGGCCTTTCAGTACAGCTGGCCGGCCATGGTGCCCGCGCCGGAGGCGGCGTTATGCTCGGCCGCGAGGGGGTGATCAGCTTCCTCCCCGCCTGTACCGCCCGGACCGCCCGGACCGGCCGGACCGGCGTGACGGCCGTCGTGGAGGAGACACGAGGAGACACCGTCGCCCTCCTCGAAACCCTGACCACGCCGGAGAACCGACCGTGAACGACATCTTCCGCCTGACCACCCGGCGTGCCGACGGCGACCTCGCCCTGACCGCCCTCGCCGGCGACCTGGACCTGACCACTGCCCCCGCCCTGCGCGCCGAGGCGCTGGACCTCATCGGACGGGGCCACCGCCATCTCGTCCTGGACCTGGAGGCCGTCGCCTTCTGCGACTCCTCCGGCTTCAACGCCCTGGTGGCGATCTGGCGCTGCGCCAAGGAGGCCGACGGCAGCCTCAGCCTGGCCGCCGTCTCCGGCCGGCTCGCCCGGCTGCTGAACATCACCGGCCTCGACACCCTGCTGCCGGCCTACCCCACCACGGCCGAAGCCCTCGCCGCACACCGCCGCGGCGGCGCAACGGCCACACCGTGAGCCGCCCCGGCCCCTGACTGCTCCGCCCCGGGCTGCCGTGACCTCCGTCGAGCCGAATCGTTCAGTGGACGGGGGATTCACATCGGGACCGCGACGAGAAGGCGGGGGAACATGGCCCGTAGGCGTGGCGCATTCTTCACATTGTCCACTGCGGTGATGGCGGGGGCGGCACTTCTGACCGGTGGGCCCGCTCTCGCCGTACCGTCATCGCGCGACGACACCCGGCGCCTTTCCTGCGACGGGCCGGTGGTCGCATGCGTACGCGAAGCGCGCCGGACCCTGACCCGGGTACGTGACGAACTGGGCTGTGACCACCGGGCCCCCTTTCCCGTGATCTACGTCCATCTCGAACGCGCTCTGGAAGCGGCCGCCGCGAAGCCGGATTCCTTCGACGATCCGGACTGGCTGGCCGGAGACCTGAATACCGGATTCGTCAATCTGTATCTGGACGCCTATCACGCGGACCGAAATGGACGAGCGGTTCCGCAGGCGTGGAAAACGGCCTTCGGGGCCGCCCGCACCGGTGATGTGAACGCCGGTCAGGACGTCCTGCTCGGCGCCAACGCGCACATCCAGCGGGACATGCCCCATGTGCTGGCGTCTCTCGGGCTCACCCGCCCCGGAGGAGCGTCACGCAAGGCCGACTACAACCGTTTCCAGGCCGTTCTGGACCGCGCGTACGCGCCCGCCGTCCAGGAGATCGCCCGCCGTTTCGACCCGGTGGTGGCCCTGGCCGACGCGCGGTGGAATCCCATCGCCGGTTACACCGCCGGCCGCCTTTTCCGTATCTGGCGGGAACAGGCGTGGGTCCACGCGCGGCAGCTCGCCGCGGCCACCACCCCCGCCGCCCGGCACGACGCCGAACGGCGCATCGAGACGAATGCGGCCCGCTGGGCGCTGCTGCTGAACACCGTGCACGTACCCGGATACCGTGCGATGCGCGACACGTATTGCCGGACACACGCACCTTCTGGTGGTCATGCCAAAGCCACGACGGATGGGTTGAACCGTTCCGCGACGTAGACCGGATACCGGCCCGGGCTCCGGATCACGTACTCCTTGAAGGCGCACCGGCCGAAGTGCGGCGCCTCGGGCGCGTGCGCGACACCGCACCGCAGCAGTTCGCGGTGGAGCGCGCGGCGTTCCTCGCGCAGCCGCACCCCGAGGGGCGTGGGATCCGCCGGTGGCGGCAACTGACCCGTCGCGGCCACCGCGGAGACGACCCGGTTGCGGCTGACCGGCCGCCCTACGGGGTCGACCAGTTCGGACAGCCGCTCCAGGAGCCGGGGCAGCCGCTCAGCCGCGAGGGCCCGGCGGATCGCGGGCGACACCGTCGCCGTGTCCACCACCCGCTGCTCGACGACCCGCACCCGCAGGGGCACGCCGAGCAGCGCTTCCAGCATGACCGTCGTCGCGCCGTCCCCGGTCAGCAGGATGCGGGTGGAGGAGGGGAGCCCGGCCAGGCCGTACCCGACGGCGTGGCAGACGTCGGTGGCAGAGGCGCCAGCAGCAGAGGCGTCTGAAGCCGGAGCCTCTGAAGAAGGGGCGGCTGAAGTAGGTGCGTCAGTAGTAGAGGAGACCACGGGACCAGTCCTCGTCGGGGCCGAAGAGACTGCGGGGCTTGAGCACGTCGCCCGGCGCGGACAGCACCTCGTCGGGCATCAGCGTGCCCGGCGGCACGGGAGTCACCGCGCAGTCCACGCCCAGGTGTACCCGTACGGCGTCGGCCAGTTCGGCGCGGGCGGCCGCTGCGTACGCGTCCGCCACCTCCACCTCCACGACGAGCCGCCGCGCTTCGGCCCGCGCCCGCCAGAACAGCACGCCGTACGCGGCGGGCAGGCGGAACACCAGCTCCTCCAGCTGGATCTGGGAGACGCGCCGCCCGGCGACCGCGAACGCCTGCGTCTCACGGCCCGCGAGCCGGATGACGGGCAGCCAGCTGCCGCAGGCGCACGGCTCGTGGCTCAGGTGGACGTGGTCCTCCAGGTCGTACCGGAGCAGCGGCATGGCCTCGCGGTACAGCGGGGTGATGACGAGGTCGCCGGTGCCGTCCGGAGTGATCTCCCCGGTGGCGGGGTCGAGGACCTCGGGTACGACGCGGTCGGCATAGAAGTGCCGCCGGCCGAAGCGGCAGGCTGAGGCGAGCGGTCCGACCTCGGTGGCGCCGTAATCCTCGATCACGGACGCGCCCCACAGCTCGCTCAGCCGCTCGCGGCGCGCATCGCTCAGCGGCTCGCCGCAGACCAGGAGCGCCCGTAGGCGCGGGAAGTCGGTGCGGGGATCGAGCCCCACCGCGCGGGCCGCCGCGGCCCAGATGAGCGGCTCGGTGGGATTGGACCAGGTGAGGGTGGTACCGAGGTCGTGCAGCAGCCGGACGACACGTGCGTACGGGGTGGCGAAGCTGCGGCTGTCGGCGGGCACCACGGTCGCGCCCTGCATCCGGGCGCCGAAGTGCCCGATGTGCCCGGCCAGCACCATGGCGTACGGGATGCGGACCAGCAGAGTGTCGGCCGCGTTGATGCTGACCGGCATACGGTTGAAGCGCTCGCCGATGTCCACCCAGTCGTCCTCGGTGCAGAACGAGGACGTCGCCCGGCCCGAACTCCCGCTGGACTCGTGGTAGGTGGCGACCCGCTCCCTCGGCACCGCCAGCATGCCGAACGGGTAGGCGGCGCGCAGATCGTCCTTGGTGGTCACCGGCACGTCGGCCAGGCTGGCGGGCATCGTGCCGCCCTGCCGGAGGCGGAACCGGCCGCGGTAGAAAGGGGAGTTCGCGGCGTGGCGCAGCGCCGTGCCGATACGTTCCCGCTGGAGGGCGTGGAGTTCCTCGAAGCCGTTCCACTTCCGGGGTGCGGCCGGTCGCGTCAGTGTCACGATGCGGTCTGCCTCTCCTGTAATCCTGAGCCGTGGCCCGTAGCCGTGACTGTGTCTGCGGCTGCGGCTGCCGTGCCGCGGGCCGGTCGGTGATGAAGGCCGGCGGATCGTCCGTCGTCCAGCAGCGAGAGCGGCATGATCGAGCGGAGCGCTTCGGTCCGGGAGCGCCGGAGCCCCTCGTCGGCCGCGAGCCGGCGCAGCGGCGCGAGGGCCCCGTCGAGCCGTGCGGGGTCGCGGGAGTCGAACACGAGGCGCTTCATGTCGGTCGCGATCGGCGAGAAGCGCGTCCGGAACGCTTCGCGGCTGAGGTGGGCGTAACGGTCCAGCACGTCCTCGCCGCACCGCCCGAGAAGGACGGCGGCCAGCGCCTCGCCCAGCGGGAAGGCGTCGTGCAGCCCGGCCGTCAGGCCCATGCCGCCGGTCGGGTTGGTGACGTGGGCCGCGTCGCCCGCCAGCAGGACCCGGCCCGCGCGAAACCGTTCGGCGGTCCGCTGGTGCGCGCGGTACGGGGCGTACGCGACGAGTGCGTCATGACGCGGCCCGGGCAGAATACGCGCGAAGAAGTCCGCCAGCCTTCGCGGCAGCGTTTCTTCCGGGAGGGATGCGTCCTCCGTCCAGGCCACTCGCCACAGGTTTCCGGAGTCGATACGCACGATGATCGCACCGTCGTCCGGATCGATGAGGAAATTCGCGTCGGCGTAACCGTGTGCGGCGAAGTCGTACCGGATGTCCGTGGCGACGAAGCGCTCCGGCCAGGTAAATCCATCGAATTTCACGCCGAGTGCTTTCCGTACGGTGCTGCGGGCACCGTCCGCACCGACGGCCCAGCGCGCTTCGAGCCGTCCGTGGCCCGCCCCGTGCCGATAGCCGACGCAGACCGATGAGCCGTTCTGACGCACCGTGTCGACCACGCAACCGAACTTCACCTCGGCGTCCGGAAAGCGCAGCAGCTGTTCCAGGAGGATTCGGCTGAGTACGTCCTGCCGCAGAATCAGGTTGTACGCGGGGACGGTGTCCATATGGAGATCCGGCAGGGAATGACGGATGCGCTCGCCGGTGCGGCGCACCACGAAGTCGCGTCCGCGCAACGGCGTTCCCGCGCGCACGATGGCGTCGAGTACCTGGAGCCGCGCGAAACCCTCCAGCGTGTGGCCCTGGTGAACCAGGGCACGGGAGGACGCGGCGATGTCCGGAGCGCTTTCCAGGACGGTCACCCCGACGCCCGCGGCCGCTAGCCCCAGGGCGGTGGTGAGCCCGACCGGCCCCGCTCCCACGACGCACACCTCCGGACTTCTCGACCCGGATGACATAGGCATTCCTCCTGCCGTGCCGCATGGCACGGGACATCGGCATGGACATGAATTCGGTCGTCACGCAACGGAAATTCGCCAACTCCGCGCGAGTGCGGGGAGGGTGAAATTCCGCCCTGTCCCCACACCCGGCCCTCGGAATGGCCGGAGTGCGGTCAACCGGCCGACTCCCCGCGGAACACGGCAGCAAGAGGACCAATGAGCACAAGAAACCTACGCGGCGTTCCGCGGTAATCCAAGGTTCCGTTTTGACGGTTGGACAGCGGAGTGCGGGCAGCGACCGGGAGCCCCGGATTGCGCGGCCCTGTGCCGACGGGCCCCACCGCTGTCCGGCGTGCCGCGCGCGTCTCGTAACCTGCTCTACCGGAAGTCGCACCGGCACGCCGGTCAAGCAGCATGGAAACTGGGGGATCTGTATGTCCGCGTACTCACCACCGCCCAACGGCGCGCCCAACGGCCCGGCAGGCGGCGGCCCCGCTCCGTACGGACAGCCCGCCCCCGCTCCGTACGGCCCGCCTCCTGGCCAAGGCACACCCGGCCCCGGCCCGTACCCGCCCCCGGGACATCCGTCTCCCTACGCCCAGCAGCCGGTGCACGGACAGCCGCCGATACCCGGACAGCAGCCCCCGCCCGGACAGCCCGGCTGGCTGCCCCCGGCCCCGGCCCCGGGCACGCCGATGTTCACGCCGACGGGGCCCCCGCGGCGCCCCTGGCTGCGGCCGCTCATCGCCGTCGGCATCCTCGCGGTCGCCGGAGCGGGACTCTGGGGGCTGACCGCGCTGACCGACGACGGCAAGCCGTCGCCGGAGGTCGCCGGCAAGGCCAAGGTCGGGCAGTGCCTGGAGAACCGCGGCACCCACGCCGACCCCGTCCTTTTCACCATCGGCTGCGAGGAGGACAAGGCCGACTACAAGCTCGAAGTCGACCCCGGACCGAACGGCAAGTGCCCGCCGGAGCTCGACGAGTACACCGAGCGGGGCCGCCACGTCGGGTTCGTCAAGCTCTGCCTGTCCCCGCTGCACGACTGAGACCGGGGCGTCCCGGGCCGGGCCGGTCCGGGCATCGGACGCGGTCGCCCGCGGCCAGGACGCGGTCAGCCCGCGACGACCCGGAGGTTTCCCCCGGGCGTCCCTCCGCCACCCACGGCGAGGCCGTTCTGCCCGGCAGGCGCCCCCTCGGCCGTCCCCGGCGTCCCGGTCAGGGCCGTGACCTCCGCGAAGCAGCGCCGGGCCTCGGTGTCGCGGCCGAGGGCCCGCAGTGCCTTGCCACAGGTGTCGAGGAGCAGCGCCCGCCGCTCGTCCGACTGCTCGTCAGGGGCCAGGGCCAGGCCCTGACGGCAGTGGGCCAGCGCCTCGTCGGGCCGGCCGACGGTGAGGCAGTGGGCGGCCAGATGGTAGAGGGACAGGGACTCGGTGTGCGGGTGGTCGAGGGTGTGCGCCATCCGCGCGGCCATCTCCCGCCGGGTTCCGGCGCCGGACAGGTCCCCGGCGTGCTCCAGCGCGGCCGCCCAGTTGATCAGCGCGATCACCTGACCGCGCGGGTCCCCGGCCCGTACGGCGAGGTCCGGGGCGCGGCACAGGTGCTCCAGCGCCGCGGTGTGCTGCCCGTTCTCGGTGAGCACCCAGCCGAGCAGCGAGCACAGCCGGGACTCGGCGTCCGGGTCGCCGAGCGCGGTGGCCGCGGTCAGGGCGCGTCCGAGGGTGGCTTCCCAGCCGTCGTGCACCTGGCGTACGACCAGGGGCCACAGCTGGACGGCGAGGCGCCAGGCCAGTTCAGGGTGCCCGGCGTCGGCCGCGGCGGCCACCGCGGCGGTGAGGTTGGCGCGCTCGGTGACGTACCAGGCCATCGCGTCGGCGCGGTCGGCGAAGACCGGCGGCGCTGTGGGCGGGGACACGCCCGGGGGCAGCGCGGAGCAGGGCTGACTGCCGGGTTCGGCCGCCGCGGCGGCCGCCTGGGCGGCGGACAGGTAGTGCACCAGCAGCCGGTGCAGCCCCGCCGTGTCGGCCCGTGCCGCGCAGGAACGGGCGTACAGCCGGGTCAGGTCGTGCATCAGGTACCGGTCGCCGGTCCACTCCTCGACGAGGTGCGCGGCGGCCAGCTCGTCCAGGGCGGCACGTGCCGCGGCGGGCGGCAGGCCGCTGAGCGCCGCCGCTGCGCCGCTGTCGAGTTCGGATCCGACGTGCAGCGCCAGCTGGCGGAAGAGCAGTGCGCCGGCCGGCGGCAGTTGCTGCACGCTCAGGCGCAGCGTCGCCTCGACTCCCAGGTCCTCGCCGGCCAGCAGGGACAGCCGCCGGTGTTCGTCGGCCAGGTCGTCCGCCATCGCGCGCAGCGACAGCCGGGGCCGTGCGGCGAGCCGGGCGGCGGCGAGCCGCAGCGCCAGCGGCAGGCCGTCGCAGAGGGCGGACAGTTCCGCGGCGGCGGCCGGTTCGGCGGCCACCCGGACGTCACCGATCACGGTACGCAGGACCCGTACACCGTCCGGCGGCGCCAGCCGTTCCAGCGGCAGCAGCCGGGCGCAGTCGGTGGCGGCCAGCCCCTCCAGCCGGTTGCGGCTGGTGACCAGCACGGTGGACCCGGGTGTGCCGGGCAGCAGGGGACGTACCTGCGCCGAGTCGCGGGCGTTGTCGAGCAGGACGAGGACGCGGCGGCCGGTGAGCAGTGAGCGGTACTGGTGTTCCGCGGCGCGCGCGTCCGCGGGCAGGCGCTCTTCGGGGACGCCGAGCGCCTGCAGGAAGTCGTGCAGTACTCCGGCCGGCTGCGGACCGGTGCCGTCCGGTTCCGTGGCGTGCAGGTCGGCGTAGAGGACGCCGCCGGGGAAGTCACCGGCGTACGTGTACGCCCAGTGGACCGCCAGCGAGGTCTTGCCGACACCGGCGGGCCCGGTGACCACACACAGCGCCGGGGTGCCCGGCTGCGTGGCCTCGGTGAGCCGCGCCAGTTCGTCCGTACGGCCCACGAAGCCGGCCGGCGCGCGCGGGAGAAGGCAGGGCACCGGGGGCACCGGGGGCACCGGGGGTACGGCCGTGACGGCGGGCGTGGGAGGCCGGGGCGGTGAGGGCACCGGCACGGGTATCTGCCCCTGTACCGGTACGTGTTCCTCCGCCCGCGCCGGCCGGTCGCCGGCCGGCCGGGTACGCAGGATGGTGAGGTACGCCTCGGAGAGCGTGGCCCCGGGGTCGACGCCCAGTTCCTGGGCGAGCAGGCGCTGCGTACGGCGGTAGAGGTCGATGGCGTCGGCCTGGCGGTCGGCGTCGTGCAGCGAGCGGACGGCGGCCGCGACCAACGACTCGCGCAGCGGGTGGCGTTCGACGGCGGCCTGCAGCGGTACGAGGGCCTCCGGGCCGCGGCCGCACGCGTGCAGGGCCGCGGCGAAGTGTTCCAGCGCGACGAGACGTTCCTCCGTCAGCCGTTCTGCCGCCGCGGCCATCAGTGGTGTGTCACCGGTCCCGCCGAGTACCCGGCCCCGCCACAGCCCGAGGGCCTCCCGCAGCAGGGCGGCCGCCTCCTCGCCGGCGGAGCCGGCGGTGGCCCGGCGCACCAGGTCACGGAAGCGCCACACGTCCACCGACTCCGGCGCGGCGTGCAGCGCGTAACCGCCTCCCTCGGTGGCCACACAGGCCGTGGGAGCCGTGTGCAGCAGCCCGCGCAGGGCCGACACATGGCCGTAGACGATGGTCCGGGCGTGGGTCGGCGGCCGGGTGTCCCACAGCGCCTCGATGATGCGCTCGGCACTCACCGGGGCGCCCTCGGCCAGCACCAGCAGCGCCAGCACGGCCCGGCGTTTGGGAGGCCCGACCGGCACCGGTACGTCCCCCGAGAAGGCCGACACCGGCCCGAGCAGCCGGAAGTCCATCAGCGTTCTCTCCCCTTGGCCGAGTCGTTGCGGCGTTACGGCGTCCTGGCACATGGCGTTACGGCGTTACGGCGGGAATCTTACGAGGTCACAGGGGCGAGATCGGACGGACGAGGCATGGGGGCCGGAATTGGACCATGGGCGTAGGCGCGGGCAACACGGCGTGACAGCGGGAAAGAGGCGGTCGGGGCCCTGCGGGCGGCCTCCGCCCTCCTCCGCAAGCTGCCCTGGACGTCGCGGCGTCAAGCCGTGGCGGTACCGGCGCTGTTCCACGTGGCCACCGCGATCCGTACGAAGGAGCGGACGAGCGGGCCGGGAGCCGTGCCGTTCCAGGCGATGACGAGGGGGCTGGGCGGCATGTCGGCCAGCGGGACCGCGGTGAGCCCTACGGGAAGGGGATGGCCCAGCGGCGTCAGCCCCACCGTCCCGCTCCACAGGACGGACTGGAGGCATTCGTGGGCCGTCCGTACGACGGGACCACTCCGGCGGGCGGTGGGCCCGCCGCCCCAGAACGCGGCCCACACAGGATCGGTGCCGTCCGGGAAGCGGAACCACGGGCGGTCGGCGAGGTCGTCGAGGCGCAGGCTGTCGCGTCCGGCGAGCGGGTCGTCGGCGCGCAGGACCACGCCGACCGGGTCCGAGCGCAGGACGTGGGTGGTGAGACCGGTGGTGCCGAACGGCGTGCGGGTCAGGGCCACGTCGACCAGGCCGGCGCGCAGCCCGGTGGCCGGATCGGTCAGGTCGGCCTCGCGGATGCGGACGTGTACGTGGGGGTGCCGGTCCCGGTAGGCGGCGGCGAGCCGGATGCCGGCCTGCTCGGCACTGTCGGCCAGGGTGCCGACCGTCAGCGTGGCCGTACCCGCGGCGGCCGCCACCCGGACGCGTGTCTGGTCGGCCCGCGCCAGGAGCGTACGGGCCTCGTCGAGAAGCACGATCCCGGCGGAAGTCAGGGCGACCCCGGCGGGGGAGCGGTCCAGCAGGACGCAGCCCAGGTCCGCCTCCAGTTGCCGGATCGCCCGGCTCAGCGGTGGCTGGGTCATCCGCAGCCGTGCGGCGGCCCGGCCGAAGTGGAGTTCTTCGGCGACGGCCACGAAGTAGCGCAGCACGCGTAGCTCCATCCGGCCACGATACCCGTGCGGTATCGGGCGGACGGGATCGGTGTTGGACGCCGCGGGGCACCGGGCGGTGGACTCGACGCCGTACCGGATCCGCTGCCGCGGGGTCGGCGGGTTCGACGGGCTCGGCGGAACGTATCGGCGGATCACGAACCCGTGCACGCCGAGAAGGTGGGATGGCCGAGATGCCCGAGACAACCGAGACAACTGATATGGCCGAGGCGGCCGACATGACGGAGATGGCCGGGAAACCTGAAGAGCCAGGGAGGCCCGAGACGCCCGGGCCGGCGTTGCCGGACCCCGTCGTACGCGTCGAAGGAGCCCGCGAGATCGCCCGTGACGTGGTGGTCATCCCCGACCAGGGCGTGCCGCTCGTGCCGAACATCGGGATCATCGGCGGCCGGGACGCCGTCCTGGTGGTCGACACCGGTCTGGGGCTCCGGAACGCGGAAGCGGTACGGGAGTTCGCGGTCGAGTACGCGCGCGGCCGCGAGCTGTACCTGACGACGACGCACTTCCACCCCGAGCACGCCTTCGGAGCGCAGGTCTTCGCCGGCGCGGCGACCTATCTGGTCAACCGGGACCAGGCCGAGGACCTGCGGGAACGGGGGCCCGGCTACCTGGAGACGTTCCGGCGGCTCGGCGAGCCGGTCGCCCGTCGGCTGGAGGGCGTCGTCCCGCCGCGCCCCGACCGTGTCCACGGCCCGAGTCGCGATCTCGACCTGGGTGGCCGGGTGGTACGCCTGCGGGCCACCGGCCGGGCCCACAGCCGGGGCGACCAGGTGGTCGGCGTGCCCGACGTGGACGTCCTGTTCACCGGAGACCTGGTGGAAGCGGGACAGTTCGCCATCTTTCCCTGGTTTCCGCCCCACGACATGGACGTCTCCGGCACCCGCTGGCTCGCGGTCGTGCGGCGGCTGGCGGCACGCCGCCCACGGACCGTGGTGCCCGGCCACGGAGCGGTCGGCGGCCCGCAACTCCTCGCCGACGTGCGCGACTACCTCGAACTGCTCCAGCGCGAGACGTGGCTGCGCCGCGACGCGGCCGTCAGCGAGCGGACGACCGCCGCCGAGGTGACGGAGCTGATGATCCGGCGGCACCCGCAGTGGGCCGGGCGGGAGTGGATCGAGAAAGGGGTGGGGTGCCTGTGCGCCGAGCACGTCCTTGCCGGAAGTCAGGAAAGCGTCAAGACGCCGCCGCGGCCCGCCCGGCGCTGATCGCGTAGGTCCTCCCGTGCCGCCCCGGACTTGCCAGGGTGGGCGGGGAAATCCGGGCTCTCCCCGCGCCCCCGCTCCGACACCGGGCAGCGGACCGCCCCGGCGCCGGGGAGAACGCCGGCGATCAGCCATGACATCCTGTGATCTCGCTACGCGCGCCGGGCCGGCTCGGCGGATTACAAGGAAGATCGATGAGGCTCTGCTTCCTGGTGGAGGAACACTACCGGCACGACGGAATGCCCAATGAGGTGATCCGTCAGCTGAGATCCTGGGGGCACCAGGTGGACGTGCTGCGGCCGGGCGGCTCCCTGCTGCGCATGACCGAGGCGGTCCGGGCGGGCTCGCACGACGCCTGGGTGCTCAAGACGGTCTCCGGCGGCCCGGGGCTCACCCTGCTCGAAGCGGCGGCCTCGGCCGGGATGACGACGGTCAACGACGCCCGGTCGATCCGGCGCGTACGGGACAAGGCGCTGGCCGCGGCGATCGGCCGCGGCCGGGGGCTCCCCATACCGCCGACCTGGGCCGCGGCGCGGCCCGAACTGCTCGCCGAGATACCGGAGTCGCAGTACCCGCTGGTGGTCAAGCCCGCCGACGGCAGCTCCGGGCGGGCCGTGCACCTGGTGGCGTCGCCGGACCGGCTGGCCGCGCTGGCTCCCGAACTGGCGCGGGAGGGCCTGCTCATCGCCCAGACGTACGTGGCCAACTCCGGCATCGACGTCAAGGTGTACTGCGTCGGCGGCGAGCTGTACGCCACCGAGCGCTGCTCCCCGCTGCACCCGGAACTCGGCGTACGGGAACGCCGCGTGCCGCTGCCGGCCGAGGTGGCCGCGATCGCCGGGCAGGTCGGGGCGGTCTACGGTCTCGACCTGTACGGCGTGGACGTCCTGCTGGGGCCGGACGGCCCCGTGGTCGTCGACGTGAACGACTTCCCCAGCTTCCGGCAGGTCCCGGACGCGGTGGCGCGGGTGGCACGCGCCGTACTCGGACTGGCCCGCGCGGGTCAGGGGCCCGCTTTGGCCCCCGCCCCGGCCCCGGCCCCACTGCACGTGCCCGCTGCGGCGGGGGAGAGCGCATGAGGATCGGCCTGATAACGGGCGATCCCGGCCATCCGCTGCTGGCCGCCACCACCGCCCTCCTCACCCCCGGACACCGGGTGGAGGCGCTCGACCCTGACCTGGCGGACGGCGCTCCTGAGCGGCCCGCCGACGTCTACCTGCTGAAGTCCCGTACGCCACGCGCCCTCGCCCTCGCCCTCGAGCTGGAGGGGCGCGGTGCCCCGGTGGTGAACTCGGCCGCGGCGACCACGCTGTGCCAGGACCGTACGGCGATGGCGCAATGTGCCCGGCACGCCGGTCTCCCGTTCGTCCCCACCCATACCTTCAGCACGCTCGCGCAACTGGCCGACGGGCCGGGCCTCCCAGGGCCCGTGGTGGTCAAGAGCCGGCACAGCCGCAAGCAGGACCTGGTGGCCCGCGTCGACAACGACGCGGACCTGCGCGAACTCGCCGCCGCGCGTCCGCAGGAGCCGGTCGTGGTCCAGGAGTTCGTGCCGAACAGCGGCTGGGACCACAAACTCTGGGCGGTCGACGGCCGGCTCTTCGCCGCCCTGCGCCGCTCCGAACTCTCGCCCGAAGGCCGGGGCCCCGCCCGGCCGCTCGCCCTCGGCGCCCTGCCGCCCGACTGGGCGGACATGGTGTGCCGGGCCGGCGAGGCCTTCGCGCTGGACGTCTTCGGCGTGGACGTCATCGACGCGGGCGACGGGTCACCGCTCATCGTGGACATCAACGCCTTCCCCGGCATCCGGGGCCAGGCCGGCGCCCCGGAGGCCCTGGCGGCGCTGGCACTGCGCCGCGCCGCCAGGGCCCCGGTCACCTGACGCGGTTCGTCCGGCCGGGCCCGGACTGCCGCCGGACCCGGCCCACGGTCCCTACGCCGCGGTGCCCGTACCGGCGCCGGTCTTGCGGCGGCGTACGGTGATGACCGCGCCCGCGCCGACCGCCATCGCCACGCCACCCACCAGGGCGATCGTCGGCAGCGCGGAGGACGAGCCGGTCGCGGCCAGTTCGCCTGTGCGGGAGGTTTCCGTGGCGCCGCCCTGTGTCTTGAAGCCGGCCTGCGGCGTGTTGCCGCCCGTGCCGCCGGCGCCGGGCTGGGCGCTCCCGCTGGGCTTGCCCGGCTTGCCGGGATCGCCGGGCTTGCTGTGCGCCGGGAGAATGGTGAAGTAGTACTGCCCGTGGTTGGAGCTGCCGCAGGAGCCGTCCTTGTTGCGGAACGAGCCCTCCATGATCACCCAACCGCGGCCGGGCGTGGCCGTGGCGATCGCGCGAAGGCGCAGCGGCAGGCTGACGGTGCTGCGCGGAGCGAGGGAGAGTCCGGTGAACTCCCTTTCGTTGCCGGCGTCGTCAAAGCTCACCCACCTGCCCGTACGGGGATCCTGGATCTCGCCCTGCACCTCCCAGTACGGGTAGTCGACGGGTTCGAAGGAGTAGGCGAGCGGCTCCAGCCTGATCTTGTCCATCGCCTTGTCGGTGGTGTTGGAGATCTTGATGGAGGAGTGGCTCCAGCCGGCACCGGCGACGAACTCGGTCTGCATCCCCTCGATGTCCATCTGCAGGCGCCCCGGCCCGATCTCGCACTGCCTGCCCGGGCCGTCGTCCTCGGACTTCGATCCGCCGGGCGTGGTGCCCGGCTCGGTCTCGGGGGCCTGGCCCGGCCGGGTCCCGGTGCCCTGCCCGGGCCCGGTCGTGGTGTCCTTTCCGGTGCCGGGCGCGGGTCCGGTGTCGTTCCCCGTGCCCGGTTTCGGGGCACCGTCGGTTCCGGTGGCCGGCTTCCCGGCACCGGACGAGCCGCCCGATTCCGTCGCCCCGCCCGGCTGCCCCGACGTGCCGGCGTCCTTGGGAGCGTCGGCCTTCTGCGACGTGCTGGTGTCTGCCGGCGATCCCGGGGTGTCCGTGGCGAACGCGGTGGCGGGCGCGGCCAGTACGGCCGCGGGAGTGAGCACGGCGGCGGCCGCGGCGGCCGTCAGCGCTTGGCGCAACTTCATCTACGAGACCTTCCTGAGATGCCACCTGAGTTGTCAGGTGCGTGCGCCTAGGTGACTACTGGTGGGGCAAATGGTTGTGCTGTGCCGCCTGTTGTGGGTGTAGATCACAGTGTTGTCGGCCTCACCCCCAGGTGAGCGGATCCAGATGCAGGTAGAAGCGCTCCCGCTCGCGGTCGAGGGCGATTCCGTACCGGGCGGCGAACGCGTCCTCCGCCGCGGCCGCCTGCGCGGCGTCGGCCCAGGTCTCCCGCGCGGTGGCGAAGAGGAGGGCGAGATCGGCGTACGGGTCGGCCTGCCCGAGGCGGCCGAGGTCGATGAAGCCCGACACGGTCAGGGTGCCGGGGTCGAGCACGATGTTGGGCAGGCACAGGTCACCGTGGCAGACGACGGTCTCGGCGGCTTCCTGCGCGAGGCGGTGCCCGAGCTGCGGGGCGATGCGCGCGAGCAGTTCCTCGGGGTCCGTCCGCTGCTGGTGGACGGGGAGGAACTCCGGGTTGACCGCTTCCCGGGCCACGACGTCACGGGCTGTCGCGAACATCCGGGTGAGATCGCGCGTGTAGGGGCACTGCGGCGCGGGCAGGCTGTGCAGTTGGCGTACGGCATCCGCGATCGGCCCCCACGCCGCCCGGAGCTCCGGAGCCGGTACCCGGTCGGCGGGGACGCCTTCGACGGCGGTGGTCACCATCGCGGCACCGTCGGCGCTCACGCGCCAGTCGAGCACGCGCGGGCACGGGACGCCCTGCCTGCCGAGCCAGTCGACGCGGTCCCGCTCCGCCTCCAACGACGCCGTGTGGCCGACGGGTACACACTTGGCGTACCGCTTCCCGTCCGCGGAACGGAAGACACCGGCCTCGGACTCCCCGTCCATGACGGGCGCCCACCCGGCACCGTCGGCGGGCAGCAGCGTACGGAAGTCGGTCGACGCATCGCTCACGCCCGCCAACCTAGCCAGCGGGGCCGGTCACCCGCACCGCAATTCCCACGTGGCAACCGAGGTGTCATGATGGGAGGGTGAGCGAGGAGAACGGCAGTCAGGCGCCCGGGGACCCGGGTGACCGGTTCGTGGAGGTCTTCAACCTGGTGGGGCCGCTGTACCGGCGGGCCCAGCGCAAGGTGGAGCAGGATGCGCCCCTCGAAGGGCTGTCGGTGGGGGTGCGGGCCGTCCTCAACATGCTCCGGGAGGACGGGCCCATGACCGTGCCCCAGATGGGCCGGGCCCAGGCGCTGAGCCGTCAGTTCGTGCAGCGGATGACCAACGACGCGGCCGGACTCGGCCTGGTCGAGTTGCTGCCCAACCCGGCTCACAAGAAGTCCTCGCTCATCGCGCTCACCGCGAAGGGCCGGGCCGCCATCACCGCCGTGATCGACCGTGAACGGGCAGCGCTGCGCCAGGCCGGCGCCGGTCTCACGGAGGATGAGGTCGCCGCGTGCGTCCGGGTCCTCTCCCGCCTGCTGCACTCTCTCGACGACGTGGATGTGAACTGAGCCCGCGTCAGGCTCCGGCGGACTGCCGGACGTGCGCCCGCACCTCACCTGGCCCCGCCCGCCTTCCTCCAGAAAATGACACCCGGGTTGTCATGACCCCTCGCTTGTGACACCTTGGTTGTCATGGATGACCTTTTCTGGCACGACTCCGGTAATGGCCGCCCTCTCGTCCTGCTCCACGGCGGCTTCCTCGATCACCGAATGTGGTCCCGTCAAATCCCGTACTTCGCCGGGGACTTCCGCGTCCTCGCCCCGGACGCCCGCGGTCACGGCCGCTCCGCCAACGCGACCGGGCCGTTCCGGCCTGCCGACGACCTCGCCGGGCTGCTGCGCCGGCTGGACACCGGCCCGGCGATCCTGGTGGGCGTCTCGATGGGGGCGGGTACCGCCGTCGACACGGTGCTGGAGTATCCGGAACTGGTCAGCGGCCTGGTTGTCAGCGGCGCGGGCACCAGTGAGCCGCACTTCTCCGACCCTTGGACCACGCGGACCATGGCCTCCTGGCACGCGGCGATGTCGGAAGGTGATCTGGACGCCGGCGTGGAGGCGTTCACCCTCTTCGCCGCGGGGCCGCACCGCGGCCTCGATGATGTCGACCCCGAGGTCGCGGACGAGCTCCGCGACATGACCAGGGGCACGCTGCTCAAGCACAGCAGCGGCGAGCCCAACCTGATCGACCCGGTCCGTGACACGTGGGAGCGGGCCGCCGGTATCGAGGTTCCCGTACTCGCCGTGAACGGCGGTATCGATGCGCCGGACCACGTCGGGATGGCCGAGCGCCTCGTCCGGACCGCCAGGAACGGCCGCGCGGTCTCCGTCGACGGTACTGCCCATTACCCCAACATGGAGCGCCCGGACGAGTTCAACGAGATCGTCGGGAGCTTCCTGAAAACCCTCTGACCAGCGCGTTTTCTCCGTCGGTTGCCCACCTGGCATCCTGACGAACTTGTTCGTCACGAACGTGTTCGTTACGGTGACGGGGTGACTCCACGCAACCCTGCCCCGCGCGGCCGCCGTGAGCGGCCCGCCAAGCCCGCCCTCACCTACGAGGGCATCGTCGCCACCGCCGTCGCCCTGATGCGGTCCGAAGGGCTGCAGCGGGTGACGATGCGCCGCCTGGCCCAGGAACTCGACACCGGCCCCGCCTCGTTGTACGTGTACGTGGCCAACACGGCCGAGCTGCACGCCGCGGTCCTGGAGGAACTTCTCGGCGAGGTCGACCTCACCCCGGTCCGTGCGTCCGGCGACTGGCGCGACCGGCTGGTGGCGCTCCTCGGCTCCTACACGCACACCCTCTTCCAGCACCCCAGCCTGGCGCAGTCCGCGCTGGTGGCCCGTCCCCGCGGGGCGAACTACCTGGCCCTGGTCGAGGCGGTCCTCGCCCTGCTGCACGAGGGCGAAGTCCCCGACGCGCAGGCCGCCTGGGGTGTCGACATCCTGCTCCAGGTGGCCACCGCCACCGCCGCCGAGCAGGCCGTCCGCGACCGCGACGCCGCCGCCGAGGGCGAGCACGAGGCACTTGTGAGCGCGCTGCGGCAGGCCACGCCCCTTACGTATCCGCGGATCGCCGCCCTCGGCGACGACCTGTTCTCCGGGACCGGCGAACAGCGGCTGACGTGGTTCTTCCGCCTCCTCGTCAATGGCATGGAGACCACTCCGCGGCGGCACTGAGGCACCTCCGCGTACCCCCGCGGGCGCGTCCCGGACCCACTCCACGTACGCCACCGCATCAGCCGTCCCGTCACCGAACGGAGAGACATCCCAGCATGACCATGACCGCCAGTCCCACCCCCGCGTCCCCCACGCACCACCGCATCGCCATCGTCGGCGCGGGCCTCGGCGGCCTGACCCTGGCCCGCGTCCTGCACGTACACGGCATCGACGCGGTGATCTACGAACTCGAAGCCGGCCGGCACGTCCGTACCCAGGGCGGGATGCTCGACATCCACGAGGACACCGGCCAGGCGGCCCTGCACGCCGCGGGCCTGCACGACCGGTTCCGTGCCCTCGTCCACCAGGGCGGTGAGGCCCTGCGCGTCGTCGACCCGCGGGGCACCGTCCGGCTGCGGGAAACGGACGAGGGCGACGGCACCCGCCCCGAGGTGGACCGCGGCCAACTGCGCGACCTGCTGCTGGACTCCCTGCCCGAGGGCACTGTCCGCTGGGGGAGCAAGGTCACCGGCGCGCGGGCGCTGGGCGGCGGACGCCACGAGGTGACGCTCGCCGACGGCACCGCCTTCACCACCGACCTGCTCGTCGGCGGCGACGGCGCCTGGTCGAAGATCCGGCCGCTGGTCTCGCAGGCCGTCCCCGCCTACACCGGCATCTCCTTCGTCGAATCCGACCTGCTGGACGCCGACACCCGTCATCCGGACAGCGCCGCGCTGGTCGGCGGCGGCTCCTTCTTCTGCCTCGGGGACGAGCGCGGGATCCTCGCCCACCGGGAGCCCGACGGGAGCCTGCACATCTACACGGCGCTCAAGACCGGCCCGGACTGGGCCGGCACCGTCGACTTCGCCGGTGCCGGCGAAGTCGACGGCACGGGTGCGGACACCGGCACCGGAACAGAAGCCGCCCCCGGCCTCGACACCGACACCGACACCGCCAAGAAAGCCGTCCTCGCCCACTTCGACGGCTGGGACGACGGCCTGCGGGCGCTGATCGCCGACGCCGACGGCGCGCTCGTCCCGCGCCCGATCCACGCCCTGCCCGTCGGCCACCGCTGGGACCGCGTCCCCGGCGTCACCCTGCTCGGCGACGCCGCCCACCTGATGTCCCCGTTCGCCGGGGAGGGCGCCAACCTGGCCCTCTTCGACGGCGCCGAACTCGGCCGGGCGATCGCCGCCCACCCCGGCGACACCGAGGCCGCCCTCGCCGCCTACGAAGAGGCACTGTTCCCGCGCAGCGAGGCGTCTGCCGCGGAGTCCGCCGCCAACCTGGAGCTGATGTTCAGCGAGCGGGGCCTGGCGCGCCTGCTCGCCATGTTCGCCTCCTACCAGCAGTAAGGCGCTCGAAAGCGGCGGCGGAGCCGCGTCAGACGCCGGTGCCCCGGTCCGTGAAGACTCCGCCCTCGGCGAAGACCAGCTTGGCGAAACGCTCACCGATCCGGCGGTGGGCGGCGGCGTCCGGGTGCAGATCGTCGGGGAGCGGCAGCTCGGCGGCGTCCGCCTCGCCGTACAGCTCGCGGCCGTCGAGGTGGTGCAGATGCGGGTCCCCGGCCGCCCGCTGCGCCACGATCCGCGCCAGCTCCTCCCGGATGACGTTCAGGGTCAGCTTCCCGCTCGCCCGCTCCGCCGGGTCACCCGCGGCCCGGAACCGCAGCCGCCCGGCGCCGAGGCCGGAGAAGTCCGGGACGCTGGGCCCCGGGGTGTCCTCGTGGACCGGGCACAGGATGGGGGAGACGACCAGCAGCGGCGTGGTGGGGTGCCCCTCGCGGATGGTGTCGAGGAACCCGTGGACGGCGGGCCCGAAGGCACGCAGCCGCATCAGGTCGGCGTTGACCAGGTTGATGCCGATCTTGACGCTGATCAGGTCCGCGGGGGTGTCCCGCAGCGTACGGGCGGTGAACGGGTCGAGCAGGGCGCTGCCGCCCAGCCCCAGATTGACGAGGTCCACGCCGCCCAGGGAGGCGGCCAGCGCGGGCCAGGTCGTGGTCGGGCTCGCGGCGTCGGAACCGTGGCTGATCGAGCTGCCGTGATGCAGCCACACCCTGCGGCCCCGGTCCGGCACGGGCTCGACGGGGGCGTCGGTGCGCAGGGCGAGGAGTTCGGTCGTCTCGTTGTGCGGCAGCCAGATCTCGACGTCCTTCAGGTCGCCGGACAGGCCGGCGAAGCGCAGGGTGCCGGCCGGGCCGGGCCGGTGCTCGGCGGTCCCGGCGGACATGTCGATGGTCAGCGTGTTGCCGCCCGGCACGCTCGCCTGGTCGGTCAGCCGGCCGTCGACGACCAGGTCGTACACGCCGTCCGGGCGGGGCGGGACGCCCACGTAGTCCCGTTTGGTGGGCCGCGTGACCAGCTCGACGGCGGTGGCCCGGGTGCGGAAGGCCAGCCGTACGCCGGAGGGCTGGGACTCGGCCATGGCCAGCTGTCCGTCGTTGCCCTGGGCGCGGGCCCAGGCGGGCAGCCGGTGCGGCAGCACCCCGTCCTCGGTGCGCTCCAGCTCCAGGGCACCGCGCAGGAGGTCCGCGGTGATGGGCGTGTCGGTCCAGTTGTCGTCGGTGTGCATGGGCTCAACCTGTCGATCGAAGTGTTCCGTCAGGGCAGTTGGGGTGCGGGCCAATTCCGCAGCAGGGCGTCGAGGGCGTCCAGGACCCGGGTCCAGGTCTCGTCCGAGTCGGGGGCGCTGTGGCTGAACCCGCCTCCCAGCTCCAAGCTGACGTATCCGTGGAAGACGCTGCCCAGCAGCCGGACCGCATGGGTCTGGTCCGGCTCCGTGAGGTCGTACCCGCGCAGGATCGCCCGCGTCATCTCGGCGTGTCTGCCACCGGCGCTGGCGGCGGCCGTCGCCGGGTCGAGCCGCAGCTGCGCCGCCGCGTACCGGCCGGGGTGCTCCCGCGCGTAGTCGCGGTAGACGTTGGCCAGCGCGGCCAGGGCGTCCTTGCCCGCCCGCCCGGCCAGCGCGGCGGCACCCCGGTCGGCGAGTTCTTCCAGGGCGAGCAGGGCGATCCGGGTCTTGAGGTCGTGCGAGTTCTTCACGTGCGAGTACAGGCTCGCGACCTTCACGCCGAACCGCCGGGCGAGCGCCGACACGGTCACCTCCTCGAAGCCGACCTCGTCGGCCAGCTCCGCACCGGCCTGAGTCAGCCGGTCCGTGGTGAGCCCTACGCGTGGTGCCATGGCCTTCCTTCCGTTTGCCGAATACGAGTGTGCACGTGCCTACAAGGCTTAGGCAAGTCATCCGCTTGCTTAGGTTCGTGTCTGCCGCAGCCAAGGGCGGCCGGGAGGCCGGCGGCGTACGAGCCCCCACCGGAAATCCGTTGGGCACCTCTTCCCGTACTTGGTAATGTGTGCGCCGCGGGGCGGCTCCGCAGTGTGCTTCCTTCTCTTCTTTCCTCGAAATCGAGTGCGCTCCCTTTCCGCCCCGCGTCAATGTCTTCTCCGCACTGCGTGTTTCGGAAGCGGACGGGCCGTGTACGGCGGCGGGCGCCGCAGAATGCGGATGCAACGGGCCGTACCGGCTTGATACTTTCGCCGCGTGCGGCACGGGGTGCCTGCGATTCGTCTCCTCGTCAATGCCGCGACGGAAAGCCGGCCCACCCCGTCGTGCCCACATCTCGTAAGAATGCGCGCGGCACCGGTTTTCGCAGACCGGTTTCGCGCCGGCGCCCGGGATTTCCGCCGGGTGGGGGAGGAACGGCCTTGACCATCACCACCAGTTCGACCCGTACCGACAGCCGCCGCGGCCTCGCTGCGGTGCTGCTGTCCCGCCGTGGCGCGGTCTATTTGCCCGCCACCGCCACCGCCACCGAGAGCGCGGACACTGCCTGGTCGGCGGTGGACGGCCTGGCCGGGGTCCAACTGCTGGAGGCCGATCTGCTGGACCGCGGGTACCTGATGTCGGCAAGCCTGCGGCAAGCCCTGGCCGCGATGAACGCCAAGGCGCTGACCGACACGGGACGCACCCTCCTGGCGGCCGTCGACGCGAGCCTCGGGGCGGACCGCGACCACACCCCGCTCTTCCGCGGCTTTCCGCAGACCACGCCCGCCGACACGTTCGCCCTGTACGTGGACCGCGTCCTGTCGGTGCTGCTCCAGGCGCCCCGGCAGCCGTGTGTCCTGTGCGGTACGGACGGCTCGGTGCACGCTCTCTCGCCGTGCGCGCACCTGGTGTGCCGCGTGTGCTTCGACGGTACGGACTACTCCGCCTGCCCCGTGTGCAACCGCCGCCTCGACGCCGACGAACCGTTCCTGCGCCCGCGGGCGCCGCGCCCGGCGGCCGATTCCCGCCGGGCCCTGCCGGACCGCCTGCGCGTCCTCGCCCACGGCGGTGACCTCACCGCCCGTACGACCGACGCAGGCCGTGAGCTGAGCACCCTTCTCGCCCGCACCGGCGCGCTCGGCCCGCAGGACACCGACGACCTGCACACCCTCCTGGAAACCCGCGACCGCACCGACCTGACCTGGCTGCCCCGCACCCTCCCCGGCCGCGAGACCAAGGCGCGCGTCCTGGCCTGGCTGCTCGCCGACCCGGCCGCGTACGCCGTGACGCTCCCCGTGGCGGCCGGGCTGATGGACACCGCGACCGACGTGCTGCGACTGCTCGTCGTGCGCTCCGGCGGTGACGCCGGCCTGGTCGACGTACCCCGTTTCGGCCAGGTGCCGCGCCCGCTGCGGCGCGCCTTGCTGTCCGTACTCGACCGGCTCGAACCGGCCCTGGCCGTCGAGGACATGCGCCGCCACCCGGCCGCGTGGAAGCACGCCGCCGAGCGCCTGCACCCCTTCGAGTACGCCGGGCGCTACCCGCGGGCCGCGCTCGCCGTCGCCGTACTGCGCGAGGTACGGCTCACCGACGACGCCCTGTCCCAGCGACTGCGGGAAGCAGCGCAGCACCTGTCGTACGCCGACGCCTCCGGTGACCGGGTCCGCCTGCCGCACTGGCCCGGCCGGGTCGAAACCGCCCTGGCCGGACGGGACCTCACGACCGCCGTCACGCTGCTCGCCCAGCGCCCCGGCGAACTGCTGCGCCGCCTGGACCACCTGCTGCGCCTGGCGGACGACGGCATCGACACCGTTCTGGCCGCGCTGGAGAAGGCCGTACGGCGGGTGTCCCCGGCCGTCCTCCTCTCGGCGCTCGGCGAGATCCGGACCCGCGCGACCGCGGGACACGACCGGGTCTTCTTCCCCAAGGGCGGCAACGCCAGGGCGCACATCGTCGAGGACGAGCGCGCCCCGCTGCCGGACGATGCCGTCGGCCGTACGGTGGCCGTCCTGACCGGCGAGGTCCTGCGGCGTGCCGCCACCCGGCCGGCGGTCGAACTGGCCCTCGTCGACGCGGCGCTGAACGGCGTGATCGCGCCGTTCGCGGAACGGACCGCTTCGCGCGCGCTCGTGACCCTGCCGCGCGGCAGCGAACTGCCCGTGCCCGAAGGGCGGACGCTCCGCCTGTTCCTGCACTGGATGGAGAGCGCCGCCTCCGGACGCACCGATCTGGACCTGTCGGTCGCGATGTACACCGCGGACTGGCAGCACACCGGCACCTGCGACTACACCAACCTGCGCTACGCCAGGACCGCCGCCGTGCACTCGGGCGACCTGACCAGTGCGCCGGCGCCGCGGGGCGCGGCCGAGTTCGTCGACCTCGACCTGGAGCAGCTGGCCGCCGCCGGAGTCCGTTACGTCGTGGCCGTGGTCTTCGCCTTCAACAACGTGCCCTTCGAAGAACTCGCCGAGGCGTTCGCCGGGCTGATGGTCCGCGACCGGCCGGGGAAGGCGGGCCCGGTGTTCGACCCGCGCCAGGTCGAGCAGCGCTTCGACCTGACGGGCGGCGCCCGCGTCGCGGTCCCGATGGTGGTCGACGTGGCGGGCCGTACGATGCGCTGGCTCGACATCGCCCAGGGAGTCACCGGCACCCACCACGCCGTACACCGCCACGCGGACGTCCTGGCCACCCTCGGCCGCGGCCTGACCGGCCTGTTCACCTCCGGCGCGCGGGTCGGCCTGGGGGAGCTGGCCACCTGGCAGGCCGCCGCCCGCGCGAGCACCGTCGTCGTACGCCATCACGACGGCTCCACGAGCACCTACCGGCGGCGCGACGACGAGGACCCCGCGGCGTTCGCCGGCCGGATCGGCACTCCGGCCACCGACGACGGCGCGGGCCCGGCCCCGGACCTCGGCCGGGCGCGGCTGGCGTACCTGCTGCGTGGCGACGTCCCGCTGCCCGCGCGGGCAGAGGTGTACGCACTGCACCCGGCGGGCCTGGACACGGGTACGGTCGGGCTGCTGACCGCCTCCGACCTCGTCACCTCGCTGGCGGACGCCAGCGGGTGACCACCAGGTCGGTCCCGGCGGACCAGCGACTGCCGGTGCTGGTCCGAGCCGTCGACGGGCTGGTCCACCCCGACGGCCTTCACCGACCGCGCCTTGCTCCTGAACTCCCCCGGAACAGCGCCCCCTGCTTGTTCCCGCCCTTGGAGAGGAAGACGAAGCCCTTGGCCGTCGGGGAGGCGGAGCGCCCCTGGGCGGTGCCATACTGGTCGGCACGCCCGGCCGCTGTGGACCGGTCCGTCCGGACGGGCGGCAGGGCTCCGTGGCCGCATCTGCCGCTCTGCCTACCGGGCCACCGGCACTGATCGGTACGCCTCGGGAGGAGGCGGGATGACCGCTGACGGAGGCCCCGCCCCGCGGACGGCGTACGAGGTGGCCGCCGAGGTGGCTGCGGGACGGCTCACGGCCCGGGAACACGCAGCCCGGGCGTTGACGCCACGCCGCCTGTCCCACGCGCGTGACCTGCGCGCCTTCATCAGCGTTGACCCCACTGCCGTGTTCGCCGACGCCGAGCGCGCCGACCGGGCAGCCATGACGGACGAAGCGGCGCAAGACCGGCAGGCGCCAGATCACCAAGTTCCGGACCGGCGGGACGGAGCCGAATCCACCGGCACCGAACTCCCCTTGCGGGGCGTACTGCTGGCGGTCAAGGACAACATCGATGTCGCGGGACTGCCCACCACCGGCGGAACGCCGGCACTGCGCCGGCACCGCCCGGTGCGTGACTCCACCGTGGTGCGGGCACTGCGCGACGCGGGAGCGGTCGTCCTGGGCAAGGCCGCCATGCACGAACTCGCCTTCGGTGCGACCAGCGACAATCACGCGTACGGCCGGGTACGCAACCCCTGGCGGCCCGACCGGATAGCGGGCGGCAGTAGCGGTGGCACCGCGGCAGCCGTGGCGGCCGGTCTCGTCACGGCCGGGCTCGGCACCGAGACCGGGTGTTCCGTACGTCTTCCGGCCGCCCTGTGCGGGGTGGTGGGTTTCCGGCCGACGACCGGCCGCTACCCCGCTCAGGGAGTCCTGCCCCTGTCGTGGACCCGGGACACCATCGGCGTCATGGCGCACACCGTCGAGGACGTCTGCCTCCTGGACGCCGTCATCAGCGGCACGAGCCCCTCCGGCCCTCCGCACCCGGCGGCATTGCCGGAACCTCGTACGGTGCTGCGCGGCCTGCGGTTCGGCGCTCCACGGCACCCGTTCCGGGACGGCATGCCCCTGCCGCTGTGCGCGGCGCTGGACGCCCGGCTCGCCGAACTCGACGCCGCCGGAGCCACCATCGTCGAGGACGATCTGCCGGACGGGACGCAAGCCCACGTGGCGGCCGCCGGGCTGCCCATCGCCCTGTACGAGGTGTCCCGCGCCCTCGACGGGTACCTCCGCGAGCACGGGCTGCCTCTGCGCTTCCCCGAGGTAGCCGCCCGGATCGCCAGCCCGGACGTCGCGGACCTCCTGCGCCCGCTGCCCGGCCACGGGCCGACCGAGGACGCTTACGAGCAGGCGCTGACGGTCCACCGGCCCGCACTCGACGCCCTGTTGCACGCCCATCTCGCGGACCGGCGGCTCGACGCCCTCATCCTGCCCACCGCCCCCGTGACCGCGCCGCGCCTGCTGCCCGGCGAGCGCATCCTCCTCGCGGGCCGCCCGGTCCCGGCGTTCCCCGCCCTCCTGCGCAACACCGACCCGTCGAGCATCGTCGGCTGGCCCGCCGTCACCCTGCCCGCCGTCCGCGACGAACAGGACCTGCCCTTCGGCATCGACCTTCAGGCCCCGGCGGGACGGGACATGACGCTCCTGGAGATCGCGCGCGCCTGCGCCGGTCTGTGGGGACTGCCGAGCCGGGGCCGGGTGGCGCCCTTCGGGTACGGCGGCTGAGCCCTTGCTCTCACCGCACCGCTCCCGCTGTCGCGCCGCATGCTGCCGCACGTGTACGCGGACGGCTCTGGGGCCGCGTCGTCACCATCTCCCGTGTCCACGGGGCTACGGGCGAGAGCCTTCAAGTGCCTTCAAGGCCGCCCAAGTCGCTACACAGCGCGCCCTGGAGGGACTGAGCAAAGGCACCGCGATGGAAGGCGCGGGGTGCGGCGTGACGAGCGACTGCATCAATCCCGGTCCGTGCGTACGCCCCTGGCCGGGAAGCGGATCAGCGACCGGGCCGCGGCTCACGGGATCGACGCGGGGGACGTGTTCGTCGGCGATCAGTCATCACGGTACGTAGCCGCGTGACGTGAGCTCGAGCCGTCCTCAAGGCGCGCGCCGGTAGGCGTCGGCCAGCCTGTTGCGGCGCAACGCCCCTGATCGTAGCCGCCAGTTCGATCCTGCCCGACGGCTTTCGTGGGCGGGATGACGTGTGCGGGTCATGGTGTTGGGTTTCGGCCGCTGTCACCCAGGGTGGTGCTTTGGTCAGTGCCTGGTGCGTTGGTCGGACGCGTCGGCGCCCCGGAGGGCAGTGCGCAACTCCCCCGCAGCGGTGCCCGCGTGGACCGGAACTGGCCAACCGGATCCTGGCCGTGTGCGCTGCGGAAAGGTTTACCCATGTCCCGGAAACGGGCCTTGGAGAGACGGGCCCTGAAGCCTGTCCCGCCGGCCGCACTGGCAGGCGTCGGTGCCTGCCTGGCCGTCGTCGTCGTGCCGTCCGCATTCGGCACGACCACCCCGGCGGCCCCGAGCGGCACCTGCACCATCCGCTCCGCGGACCAGCACTCCGAAGCCCCCCTCAGCTGCCTCGGCGTCACCGCCTCCCTCGACCGCCTGCCCGCCGTTGGCGAACAGGCCGCCCTCACCGTGGACGTCAAGGCGCAGGCCGACGTCGAGACGCCGACCTGGCCGTCCCACTGCCGCCCTCGCGTTGGTCGATCTGTGGTCCCAGGTCGACGGCGGCTGGATGAGGAGCAACACGATGATGTCCCGGAACGCGCAGTCCAGCTTCCGCGAGTACTTCGCCACCGACCGGCCCGCCTACGGCCTGGACACCGGCGCGAAGGCCCGAGGCATCCTCTGCAACCACACCATCCAGTACTGACAAATGACCGACCGGTACTGACCGCGGTCAGCTGCACCACCCCATGGACCGGGCCGGTCGCCGGCCCGGTCCATGTCCGTCCGGTGTGAGGGCCTGCGCCGCTTCCAAGGACTCGCTCGTCGCTACGCTCCGCAACGTCACACCGGGTGGGCGGGCGGCCTGGCGGGCTCGGGGAGGAGCCGCGCGAGGTGCTTCGCCATGTCCAGGAGTGTGCGGTCCGCCAGGTACGGGCCGATGATCTGGACGGCCAGCGGCAGCCCGTCGGCGGTCCGCCCGGCCGGGACGACCACGGACGGCAGGCCCACCAGGCTCGCCAGGTTGAGCCAGCTCGTCTGGTCGAAGAACGGGCGCTCGGTGCCGTCGACCGTGATGTACCGCTGTGGCGGCGGAGTACCGGTCCGGTCGGGGACGGCCGCCGTCGGCGCGGCCGGGGTGATCAGCACGTCGTGCCCGGTGAAGTAGGCGGCCCACTTCTCCCGGAGCCGGTGCCGCGCCTCGTCGGCGACGCACCAGTCCCGGTGCCGCATCGTCCGGGAGTGCAGGAACAGGCCGGCGGGGTCGTCGGCGGGTACCTTCTCCGCGGCTGCCACGTCGGCGGCGAACGCGCTGTCCGTGGCGGTGGCGGACCCGGTGGCGAACAGGAGGCGCTGGAACAGGGCGCTGCTCTCGGCGAAGCCGACGGGCCGGGCGGAGTCGTCGATGCTCGCGCCGGCGGAGCGCAGGAGCGCGGTGACCTGTTCGAGGAGTGCGCGGGTGTCGGCGTCGATGCGGCAGAAGGCGTCGTCGGCCCAGACGCCGACGCGGTACCGGGCCAAGTCGCTCTTGGCGGGCGCCGGGAGGCCGATCCGCCATCCGGGCCGGTCGGCGGGGGCCGGCGCGACGAGGACGTCCAGGAGGAGGCCGAGGTCGTCGGCCGTACGGGCCATCGGGCCCAGGGTGAGCATGTCGCTGCTGGTGGCCCAGCCGGGCAGCCGGGGAATGTGGCCGCGGGTGGGTACGACCGGCACGGCGCCGCGGGAGGTCCGCAGGGCGTACACGCCGCAGTAGGCGGCCGGCAGGCGGAGCGATCCGGCGAGGTCGGAGCCGACTTCGAGGCTGGTGAGGCCCGTGGCGACGGCGGCGGCCGCGCCGCCGGAGGAGCCGCCCGCGGTCCTGGTCCGGTCGTACGGGTTGTCCGTCTTCCCGAAGAGGGGGTTCGACGTCTGGATGTCCTGGCACATGACCGGCACGTTCGTCTTGCCGATGACGACGGCGCCGGCGGCACGCAGGAGAGCGACGGCGTCGGCGTCCCGGTCCGGTACATGACCGGAGAGATCGGGGGAGCCGCTGGTGGTACGCATCCCCTCGGTCTCCAGGGCGTCCTTGACCGTCATCGGAAGACCGTGCAGCGGACCGAGGGGCTCACCGGTCTCGGCGAGGTGCCGGTCGGCCCGGCCGGCGGCGGCGCGCGCGGCGTCGGCGTCGAGGGTCACGACGGCGTTGACGCGGGGGTTGGCCTGCGCGATGTGCCGGAGGTACTGCTCCAGGAGGTCACGGCTGCTGATCTCGCGGCGGCGCAGTGCGGCGACCTGGTCGCGGGCGGGCGCCAGGTGGAGCGCTTCGAGGCCGGCCTTGCGGACGCCGGGCCGGGACGTCCGGGGCCAGGGGGAGGCAGGGGCGGTCGCGGCGGCCGCGGTCGTGATGCCGGTGGAGGCGATGAGCAGGGTGCGGCGGGGGATCACGTACGAGCTCCTGATGCGGTGCCGGAGGAGGCGGAAGTGCTGGTGCGCGGGCCGGGAACGGGGCGCCCAGGGTCAGGAGGGCTGCTGTCCCGGGCCGGGCTCCAGCACCGGGCGGGCATCCAGGTTCTCCCGCAGCCGGCGCAGCACCGAAAGCGCGACATGCATGTCCTCGGGCGGGATGTTCCCGGCCAGGTGCTCCAGCCAGCGCTGTTCCAGAGGGCGTAGACCGTCCAGCGCCTGCCGCCCGGCCGGGGTGAGTTCGACCAGCGGGCTGCGCTGGTCCTGCGGGTTGGGGCGGGTCGTCACGACGCCCTCGGACCGCAGGCGGTCGACGGTCTGCTGGACCGCCTGTCGCCGCAGCCCCCGTTCGCGGGCCAGGCGGGCCACTGTCGACGGGCCGTCCAGCAGCAGTCCGGCCACCTGCCAGCGTGCCGAGGTGAGCCCCGCGTGGGCGGAGAGCCGGTCCCCTTCGCGCAGGAGGCGGCCGTTGACCGCGAAGACCTCGGCGGTCACCTCGATCAGTGCGTCCACGTCAGGGGGTGAGGAATCCATGGCCACAGCGTAGATCCCCGGACGTATGCGGGTGCCCGTGCCTCCTGGAACGGCCTGCCGGAGGTCGCCCCGCCGCGATAATGACAAGGGCTTGTCGAAATCCGTTCCGGAGATTACGCTCGGCGTCCGGCCGGGGCGCCGACCGCGACCAGGTCGTGCGGACGGAGCCGCGACCACCGGCCCGGAGAGTGAGGAACCGTGTCATCCGCGCATCCCGGCACCGCCGACGAGGCGACGCAGGCCGGCGGGGCGTTCACGCACCGGCAGATCCTGACGGCCATGTCGGGGCTGCTGCTGGCCGTCTTTCTCGCGGCACTGGACCAGACGGTCGTCGCCACCGCGATGCGTACCGTCGCGGACGACCTCCGAGGCCAGACCGAGCAGGCCTGGGCGACGACCGCGTACCTGATCGCCTCCGTGCTGGCGATGCCGTTCTACGGCAAGCTCTCCGACCTTTACGGGCGCAAGCCGATGTACCTCATCTCGATCGCCGTGTTCGTCGCCGGGTCCGTCCTGTGCGGCACGGCCGGGTCGATGGCGCAACTCGCCCTCTGCCGGGCGGTACAGGGGCTGGGCGGCGGCGGACTGATGTCCCTGCCCACCGCGGTGGTCGCCGACCTGGCACCGGTGCGGGAGCGCGGCCGCTACTTCGCCTTCCTGCAGATGGCCTGGGTGGCGGCCAGTGTCGTCGGCCCGCTGGCAGGCGGGGCCTTCGCGGAGGCCGGCGAGGTGTTCGGCGTGGCCGGCTGGCGCTGGGTGTTCCTGCTCAACGTGCCACTGGGACTGCTGGCCCTGGTCACCGTACGCAAGGCGCTCGCCCTGCCGCACGAGCGCCGCGAGCACCGGATGGACGTGCTCGGCGCCGCCGCGCTGGCGCTGTTCCTGGTGCCGCTGCTGATCGTGGCCGAACAGGGGCGCTCCTGGGGCTGGACCGCGCCCGCCTCCCTCGCCCTCTTCGCGCTGGGCGCCGCCGGGCTGGCGCTGTTCATCCCGGTCGAGCTGCGGCGCGGCGAGGAGGCCGTACTGCCGCTCCGGCTCTTCCGGCGGGGCGGCATCGCCCTGTGCTCGGCGGTCAACTTCACGATCGGCGTGGGCATCTTCGGTACGGTGACCACCCTGCCGCTGTTCCTCCAGCTCGTGCAGGGGCGGACCCCGACCGATGCGGGGCTGGTGGTGATCCCGTTCATGGTGGGCACCATCGCCTCCCAGGTGGTGTCCGGCAGGCTCATCGCCGCCTCGGGCCGGTTCAAGAAGCTCGCCGTCGTCGGCCTCGGCTCCATGGCCGGGGCGCTGCTGACCCTCGCCACCGTCGGCGCCGCGACCCCGATGTGGAGCATCGCCCTGATCGTGAGCTGGCTGGGCACCGGCATCGGACTGTCCCAGACCGTCATCACCCTGGCCATGCAGAACGCGGCGCCCAAGAGCCAACTCGGCGTGGCCAACGCCGCGTCCGGCCTGTGCCGGCAGATCGGGGGCTCCACCGGCATCGCCGTCCTGTTCTCCGTGATGTTCGCCGTGTCGCTCGGACACCTGGCCGACCTGCTGCGCTCCCGCCGCTTCGAGGGCGTCCTCACGGATCCGGCGGTCACCGGAGACCCCGCCAACCACCGTTTCCTGGCCATGATCGAGTCCGGCCGCGGAACGGGCATCGACCTCGACGACACCTCCGCGCTCCACGGCATCGACGTCAGACTGGCGCAGCCGGTCACCGAGTCCTTCGCCCACGGTTTCCACGTCATGTTCCTGGCCGCCGGTGCCGTGCTGCTGGCCGGCTTCGCCCTCACCTGGTTCCTGCGCGAACTCGACGACGGCGCGCGGGCACCGGAGCGCGGGCTGCGGGCGGTGGAATGAGATGCCATTTCGTTTGGCGTGATCTTGCGGCAGCCTGGAACGGTGACTTCTTCGCTTGTTGAGCGGACGGCGCCGAATGATCTGTGGGAGTTGTCCGAGCGGGTGGTGTCGGCAAGCTCCACGGCGACGAGGGCTATGACTTTCCCCACCTGCGCCGCTGGCTTTCCTTACGGCACATCCGACACCGCATCGTCCGCAAGGGCACTGACTCCTCCCAGCGCCTGGGCCGGCATCGCCGGGTCGTGGAACGCACAGTGTCCTGGCTTTCGGGGTGCCGGCGCCTCCACCGCCGCTACGAACGCAAGTCCGAGCACTTCTCAGCCTTCACCGCCATCGCAGCGACCTCATATGCCACTGCCGCATCACCAAATGAAATGGCGTCCGATACTCCAGTCCGGTTTCGTGATCTATCCAGTGAGCCCTCCGTCGTCGGGAGTGGCTGCGTCGGGTTGTTGCCAGTGGCGTAGATGTACCAGAGCGGGCGGGTGCCCCGCCTTCCCGTAGCGCCCCAGCGTCACCCCCGAGCCGGTCGAGGCGGTTGTCGATGATGGGCCTGGCAGCGCGGTGGGTCGCGGCGTGAGTGGCTCCGGCTGCCGCGAGGCCGACGCCGGGCTATAGTCATTCGGTCGCGAAAAACGATGTCCCGCAGGCCCATCCGCCGGACATCGCTCGTACATCGATGCAGATGGTTCTGATCGTTGAGCGTCTCCTTGCTGAGATCGGGCATCCCGTCCGCTTCCGGCACTGACCACCGCCGGCGTGTGCCGGCGCGACTGAGGAGCGCAGCATGCAGAAGACCATCGCCATTGTCGGAGCGGGACTGGGCGGACTGACGCTCGCCCGGGTGCTTCAGGCTCACGGCGTCGCCGCTACGGTCTACGAGGGTGAGACTTCGGCGACGACCCGTACGCAAGGCGGCCTGCTCGACATCCACGAAGAGACCGGCCAGGTAGCGCTTCGCGCAGCCGGTCTGTACGACGAGTTCCTCACTCTGGTCCGCCCGGGCGAGGACGCCAAGCGTGTGGTCGACCGCCACGGCACGATGCTGTTCGACATGCCTGCGGACCCCGGTTCGGCCCGTCCTGAGGTGGACCGTGGCGAACTGAGGCGCCTGCTCATCGACTCGCTGGCGCCCGGGACGATCAGGTGGGGTCACAAGCTCGCCTCGGTCCGGCGCCATGTGGAGGGCGGCTTGGACCTCGCCTTCGCGGATGGTTCCGCCACGCGCGCCGACGTCGTCATCGGCGCGGACGGTGCCTGGTCGAAGGTGCGTCCGCTGCTCACCCCCGCCAAGCCTCTCTACAGCGGAACCTGCTTCATCGAGATCGCTCTCGCCTCAGGCGGCCACGACGCTCGGGCGAGCGTGGCCGCGATCGGCAGCGGCACGCTGATGGCGGTCGCGCCGGGCCGAGGCATCATCGCCCATCGCTACGCCGACGGGCGCGTGCGCGGATACGTGGCACTGAACAAGCCCGAGGAGTGGATGAGGACGATCGACTTCGGTGACCCGTCCGCGGGCCTGCGTCAAGTCGCCGACGAGTTCGATGGCTGGTCGCCGCTGCTCACCGCCTTCGTGACACAGAGCGACGCGGAACCGTGGCTCCGCCCCATCCATGCCCTTCCCGTCGGGCTCACATGGGACAGGGTGCCCGGCGTGACGCTCGTCGGCGACGCCGCGCATCTGATGTCGCCCTTCGCCGGCGAAGGCGCCAACCTCGCCATGTACGACGGCGCCGATCTGGCGGGCAAGCTGGTTGGGCTACCCGACATCGAGGCCGCGCTCACCTCCTACGAAGAGCGGCTGTTCCTGCGTAGTGGCGACGCCGCCGGCCGCTCGGCGAAGAACCTAGAGAACTTCTTCGGCCGGGAAGCACCGCAGAGCGTAGTCAGTCTGTTCGATCACTCCTGACACCTCAGTCCGGGGTCGCGATCTTGCCGCGGACCCGGCGGGGAACGAGTACGGCCATCGCGTGATCATCGAGGGCTGTGCGGACTCTTGAAGATCGTGCGGTGGCCGCACGGCATAGCCCAGCCCCTGCCCGAGCGCTCATGTGCCGATGATCCCGAACGCCGCCACGCTGCCGGGATACCTGACGAAGTGCGGTTCTTGACCAAGCCCCGTCCGGCCGGGGAGATGATCGCCGCAGCGCTGGACGCCGGAATCGCTGCGTCCTGGGTGACCGGCGACGAAGCCCATGGCCAGGACCCGCGGCTCCTCGCCGCCCTTGAGGCACGCGGCACCGGCTATGTCCTGGCTGTCGCCTGCTCGACGCGGGTGAGCATCAACCACGGCCGCACTGCCGTTCGCGCGGACACTGTTGCCGGTCGGCTGCCCGTCACGGCTTGGCATCGTCAGAGTGCCGGCGCCGGCGCGAAAGGTCCTCGGTACTACGACTGGGCGCGCCGTTGCCGGCCAAAACGGTCTCCTCGGCCCTCCTATCGGACGGCGTATCGATGCTCAACGTGGAAGGGCGGATGCGGAGGCAGGGCGAAGAGGCACCCGATGAGACACCTGTGAGTGTCGGAAGAACCAACCGCCGCTCTTCGCTTCTGTCGCCCAGCCCGGCCGCAGCTTCTGAAGGCCACGGGCTGCCTGCTTCAAGCCGTGGGCAGGTACTACGCCACGGTGCGGCAGACGACGCGGCTCGTCGGTCACCTTCCGCCGAAGGACGAGGCCTGCTCCTGGAGAGCCCGGATCAGCGTCGCGACGTGGGGCTGGTGGCGGCTGCGGGCGGTGGCGACGCCGATGTGGCGGGCCGGACCCGGTGGCGTGACCGGGACGGTGCGCAGATTCGCCGGCGCCGGGGTGAACGCGATGGCCGGAACCAGTGAGATCCCCACGCCCGCGGTGACGAGCGAGCAGGCGAAGAAGTAGTCGGTCGTGCTCCCTCGTACGAGGGGTTCGAAGCCGGCGAGTTCGGCATAGCGCCGAAGGTAGGTCTCGGTCTTGCGGCAGCCGAGCACCCAGGGTTCGGCCGCGAGTTCGGAGAGGTCCAGGGAGTCGCGGCCGGCCAGCCGGTGGTTGTGGGGCAGGACGACGTACAGCGGATCGTCCAGCAGCTCGGTCCATTCCATGCCCGTACGGTCGCCGGGCCGTACCGGGAGCGGGCCGTCGAAATGGTAGGCGAGCGCGAGGTCCGCTGTGCCCTGCCGGACCAGAGGCAGGGTGACCTCGGGCTCGCCCTCCACGACGTGGATCTCGGCGTCCGGATGCTCGGCGGTCAGCCGGACCAGGGCACCGGGCAGTAGGAATCTGCCGCCGCTGGTGAATGTGGCGACGGTGAGCCTGGTCCGGCCCGTACCGAGCCGGTCGATCTGCTGTTTGGCGTGCGCGAGTTCCGCGGTGACCGCCTCCGCGGCCTCGACCATGATCTGACCGGCCCGGGTGAGGGTGACGCCCCGTGTGCTGCGCGCCGCGACCGGGGTGCCGAGGGCGCGCTCCAGGGCCGCCACCTGCTGGGAGACGGCTGAAGGGGTGATCAGCAGGGCCGCGGCGGCCTGGTTGAAGCTGCCGTGCTCGGCCACCGCTTTCAAAATCCGCAGCCGCTGGACGTCGATCAACAGTAATCCTTAATACGTGCGCAGTAAGCCAGCACTTCTGCTGACGCCTCCAGCTTGCCAGGGTGAGGGCATGCACAGCATCTACGGCGTTGGCGGCAGCCGGCACTTCGGCACGGTCCTGGTCCAACGACCGCATACGGCCGACCAGCGGGTCACCGCGATCATCCGGGGCTCCGGCCTGCCACCCCCGGACGCCGGACATCGCATCGCCGACCGCGGGGACGAGGCCGCCCTCGCCGCATCCGGCATGCCCGTACCTGCCGTATGCGCCATACCTGCCGCCTGACCAGGAGCACACCCATGAAGTACCGCACGGTCGCAGACACCACATTCAGCGCCATCGGCCTGGGGGCCATGCCGCTGTCCATCGAGGGCCGCCCGGACGAAGAGCGTGCCGTCGCCACCCTCCACGCGGCCCTCGACGCCGGCGTCACGCTCATCGACACCGCCGACAGCTACCACTGGCACGCCGGCGAGACCGGTCACAACGAACTTCTCGTCGCCCGCGCCCTCGCCCGCTACAGCGGTGACAGCTCGGACGTTCTCGTCGCCACCAAGGGCGGGCGGGGCCGGCCCGGCGACGGGAGCTGGACGGTCACCGGCAGCCCCGAACACCTCAAGCGCGCCGCCGAGTCCTCGCTCAAGCGGCTCGGTGGCGAGGCAATCGGCCTTTACCAGCTGCACAAGCCGGACCCGGCCGTCCCCTGGGCCGACTCAGTAGGCGCGCTGCGCGAGCTGCTCGACGCGGGTACGATCCGCGCTGCCGGGATCTCCAACGTGGACACCGGCCGGATCCACGAAGCCCACGCGATTCTCGGCGATGGGCTGGTCTCCGTACAGAACCGGTACTCCCCGGCCGTCCGCGACAGCGAGGCCGAGCTTCTGCTGTGCACGGAGCTGGGCCTGGCCTTCCTGCCGTGGAGCCCCCTCGGCGGTATCTCCCGCAGCTCCCTGGACGGCGCTTCGGGCCCGACCTCCGTGGGTACGGCCTTCCACCGGATCGCGGCCGAACGCGGCGTCAGCCCGCAGCAGGTGGCGCTGGCCTGGCTGCTGGCCCGCTCACCGGTGATGATCCCGGTTCCGGGGGCCAGCCGCCCGGCGTCCATCCAGGACTCGGCCCGGGCCGCCGAACTGGAACTGAACGAGGCGGAGATCAGGGAACTGGACGACACACCGCCGAACCAGGGCGTCTCGTCAAACGGATCTTGCCCGGAGCAGGAGTGACGCGAGTGTGATCACTGCTTCGTAGGGGGATGTCTCTTCGTCTCGGGTGACGACGCCGCGGAAACTCTTGAGCTTGCCGAAGCAGCGTGGGAGGAGGTTGTGCTCGCGGCGGCGGACCTGCGTCTACGAAGCCCGGCCGCGTGCGGACGCGGAAGGCGAAGCGATCGGTGTCGGCTTGGCCCTGCCGAGGGGCGGCTCGCCGCGCTGCGGCTGGTCTGGCAGCAGCCCCCTTGTGCCCAGTCCCGTGCCCCGGCCGAGGTAGGGGAGGCCCGAGCCGGGGGAGGCCGGGTAGGTCCTCAGGAAGTGGTTCCAGTAAGGCCCGGGCTCGGCAACCCGCCACCCGAACGGCCGAGTGGGCGAGCCCTTGGCGTACCGGGGGAGGACGATGGGCACGCGGGAGGGACCGCCCCTGTCAGCTGCTCCGGGAGCCCATCGTGACCTGTTTCGACCGACGTGACCTCGGCCTGCTGCTCCTTCGCGTGGGGGCTGGCGGAGTGCTGGCCGCGCATGGCGCGCAGAAGCTCTTCGGCTGGTTCGGCGGCGGTGGGATCGAGGGCACCGGACAGTTCATGGAGTCCGTCGGCTACGTGCCGGGCAAGGCCAACGCCAGGGTCGCGGGGCTCACCGAGGCCGGCAGTGGCGTACTGCTGGCCCTCGGCCTGGCCACCCCGGCCGCCGGTGCGGCCGCGGCGGGTGCGATGGCGGGCGCCGCCGCCGTACACGCCCCGAACGGGTTCTTCGCGCAGAGCGGCGGCTACGAGCACCCCGCATTCCTCGGCCTGACGACGACCGGTCTCGGCATCACGGGGCCCGGCCGGATCTCCCTCGACCACGCACTCGGCCACTCCGTCAACCGCGGCTGGATGGTCCCGGTGGCGCTGGCGGTGACCGGAGCGGCCACGTCACTGGTCGTGGGCGCGCGCAACAAGCGGGCGCGGCAGGCGGCGGAGGACGGGGAGGAGTGACGGTTCTGCCGTCCAGTTCCTCTGCCTGTGCGGGCCCCTCGTCCCGTGTCCCTGTCCCGCTCCGTCTGTCAAGAGCCCAAGGGCTCACGCGCCTTGGGTTCACGGGCGCATGTTTCTGAGCGGTGCTGACCCTAAGGTCCTTCGCAGCCCCGTAACGTCAGCACCGTACGGATTGCTGATCATGGCAAGGGAACTGGGGCGGTGTGTGCCGTGTCCCTTGTCCACCGACGAAACGGAGGACCTGAACCTATGCGTAACGTCAGCCGTGTCATCACGTCCGTGGCCGTCACCGCGATGGCGGTGACGGGCCCCGTCGCCCTCGGCGCGTCCACGGCGAGTGCGGCGCAGCGGCCCGCCGCCACCGCCTCCGCCTCGGTGCCCGCCGCCGAGAAGGCCAAGTGCAACCCGCTCGTACTGAAGCACAAGGCGGACAAGTACAAGGAGAAGTCCGAGACGTACAAGGCCGCGGCACGGCACGAGATGGGACTGGGCCACAAGAAGAAGGCGCGCGCCTACCTGAAGAAGTCGCGGGCCTACGACAAGAAGGCCACGCTGTACTACTACAAGGCCAAGCGGTGCCACGCCTGAGTTGAGACCCGCAGGAGGGCCGCGGCACCCGGCGATGGCATCGGGGACCGATACCGCAGCGAGGTGGTGCAGGCCTTCGTGGTGTGTGGTCATGCCATGAGCCCAGCCGGCTTGGCCGACCGCCTGGGTCGGTGGTCGGCCGGCCGCGGCCCGCTGCATCTGCTGCTCGCCGTGCGCCTGCGACGCCTCGTCGACGAGGGCGAGTTGCCGCCGGGTACGGCGCTGCCGTCCGACCGCGTCCTGGCGTCCACGCTCGCCGTCGGCCGGGGGACGGTCGTCGCCGCGTACGAACAGCTGCGCCTGCGGGCCCTTCCCGTCGGTCTGGACGGCTTCGAAGCGGCTACGCGTTCCCCACCGCACCGCCCGGATCTCGCCTTCCCCGGGCATCAAGTGCCTTCACCGCCCGCTGCGTTCGGGGCGTTGCAACTACCCTCTCGGCGCGTCTGCCGCACGGCGACGGGAACTCCTTCGCGCGGACGGCCCTGCGCCACGGCGTCGTCGTGCTGCCCGGCAGGGGACCTGACGCCTCAGGAGGCAGCAGGCGGTACCTCCGCCTGCACTTCGTCGCCGACACCGGCCGGCTGACCGAAGCGGCCCGCCGCCTGGCGCCGGCCTGGCACGATCACAGTGGCGGGCCCGGCGGACCGAACGTCCCGGCGTCCCGGTCGCCGGCGGTCTGACGCGGGCTCTCAGGCCCGTACCCCAGGATCCGGTACGCGGGTGAGGTGGAAGTAGAAGTCCTCCGGGTCCCCCTTCTTGTCCATCACGCACAGCAGGACGTCGTCGCTGAGCCGGCGGAAGTGGTCGATGACGGGCAGCTGGTCGTAGACCATCGCCGCGGACTGCTTGCCGCGGTGGACGACCTCACGCAGCGACGCGAGCCCCATCTCCGTGTACGAGTACACCGTCCCGTCCTCGTCACGGCACAGCAGCGGCTCCACGTGCTCGGCGTCGGTGAACCGTTTGCCGTACCACCGCATCTTCGCCAGCAGCGCGGCGTTCTCGCTGGAGTTCTCGAAAGCACCGCCCCGCCAGGTGCCGATCAGGAACGCGGTGTCGACCGGTTCGAGCCGGTCGAAGAGGTCCGCGAGCCGTGCGGTGTCGTACGTGCCGCCGGACGCGACGGCGTCCAGGACTTCCTGCTCGGTACCCATGGGCGGGGCCTTCCTCGGCGGGGGGACGGGCGGGGTGCGCGCGGTACTGCCCGGCAGGGGAGGGGCGGCCGCCCGGCCGGGCCGTACGGGGTCGAAGCGGTGGTACATCCGCGCGTGCCAGAGCACCACCCGCTCCAGTGCCACCGCGGAACCGTACCCGGCCCCGCTGAGCGGAGCCAGGGCGCGCCGGCAGTTCTCCAGCCCCGCCCCGGCACGCTCGTACGCCGTGCGTTCGGTCAGGCCGAGGGCCAGGACGTCGGTCTTCCCCTCGGCCTGCTCCCTGCGGTGCCCGCGCAGATCGTTGAGCAGGCGGATCGCGATCGCGGCCTCGCGCAGCGCGGCGCGCAGCACCGGCAGGCGCCGGGGCAGGTCCGGCTCGTCCAACAGCGCCCACAGGGCGGTGACCTGCTGTTCGACGCCGATGCTCCAGGCGCCGTGCCGCAGATAGTCGGTCAGCCGGGGCGCCGCGCCGCCGGCGGCCGCCGTCCGGGCCGCCTCGTGTTCGTGCCGCATGCCGATCAGTGTCTGATGCATGCTTTCCCGCCAGACGGCGACGAGTTCGGGCCGCCCGCTTCCGGCCACCTCGCCGGTGATCTCGGCCAGAGCGCGCGCCACGGGGTCGTCGCCGCTGTCGCCCTGCCCGTCGAGGACGCGGTGCCAGACCCGGACGCGGGCCGCGGGCCAGTCCGGTACCGCGGAGCCGGGCGTCCCCGGCGCGTCCAGGACGTTGTCGATCGCCATCAGCCAGACCGTGAGCCGCGACATCCGGAGGCAGGTGTCGGGCGGCAGCCACGGGGTGAAGAACGCGGTCTGCAGACACATGAGGGGAACGAGCGCGGTGTCCACGGGCAAACCGAGCCTTTTGAGCCAGTTTTCCAGGCGTGGCATGTTCTGCAACGCGGCGGAGCATGTGTCCGCTATGGAGACGATCTCCCGGGGAGGATGGCCGGCCGGCAGCGAGGTGTCCACACCGTCAGGCTACGTCCCGCGTGCTCGGGCCCGGTCCGCCGCCCCGTCCCCCGGTACGCCCCAGGTCCGGTGCGCGCACCCGCGGCCGGCCTGCCCGGTCGTCCACCGGTCACCCGGCAGCAGGCGGAGCCGTCCACCGCGCTGATGGCGCGGACGTACGAAGCACAAGCGGGACCAGCAGAAATCGAGGCAAGATGTCAGCAGGATGCTCGTTGCCGCACATACCGGTCGCTGGTTTGTCGCCCACGCTCGCGCCACGGGTGAACCACGCCCTCGCCCTCGCGACCCGGCACGTCCTCGCCACCCAGCGGGACAACGGCTCATGGCTCGCCGGCCCCGCCCCTCGCGTCACCGAGACCGCACTGTGCACGCTGGCCCTGGCGCGTTCACCGCACCCCGGCGCCGGCCGCGCCGTCGAGCGGGGCAGGGCGTGGCTCGCCGCCGGTGCCGCTCCCCAGGACCACCATCCGGTGGCCCAGGCCGTGGAGAGCGCGCTGCTGTCCCTCGCCCTCGGCAACAGCGGTCCCGTCGACGTGAGTCACCCCTCCTTCGGGGACCCGGCGCTGTCGGCCCGCGCCCGGCTCCTCCAGGCCCTCGCCCTGCACACCGGCCGGACGGCCCACGGCAGTACCGGCCCCGACGCGCTGCGCGCCCAACTGGCCACCGCGGTCGCCGCCCGGGGGCAGCTCAAGCGCTGGTCCCGGGTGGAACTCTGGTCCGCCCACGCCCTGGTGGCGGCACACTTCGGGGACCGGACGGCCGTCCGGCACGCCGCCCGCATGATCGCCGACCAGCAGTCCCCGTCGGGCGACTTCTTCGGCAACCCGGTCACCACGGCGCTCGCGGCGCTCGCGCTCCAGGCCGCCGCGCCCGGCACCGCTGCCGCCCGCCGCTGTACGGAACACCTGCTCAGCAGCCAGCACCCGGACGGCACCTGGCGCTTCTCGACCAGCGACGTCTGGGACACCGCGCTGATCGTACGCGCCTTCCGGGGCGCGGCGGACTTCGACCGGCACGGGCTGTCCGCCGCCGTCGCGTTCCTGGTCGCGGCGCAGAACCCGGACGGCGGCTGGCCGTACCGCCTGGGCGTCGAGTCCGACAACGACACCACCGGGGCCGCCCTGATCGCCCTGGGCGGCGCAAGCGGCGCTACCGGTGGGGCGGTACGGGCCGGACTGCGGCACCTGGCCCGGCAGCAACGGGACGACGGACTCTGGCGGACCTGGCAGTCCGCCGGGGACCCGCCGGTGGACGACGTGATCGCCCATGTCGTCACCGCGCTCGCCTGTCACTCCGGCCGCCACCGCGTGGACCTGTCCGCGGCGCGCGCCTGGCTCACCCGACGGTTCGACGGCCAGGGACGCTGGCAGGCCGGGTGGTACCGGGGCCTCCCGTACGCCGCGGCCGAAGTCCTCCCCGCCCTCGACACGCCCGCGCCGCCGGGCGGCCACCCCGCGGCCCACAGGCTCGCCGAGACCCGTAACCCCGACGGGGGCTGGCCCGTCGAAGCGGGCGGCCCGAGCACTCCCGCCGCCACCGGCCTGGCCCTCGCAGCCCTGGAACGCGGCGGCCTCCCCGACGAGGACCTCTGGGCACGGGGGCTCACCCACCTCGTGGAAACCCAGCGCGCCGACGGCACCTGGCCGGGCGTACCGCTCATGTACGGACCGCGGCCGCTCCTCACGCACTTCCCCACGCACACTCACGCGTTCGCCGTTGAGGGCCTGTTCGCGGGACAGCGCCGCCTCCGTGACGCGGCGGGAGGTGACTCCCCGCGACCGTACGAAGGGGAGCTGACCTGCGGCCGGACGGGAGGGGGAGCGACGTGAGCAGGATCGGTGCACGGCCGGCCGCGCGCCCGGGACGTCCCTCCGCCGATGCCCGCGTCGAAGCGCCCGTGCCTCCCGGCCGGATGCCGCTGGCAGGGCACGCCCCACGGCTCAGCCGGGACGCCCTGCGCTTCGTCCGCGAACAGCGGCAGCACGGGCCGGTGACGAAGATCTACATCGGCCCGCGGCCGGTCCACGTCGTCAACTCCGCTGAGCTGGTACGGGAACTGCTGACCGCGCAGGCCCGTTCCTTCGACAAGGGCGCGATGTTCGACGCACTGCGCGTCCCGCTCGGCGACGGGCTGATCACCGCCACCGGTGACCGTCACCTCCGGCACCGCCGGATGATGCAGCCCGCCTTCCACCACGACCGGATCGCCGGTTACGCCCGCGTCATGTCCGAACGTTCCCTGGCCCGGTCCGCCGCCTGGGAGCCCGGCGCCACGCTCGACCTGGTGCCGGAGATCCACCGCCTGACCCTCGACGTCCTGCTGCGCACCCTCTTCGCGGACCCCCAGGACCCCGAACTGCGCGCCGCCGTCAAGGACTGGCTGGCCGTCAAGTACCACTCGATGCGCCTCGCCCTGTCCCCGCTGCACGCCTGGGCGCAGCACCTCCCGCTGCTGCCGGGGTGGCGTCCGCCGGACGCCGGACCGTTGCGCAGACTGGTGGCCGTCCAGCAGCGGATCATCGGCACCTACCGTGCCGACGGCCGGGACCGCGGCGACCTGCTCTCGATGCTCCTGCTCGCGGACGGCCCGGGAGACGGAACGGGAGACGGCCCGGAAGGCGCTCTGACCGACACCGAGGTGACCGACGAGCTGATCACCCTCTTCCTGGCCGGAACCGGCACCGTCAGCGCGTCCCTGGCCTGGGCGCTGTACGAGATCTCCCGCCGCCCCGACGTCCAGCGGCGTCTGCACGAGGAGCTGGACACCGTCCTCGCCGGACGGCCACCGGGCTTCCAGGACGTGCCCGCGCTGGTCTTCACCCGGCAGGTGCTGACCGAGACCCTGCGGCTGCACCCGCCGTCGTGGCTGCTGATGCGCCGCGCCGTACGGCCGGTCACGCTCGGCGGCGTACGGCTCACCCCGGGCGCCGAGGTGTTCTTCAGCCCGTACGCCCTGCACCACGACCCGCACCTGTACGAGGACCCGGAGCGCTTCGCCCCCGACCGCTGGCCGCCGGACACCACGGCGAAGCCGCCGCGCCACACCTACCTGCCGTTCGGCGCGGGCAGCCGGCTGTGCATCGGCGAGGACTTCGCCTGGACGGAACTGACCCTGGCGATGGCCGCTTTCACCGCGCACCGGCGTCTGGTACCAGTCCCCTCCGCCCCCGTACGCACCCTGGTCGGCACCGTCCTGCGCCCGGACCGGCTGCCGCTCACGGCACACGCCCGCCCGTCCTGACCACACCCGCCCGCCACCTCGCCACCCCACCATCGGTCCAACAGGAGCCGCACATGTCAGCGCACAACCAGCCGAACGGCAACGGAACGCGGCACGGCCGGCTGCGGGACCGGGTCGCCCTGGTGACCGGCGCCGCCTCCGGAATCGGCGCGGTGTGCGCGGAACGACTGGCCGCGGAGGGAGCCGTGGTGGTGGCCGCGGACCTCGACGAGGACGGCGCTGCCCGGGTGGCCGGACAGATCACCGAGGCCGGCGGCACCGCCCTGGCCCGCCGGGTCGACGTCACCGACCTGGAGAGTGTCACCGGCGTCGTCAAGGAGGCCGCCGGCTTGGGCGGTGGCCTGCGGATCGCGGTCAACAACGCAGGGATCAGCGGCCCCCTCACCCCGCTGGCCGAGCTGGCGCCCGCCGACTTCGACACCGTACTGAAGGTCAACCTCTACGGCGTCTTCCACGCGATGCGCTGCCAGCTCCCCGCGATGGCCGCGACGGGCGGCGTCATCGTCAACCTCTCTTCCATCGCCGCCCATTCGGCCTTCCGGGGGCACGCCGCCTACGCCGCGGCCAAGCGGGGCGTCCTCGCCCTGACCCGGACCGCGGCCCGCGAATACGCGCACCACGGCATCCGGGTCCTGTCGGTGTCACCGGGCGTCATCGACACCCCGATGGTCACCTCGCTGCCGCCCGGGGCCGCCGACCACCTCATCGCCTCCGTCCCGTTGCGGCGCACCGCACAGCCGGACGAGGTCGCCGCCCTCATCGCGTTCCTGGTGTCCGACGACGCGTCGTACGTGACGGGGAGCGATCATGTGGTGGACGGGGGGTACCTGGCGAAGTAGCGGGCCCCAATACGTTGGCGGCCTCGACCCCGTGGGGCCTACCCGCTGCCGACATCACTCGCCCGACGGGAAGGACCGACGCGCATCCATGGACCCAGCCGACTTCTACACCGGTCTCGTCGCGGAGACCCATGCCCTGTTGAAGTCCTTCTCCCCGGACGCCGAGGTCTATGCGGCCTTCGTACGCGAAGTGGGCGGCCCGGCCCTGGAACTGGGCTGCGGAGACGGCGACCCGCTGCTCGCCCTGCGCCGTGGCGGACTGGATGTGGAAGGCGTCGACTCCTCCGCGGACATGCTGGAGCGCTGCCGCCGCCGGGCCGACGAGGCGGGCGTCGCCGTCACCCTTCACATCAGCGGATGGAAGCCCTCAGCCTGTCACGGCGGTTCCGGGCGGTCTTCCTGGCCGGGCCGACCTTCAACCTGCTGCCGGACGACAGCGTCGCCGAGGCGGCCCTCCACGGCATGCGCACGCCCCGTACAGGCCGCCTGACGTTCCCCGCCGCTGCCGCAGGGGGCCGCCCAGACAGGTGCGACAGGCCGTCGCCCTTCTTCGGGAAAGCGTTGCGGAAGGGTGCCGCGTCGTCGTCGGCGTGCAGGCGATCCGGACGGCGGTCCATCCGGACGGCGCCCGGGGCGGGGTCAGGCGAGGCCGGTCATGATGCGGCCGACGAGTTCACGGTTGGCCTGGGGGACCGCGGCGAACTCCGTGTCGGCCGGGCCGGCCGTGCCGGGCTTGGTGTCGGCCTTCGAGGCGCCTGCCGGGCCGTCGTGGGCCACGGCGGCGGACGCCGCGGGAACGACTGCGGCCGCGGCGAGGACGGCACCGGCGAGGGCGAGACGTACGCGCATGCGGATCACTCCTGTGGGACGGGGTACCTGGATCTCCAGCACAACCGTTCTTCGCGGCGCCCGCATTCTCTCCGGGGCACCCGGGTGGTCCGTCGCCCCGCTCGTGCCGGGGCCTTCGTGTGCGGTCCCGGCGGTGAGCGGGAGGGGGCAGAGAGGCGCGCCCGGTGTTTCGCGGAGAAAGGGGGCGGGCAGTGACGGGACGCCAGTCTTCGCGAAAGGAACTTTTATGGACGCCACCACCGCTAAGGGTCATATCTTCACCATGCTGGATGTGGACGGTGACGGCGTCATCTCCCGGGAGGAGTACCTGGCCCGCCCCGTACACGCGGCGGCGGCGCTGGGGCGGGGCGGGGACGATCCGCTGGTCGTCGTCGCCCGCACGGCCCACGAGCGGGTGTACGCGTCGATGGACGCGAACGGCGACGGGAAGGTGACCTTCGAGGAGTACGCGACGTGGGCGGGTGCCGACGCCTTCGAGGAGGTCTGCCGGCAGGCGCTGGGCTCGCTGTTCGATCTCGCCGACACCGACGGGGACGGCGCCCTGGACCGGGCGGAGTTCACCCGGCTGCGTGCGGCGCTCGGCAATCCGCCCGGCAACGCGGCGTCCGCGTTCGACGCGCTGGACACTGACGGGGACGGCCGCGTCGACCGGACCGCGTACCTCGACTCGATCCGTTCCTTCGTCATCGACGGCGCTTCCCCCATGGCCGAGGCGCTCCACGACGGCAAGCAGCCGACCACCGTGTGACGCGCCGGGGGCCTGCCGGGTCCTACCCGGTGGCGGGCGTGGGGCGCGGCCCCGCCGGACGGCGCCGCCCGGCGGGTTGCCCGCCCCCCCCGGCCCTCACGGCCGCCCCGCGCCCCGGTCCGAGCGGAAGAGGACCCACAGCAGGAACGGGCCGCCGAGCACGCTGGTGACCACGCCGACCGGGATCTCGACGGGGGCGATCACCCGGCCCAGCGCGTCGGCACCGGCGATCAGCGCGCCGCCCACCAGGCCGGACGCCAGCACCGGTACGCGCGACCGGCCGCCGAGCCGGTCGGCGAGCACGGGGGCCGCCAGCGCGACGAAGGCGATGGGGCCGCCGATGCCCGCGGCCACGCCGGACAGGACCACCGCGAGCGCCAGGGCGAGGGCGCGGACCCGCCGTACGGGTACGCCGAGCCCGGAGGCGGTGTCGTCGTCGAAACGCAGCAGCTGCAGCCGGTTGCCGGCGGCGAGGGCGAACGGGAGCAGCACGAGCAGGATCAGCAGCAGCGGCGTACCCACCGACCAGTCGCGTCCGCTGAGACTGCCGACCGTCCACAGGAAGACGCCGCCGGCGGTGTTGTCGTTCTGGCGGGACATGACGAGGTCGGTGACGGCCCCGACGACCGTCGACACGCCGATGCCGACCACGAGGACGCGGTGTCCCCGGTGGCCCGCGCCGCCCGCGCACAGCACCACGAGCGCGGCGGCCAGCACCGCGCCGACCGGCCCGAGCCACCACTCGCCGATCATGCCGGTGGACGAGCCGACGACGGAGGCGACGACGGCCGCGGTGGCGCCTTCGTTCACGCCGATGACGTCGGGGGTGGCGAGCCGGTTGCCGGCCAGTGTCTGGGTGAGGCAGCCGGCGATGCCCAGGGCCGCGCCGACCAGGACGCCGACGGCGATGCGCGGCAGCCGGAAGTCCTGGACCAGCATCACCGTCGCGGGGTCGCCCGTACCGAACAGGCCGGAGAGCGTCTCGGAGAGGCTCATGCCGGTGGAGCTGGCGAACGTGCCCAGCGCTACGAGGACCACGATCAGCGCGCCGAGCGCGACGGCGACCAGCGAGCCCCGGCGGGGGAACAGCCAGGAGAAGGCGCCGGTCCGGATGACGAGGCTGTCGGGGGGTGTCACGTCCGCGGCGGGGGAAGCGGCGGGGGAGACGGCCGTGGCGGGCACCGTGTCCGGCATGTCGGGTGTCCGTGCGTTCATGCCGTGCCCCCTGCCGTCGACAGCCGCCGGGAGCGGGCGATCCAGATCAGCAACGGCCCGCCGACGAAGGCGAGGAGCACGCTCACGGGGGTCTCCCAGGGGCGGATGGCGACGCGGGCGAAGATGTCGGCCGCGATCATCACGTCGGCGGCGATCAGTGCCGACAGGGCGAGCTGGGCGGCGATCCGGGGGCCGGTGACGGCACGGGCGGCGTGCGGGGCCATCAGACCGAGGAAGGCGATGGGTCCGGCGAGCGCCACCGCGGATCCGGCGAGCAGGGTCACCGCTCCGGCGACGACGACCCGGACCAGCCCGGGCCGGTGCCCCAGCGACCGTGCGCTGTCGTCGCCGAGGGCGAGTGCGGCGAGCGGGCGGGCGGCGCCGAAGGCGACCAGCAGGCCGGTCACGATGAGCGGGATCAGCGGGTAGGTGTCCGAGGTCTTGATGCCCGCGAGGGAGCCGATGGTCCAGTAGCGGAAGGTGTCGAACGTGGACTGGGTGCTGAGCAGGACGTACGAGGTCATGCCGTGGAAGGTGGCGCCGAGCGCGGAGCCGGCCAGCACCAGCCGCAGCGGTGACGCCGCGGCCCGGCCCGAGGCGGCCAGCAGCAGGACCACCGCGCTGGCGGTCATGCCGCCGACGAGTGCCCAGCCCAGCAGGGCGTAGGAGGACTCCACCCCGAAGTAGGTGAGGCCGATGACGACGCCGAGCGCGGCGCCCGAGTTCACGCCGAGCAGCCCGGTTTCGGCCAAGGGGTTGCGGGTGACGGCCTGGAGGAGGCAGCCGGCGGCGCCGAGGGAGACGCCGACGAGGACGGCGGCGAGGGTGCGCGGCAGCCGTACGTCCAGGACGGCGAGCCGCAGTTGGGCGTCGGCGCGGGCCGTCGGGTCGCCCATGAGGAAGTCCCACGCGCGTGCGAGGGGGCTGGATCCGGTGCCGATGAGCAGGGACAGCAGGACCAGGACGGCCAGCAGTGCGGTCAGCGCGACCGCGGCGGTCGGGATGCGCCGGCGGTGACCGGGCTTCCGTGACGGAGGGGGCTGGGTGTCGCCCGCGGGGGCCCCGGCCTCTTGCGCAACCAACATAAGGTTAGCCTAACCTAAGGGTTGACCGGGGCTTTCGCCGCCCGGCAGGCCCGCACACCCGGGTCTTCCCGGCGTGCCCCGCACCAGCTGTTCCGTCAAACGCCGACCCGGCGCCGGACTTCACCACTCGGAGACCACAGACATGTCCACGCACTCCCTGCCGCGTGTCCGCCTGACCGCGGCGGCCGCCGTCACCACCGCCCTGGCGCTGGCCCTCACCGCCTGCGGAGGAGACGAGTCCGGTCCCGAGAAGGCGAAGACCGGCGGCGCCGGCAAGGTCACCGTCACCGACGCCACCGGCGCCGAGGTCGAGGTCCCCGCCAAGCCCGCCAAGGTGGTCGCGCTCAGCGAGCTGGACCTCGACTCGTCGCTGGCCCTCGGGGTCAAGCCGATCGGCCTGACCGCCGGCCGCGGCCAGAAGGGCGCCCCCGGCTACCTCGCCGACCGCGCCCGGGACATACCGGTCGTCGGCGCCGTCACCGGCCCCGACATCGAGAAGGTGCTGCGCGCCAAGCCCGACGTCATCCTCGCCGGACAGCTCGCCGACCAGAAGGTGCTCCAGCAGCTGAAGGCCGTCGCACCGACCGTCGTGACCATCGGCAAGGACAAGGACTGGAAGAAGGCGCTCGACCTCACCGGCCGGGTCCTCGGCAAGCAGAACGAGGCCAGGGCCTTCCTCTCCGGATACGAGAACAAGGCCGCCGCCCTCAAGAAGAAGCTCGGCCCGAACGCCGGCGCCACCGTCTCCGTCGCCCGCTACTCCGCCAAGGGCACCGCCGTGATGCAGCAGGGCGTGTTCATCAGCGACGTCCTGAAGAACCTCGGCTTCAAGCGGCCCGGCATCCAGAACGACCGCGGGCAGGGCCACTCCACCCCGATCAGCGACGAGGACATCAAGCAGATCGACGGCGACTGGCTGTTCATCGGCACCCTCGCCGCCAAGGGCAAGGACGCCGACCTCTTCGCCGAGCTGAAGACCAAGCCCGCCTACCGGCAGCTCGATGCTGTCGGCAAGGGCCACGCCACCGAGATCGACGGTTCCAAGTGGACCAGCCTCGGCGGCGGCCTGGCGGCCCTGTCCGTCCTGGACGACATCGAGAAGGCCATGGCCAAGTGACGGACGGCGCCGGGCCGGACGGACACGCCCCGCCCGGCCCGGCGCCCGCCCGTACCCGGGAGCCCCGGCCGCACGCCGGCGCTCCGGCCCCAGCCACCACCGGCCCCACCCCAAGGAGAACCACCTGTCATGGCACTGACCATCGACCACCTGCGCGCGGACGTCGCCGATGTGCTGGGCGAGGACCCGGCCGACATCCCCGTCGACGAGAACCTCGTCGACTACGGCATGGACTCGGTCCGCATCATGGCGCTCCTGGAACGATGGCGGCGCGACCACGGCACCCGGGCCGGCTTCGTGGACCTCGCCGAGCAGCCCGCCATCGAGGCGTGGGCCCGCATCCTGGGCGCGGGCTCATGAGGGCGCTGCTCGACACCGGCGCGGACGGCCGCCCGACGGCCGGGGGTTCGCGTACCGCCGACGGCGGCCGTACCTCCGAGGGCCTGCCGCTGACGGCCGCCCAGACCGGTCTCTGGTACGCCCAGGCCCTGGACCCGGCGAGCCCCGCGCAGAACACCGCGGAGTACCTGGAGATCCACGGGCCGGTGGACCCGGCGCTGTTCTCCGACGCACTGCACCAGGTGGTCTCCGAGGCCGACGCGCTGCGCGTCCGGATCGTCGAGGCCGCCGAAGGGCCCCGCCAGCTTCCCCTGACCACCGGCCCGGCGCCGCTGCCGTTCCACCTGGCGGACCTGCGCACCGAGGCCGACCCGGACGGCGCGGCGCGCGCCTGGATGCGCGCCGACCTGGCCGAACCGTTCGATCTGGCCGCCGGGCCGCTGTTCGCGCACGCGCTGTTCCGGGTCGGCGACGCCCGCTGGCTGTGGTACCAGCGCGTCCACCACATCGTCATGGACGGCTTCGGCTACTCGCTGCTGGCCCGCCGTACCGCCGAGGTCTACACGGCGCTCGCGGCCGGCGAGCCCGTGGGCCCGGACCCCTTCGGGCGGTTGACCGACCTGGTCGCCGACGACGCCGCGTACCGCGCCTCGGACCCGTACGAGGCCGACCGGCGGTACTGGAACGAGGCGTTCGCCGACCGGCCCGAGGCCGTCAACCTGGCCGGGCGCACCGCCCTGCCCTCCCGCACCCACCTGCGCCGCACGGCCTGCCTGGGGCCCGAGAGCACCGAGCGGCTCAAGGAACTGGCGTCCTCGGTCCGCGCCACCTGGCCCGAAGTGCTGATCGCCGCCCAGGCGCTGTATCTGTCCCGGGCCACCGGCGCGGAGGAGGTCGTCCTCGGGCTACCGATGATGGGCCGCATGGGCTCGGTGGCGCTGCGCGTCCCCGGCATGGTCATGAACGTGCTGCCGCTGCGGCTGACCGCGGACCCGCGCGCCACCTTCGCCGAACTGACCCGCCAGGTCGTCCTCGGCATCCGCGCGGCCCGCCGCCACCAGCGCTACCGGTACGAGGACATCCGCCGCGACCTCGGACTGCTCGGCGCCGACCGGGCGCTGGTCGGGCCGCTGGTCAACGTCATGCCGTTCGACTACGGCCTGGACTTCGCGGGCGCCCCGGCCACCGCGCACAACCTCTCCACCGGCCCCGTCGACGAGCTGACCGTCAACGTCTACGACCGCGCCGACGGCCGCGGCCTGCGCATGGACTACGACGCCAACCCCGCCCTTTACGAGGAGACGGACCTCGGCCGCCACCAGGAGCGGTTCCTGGACCTGCTGTCCCGTCTGGCGCACGCCGATCCGCACGCTCCCCAGGGCGAGCACGGCATCGCCACGGCGGCCGAACAGGTCCTGGTGCTGGAGAAGTTCAACGCCACCGCCCGTACCCTGCCGCCCACCACCCTCATCGGGCCCATCGAGGCGCAGGCCGCCCGCACACCCGGTGCCACCGCGCTGGTATGCGGGGACACGACGTGGACGTACGCCGAACTCGACGCGCGCGCCAACCGGCTGGCCCGCCACCTGACGTCCTTGGGCGTACGCCCCGGCACGCTGGCCGCCGTCGCCGTACCGCGCTCCGCCGATCTCGTCCTCACGCTGCTGGCCGTCCTCAAGGCAGGCGGCGCCTACCTGCCGCTGGATCCCGACTACCCGGCCGACCGGCTCGCGTACATGGTCGACGACGCCCGGCCCGTGTGCGTGGTCACCGACCGGGACGGCCGCGTGCCCGGCGGCGGGCAGGTGCCGGCCGTCGCCCTGGACGGCCTCGACCTGGACGCGTACTCCGGCACCGCCCCGCCCCGCCCGCTCACCCCGGACCACCCCGCGTACGTCATCTACACCTCCGGCTCCACCGGCCGCCCCAAGGGCGTCGTGGTCAGCCACCGGGCCATCGACAACCGGCTGCGCTGGATGCAGGGACAGTACGGCCTGGAGCCGGGCGACCGGGTGCTCCAGAAGACGCCTTCCGGCTTCGACGTGTCCGTGTGGGAGTTCTTCTGGCCGCTGCGCCAGGGTGCCACGCTGGTCGTCGCCGAGGCCGGCGGCCACCGGGACCCCGCCTACCTGGCCCGCGTCATCCGCGAACAGGCCGTCACCACCTGCCACTTCGTGCCGTCCATGCTCCAGGTGTTCCTCACCGAGCCGGACGCGGCGCACTGCACCGGTCTGCGCCGGGTGTTCTGCAGCGGCGAGGCGCTGCCGCGCGAGGCGGCCCGGGAGTTCGCACGGGTGCTGCCCGGCGTGGGACTGCACAACCTGTACGGCCCCACGGAGGCGGCCGTCGATGTCACGCACCACGCGTGCGCGCCCGACGGCGACGGCCCGGTGCCCATCGGGGTGCCCGTCTGGAACACCCGTCTGTACGTCCTGGACGCGGCCCTGCGGCCCTGCCCGCCCGGCGTCCCCGGCGAGCTGTACCTCGCCGGCACCCAGCTCGCCGACGGCTACCTGAGGCGGTCCGGCCTGACCGCGACGCGCTTCACCGCCGATCCGTACGGGCCCGCCGGCAGCCGCATGTACCGCACCGGCGACCTCGCCCGCTGGACCGACCGCGGCGAACTGCTCTACCTCGGCCGCACCGACCACCAGGTCAAACTGCGCGGCCAGCGCGTCGAACTCGGCGAGATAGAGGAGGCGCTGGCCGCCCTGCCCGCCGTCGCCGCCGCCTGCGCGGTGGTACGCGAGGACCGGCCCGGCGACCAGCGGCTGATCGGCTACGTCACGTACGAGCACCGTGACGGCGCCGCCCCGCCGGACCCCGAAGCACTGCGCGAAGCGCTCGCCCGCACGCTGCCGGAACACATGGTGCCCAACAGCGTGATGCCCCTGGCGGAATTCCCGCTCAGCCCCAACGGCAAGCTGGACCGCACACAGCTCCCGGCCCCCTCCTTCGAGGCGGGACCGGGCCGCGCCCCGCGCACCCACCGTGAGGAGACCCTCACCCGGCTGTTCGCCGAAGTGCTGGGCCTGCCCCGGGTCGGTGTGGACGACGCGTTCTTCGACCTGGGCGGCACCTCGCTGCTGGCCGCCCGCCTGATGGCCCGGGTCCGGGACACGCTCGGTACCCACCTGGCCATCGGCGCGCTCTTCCAGGACCGCACCCCGGCCGCGCTCGCCGCCCGCCTGGACGGCGACGGGACCGGCGGCGACGCGCTGGACGTCCTGCTGCCGCTGCGCCCGGCCGGCGACCGCGTACCGCTGTTCGTGCTGCACCCGGCGGGCGGCATCAGCTGGTGCTACTCGGGCCTGCTCTCCCGGCTCGGCCCCGCACAGCCGGTGTACGGCCTCCAGGCGCGCGGCCTGGCCCGCGACGAACCCCTCCCGGCGACGATGGAGGAGATGGCCGCCGATTACGTACGGCACCTGCGCACCGTCCGACCGCACGGCCCCTACCGGCTGCTCGGCTGGTCCGTGGGCGGCGTCCTCGCCCACACCGTGGCGGTGCGGCTCCAGGAGGCGGGGGAGGAGGTGGAATTCCTCGCCCTGCTGGACGCCTACCCTTCCGACCAGTGGCGCGACCAGGCCGTACCCAAGGAGACCGACGCGCTGACCGCCCTGCTGCGGATGGCGGGCTTCGAGCGCACCGGCGAACTGACCCGCGAGGACGTCCTGGAGACGCTGCGCCGTGAGGGCAGCGCACTGGCCGGGCTGTCCGACCGGACGCTGTCCGCCGTCGTCGACATCGTCGTCAACAACGCCCGGCTCATGCGAGAGCACCAGCACCGGGTGTTCGCCGGCGACGTGCTGTTCTTCACCGCCGCCGCCCCGCGCGCCGAGGACTGGCTGACGCGGGACGCCTGGACGCCGTACGTGAAGGGCACGCTGGCCAACCACGACGTGGACTGTCTGCATCCGCAGATGACGCAGCCGCGCTGGATGGACGGGATCGCGTCGGTGGTTGCGGGGCGCCTGGCCGAACTGGACCGGTCAACGGGCCAGGCGGAGTAGGCGTGTTGAAGGGCGGCCAGCCGCTACCGGCATACCGACCCTCAAGTGCAACTTAGGTAAGGCTAAGCTAACCTTTGAATCGGCGTCGGGTGGAGCTTCCCCGGCCCATCCCCCTCGCCTGCCCTCCAGGAGGAGTGAAGACCATGCACGCCACCAAGCCCCCGCAGTCCCGCACCGTTTCCCGCCGCCTCGTCCGCAACACCACGGCCCTCGCCGTCGCCGCGGCCGGCGCCCTGGCGACGACCGGCACCGCCGTCGCGCACGACCGGCCCGCCCGCCCGGCGTCCTACCGTGTCGACAGCGCCCAACTGGCCACCGGCCTCTACCAGTCGGCCTACTCCGAGCGCCACCATGTCCTGTGGACCACGACCGCCGTCGGGCGGCCGCCGGTCACCCGGTCCAGACTGCTGAAGGTCGACCCCAAGACGCTCAAGACCGAGGCCGCGTACACGCCGCCGGTCACCGACCCCGCGACCGGCGCGGTCGAGGCGGTCTACGGCGTCGCCGTCGACGACGAGCACGACACCGTGTGGACCACCAACACCCGCAACAACTCGGTGGCCGTCTACAACCAGCGCACCGGCAAGCACCTCGCCACCCTGCCGGGCGTCGCCCACGCCCGCGAGATCATCGTCGACAAGCGCCACGACCTCGCCTGGGCCAGCGGCTTCGGCGACGGCTCCGTCGTCGCGTTCGACACCCGCACCTTCAAGGAGAAGAGGCGGGTCAAGGTCGAGGGTGCGGGCACCGCCGGCCTCGCCGTCGACACCCGTACCGGCACCGCCTACGCCACCGACCTCACCAACGACCGGATCATCGTGGTCAGCCCGTACAAGGCCGAGCCGCGCTTCATCCCCACCGGCGACGCCCCCATGGGCATCGGCCTGTCCGCCGACGGCCGCACCGCCTACACGGCCAACCAGGCCGCCGGCACCCTCTCCGTCGTCGACCTGCGCAAGGGCGTCGTCACCCGGACCGTACCCACCGGCGCCGGCGCGATCTCCGTCGCCACCGACCACCGCTCCGGCCGGGTCTTCGTCGCCAACCGCGGCAGCGGCACCACCACCGTCGTGGACCCGAAGAAGGGCACCGTCCTGGCCGACCTGGCCACCGGCCCCAACCCGAACCACGTCACGGTCCGCCGCGGCACGGCCTACGTCGTGGACAAGTCCGCGGCCGGCGACGACCGCATCGACTCGGTGCACCGCATCAGCCTCGCGCGTACCCACTGAGGCGGAGCCGTCCACGACGGCGCCACCCGGACCCGAGGCCCGGCCGCACCCGAGCGGCCGGGCCTCGGCGCGTCAGCCGGCCGAGGTCCTGGCCGAAGTCCCGCCCGGGGACCCGGCCGAGGGCCCGGCCTTTCCTGGGCCGCCGAGCAGGTCGCACAGTCCCTCCATCAGCTCCGTACGCCAGCACAGGTAATCGTGGCCGCCGTTGTACTCACGGTAGACCGCGTCGTCGTACCCCTTGGCCACCAAGGTGTCGCGCAGCCGCCGGTTCGCGGGCAGCGCCACCCACTCCTGCTCGCCCGCCGACAGCCGGAACCGCACCGGGAGCCGCGGCGACGCCGCGATCCTGCCCGTCAGCCACTCGGCACCCGGACCGTTCGGCCACCAGAAGGAGCCGGACTGCGCCAGCACGGCGCCGAACCGGCCGGGCGCGGACACCGCGGCGTACGCGGCGGTCAGACCACCCAGACTCTGGCCCGCCACGACGGTGCGGGCCGGGTCGGCGGTCAGCGGCAGGTCCGCGCCCGCCCGGGGCAGCAGCTCGTCCGCGAGGAAACCGGCGAACCGCGGGTCACAGCTCATCTCGGCCCAGCGGGAGTCCGCGCCCAGTGACTCCGGCAGCAGCGCGACCAGCGGCGGGATCCGCCCGTCCGCGACGAGGTTGTCCAGCGCGGTGGCCACGCCCAGCCCCGGCTGCCACATCTCCCCGTCCAGCAGGACGAGCACGGGCAGCTCCGCGCCCGGTCGCGCGCCGCCGGCCGGCACGTACCGCCACACCCGGCGCTCGTTGCCGAGCAGCGCGCTGCGGACGGTGTGCACCGAGACCGTGCCGCGCGGCACGCCGGGCCGCTCCCGCCACTCCGCACCGTCCGGCGCGCCGGACAGCGCGACGCAGGAAGCCGGAGCGCCGCCCCAACGGCTCGTGAGCGTGCGGGGGTTGTACGGGTCGGTGCGCCGCTGCGTGCGGAGCCACGGCCAGTACGCGGCGGCGTCGGCGGGGCCGTCGGAGGGGCTGCCGGTGGGGCCGCCGCCCTCGTCCACGCACAGGGTGTACGTGGCGTGCCAGTCCCGGCGCATCCGTACCGACCAGTGCCACACGTCCGTACCGGCAACGTGTGCCATGAGGTTGCCCGCCGGGTCGCGCGGGTCGGCGAGCTTGTTGGGCGTCACCAGGACCGCGCGGGTGGCGGGGGAGCCGCGCCACAGGAACGTGACCAGGGTGTGGTCCGCCGCACCCTGCGGATCCGGGCCGGTCAGCGGCGTGCCCGCGCGCTCCACCGCCCGCCAGAACTCCGCCCCGGACATCTCGGCCGCCCGGCGCACGATCCGCTCGTCGGTGACGCGCGGCACGGGGGAGGGACGCGGTACCCGGGGCGGGTGCCGGGGCGTGCCGGAGGGCGGGGCGGTGACGGTCATCGGGGCGGTCTCCGGGGCGGCGACAGGGAGGTAAGGTCACCCTTACCTTAGTGGTGCCATCGATAGAGGTGAAACCGCTCACCCAGCAGCTTTTGCCGGATCTGTCTTTGGGTACCGCCATGTCGACAGCTCGGCTGTGGGCGACCGGCGGCACACCGTTCCGGATCCGGACGCGGCCCGGTGCAGGGGAGGGGCACGGATGACGGCAGCAGACGGCACGCGCCCGTCAACAGGACGCCAGACCCGGGACGGGGCGGAACTCGGCCTGCCCCTCCCGCCGCCCGGTTCGGTCGGGCCGCCCCCGGAGTACCGGCGGCTCCGCGCCGAGTGCCCCGTCGTGCAGGTACGGCTCCCGGTCGGCGCACCCGGCTGGCTCGTCACCCGCTACTCCGATGTACGGGAACTGCTGGCCGACGACAGACTGAGCCGGCCCCCGGTGGACGGTTGGCCCGCATCCGCCGACGGGACGGCGACCGCTCAGATGATCACCATGATGGAGCTGGACGGACCGCGCCACCAAGTGCTGCGCGCTGCCGTCGCCGACGCTTTCAGCCTGCGCGCGATCCGCGCCCGCCGGCCGGTCATCCGGCGAGAAGCCGACCGGCTCCTCGACGAGTTCGAACGCGGTGGCCCGATCAGGGGACCTGGTCACTGGCTTCGCGGAACCGTTTCCGCTGCTCGCGGTGTGCGAACTGACCGGTGTTCCCTACGAGGACCGGCACGACTTCCTGGCACCTGCGGACGCCGCGCTGGGCGCACTGATCTCGCAGGAGGAATGGCAGGAGGTGGCCGGGCAGCTGCGCGGATACCTCACCGAACTGATCGAACGCAAGCGCCGGACGCCGGGCGACGACCTGCTCACCGACCTCGTGCGGCGGTGCGACGCCGGGGAGCTGAGCACCGAGGAGGTGATCGTCTTCGGGCTCTCCGTCCTCGTCGCGGGCTACCGCACCAGCACGATGTTCCTCGCCAACGCGGTCCACCAACTGCTGACCCGCCCGGCGGACCTCGCAGCGCTCCGCGCCGACCGCGGCCTGCTGCCCGTCGCGGTCGAGGAATTCCTGCGCTTCCTGCCCGTGATGAACGGTCCCGTGATCCTCCTGGCCGACGAGGACATCCCGTTCCACGGCACGACCATCCGGGCCGGGGCCGCCGAACTGGACCTGAACCGGCGGAAGAACCCCCATCTCGCCTTCGGGCGCGGCAGGCACAACTGCTTCGGCTCACATCTGGCCCGCGCGGAACTGCACATCGGCCTGGAGGCACTGCTGGACCGCTTCCCGCGGCTTCGGCTATCCGACAGCGCCCGGATCCGCTGGGACGACACCTCACCCGTCAGGTCGCCCCTCAGCCTGCCCGTCGAGTGGTGAGGCGCTGCCCCGCTCACCGGCCCGGGCACCGACCGGCACAACCAGCGGGACCGGCGGCCGATCGCGGCCCCGGTGCGTGATGTCGCCTCTGTAATGATGGGAGGAAGGAGATCCCGTGCGGTGCGGGCACCGGCCGCCGAGGCGACACGCGGGAGGCGGGCATGAGCACCCGACGCACAGCACTGCCGGGAGTCGGCACCCGGTACGACTTCACCACCCGCGGCGGGCGGCGCCTGTCCGTCGTCGTCCACCAGGACGGGCGCCGCTTCCTGGGGTTCTACTCGGCAGACGATCCGGACGCCTGCCAGGAATCCGTCCCGCTGGAGCCGGACGAGGCCACGGAACTGGCCCGCCTCGTCACCCCCTCCCCGCTGGACGCGGTGCCCACCGACGGACTCGACCTGGTCACCGGGCACATCCCGCTCGACGCCCGCTCCCCGTACGGCGGACGCCCCCTGGGCGACACCCGGGCCCGTACCCGCACCGGAGCCTCGATCGTCGCCGTCCTGCGCCGCACCAGCGCCCACCCCGCCCCGGGTCCCGACTTCCGGCTCGCCATCGGTGACACCCTCATCGCGGTCGGTACCCGCGAGGGCGTCGACACCCTGGCCGCGCTCGTCGCCGGAGGCTGACCATGCACGACACCAGCGCACTGCTGATCGAACTGGGCGCCGTCATCCTCGCCCTCGGCCTCATCGGGCGCTTCGCGGGCCGTATAGGGCTCTCCCCCATACCGCTGTACCTGCTGGCCGGACTCGCCTTCGGGCAGGGCGGAGTACTGCCGCTGGACGCCAGCGAGGACTTCACCGCGGTCGGCGCCGAGATCGGCGTCATCCTGCTCCTGCTCCTCCTCGGCCTGGAGTACAGCGCCTCCGAACTCGTCACCAGCCTGAAGACCCAGTACCCCTCCGGCGCCGTCGACTTCGCCCTCAACGCGCTGCCCGGAGCAGGAGCCGCGATCCTGCTGGGCTGGGGCCCGGTGGCCGCCGTCGCCCTCGCGGGCATCACCTGGATCTCCTCCTCCGGTGTCGTCGCCAAGGTCCTCACCGACCTCGGCCGCCTCGGCAACCGCGAGACCCCCGTCATCCTCGGCCTGCTGGTCCTCGAAGACCTCTCCATGGCCGTCTACCTGCCCCTGCTCACCGTCCTGCTGGCCGGGGCCTCACTCGCCGGCGGCAGCATCACCCTGCTCGTCGCCCTCGCCACCGCCGCCACCGTTCTCTACCTCGCCCTGCACCACGGCCGGCTGATCAGCCGCGCGGTCTCCTCCGACAACCCCGAGATGCTCCTGCTGGTCGTCTTGGGCCTGACCGTGCTCGTCGCCGGGGCCGCCCAGCGCCTGCAGGTCTCCGCCGCCGTCGGCGCGTTCCTCGTCGGCATCGCGCTGTCCGGCGAGGTCGCCGAAGGCGCCCGTACCCTCCTGACTCCGCTGCGCGACCTGTTCGCCGCGGTCTTCTTCGTCTTCTTCGGCCTGTCCACCAACCCCGCCGACATCCCGCCGGTCCTGATCCCCGCCCTGCTGCTCGCCGCCGTCACCGCCACCACGAAGATCCTCACCGGCTGGTACGCGGCCCGCCGCGCCGGCATCGGGCCCCGCGGCCGGCTCCGCGCGGGCGGCACGCTGGTGGCGCGCGGCGAGTTCTCCATCGTCATCGCCGGTCTCGCCACCGCGACGGAACCCCGCATCGGCCCCATCGCCACGGCCTACGTACTGATCACGGTCGTCCTCGGCACGCTCACCGCCCGCTGGACCGACCCCGCCGCCCACCGCGTACGCACCGCCCTGCACCGCCCGTCACGGACACCGCCCGGCCCGTCCGCCACACCGAGGCCGGAGGAGGAAACGATCACCAGCCGCCTGCCGTCCGACCACCCGCGCCCGACCCGCGGGACGACGTGACCGCGCGGCCGGTCAGGGGGCGGCGGGCCGGGCGTCGGTCGCGGCCGAAGCGTCCGTCACATCCGGCGCCCCCGGCATGTCCGCCACACCCGGCGCACCCGGCGCACCCATGGGATCCGTGGGGGCCGGCCGATCCCCGGATATCTGCCCGGTCGCGGACGGGTCTTCCGCATCCCCACCGCCCACACGCTCCGAAGCGCCGACTCGCTTCCCGGCGAGTTCCCTGGCCAGCTTCTCCGAGAAGAGACGCATCTCCGCCTCGGCCTTGAGATCGAACACGTTTCCTCCAGCCTGCCTCTTCCTGCCGACCCGCCCCGTCCGGCAAGACCTGTCTCACCTGCCGCTATACCTTCTCTTTACCTTCCGGCCGCAGACCGCAAACGACGTACGTCGAACGCGACATCACCACTTGGCGCACACCGAACACAGAGCGCCCCCGGCGTACGCCCAGGATCGCGCAGGTGCTTGGGGGTGCCGGATGGCCGGCGTTGGCCGTGGTGTCGGCCGGCCCACGCGTGCAACTGCTCCCTGTGGGCGGCGAGCCGTTCGCCGGATGCGGCGATGACACGGATGTGCAGCTCCTCGTGGCCGAACAGTGGAACGCGTGGAGGCGCTCTCAGTCGGATGCGAGGAGCTCGGCCAGCCGAAGGGTGTCTTCGAGGTAGCGCTCGTAGGGAAAATCGGCCGCGACGAGCCGGGCCCGGAACTCGTCGCCGAGCGGCTTTCCGGCGGTGTGGAAGGCGTTCCGGCCGGCTTCGGTGAGACGGACCAGCCGTCGCCGCGCGTGTCCGGGGTCGACGGTGATCTGTACCAGGCCATCCGCTTCGAGTGGTCGTAGCGCCCGGCTGATCGCCGGGTCGGACACCGACAGCGCCTGCGCGAGCCGATGCTGCGTCGCCGGCTCGATGTCCTCCAGCGTGCCCAGCAGTCGTATCTGGCTGTAGGTCAAGCCGTCGGGGGCATCGGTGCGCCGCCGGGCCGCCTCGCCCAGCAGCATGACCACGCGGTGCAGCAGGTCTGCAAGTCCGTCATCCACGGCTGCCACTATACCTGGTTATTGACTGGTTAATATTAACTGATTAAGAATGCCTCATGGACAACTTCTCCTACCTCGCCCGGTCCGCCTTCCCACTGGTCTGGATCCTCGTACCGGCCGTCGGCGCCTTCGTGCGGACCCGCCACGCCCGGTCACCCCAGCAGGCGCTGGAAACCTGGCAGCGCTGGTGGGCCATCGGCGCCTTCGGCTGCGGCAGCCTGTGGATGACGGTCGCGTTCCTCGCCTTCCCGAATGTCATGGCAACGGCGATCGGCTTCGACCGGACGCCCTTCATGTTCGAGATCGCCTTCGCCAACCTCGGACTGGCCGTCATGGGCTTCCGGGCCGCCTCGGCTTCTGCGCGGGAGCGCATCACCATCGGGCTCGGCGGTGGGATGTTCCTCTGGGGAGCCGTGGCCGGTCACCTCTACCAGTGGTTCGCCAACGGTGACCACGCCCCCGGCAACACCGGCGGAGTCCTCGTCAACGACCTCCTGATCCCGGCTGTCATGATCATCCTGGCCGTACGATCCCGACGCCTGGCGGCCACGCCCCGGCCGGCCGCGCACATCGGCGCCTGAGCCGCGGGAACTGTTCCCCACCAGGGCGACTCGCGCCGGCCAGGCGGTCTCCGCCGGTCTGCTGCTGACCTTGTCCTGCGGAGAGACGCTGCACAGCGCCGGAGCCCGCGTGATGAAAGGGAGTCGATGCTGTACGTGCTCGCGGCGGTGCAGGCGTGGAAGCCGGGTGGCGGCTCACCCCGGCCTGTGCCCTTCTGGGCGCCGTCCGCCCGCGCCGCAAGGGGCGTGAATCATTCTTACGGTGTGCCGCAGGGCCGCCGATGCTGGTGGGGCAGCGGAGGGAGTCGGGAGGCAGGGTGAGCGATTCCGGGGGCGAGGGTGAGGGTGCGGAGAGCCGGTCGCGGGGGCGTCGTGTGTGGCGCTGGCTGTGTGCGCACAGTACGCACGCGCTCCTGGTGGCACTGGCGGCGGCCGTGGTGGGCGGGGTGGTGCCGGTCCTGCTGACCGGGGCGTTGCAGGACTGGCTCTCGCCACCGCCGCCCGCTCCGGCCCCCTGCCCGGGGGCCGGATGCGACGGAAAGGACCCGCAGAAGGAAGGGTGCTCCGCCGATGCGGTCACATGGCTTCCGGCGAAGAACAACCCGGTCTCGCTGCACGTGCGTTACAGCGAGCGCTGCGGGGCCGTGTGGGGGCGTATCACCCACGCTGAGGTGGGGGACGTGGTGACCATCCGGGTGGAGGACGGCTCGGCCCGTAGCGCCGTCGTCGAGTACGGCACGGACCAGTACACGTCGATGGCGTCGGTGGGCGAAACGTTCCGGGCCACGGCCTGCGCGGAGCCGACCATCACGGCGTCGCGCACCGGGCGTTGGCGCAAGTACTGCATCGTCGTGACGGACGCCACCGCCTGGAAGTGAGCACCGCCCGGACCCGGGTGCTGCCCGGCCGATGTCTGTTCTTGCCCTTCCAGCCGTCGGCGTCCGCCACCCACACTGCTGGGATGCCAGGACCGAACAGGCGGGGCGGCGGGGGAAGAAGCAGCGGCGAGGGCAGGTGCGCAGGCGGTCGGGCTGTGGTTCGTACGGTGTCGGCGCTCCTGGCTCTGCTGATGGCCGCGGGCTGTACCGAAGGCAGCGAGCCGGACGGCCGCCGGGACGGCCGGACGGCCGCCATCGACCTGGACAAGCCCGCCGCCCTGGCGGACGAGCCGGTGCGCATCCGGATCAGCGGGCTCGCCGCCGGTGAGGAGACGACGGTCACGACGCACGCCACCGACCACCGGGGCGTGGCCTGGTCGGGGCGTGCGGTCTTCGCCGCCGATGCTGACGGAACCGTGGACCTGACCCGCGACAAGCCCCGGGCCGGTACCTACCGCGGAGCCGACGGCATGGGGCTGCTGTGGTCCATGAAACCCGCCAAGGGCGATCCCGATGCGACGTGGTTCATACCGGACACTTCGCAGACGGCGCGTTCCTTCCGGATACGGCTCACGGTGGCAGCGGGCGGCCGTACGCCGGTCGAGCGGTACCTCACGCGCACCTGGACCAGGACCGGAGTACGGCACAAGGACCTCACCGTCTCCGAGGACAAGGTGCGCGGCAGCCTCTTCCTGCCTCCCGCGCACGGCCCCAGGCGAGCGCCCGTCCTGCTCCTGGGCGGCTCGGAAGGCGGAGTCGCCAACGAGACGGCGGCAGCGCTGCTGGCCTCCCGCGGCCACCCCGCCCTGGCCCTCTGCTACTTCGGCTGTAAGGGGCGCCCCGAGAACCTGGACGGCATCTCCCTGGAGTACTTCGCCACCGCCGCCCGGCTGCTGCGCGGCCGGCCGCAGGCCGATCCACGGCGGCTCGCGGTGATCGGCGTCTCCCGTGGGTCCGAGGCGGCGCAGATGCTGGCGCAGTACCACCCGGACCTGGTCCACGACGCCGTGGCGTACCTGCCCAGCCGCGACACCTGGGACGCTTACCACCCCGGCTGCCTCAGCTGCGGACAGGGACACGCCGCGTGGACCCGCCACGGCAAGGACCTGCGCCTCACCCCCATTCCGCTCGACCGCGTCCGGGGCACCGTGCTGGCGATCGGCGGCGGGGACGACCGCCTCTGGGCCTCGCTCCCCGCCGCCCGGTCCATCGCACAGGAGCACAACGCCGCCGGCCGCAGGCACCGGGCTCTGCTCTATCCGAAGGCCGGGCACGCTGCCGCGTTCTTCCCCTACCTGCCCAGCGCGGTGGAAGGCGGCGGCCGGCCCCTGGGCGGAACCCGGGCGGCCGACGCCCACGCGAAGGCCGACAGCTGGCCACAGGTACTCCGGCTCCTCGGGCAGCGGCAGCCGGGGCAGTAGCCTGCTGGGTCTCCCGGACCCGGCGCGGCAGCGCCTCGTTGCCGTGAGCCGCTGACCGACCAGCCGGCTGATGGGCCGGAGTCCGGCCGGACGGCTTCCCGGACAGGCCCGCCGCCTGCCGCAGGGGTGCGGGCGTTCGGTGACCGCGAAATCGGTTCAGGTCATGACCATGTCGCACATATGATCCTCTCACTCTGTTTTTCTGTTTGTGGGGGGACTCTGCCCTGTGGGCACATCTCTGCGCGCCCTGCGCGCACTGTTCCTGCTGGCCGGCTTCTACGTCCTCGCCCTCGCCGTACTCGGCGCGCTCACCGCCGCCGCCCTCGCCGCCTGGAGCTGGGCACCGGCCGGGGGCGCGGTCGCGGTGACCGTCGTCGCCGTCCTGGTGGGCCTGCCGGTCCTGCGGGGCGTCTGCACGCTCGGCACGGGTGACGGGGACGGTACGCACGGGCTCGCGGTCACCGAGGCCGAACAGCCCGGGCTGTGGCGCGCCGTCCGCTCGCTGGCCGAGCGCACCGGCACCCGGGCACCCGACGCGCTGTTCCTCACCGAGGACGTGAACGCCTCCGTCCATGAGCGCACCCGTCTGCTCGGCCTGCTGTCCGGCCCGCGCCGCCTGTACCTCGGCGTACCGCTGCTGATCGGCCTGAACGAACCGCAGCTGCACTCGGTCATCGCCCACGAACTCGGCCACTACGGCAACGCCGACACCCGCCTCGCGGGCATCACCCTGCGCGGCCGCGACAGTGTGCTGCGGACGGTGCAGGGCTTCCAGGCGCCCCGGCGCGAGGGGGACGACCGGGCGGTCCGGTCGGCACTCGAAGGGATCGCCAGACGGTTCCTGTACGGGATGGTGGCCAGACCGTTCCAGTCGTACGCCGGGTTCTACCTGCGGGCCACGCAGAGCGTCGGCCGGCAGCAGGAGCTCGCCGCCGACCGGGTGGCAGCCCGTGTGGCGGGCCGCGACGCCACGGCCTCGGCGCTGCGGGAGATCGCCGTCCTCGACGCCGTACACGGCTTCTACGTGGGCCGCTACATCGGCCTGGGCGCCCGGGCGGGCCTGCTCCCGCCACGTGGCGAAGTCGTCGGCGGCGTACGGCGACTGCTCGACGACCCCAGCCTGCGGACCGACTTGGCGGAATTGCGCGGCGAACTGCCGGCCGGCGACGTGTCCCCGTACGACTCGCACCCGCCGGTGGCCGAACGGGTACGGCTGATCGAAGCACTGCCTGACGGCGGCCAGGACACGGCCCCGGCGCGGCCAGCGCTCACGCTGCTGCGCGACACGGAGCGGATGCTGGTCGAGCTGGAGAGCGCCGTCCTCACCCCCGAAGCACTGGCCATGGAACGCACCGACTGGCCGGACCTGACCCACCGGGCCGTACACACCCTGGCGGAAGCCGGCGCGCAGCCGTTGCGGACGGCGATGGCGAGTGCCGGGATCACGCCGGGCAGCGCCGCGGAAGACCTGGCGGCCCTGCTGGACGCCGCCGACTCGGGACGGCTGTGGGAGGTCGCCGGCCACTTGCCCAAGTCACCGGAGGCCGCCCGCGCGAGTGGCCGGGCAGCGCGCGAATTCCTGCGCCCGGAACTGGAGGAGGGCGCCCGACATCTGGCGGAACTGGTCCTCGTGGAAGCGGCTGGCGCGCGCTGGGAGCCGTCCTGGACCGCCGGGCCCCGGCTGCGGCTGCCGGAGGAGCGGGACGTGGAGGACGAGTTGGCGGCGGCGGTACGGGCAGCCGTCGCGGACGCCCCGGACACCGGGCCGCTGCGCAACCTCCTGGCCGAACGCTGACACCACGCCCGCTTCCCCCCGTCTCGCGCCCCAAAGAACTGTCCACTGCGCCGGCAGCTGCCTACCGACGTACGCCGCCCGGCAGAACCCTCTTGATCGGACCGCTGGAACCCATGCACGGAATCCTTCCTCTCATCGTCATCACCATCACCCTCTGCACCTGGCTGTGGAAGCGGAGACGTACGACGAAGCTCGCCGCGGCGGCCGGCGCGGACCTGCTGCCGCCGGAACGCCAGGACACGGACCGCTACCGACCGGACCCCGAGGCGGACGCCGTGACGGCCGCCCTCGGCCGGGGCGAGTGGCAGACCGCCGCCAAGGTGATCAGTGCCGCGGGTACGGACTGGGAACACCGCTCCCACCTGGTCGGCGTCGTCGCCGACCGGGCGGCCGAGGACGACACCTGGCTGCGGGCCTGGGAGGCGGAGCGCCCCGACGACCCGGACGCGGCCGTGGTCCGCGCGGCCGCGCAGGTGGCGCTGGCCTGGGAGATCCGGGGCGCCTACCAGGCCAAGCACACCACTGCCGAGCAGTTCGCAGGGTTCCACCGGGTCCTGGGGGAGGCCCGGGAGGCGTTCGCGCGGGCGGAGGCCCTGGCGCTGCCCGGCGACCCCACGCCGTACGTCAAGAAGATCCCGCTGTACATGGGTCTGGGCGCTCCGCACGAAGCGATGCTCGAACTGTGGGGAGAGGTCATCTCCCGTGCCCCGTACCACTTCGAAGGGCACAAGAGCGCGCTGCAGTACTGGTGCGCGAAGTGGCGTGGCTCCGCCGAGACCGCCCGCGACTTCGCCGGGCAGGCCGCGGCGGCCGCGCCGCGCGGCAGCCTGCTGACGGTGCTGCGGCTCATCGCCTGGTACGAGCACAACGACGACGAGGCGCCGTCCGAGGCGTACGGCTGGCCCGAGGTCATGGGGATGACCGACGACGCGCTGCGGGACGTCGGCGCGGCGCGGCCGGACGACCCGAGGGTGGCGTCGGTCCGGCACCTGCTGGCCTACTTCCTGACGCAGCAAGGCCGGCACGAGGCGGCCCTGGAACAGTTCCGCGAGGTGGACGGCTACGTGGGCGCGCTGCCGTGGCACTACTACCCCGACCCGGCCAAGACCTACTGCCGCTTCCGGACCAAGGCGCTGCGGGGTGCGGTGAGCGAGAAGTGAGCGACAGGCGAGTGAGACGCGAGCAGAGCCGTTGTGGAGGTAGCTGACGGACATTCGTGATCGATGTGACTGATAGTCTCAACGGCTTGTCTGTTTCGACCCCATTCGAGGACCGTACGTGACCGTTCCCACCCCGCCTGACGGTGAACAGCCCATCGCCCCGACGCCGGACGACCGCGACCCGTGGAAGCCGCCGGCCTCCGAACCCGGACCGGCCCCCGGAGCCGGACCGGCCCCCGCCCACTGGGGTCCGCACCCGATGGGCCCGCACCCCATGGGGCCGTTCCCGGCCCCGCAGCCCAGCAACGCCATGGCTGTCACGGCTCTGGTCCTCGGTGTCCTCGGCGTCGTACTCGGCCTGGCCGTCTTCCTGTTCTGGATGTCCTGGCTCCCGGCGCTGCTGGCCGTGGTCTTCGGGCTCATCGGGATGGGCCAGGTACGCAGGGGCCGGGCGCGGGGCAGGGGCATGGCGCTGACCGGTGTGATCCTGGGCGGAGTCGGACTGCTGACCGCGACCCTGGCCGGCTTTTTCGTCTTCGCCATGGCGCAGAAGTCGGCCGATGACAGGGCGCGTGCCCGGGCCGACCGGGAGAAGGCCAAGTCTTCCGCCGAAGCGAAGGAAAAGGCGCGGCATCTGTCGTTCGGCGGTTCCTACACGTTCGGAAGCGGTCTGAAAGTGACGGTCGCCAAGCCGGAGCCCTTCGTCCCGGACGGCTACGTCCTGGGCCACGCGAAGGGCAACAAGGCCGTCCAGGTGACGATCACGGTGGTCAACACCGGCACCGAGCGGGTCGAGATCGAGACCGGGCTGCCCTCCGTCAACGACGCCGACGGCGCCTCGACGGAGCTGGTGATCGACGGCAGCGGGCGGCAGAAGGTCCTCAAGGGCTACGCCCTGCCCGGGAGGGAGCTCGTCGGCAAGTACGCCTTCTCCCTGCCGCCGGACGCCGCCGACCGTATGGAGGTCGAGTTCACTCCGGACGCGAAGCGCTGGGAGAGGTCCTACTGGAGCGGCCCGACCGAACTGACGGGGAAGTAAACCGTCCCGGGCGGGGAGCGCTGTTCATGTCCGTCCCCGCGCGCTGCCACGCCCCGCTGATCCGGCCATGGTTCTCCGGCGTCCCCTTGCGGAGATCCCCCTACGACGGTTCTTTCCAGCGGTTCCCTTCGGTGCTTCCTCCCGTACCGGCGTCACCGGTCGCCCAGGCGGCCGGTTCCCGCGTTGGAGCAGGCCGACGGCGGTTCGTCGCCTTCGAATCGCCGTCGGGGACGCTCGACCCGCACGACGGCGGTGACGGCATGCGTCTTCGTCCGCGACCGTTGAAAGGGCACCAGGCGGCCCGTCAGTCCCTCACCAACGCCCCCGGCTCGGCCCCGGACAACGTCAACGGCGCGACAGGCGTCTTCTGACGGCGGTTGGGCTGGCGGGAAACGGTGCCCGCCTCTCGTCACGCACCCCGCCAGATGTTGTCGAAGGCCGCCTGCTCGACGGTACGCCGCTGCCGTACGGCCTCCAGCTCCACCACCGCCTCGTTCACGGCGGCGAGCACGGTCATGACCGCGTCGCCGGTCCCGCTCAGCGCATCGTCGGCCGGTGCGTCGCGGATTCCGGCGGCGGCCGCGAGGGCGGCGAGGACGGGCTCGCCCGAAGCCCAGCGTTCGGCCGCGTGACTGCGGGCGGCGGATGACGCGGTCAGCGTCGTCCGGCCGGTGCGGAGCGGAAGGCGGCGACGGCGCTTCCGCATGATGAGCCCTTCTTCCGTCATGGCGGCCCGGTAGACCGCGGACAGTCCGCGGCCCCGGCGCCACAGCCAGTCCTCGACCGACTCGTACGGTGCCTGCCGGACGAGTGAGGCCGCTGCCGCGTCCAGCAGGCGGTCGGCCGGCGCCCTGCGGGTGCGGTCGTGGTGAGGGTCGTCGTCGCGGTCGCCGGGAATGAGGCGGTCGCCGTCGAGGGTGAGGAGTTCGGCGTGCAGGAGGTCGATCACCTCGGCTCCCGCCAGGGCGAGGGACAGGTCGCCCGGGTCCACGGGTCGGGGAGAATCCGCGTCCGTGGCGACGATCATGGCGACGATCTGGAGATCCCGCGGTGTGGTCATGGAGGAGGCTCCGTCTGGGAGGGGCCGGGGTGAGGGTGCCGGGGGCGGTGCAGTGGTGGGGTACGGCGGTGGCGGTACGGCGGTGAGTGGCCGGGCTGCGGACGGGGGGAACGGGGTTTGAACGGGGCGGGCGGGCGCGCGGTCTGCGGGTAACGGGCATTGTCTCGTACGGAGTTGACTGTAGTCCGGTCCGCGTCGGGGAGGCGTCGACAGTCCCGCGGCCGCTGCGTGCGTGTCGAGAGCGCGAGCCTCCGAGCGGATATCCCGATACCCCGCCGGGTACCCGACGCAGTGGGGGCGCTGTAGGGCGGATGCGCTCCGTACCGACCCCGAGGGGTGCCTGGACATCCGCTGTCCCAGAAGCCCCGGAATACCCCGGGGGGTATCCCTGTTACGGTAGGCAACAGATACCCCCAGGGGTACAGCCGTTCTCGTGAAGGAGGCACAGCCGTGTTCTTCGTCGACACCCTGGCGTTCGAGGGCCTGGGCAACCGCAGCTACCTGGCCGGTGGCGACGGTGCCGCGGTCGTGATCGACCCGCCGCGCGACATCGACCAGGTGATCGCCGCCGCGGCGCGGCGCGGGGTGCGGATCGCGTACGTGGCGGAGACCCATATACACAACGACTACGTCACCGGCGGCCTGGAGCTGGCCCGCGTCACCGGCGCCGCCTACCTGGTCCCGGCCGCGGCGGACGTCTCGTTCGCCCGTACACCCGTCGCCGACGGCGACACGGTCACGGTGGATGACGGCCTGGTGCTGCGCGCCATCGCCACTCCCGGCCACACGCCGCACCACACCTCGTACGCGCTGGAGGACGGCGGCCGGGCCGTGGCGGCCTTCACCGGCGGGTCGCTGCTGATCGGTACGGTCGGCCGCCCCGACCTGGTCGAGCCGCGGCTGACCGAGCAGCTGGCCCGCGCCCAGCACGCCTCCGCCCGCCGCCTCGCCGACGAGCTCGACGACGAGGTGCGTGTGCTGCCCACGCACGGGTTCGGCAGCTTCTGTTCCTCCTCCCAGGCCGAGGGGGACGCCACCACGATCGGCAAGGAACGTACGGCCAACGACGCGCTCACCCTGGACGTGGACACCTTCGTCGCCCGTACGCTGGCCGGTCTGGAGGACGTACCGGCCTATTACGCGTACATGGGTCCCACCAACGCCGCAGGCCCGGCACCCGTCGACCTCACCCCGCCCGAGCCCGCCGACGCGCGGCAGATCGCCGAGCGGCTGGCCGCGGGGGAGTGGGTGGTGGACCTGCGCACCCGTGTCGCCTTCGCCGCAGGACACGTGGCCGGATCGTTCAACTTCGAAGGGGACGGCAAGCTCGCGACGTACCTGGCCTGGCTGATGCCGTGGGGCAAACCGGTCACCCTGCTCGCCGCAACGCCGGGGCAGATCGCCGACGCCCAGCGCGAACTGACCCGGGTCGGCATCGACCGCCCGGCCGCTGCCGCCACCGGCGACCCGGCCGGCTGGATCCGCGAGGGCGCGGAACTCGCCTCGTTCCCGCGCGCCGCCTTCGCCGACCTCGCCGCCGCCCGTGCACGCGGCGAAGAGGCCGTGGTGCTCGACGTGCGCCGCGCCTCGGAACGCGCCGGCGGCTACGTCGAGGGCTCGGTGCACATGCCGGTCCACGAGCTGCACGGCCGCATCGGCGAAGTGCCGCAGGGCGTCGTGTGGGTGCACTGCGCCGGCGGGATGCGCGCGGCGATCGCCGCCTCACTCCTGGACGCGGTCGGGCGGGAGGTCGTCGCCGTCGATGACGGTTTCGAGGCCGCGGTCGATGCGGGCCTTGCCGTCACTGCCTCCGGCTCCGGCTCCGGCTCGTGATGCCTGCCATGCGTACCTGTGCCGGTACTTGTACCTGCATCTGTACCGGTACCTGTATCCGTGCCTGCGCCTGTGGCTGTACCCGGGGCGGCTCGGCAGCGTGAGTGCACTGATCCTGGCCCTGGTCGCGGGCGGCGTGGTCGGCCTGGCGCTCGGCGCGCTCGGTGGGGGCGGCAGCGTGCTGGCCGTGCCGGCGCTGATCTACCTGCTCGGCTTCACGCCTGCCGCGGCCACCACCGCGAGCCTGCTCATCGTCACCGCCACCTCCCTGACCGCGCTGTACGCACACGCGCGGGCCGGACACGTGCGGTGGAAGGCGGGAGCGGCGTTCGCTGCCGCCGGGGTCCTGCCCGCAGCCCTCGCCGGAGCCGCGGCCGCCCGCCTGCCCCAGGCCGCTCTCACCATCGCCTTCGCGGCCATCGCCGCGCTCGCCGCGCTCATGATGCTGCGCCCCGCCGCGGCGAGGACCGAGGGCCGAGGGGTACGGCCGGGGAGGGCCGCGGGGGCCGGGGCAGGGCTCGGAACCCTGACCGGGCTGCTCGGCGTGGGAGGCAGATTCCTCGCCGTACCGGCCCTGGTCACCGTACTGGCCTTCGAGATGCAGGCTGCCGTCGGCACGAGTCTGCTGGTCATCACCGTCAACTCGCTGGCCGCACTGGCCACCCGCTCCGGGGTGGCCGGCTCCCTGGACTGGACGGTCATCGGTCCGTTCACCGCGGCCGCCGTGCTGGCGGCCTGGGACGGCAAACGCCTCGCCGCGAAGGTCTCCGGGCCCCGCCTGCAGCGTCTGTTCGCCTTCGCGCTGCTGGCCGTGGCGGCCTTCATGATCGTCGAGGCCGTGACATGACGCGGGAGGCAGGAATGCGTGACGCAGGGACGCGGGAGGCAGGGGCGCGGGATGCAGGGATGCGGAAGGCAGGGGCACGTGACGTCGTACGTCTCAGCCTGCCGTGCCCCCCAGGCCTGCGAGCAGCGCGGCCATCGAGTACCTCGTCGCCGACGAACGCCCCAGCCCTCCAGCTCCGTCAAGCCGGCTCGGAGCAATGCCGAGCCGGCCTCGGTCGGCCTCGGAGCAATGCCGAGTCGATCTCGGTCCGGCCTCGGGTCAATGTCAAGCCGACCTCGGTCCGGCCTCAGGCCAACGAAAGGAACAGCTTCTCCAGCCTCGCCCGCATCTGCTCCCGGTCCCCGCCGGCCTGCTCCCCGTCGGCCATGCAGTGCTGCAGGCCCGTCGCGATGATCGCGAACCCGGCCCGGTCCAGTGCGCGGGAGACCGCCGCGAGCTGCGTGATGACGTCCTCGCAGTCCCGGCCGTCCTCGATCATCCTGATGATTCCGGCGATCTGCCCCTGCGCCCGCCGCAGCCGGTTGAGCACGCTCTTCAGTTCATCGGCCGCCATCTCCAGCTCCACATTTCCTCCTCCGTGACCGGCCCGCGTCCTGGCAACACTCGGGCGTACCTCAGCCCGTCCGGGCGTGGTTTCGAGCGCATCTGATACCCCCACGGGTATTCTAGTCCGTTCGGGGCCCACCCCCGGGTGACGAATCGAAAAGGAGCCCCACGCACATGATCACCCAAGCTGCCGTCCACCCCGGCCAGGCCGTCGATCGCCTGAGCGCCTACACCGTCATCGACGTGCGCACTCCCGGCGAATACGCCGCAGGCCACCTGCCCGGTGCCCACAACATCCCCCTCGACCACCTCGCGACCGCCCTCCCCGCCCTGAAGGCGGCAGCCGCCCACGGCGAACTGCTGATGGTCTGCGCTTCCGGCAACCGCTCCGCCACCGCCTGCAAACAGCTCGCCGCCGCGGATCTCCCCGCCACCACCCTCACCGGCGGCACCGCCGCCTGGGCCGCACAGGGGCACCCGGTCGAGCGCGCGGCGAACACCGGCGCCAGGGCCGTCTGGCCCATGGAACGCCAGGTCCGCCTCGCCGCCGGCTCCCTCGTGGTGGCCGGTCTCGCGCTCAGCACCCGGTACCGCCACGCCCGCTGGCTGTCCGCCGCGATCGGCGGCGGCCTGGTCTTCTCCGCGGTCACCGACACCTGCGGCATGGCGTCCCTGCTCGCCAGGCTTCCCCACAACCGGCCCCGCGCCGCCGACCTCGACGCCACACTCGCAGCCCTCGGCGGCCGACGGTAGCCACTGGGCGCCCGACAAGCGCCAACGGGCGCCGTAGGCTTCCGCCTTGCCGCACCGCATACACTCGCCGTGGCGCCGGACCGTCGTGGCGCAGGTACAACCGTAAGGAGCAAGGGTGTTGGAGCAGGGCTACCCGGTGGACCGGATAGATACCGGTACGGCTCACTCGGCGCGCGTGTACGACTACATCCTCGGCGGAAAGGACCATTACGCCGTGGACCGCGAGGCCGGTGACGTGATGTGCAAGGAATGGCCGGCGCTGCCCGTCCACATGCGGGCCAACCGCAAGTTCATGCACCGCGCGGCCCGCTACCTGGCCCGTGAGGAAGGCATCGGGCAGTTCCTCGACATCGGCACCGGCCTGCCCACCTCCCCGAACCTGCACGAAGTGGTCCAGCAGGTACGGCCCGACGCCCGGGCGGTGTACGTCGACAACGACCCGATCGTGCTGACGCACGCGCGGGCGCTGCTCACCGGCTCCACGGAGGGCCGGACCGCGTACGTCGACGCCGACATGCGTGACCCGGAGGCCATCATCGGGTCCGACCAGTTCCAGGAACTGCTGGACCTGCGGCAGCCGGTCGGCCTGATGATCATCGGCATCCTCCACTTCATCCTGCCGCCCGACGACCACAGTCTGGTGCGCCGCCTCCTGGAGCCGCTGCCCGCGGGCAGCTTCCTGGCCATGACCATCGGAACCGCCGACTTCGCGCCGCGCGAGGTCAACCGGGTCGCGGACGAGTACGCGCGCCGGGGCATGCCCATGCGGCTGCGCACCAAGGCCGAGGCCGAGGCGCTCTTCGAGGGGCTGGACCCGGTCGCTCCCGGACTGACCCAGGTCCACCACTGGCGCCCCGACGCCGACCAGGAGCAGGTCGACGACCGGGACATCGCGATGTACGGGGCCGTCGCCCGCAAGTCCGCCTGAGGTGACCTGGCCGGTCACCACCGGGCCCAACCTGGTCGGCGACCACCCGGCTCCGTCGGCACGGCGGAGCCTCACCCTTCGTCACCTTTGAACGGGCAGGGGCCCCTCCGGGCCGGACCCGGACCCCCTCCCGTCCTCCGGAGCGGACCCCTGCCCGCCGACACTCTGGCTCGGCAGATCTGGCCGATGACGAGCTCTACACCACCGACCCGCCCGACCCGCCCGATCCGACCTGTCCGTCCCGTACGCATCGCAGTCCTCGTTCACGTCCCGGTGACGGCCGATGCTTCCCGGCACACTGGGCACCTATCCCTGCCGTCCCACCTGCCCCACCCGAAAGCCCCGGGAGAGAGGACCTGGCCCTCCAGTTCCTTGCGCACTGCGACCCGGTAGGACCAGACCATGCCGATGTAGGGGTGGTAGGCGGCGTGGAAGGCGGGAGATGCCGGTCCGGCGCCCGCCGCGACCGCGCGCTGGAGGACGCGGAGCTGCTCGAACAGGGCCTGCCCGGCGCTGGCGACCGCCGTGGTCGCGTCGATGAACAGCCGTTCGCGCGCTTCGTAGATCGCGGCCTCGCTCAGTGCCGTACGGGTGGCCGCGTCCAGGTCGGCGTCGGTACCGGGGGACTGGGCGATCTGGCGCAGCCGGGCATGGCAGGCCTCGGTGGCGGTGATGAACTCGATGTACACGGCCCGGCGCCGTTCCCCGACCCCGCGGTCGTTCTCGTGGCGGCGGCGTAGGTAGTCAGCCAGAACGGTGCCAGAAATGGCGAGCGACCCACCGCTGACCGTCGCGACAAGCGTCCCCCAGTCCACGCCGGCCCGCCCCCTCAAACCGTGATCACACCGCCGTAGTTGGAATCTACGCGCAGCGCCCGCCGAAGAACAGGGGCCGGGGCCCGCTCGGAGCGCGCGGGCGACGTGGACGACGGCATCCGCCGGTCACTGACCACCGACCGTAGCCGTCCAGCGGCTCAACTGCAGAAATTCGACGTGAAGTCATCACTTTGCTGGTTGTTGACTGTTTCTTGGTCGTTCATTGCCTGTAGCGTCCAGTCTTGATCGGTATTCCCGGTCGCCTGCTCACGGGTTCCTCGTGAGCCGTAGCCGCTGGATGTCACGTCACCGGAGGATGTATGACTTCTCGTATCGCCGCCGCCATAGCCACGTGCGCGCTGAGCCTCGGGGCGCTCGCCTCGGGCGTGGGTGCCGCCGCAGCCGCCCCGTCGGCCGCCGCCGACGGCACCGCCGCCGACGCGCCGTCGTTCCGGGCGGCGGTCGACGCGCGCGCCGCGGCCGTCGACCGGTGCAGCTATCAGGTGGTCCGGTCCGACGACTCCCGTTACGTCTACTCCGTGAGCGGAGTCGTCGGCGGCAGCACGCGCGAACTGCCGGTACAGAAGGAAGACTTCGTGAGGCTCTCCGGTCAGTGGTTCAAGGCCGTCCAGGTCGACGCGTGCGCGGGCGGGCAGAGTCAGGCCCCCGCAACGCTGCGCGTCACGGGCAAGCTGGAGCACCCGGAGCACTACGAACCGTCCGTACCGAGGACCATCCGCAGCGACGCCCTCAAGCCCGCCTCCTCCTCGGTGATCCCGAAGGCGCCGCGGCTGACGTCTGTCGACCGCCTCGATGCGGCCACCGTCCGCGTCAACTGGGAACCCGTACAGGGAAACCCGGACGAGGTGATCGTGCTGGAGCGCAAGCCCTTCTACAGCAGCGAGATCGGCGTGTGGCACCCCTACACGTTCCAGTGGAACGCTCCGAGCGGTACCACTTCGATGGACCGGAAGCTGCAGCGTGACCCGGACATCCCGTCCGAGGTGCGGTCGCACTCCTACTGGATGCGCGTGGCGAAGAACGGTTTCGTCAGCGATCTGCGCGCCGAGAAGCCGACGACCGTCGAACCGTAAGGAGCGAGCGCCGCGAAGGGCGTCCGACTGGTGTGGAGCCAGGGCGGGCGCCCTGCTGGTCCGCGGCTGGTGCGTGCCACTCCGTCAACGGCCGGGCTTCACCACCCGTAACCTGCTCAACATGACCAACTCACTCGAGAACCTTGACGATACCGGGGTCGCGACAGCAGCAGCCCGCGCCGGTGCGGACGTGGTGCGCGACATGTACGGGCAGCGGCTCGACCGTATCGACAAGGGGGCCGGAGACTTCGCCACCGCGGCCGATGTGGCGGCCGAGAAGACGATTCTCGACGTCATCCGCGCCGCCCGGCCGGACGACGCCGTGCTCGGTGAAGAAGGCGGGCAGCAAGGTGCCGCGGACGCCGCGCGGCAGTGGCTGGTCGATCCTCTGTGCGGCACGCTGAACTACGCCGTCGGCACCATGCTGGCCGCGGTCAACGTGGCGCTGCGCAACGGTGCCGCGGCCGTGGCCGACCCCTTCAGCGGCGAGGTCTTCTTCACGGACGGCGAGACCGCGTGGGTGCGGAACGAAGGTGCCGACAGCCGGCTGCTGCCCACGTCCGCCTCCCAGCTCGTGGATGTCAATCTCGACCCGCCGTTCCCCAGCGCGCCAGGCTTCCGGGCCGTGGAGCTGCTGGCCCGGGCTTCCTTCGCGGAGCACTTCCGGCCGCGCGTCGTATCCACGAGTCTCGCGCTGGCCTGGGTCGCGGCAGGCAAACGCGCCGCGTACGTCACGGACGGCGGCGACCTGTCCGGCAGCGTGCACTTCGCCGCCGGCATCGCTCTGTGCCAGGCTGCCGGCTGCGTCGTCACCGGGATCGACGGCGCACCGATCGGACAAGGCAGTCGCGGACTTGTCGCGGCCGCCGACGCTGAGACGCACCGGCTGCTGATGTCGATGAACGGTTAACGGCGGATCACGCCACCGAGCACGACTCGCGACGGTACCGGACCCGGACCCGGCCCCGAAGCCGGGTCCGGACCCAAAGCTGGATCCGGACCCAAAGCTGGATCCGGGCCCTGAAGTGCGATCCGGACCCGAACCCGGGATCGGAATAACGCCTTGCCGACCATACGGACGAACGGCCGCTCCCAATGCGACCGTTCGCCGAACCGAAGGGAGAGGGCGGGGCGTCACCCCCGGGACTGCGCCCCGATGGTCGGAGTGGCGCCGTTCTTGTAGAGGGCGATCAGCTTGCTGAAGTCGAACGGCCGCTGGTCCACGCAGGTACAGCGGTAGGTGTCGCACTGGTCGCAGCCGACGGTGCACGGCGGCTGGACGTCGGGGTTGCCCTGGTTGTGGTCGCGGGTGGCGTCCCAGCCGGAGAGGGCGCCGAGCTGGTTCTCGTGGGCGAACTCGACCAGGCTGCGCTGGTTGTCGAGGGTGAAGACCCGCTTGTTGATGTTGCAGCCGAACATCGGAGTGGCGCCCGTACGGTTCCAGACCTTCGTGGCGTTCCAGGTGGGCCACAGCGAACTGATCTGGCCGTGCATGGCCTTGAGCCCGATGACGCAGCACTCGTACATGTCGGGCGGCGCGCTCTGGCCGAACTCCATCAGCATGCCGTTGATCAGGCCCGGGTCGATGCCCGCGGCGGCGATCTTGGCCAGGAACTTCACGCCGACCGGGCTGAAGCCCGCCGACCCCTCACCGGGCTGTGCGTCGGCGGGGAGGGTGTACGACACCTTCAGGCCGGGGTGCTTGGCGAGGACCTGGGAGATCGCCGCCGTGTGCCGCAGATGGGCCGCCTCGTCGGACAGGAAGTCGCCCTCGAAGTCGAAGTCGATACGTGCCACCGCGTAGTTGCGCAGGAACGCCTCGTACTGCTCGACGATCTTCGGGACGCTCGTCTCGACGGCTTCGAGAGGCCGCCCGGAGGCGCCGCCGCAGGAGAAGGCGACCTTGCCGCCGGTGGCGGCCAGCTGCTCGATGTCCTTCTTGCCGTACGAGCTCTGGTCGACCTCCCAGTCGGCGCCGTCCTGCCCGGCCCACGCCAGCTTCTTGTTGTTGTTGGCGACGATGAAGCCCAGCATGAAACCGTCGACGCCGGATTCCTGGGCGTACTGGGGGAGGCTGGGGTTCGGCCAGGCCATGTAGTCCACGTACGGCGCGCGCGGCATGTCCCAGGGGCCGCCGTCCGGCAGCTTGTCGGACGTGGTGAACTCCAGCGGCTGGGACTGGTCGGAACGGTTGCCCGCGAGGTCCAGGGCCGTGACCCGTACGGTGTACTTGGTCGTCGGCGAGAGTCCCGAGATCACCACCGTCTCGTCCTTCACGCGCAGCGGCTGGGGGCCACCGTAGGCCACCTCGTAGCCCAGTACGCCGATGTTGTCGGTGGAGGGGTTCCAGGAGAGGGTGGCCTGCGTCGGGCCGAGGGTGTCCACCCGTACGTTGCCCGGCACGCCCGGCGGCGTCGTGTCGTCGGGTACGTCGGCGGACTGGCCGTTGATCTTGAACTCGGTCGGCAGCGGGCCGGGGCCCGGCATGGACCGGGCGAAGCCGAGCCTGAACTCCTGCGCGCCGCGGTGGGGCTGGACGGTCTGGCGCTCGGGCACCAGGCGCCCGGTGATCACGTTGCCCGACCGCTGCCAGACGAGGCCGTAGACATCGGTGACGTTCTGGTCCGACTGCACGCGGAAAGAGATCTCCGGGTTGACGAGTGGTTCGCTTTCGAAATTCCAGACCGTGGCCTTCATGGTGCCGTACCACTCACCAGGAGATTCCCATTCCGACGTGACGTACTGCTTTGCCATGACCACACCCCTCGCTTCCGTCGTCCGGTTCCCGGACGTTCCTTTCTCGGTTGCGACAGGGAACCTAGATACGGCAAGTACCGCCGTCAATCGCGGAATCGGCCAGTGGCGGACCGGCCAGAAGAGCGCGCGACGGACGGTGAAATCGCGTCGCCGGCGGGACGGAGCGGATGCGAGGTGATGGGGTGCAGATCGGTGCGAATGAGTTGGGCGCATGTGCTGATGAGCTGTGCGTCGGATGAGGACGGGGATCTGCGAGGTGCGGTGTGTCCGGACGGAGACGTGCCATGCGCGACGGCCTGACTACGCTGGGCCTCATGACGGAGCTGCCGTTGCATCCCCATGTCGAAACGGCCATTCAGTATCACGAGGCGGTCTCTCGCGGTGCGGTCGGCGAGGAACTGGCCCGTTACTTCGCCGAGGAGGTGGTACAGCAGGAGTTTCCCAACGTCCTGTTTCCCGAAGGCGTCCGGCGTGACCTGGCCGACGTGCTCCAGAGCGCGGAGCGAGGGCGTGGAATCATCGGCCGCCAGCGGTTCGAGGTGCACAATGCGGTCGCGGCCGGCGACCAGGTGGCCATGGAAGTGACGTGGACCGGGACTCTCGCCGTTCCGATGGGAAACCTGCCCGCCGGTCACGAATTGCGCGCCCATATCGCGGTCTTCCTCGAATTCCGCGACGGCAGGATCTCCGCCCAGCGCAACTACGACTGTTATGACCGCCTGGAGCGGGACCGGAGCCCGACGCGAAAGGGAGGCGCGGGCGCCTGACTTCAGCGGTGGCGGGTCACTCCAGGAAGCCCCGGCCCGGCTCAGCGAGTGTGAGGGGAGGCGGCAGGGCGTGCTGCCGCTGTCTCGGAGTTGTCCGTACGGCCAAGGAATGGCCTGCTGATTCGTCGTCCCGGACCAAGAGGCCGGGGGCTCGCCGTACGTACGCTGCGGCTGAGTTCATCCGAGCCATCCGGAGGCGTGCGTGAAGGCGACACGGAGCGCAGGGCAAGCCTTCCCGAGGCGCCGGTCTCTCCCGTCCCCCCATGCGAAAGGCTCCGTCGAGCTGTTCACCACCCTGTTCCGGCTGGGCGTACGGATGGCGTCGATCGCCCACCGGGGACGTACCCTGCTCGCAGACGGCAGCCGGGAGGACGCCACCGGCAGCCGGCTGACCGCCGACGGAGTGCGGGCGCTGCACGAGATGGAACGTCTGGGCATCCTGTTCGACATCTCCCACTTCCTTCTTCCGCTTGGTCAGGGGCGGGTTCCGGAATCCAACGGCAGTACACCGCACCGCGGGACCCGCCTGCGTGCCCGAAGCGTTCTTCGGCTACGAAGGGCGAGCTGCCCCCGTCATGCTCCCGCGAGCCCCCGCCTCGGCCCTGCCCCCAGGACCTGCCCCCAGGAGTTCGACTACCGATTGTCCTCCAGAAGATGTCCTGTTGAGCGCGCCGCCACCCCCTGACCTGCGGGTTTTTCGCGTATGTTGCCCGGCTGCCCGAAGAGCAGAACCAAGTCAAGACTTATCTCCGCGGGCCTTCTTTCCTATGTTTGGGGTCACCGAACCAGTCCCCTCAGAGGAATGTGACATGAGAAAGAACATCGGCGAGATGGCGACTCGGTGCCTGCGGCACCTGGAATCGCGTGACATCGACGAAGTGCGGTCCATGTGCACGGAAACGGCCGCGATGTACTTCCGGTTCGATCGACATCCCATCGACCGGATGGAGGAGTATTCCTATGAGGTGGGTCCGGTATGAGGGAAGGCAGGATTTCCGTACCGGGGGGCAAGGTGTGGTATCGCAGGACGGGCGGCGGTGGTGTGCCGTTGCTGCTCGTCCACGGCGGGCCGGGTTACCCGAGTGACCTGCTGTTCGACGCCTTCGCACCCCTCGCCCAGGAGCGCGAGGTCATCTGGTACGACCAGCTCGGCGTGGGGCGTTCGGATCCGGTCGGTGATGTCTCGCTGCTGACGGTGGACCGCTTCCTCGACGAGCTGGGCGTGGTGTGCGAGGGGCTCGGCCTGGAACGCCCGCACGTCTACGGACACTCCTGGGGAGCGATGCTCGGCCTTCAGTACGCCGCGGAGCGGGCGCCGGAATGGACCAGCCTGATCTGTGCCAGTGGCCTGGCGAGCGTGCCCCGGTTCGAGCAGGAGGTCCGGGACCTGATGGCGAAACTGCCGGGCAACGTACTCGACCGCACCTACGGCCGGGAGCTGAGAGGCGAGACGGACGATCCCGATTACCGGGTGGCCCAGGAGGAGTACCTGCGCGCGTGCGTGCTGCGCACTTCTTCCGTGAGCCTGGAACCGGAACTCATGAGTGTGACGACGTTCCGGACCATGATCGGGCACGCGGACTACCACGTGACCGGCACTCTCAAGGACTGGGACATTTTCGACGCACTTGAGCGGATCCAGGTTCCGGCACTCGTTCTCGGTGGCGAGTTCGACGAGTGCGTTCCCGCGCATCTCGCCGATATCGCCGCGAGGATTCCGGATTCCGAGCATGTGACACAGCCCGGCGCAGCCCATATGGGATACCTGGAGGAGGCGCCCCTTCGCGACGCGTACGTCTCCCTCGTTCAGGACTACATGGCACGCGTCGAAGCACGGGCGCGTCCGGACGAAACCGTCTAGCGGGCGGCACCGGCGGCCGTTTCCGGTGCTCAGCAGCGTGACGGCCGGCCCAGCTCGCGCCCGTACGAAGCCGGTTACTTCTGCTGAGTGACCGTGATCAGGTTCCCGCAGGTGTCGTCGCACACCGCCGTGACAGCCCGTGCCCCTGCCCAGGCGCCCCGTCAGCGAAGGTCACGGATGAGGTCGCCGATGATGGTGTTCACCTTGTCCGAGTCGAATGATTCCGAGCCGATCAGCAGGGTCACGGCCCGCTGTCCGTCATCGGTGACCGCGTTCCGGAATTTGTGGCCGCTCTCCATATGGCCGCTGTGCCCCCAGGTGACGAATCCCGGTACGCGCTCGTAGCGCTCGGCTCCCAGGCCGTAGTGCTCGCCCGGGAAGCTGTCCGGAACGGTCTTCTTCATCTCGGCGAGCTGAGCCGGGGCCAGCAGTCTCCCGGTCATCAGCGCGGTCCAGAAAGCGGTCGCGTCGGCACCGGTGGACATCAGCGCACCCGATGCGTCGGCCCCGGAGGTGTTCCATTCCGTGCGGTCCAGCAACGTCCCGTCCCGGTCCACGTAGCCGCGCATGTCCGGCTTGGGGAGCCAGGTCTTGGTGTTGCTGGCAATACGGCTGTGCTCATTGCCGACGGCCTTACGGCCCGGCCTGAGGTCGGCAAGCCCGACACCACCGTTCCAGGTACCGCAGCGCGGGCTCTTCACCGTCACGCTGATACCTGAGGCGCCGACTTCTTCGAGCGCCTTCAGCGCTGTCCGGATGGGTTCGGTGTCACACCGCGGTGGCGCGGCCGATGCGGGAGGCGCTGTGAGCAGAGAGGTGATTGCCAAGGCCACGACAGCACTCGTCCTGTATCGCATGGGTCTCCTTCTGTGAGGACTGATGCGTGCGGCGTTCGGTTGGTTCCGTCTTGTGCCGCGGAATGTGGCCGCTGCCTTCACAGCGAGGCCCGGGGCAGGCGCGGCCGCCGGAATGTGCATGCGGACAGCGTTGCCGTCGTCCTGGCCGTATGCATGCGGCGCCTGTCCAGAGATTCGGCGCATGATTTGTGCGTCTGGCTGTAGAGGCGGCTCGTCCTTGCGGTGCGATAGAGGTGCGGCAGGGGGCGAGTCCGGATGTCGGGCCAGGTGTCGGTGAGCCATGGAAGTGACACCGACGCCCGGCGGTCATTGCGCGCACGGGAGCGGGTACAGGTGTGGCGTCCGTACGAACTGTCCGTCCGCACGAAAGCGCACCTCGATGGAAGACCTTCTCTCCGCGGCCGTACCCGCGCCCGCGGTCCTGCGGGATTACGCGTTCCTGGGTGACGGTGAGCGCGGAGCGGTCGTCGGGCCGCAGGGGGAGGTGGTGTGGCTGTGTGCGCCGCGCTGGCATGACGACGCGGTCTTCTCCGCGTTGGTCGGTGGGCCGGGGCACTACACCGTGCGGCCGCAGAACGGCTGGCGGGTGCGGGGCGGGCACTACGAGGACGGCACGCTGATCCACGTCAGCCGCTGGGTCACCGACGAGGCCGTCATCGAATGCCGGGAGGCGCTGGCGCTGCCCGGGGCGCGGGATGCGCTGGTGCTTCTGCGGCGGGTGCGGGCGGTGCGGGGCGATGCCCGTGTGCACCTCGTGCTCAATCCGCGGCCCGGCTTCGGTGCTGAGGCCATGTCGGAGGAGCGCGGGGCGGCGGACGGCCGTAGAGCCGAGGGGGGCGGCCTGCATCTGTGGTTCGGTGGGGTGGCTGTCCGGCGGGGCCCGGGTGGCGGGTGGCAGGCCGCCATCACCGTGCCGGAGGGGGAGGAGCGCGACCTCGTCCTGTACGTCGGCCGGCGGCCGCCGGACACCGCGCCTGAGCCGCGGCGGCTGTGGCGGGAAACGGAAGAGGCGTGGCGCGCGGCCGTACCCGGCTGCCTCGACACCGCCGCGCCGCGTGACGCCCGCCACGCCTTCGCCGTACTGTACGGGCTGACCAGCGGTTCCGGTGGCATGGTCGCGGCCGCCACCACCTCCCTGCCCGAGCGTGCCGAGGCCGGACGCAACTATGACTACCGCTACACATGGATCCGCGACCAGTGCTACGCCGGGCTCGCGGTGGCCGCCCACGGCCCGCACCCGCTGCTGGACCGGGCCGTGCGGTTCGTGAGCGCCCGGGTCCTGGAGGACGGTGACCGGCTCCGGCCCGCTTACACGGTGGACGGCGGCCCGGTCGCCGACGAGCGTCCGCTGCCGCTGGTCGGATATCCGGGTGGCAGCGACTTCGTGGGCAACCGCGCGGGCCGGCAGTTCCAGCTCGACACGTATGGGGAAGCCCTGCAACTGCTCGCCGCGGCGGCCCGGCACGGCCGTCTGGACCGGGACGGGCAGTGGGCGGTGGAGGTCGCGGTGCGGAGCGTCGAACGGCACTGGCGGCGGGCGGACGCGGGAGTCTGGGAGTTGGAGGACCGCTGGTGGACGCATTCGCGGCTGAGCGTCGTGGCCGGGCTGCGGGCCGTGGCGCGCGACGTCCCGGGTCCGGCGGCGCGGAGCCGGAACGAGCTGGCCGACGCCGTCGAGGCGGAGACGCGGCGGCGCTGCCTGCGGTCCGACGGCGTATGGCTGCGCGCGGAGGACGACGCGGGCGCCGAAGGCGCCTTGCTGCTGCCGATGTCCCGCGGCTGCCTGGATCCTAGGGACCCCAGTACGTACCGCACCCGGCGCTTCATCGAGGAGCGGCTGGCCCAGGACGGATATCTCTACCGGTTCCGCCATGGTGACCGGCCGTTGGGCGAAGCCGAGGGAGCGTTCCTGCTCTGCGGTTTCATGATGGCGCTCGCCGCGCACGCCGGGGGCGACCGGGTCGCCGCCTTCCGCTGGTTCGAGCGGACCCGCAGCGCCTGCGGTACGCCCGGGCTGTTCGCCGAGGAGTACGACGTGGAGCAGCGCCAGCTGCGGGGCAACCTCCCCCAGGCGTTCGTGCACGCCCTGCTCCTCGAAGCGGGTGCCCGATTGACCGGGCCGGACCCCGCCTGAGCTGGGGCTCGGCCCGGGAGCGCCGCCACCGGGTGGTGTGCCGGCCGCCGCGCGAACAGCATGGACGTACGCGCGGCAGCCTGAGCGCATTCCGCCGTCCCGCGGAGCGGACCCGGACGCTCATGCTGCCGTCAAATGTCGCCTCCGATCAAGAACCTGTCGGCCGTACCCGCCGTCTCCTAGACGAGAGATCAGTCAGGAAGGCACCGGTCGACGCGCTGCACCGGCGCACCGCGCCGTGGACAGCGGGCCGCCCGCCGGTCTCTCCTCCTTCCCGCCCGGCGCCCGCCGCGGAGGAGGGCGCAGTCTTGACCCCCTATGAATGAGATCGTGAGAAAGCCTCTAGCAATGGTGACTCGGAGGACGGTTCCGGTGCAGCTCGTGGCCCGCAACGCAGAGCGGTGTGAGTTCGATCGATTAGTGACCTCGGCGGCCGCCGGGCGCGGTGGGGCCGTGGTGGTGGCAGGGGAGGCCGGGATCGGCAAGTCGGCGCTCATCGACGCCGTGGTGGGTGAGCTGAACGGGTTCGAGGTGTTGCGGGCCGCCGGTACGGAGTTCGAACGAGACCTTCTCTACGCGACACTGCACCAGCTGTGCGCCCCGCTCCTCGAACACCGACGGAGACTTCCCGTGGTGCAACAGCGGGCGCTGGAGGGGGTGTTCGGCCTCGGCACGCAGACCTCGCCCGACCCGTTGACGGTCGGGCTCGCCGTTCTGGGGCTGCTGCACGAGGTGGCGCAGGACAGGCCGGTCTGCTGCGTGGTGGACGACGCCCAGTGGATCGACGACGCTTCGCGGCGCGTGCTGGTGTTCGTGGCCCGGCGGGTGTCCGCCGAGCGGATCGCGGTGGTGTTCGCCGCCCGTGACGCCGGCCCGCCGTCCGGTCTCGCCGGGCTGCCGCGCGTACCCCTCGCGGGGCTGGACGACGAGGACGCCCGGACCCTGCTGGGCGCGGCGACGCATGTCGGGCTGGACGCCGAGGTCATCGACCGGATCCTCGCCGAGGCGCACGGAAACCCGCTGGCGTTGCTGGAGTTCGCCCACCACGCGGAACCGTTCGGCGTTCCCGGACCCCGGCGGTTCCGGGCCAGCGTGGTGGACACGCTGGAGGAACAGTTCGTCCGGCGCTTCGAGCGGTTGCCGGACGCGACACGATCGCTGGTGGTGCTCGCCGCGGCGGAGCCGGTCGGCGATCTCGACCTGCTGCGCCGCGCGGCACGGCTTCTCGGGCTGGACGCCGCGGGGCTCACGCTCGCGGAGAACGCCGGGTTGCTGGCCCTCGGGCCGCTGCTGCGCTTCCGGCACCCGCTGGTGCGCTCCGCGGTCTACGCGTCGGCCACCCCGGAAAAGCGCCGCAGCATGCACGGCGCCCTCGCGGAGGCGACCGACCCGGAGACCGATCTCGACCGCCGGGCGTGGCACCGGGCCCACGCGGTCATCCACGCCGACGAGGGCATCGCCGCGGAGCTGGAACGTTCCGCCGACCGGGCACGCCTGCGCGGCGGTTTCGCCGCGGCCGCCGCGTTCATGGAGCGGGCCGGGCAGTTGACCCCTGCCCGCGACCGCCAGGCCGGGCGGCTGCTCGTCGCGGCCCGGCTGCGGCTCCAGGCCGGGGCGCCCGACGCGGCCCGTGCCCTGGTCACCCGGGCGGAGCGGCGCCCGATGGACGACGAGGGCCGCGCCAGGGCGCGCCTGCTGCGGGCGCGGATCGACTACCAGCGGTCCCACAGCCCACGGGCCACCGCCCGACTCGTCGACGTCGTCACGGAGCTGGCCCCCGAACAGGCGAGGGAGACCTACCTGGAAGCGTTCGCGTCGTTCATGTACAACGACAACCACCCGGGCCGGCTCAAGGAGCTCGGCGCCCGGATCCGCAGGCGGGCGCCGCAGCGGGACACCGCCCGGCCGGCCGATCTGCTGCTGGACGCGCTGCTCGACCAGACCATGCTGCCCCCGCGGGAGGCGGTGCCCGCGATGCGCGACGCGGTGGCCGCGTACCGTACGGCTGCCCGCTCGTCGGGCCCGTGGCGGATGAACCTGCTGTGCCAGGTCGTCATCGACCTGCGGGACGACGAGGCGATGGAGGAGATCGCGGACGGCCAGGTGGACGTGGCGCGTCGCCAGGGTTCCCTCGCCTCGCTGCCGCAGGCCCTGCGGTACCAGGCGGTCGCCAGGGTGTCGGTCGGCCGGTTCGAGGAGGCGGCCGTCAGTCTCAGTGAGGCCCGGGCCGTCGACGAGGCGGCGGGTACGGTGCCCCTCGTGGGGCCCGAGCTCGTCCTGACCGGCTTCCGTGGTGACGCGGACCGGTTCGCCGAGCTGCGGGAGCTGCTGGGACGTGACGGGCGGCCGTTCGAAGCCGCCGGCGAGCACTACGCCAGGGCGGTACTGCACAACGGGCTCGGCAACTACGAAGCGGCACTGGACGCCGCGCTGACGGCCCAGCGCCGCCACCAGGCCGGCTCGTACTCGATCTGGGCCGTCTACACCGAACTCGTCGAAGCCGCCGCGCGCGCCGGGCGCGGTGCGGATGCCGCCGTGGCCATGGAACACCTGGAGACGCTGGCCCGCGCGCATCCCGTTCCGTGGGCGGTCGCCGAATGGCTCCAGGCGCAGGCCCTCCTCGAACGGGGCGAGGACTGCGAGGCGTTGTACCGGCAGGCCATCAGCCAGTTCGCCCGGACCCGGGTGCGGGTGCTCCACGCGCGCGCCCGGCTGACGTACGGGGAGTGGCTGCGCCGCGAGAACCGGCGGGCCGAGGCCCGCGACGAGCTGCGGGCGGCGCACGACATGCTGTCGCGTATCGGCGCCCGCGCCTTCGCCGAGCGCGCGGCCCGGGAACTGCGCGCCACCGGCGAACAGCCCCGCCGGCACGGTGAGGACCCCCTGGACCGGCTCACCGCGCAGGAACGGCTCATCGCCGGGAAGGTCGCCGCCGGGGCGACGTCCAAGGAAGTGGGCGTGATGCTCTTCCTGAGCCCCCGCACCATCGACACGCACCTGCGCAACGTGTACCGCAAACTGGGCATCTCCTCGCGCCGCCAGCTCCGCGAGATGTCGCTGTGAGGGCACGGCTGCGCGGTACGTCAGTACGTCGGCCACGGGGGCCCGCCCCCGTTCAGGACCGGTCCCCACCGGACCGGCCGAACAGCTCGATCTCCGCTATGGCCACCTGCTTCTCGGCGGACGCGGCGTGGGCCGACTCGATGGTGAAGCGGACCTTGGTCACCTCACCGACACGGAAGGCGCGCCGCTGCCCGCCCGCCCCCGGGTCCAGGGTGAGTTCGCGGGTCACCGTCTGTCCGTCCTGCCGCGTGACCGTCGCCTTGACCCGGTGCGGCAGGGCGGACTTGTCGAGCTGATCGGCGCGAACGGACGTGCCCGGCGTGATGATGACGTCGAGCAGCCGCGTCGGACGTGCGAACCGCACCTCGATCCACTCGCCCTGGCCCGATTGCGACACTCCCGGCCCCCACCAGGTGTTGTTGAGCTTGTCGAAGACCAGCTTCGGCGCGTGGCCGGGGTACGAGCGGGAAGCCCGGATCCCGTCCGGCTCGACCGGAGCGCGCTTGGCGAAGTGGTCGCGGGTGGCCTCGATGCCGTCGGGCAGGTACAGCACGCCGAAAATGATCAGGGTCACGGCGATGGCGAGGGTGACCCAGGTGCCCACGCGGTCGAAGGCGCGGCGGAGGCGGGGGCGGTCGCCGGCCCAGGGGGCTTCCTGGCCGCCGGGGCCCAGGAGGCGGCGCCACCAGGGGCGGTGCACGGGTGCGGCGGTGACGCTCTCGGCGAGGGGCATCGCGCAGCGGTTGCAGAAATGGCGGTCCGGGTGGTTCGGCGTGGCGCACCAGGAGCAGGGCGGGCCGTGCGTCGTCCCCTGGGGGACGGGGGCGCGTACGTGCGGCCGTTGGGTGTCGGGACGGCCCGGCAGGACCGGGGCAACGGCGGGGACCGGCACGGCAGGGGCGGCCTCCTGCTCCGGGACGGGCACGACGAGGGAACGGGCGCGGTCGGCCGTGGAGCCGTCCGCGGGGAAGCCGTCCCGCGGGGCGGGCAGCGGGATGCGGGGGTCGGTGTCCGCCATGTCCGGGGCGTCGGATGCGGACCGGGGCGCGCCGGCTGGTCCGGCACCGTCGCGGTCCCCGCTGTGCTCAGGGGCCGTATCCGAAGGGCGGTGCCCGCTCAGGGCGGCAGGAGCCGCCGGTACGCCGGCCTCGGGGCCGGTCCCGTGGGTGTCGGTTCCGGTGCCCTGCGCCGGCGCCCGGGCCGGCTCCGCGTCCAGGCTGCCGTGCGCCCGGCGGGCCGGGCCGATGCCGTCGGCGCGTACGGAGGCGGCCCGGCCGGAACCGGCGGCCTCTGAAGCTGCCGGGGAGCCGCTGCGGCCACCGGCAGAGTCCCAGCGGAGGACGGCTCCGCAGGCGTCGCAGAACGACTGCCCCGGCTCCGCGCGGGTCCCGCACTCACCGCAGTCCGGCGTGCTCATGTCTCCGAGGTCCTTTCGATGGGGGTCACAGTGACGGTGTAGGGCATGTGCGCGGGACGGGCCGCGGCCACGAGCGTGTCGAGGCGGTAGGTGTCGGCGGGGGTGGGACCGGGCAGCCGGAGGACGACGTGCAGGTGGGGGCGGGCGCTTCCCGGGAAGGAGCCGCGGGGGCGTGCGCTCCAGGCGGCGCCGCCGCTCTCCGTGATCTCCGGTTCGGCACCGAACGCGAGGCGTACGGCTTCCGACAGGCCGCGCCGGGTGCCCCGTATGCGGTGCAGGCCGACCGCGGCGGCCACGGCGGTGCGCAGCCGTGGTTCGGGTTCGGTGCCGTCGGTCTCGGCGCCCACCCAGGTGCTCAGCCACCGGGCGAAATCGACCGGGGTGAGCGCGGGGTCGAAGTAGGAGTCCAGGCAGTCGAGCACGTTCAGGATGGGCGCGAGGACGTCGTCGAGTCCCCCGACGAAGCGCTGGGCGAGATCGTCGTCCGCGAAGACGGCCGGCAGCATCACGCCGATGGGGGCGGCGGAGCCCAGACCGTCGATGGAGCCTCTCATGAGCGGCCTCCTGGGCACATCGCGCGCGTCACGACCCGTCCCCGATCACCCGAACGCGGTGGTCGAAGGAGAAGACCAGGGCCGGCGGTTCGAGATCGATGCGGTCGGTCGGGTCACCGCGTTGCCCGGTCAGCGGGTCGGCGGGGTGCAGCACGACCTCGTCGACCAGCTCCACGCCCGGGACGCGTTGCAGGATGGCGAAGACCTCACCGGCCTGGACCGGCCGGCCGAAGGGCCAGCCACGGCCCTCCGCGCCTCCGGTGAGCGGGTCCAGATGACGGTAGAGGACGTCGTGGGCCTGGCGGCGCACCCGGTCGGTGTCGGTGCCACGGAAGGCGTGGACGGTGGCGACGACCGTGACGCCCTGGTAGTACGGCGGGCCGACCGCGAGCCTGGTGCCGATCAGGCGGCGTTCGTCGAGGTGGCGGGTGATGCGGTCCAGCAGGCGGTCGCCGGGGACGAGCTGCTCGAAGCGGAGCCGGCCGCCGGGGTCGGGGACGGCCTGCGGTACGACCAGCACCCGTACCGCGTAAGACCCGTACTCGTCCCGTTCGCCCTCCAGGCACGTGATGCGGGCGGTGCCGGGCGCGGCCCGGCGGGCGAGTTCCTCGTAGTCGCGCAGGGTGACGGCGCGCTCCTGGGCGCGCAGCGAGATCGGGGCGCGGACCTTCGCCTCCTCGACGGTCTCCCCGTCGACTCCGCCGCGTGCGGCCTCGCCGTTGACGACTTCGGAGACGTACGGGATGGAGGTGCGCAGGACCCGGATGGCGCCCCGGGTGACGTTGCCGGTCCGGCCGCCGCCGGTGCGGTACCGGCGGGCGCGGATGACCGCGCCCTTGGGGGCGACCATGCCGTACTGGCGCAGCGTGCCGTCGGCCTCACGGACGGCGGGGCCGAAGGCGATGCCGCCGGTCGTGGCGTCGAGGGTGATGTGCCGGTCGTCCGGGCGTGACGCGGCGAAGTGCGGGACGACCTGCCAGTCCTGCCATCCGTCGTGTTCGGCGGTCTGGAGCAGCAGCGGCGGGTCGTCGCCGACGACCGGCGCCTGGGCGAGCCGTCGCCGCTGTCCGGGCAGGCCGCTGGATTCGCCGAGCGCCTCGTCGTACACGGTGGCGGCGTGGACGACGCGGGTGGTGCCGCCGATGGTGCAGGCCTCGGCTGACCGTACGGTCGGTGACGTGGTGTAGAAGGGCTGCCCGGGCAGCGGCTCGGTGACCCGGCAGCGCAGCCAGCCGGCTTCATGGCCGCTGTTGCGGGACAGGACGTGGCCGCCGGGGACGTGCAGGACGACGTCGCCGGCGCGGTTGAGACCGCCGGTGCCGTCCCGGTCGATGTCGCAGGACTGCCAGCCGTCCTCGGTCCACGCCTCCCACACCAGGGGCGGCTGCCGCGGGTCGACGCCGACACCGTCCACCCGGCTGTCGAGTTCCAGGGCGACGGCGCAGTGCGGGACGGCAGCCGTCAGGCCGATCAGCATGCAGTCCCCGGGCGCGGGGGCTTCGGAGAAGCACCGTACGTCGGTGCCTTCGGCCAGCGCGGCGGTGCGGTCGGTCACGGGCTCGCCCCGGTGCTGCACCAGCAGGTGGCTCAACGCGCTGGGGACGATGGCCAGTTCACGCTCGGTGGCAAAGACCACCGCCTCCTCCTGCTCCGTGCGCAGAGTGGCCACTTCGGTGCCGACCGGCACCGGGACGGTCTCCTCCTGGGGCGCGGACAGCCAGAAGGCGACGTCCGTACGGGCCGCCGACGGCGGGAAGAGGGTGACCCCGATGAGGTCCAGGAAGGCCAGGTGGTTCTTCTCGGGGACCCTGTTGAGGCGGTAGACGATCTGGTCGGCCATGTGGGCGACGGTCTCGACGAGGGTGACGCCCGGGTCGGAGACGTTGTGGTCGGTCCATTCCGGCGCGCGCTGCTGGATGTAGCGCTTGGCGTCGTCGACGAACTGCTGGAAGCGGCGGTCGTCGAGGTTGGGGGAAGGCAGGGACATCAGCGGTCGCTTTCGGGGGAGTTGCCGGAACCGTCGTCGAAGCGGCCACCGCCGGGGCCGTCGTCGTGGGAGGGGATGACGTAGAACGGGAAGACGAGGCTGCGCGGGTTGTTGGTGCCGCGGATCTGGTAGCGGATATCGATGTACAGGACGCTGCGGTCGGTGCCGGTGGTCACCTGGACGTCGGTGACCTCGATGCGCGGCTCCCAGCGGTCCAGGGAGGCGTACACCTCGTGCTGGATACGGCCCGCGGTCTGCTCGTTGACCGGGGCGAACACCAGGTCGTGGATGGCACAGCCGAACTCGGGCCGCATCGGCCGCTCGCCCGGCGCGGTCGCCAGGACCAGCCGGATGGCCTCCTCGATCTCCCGCTCGCCGCTGACCAGCGCGATACCGCCGGTCGGCCCGATACGCAGCGGGAACGACCACCCGGAGCCGACGAACTGTTCGGCCATCAGAACCACACCCGCCTTCCACGGACACGGAAACGCACAGAGACGCACACAGAATCGGACGGACAGAGGTACGGACAGAGGTACGGGCAGAAGTACGGACAGAGCCAGGGACACCGTTCCGGGAGACGTCGCTCACCCCGCCATCGGCATGGGCGGTGTGACGGCGGCGAAGAAGAAGGGCGACGTGATGGTGGTCTTGGCACCATTGATCATGTTGGCGGCCGAGGTGAGCTGGAGGGAACCTCCCGCGGTGAGGGTCGCGACACCGCCGGCGGTCATGTTCAGGGCCCCTCCCGTGGTGAGCCCGATCTGCCCCACGGACTTGAGGTTGATCAGACCGGTGGAGTCGACGGTGAGCGGGCCACCGCTCCTGATGCTGAGCAGGCCACCGCTCTGCAGACTCAGCCGGCGCCGGGCACTGAGCGTCAGGTCGGTGCCCGCCTCCACCGACACCGACCTGCTGCCCTTGATGGTGACCGACCCCTTGCTGTCCACGACGATCTCGGTCTTCGTCCGGTCCAGGTCGATGGTCAGCCGCTGGTCGCCGGACGTCAGCCGGACACCCTGCTTGCGGCCGCCGGTCTTCTGACTGAGCAGGTCCATGCGGTTGCCGTCCCGGTCGGACACGGTGTGCCGGCTGGCCTTCTTCCGTACGGTGTCGTGCAGCGGCACGTCACCGACGACGGTCGGCTTGTCCTTGCCGTTGTAGAGACCGCCGATCACGAACGGATGGTCCAGGGCACCCCGGTCGAAGCCGACCAGCACCTCGTCGTTGACGTCCATCGGGAACACCCCGCCGCCGCCGAGGCCGCCCATCTGCACCGTCCGCGTCCAGTCGCTGACGTACGTGTCGTCCAGCCAGGGGAACCGCAGCCTCACCCGGCCCTGCTTGAGCGGGTCGTTCACATCGGTGACCAGGGCATTGGCCACACTCGGCAGCTTGGGCCCGGTGCCCGTGCCACCCCCGCCGGAGGCCAGCCCGAACAGCGAACGCCACTGCCGGCCGCTGACCGTCACCCACGACTCGTAGTGCTTCCCGTCGCCGAAGACGTGCCGTACGGAGGTCGCCGTGTACTTGCCCTCGAAGGGCGCGCCGGTGTCCGAGAGCGTCACCGGCACCCCCGGCCGCAGTTTCGTGTTGCCCAACGCCACGACCTCGACCTCGGCGAAGGCCGCGGTCACGTCCTCGGCGAGAGCGTCGGAGGCGAACCGCACCTCGGCCGACTTGTCGTACGGGACCGAGGTCTCGACCAGCTTGCCCGCCTTGAAGCTGCCCGCGGCCTTGCCGGGCGTACTGCCGATGGAGAAGCCCGGATGGTCCGTGGCAGGCGAGACGGAGCTGAGCGCCTTCTTCTGGGTGACGTCCCAGCCGCGCGTCTCCACCTTGCCGATCTGATCCGCGGCGGTGACGGCGGCCCGCAGCCGCAGGATGTCGATCCCGGCCTTCAGTTCGAGCGGGTCCTCGCCGTCCACGCTCGACGCGGGCGCACCCGAGGCGGGCTTCGGCTTGACGAAGCAGAACCTGCCCTTCGCGTCGATGGACATGACCGTCTCGTTCTCATCGGCCAGCCGCGCCAGGAAGTCCCAGTCGCTGACGTTGGACTGGCTGATGAACTCGTACACCGTCTTCGTCGACTGGATCGTGCCGATCGGCACGCCGTCCCGCGCGGCCAGCTTCCTGGCGATGTCGGAGGCGGACTGGTTCCGGTACGCCGCCACCCGGCGCTGGCGCATGAGCCGGTGCCCGAAGTCGTAGCCCCGGATGACGGTGAACGTGCCGGTGCCGTCGTAATCGGCCTCGAAACCGGTGATCTCACCGGTCAGCAGCGTGTCACCGGCGCCTTGGCCGTCGGTCACGGTCGCGATGGTGACCGGGGTGCCGAACGAGGCCCCCAGCCGGCTGATCATCACCCGGTAGGGGTCCCGGAAGGTGAGCTCGAAGGCGGCGGGCACCCCGGCGCCCTGGTCGACCCAGCCGTCGACGAGAGCGAGGACGGCGTCGTCCGGCAACGTGTCGCCACCGATGGACACCTGGAGGACGGCGGACGTGGCGGGACCGAGCATCAGTGACGCACCTCCTCGGCGGCGGGCAGGACGAGTTCGGTGCCCGTGGGCAGCTCGGACGGATCGTCGATGCCGTTGGCCTCGGCGATCGCCCGCCACGAGGCCGCGTCCCCGTACTCCCGCCAGGCCAGTGACTGGAGCGAGTCACCGGCGACGACCTGGTGCACCCGCTGCGCGGTGAGCGCGCCCGACGTCGGGTTCTGCCGCCGGGTCTTGCGGGGAATCTCGTGCAGGCGCATCTGGCAGGTGGCACGGATGGGCACACCGGTGGTCCCGAACAGCGTGTACGAGGCTTCGACGGAGCTGACGTACGCGGTGAACCGGGCCGTGGAAAAGGACCCCCACTGGAAGACCACCCAGGGAGGAGAAGGCTGCTTGGCCGCCGTGCTCTTGGCGGTCACCACACAGCAGCTCATCAGTGCCGCCACCTTCTTCAGCACCGTACTGCTGGTCGGACGGTCGGAGCAGTCGAGGAAGACCTCCAGGGACATCGCACGCGGCTCCGACCCCATGAACTCCGGTCGCGCGCCGTTCCGTACGGCGATGGTCGGCGTCACCTTCCACTGGGCGGCACGGCTGAGGGACAGCTGCGCCGGATTGAAGTCGAAGTCGAACGTCTTGATGAGCGCGCCCGGGCTGGTGCCGGTGCCGAGCGGCGGCTCGTGGATGGCGAGGGTGGCACGGACCAGGCTCTTGCCGGCGCCTTTGCTGCTCTTGGGCATGGAGGTCGTCTCTTCGTTCCTCGGTGCGGGGGCTTCAGTCGGTGAACCCGTGGTGGGCGATCTCCAGGACCTCCGTGGCGACGGCCGGACTGGCCGGGTCGAGCGCGGGGCCCTGCCAGCTGACGGGCAGCACGTCGATCAGACCCCAGCGCGCGACCTCCGAGCCGTCCGCGCGCAGCGCCGTGATCTGGGCGGTGGGCCGCTTGATGCCCGTCTGGACGGAGGAGATCCATTTGGCCACCTTCGTGGTGTCCGGAGTGAGCGGACGGGTCAGCCGGATCGTGGAGAAGGTCACCCGGGTCGGCAGCTGCCAGACGAAGCCGTTGTTCCCGCCCTCCTGCCGCTGCTCCGTCTCCACCTGCGACGACAGCCCGTCACACCCGTTGAAGTAACCGAGGCTCTCGCCGTCGATGGACAGGGTGAACCAGAGGGACGAGCCCGGGTCCTGGCGGGACATCGCGGAGGGCCTTTCTGTCGGACGGTTTGTCGGGTGGTCCGGTGGGTCCGGCGGGTCTGTCGGAGGTACGGCATCGGGCGGTGGTCGGTCACTGGCGGGGGTCGCGGAGTCTGCCGATCCGCTCGCGGTCCATCCGCAGTTCGGTACGGATCAGCCGGGTGACGCGGCCGATGATGCGGTGCACCAGTTCGTCGAGCTGGAAGTCGGTGAGGGCGCGCGGGTCGAAACCGGTGGCGGTGGGTTCGGTGCGGGTGGGTTGGGCTGGTTGGCCCGCAGGGTGTTGCAGGGGAGTCGGGGTGTACGGAGGAAGGGGCTCACTGGGGGCAGCCGGCCGGTGTGGGGCACGGAGTTGGGGCAGCGGGTTCGCCACCGTGGGTGCGGCCGTGGCGGTGAGCGTGCCGGTGGCCGGGTTCGGGGTGCGCTGGACTGCCACGGGGCGCGATGCCGGAAGGGAGCCGGCTCTGGGGGCGGGCGGGAACGGCGGTGCGAGTGGGAGTGACGGTGCGGCTGGGGGCGGTACCGGGGGCGATGCGAGAGAGGCGACGGCGAGGGGGCGGGGAGTGGTGGTGGGGGCGTGCGGGGTGGAGCGGGGGGTGGGGCGGTGCTGGGATACGTGGGAACGCGCGGTGTGACGCTGGGCATTGACGGGGGAGAGCGCGGGGGTGGAGTCCACCGGGGGCCGCTGGGCAGCAGGGAACTCCGCCGCCGGGGGCACGGGGAGTGGGGCCGCCGGAGGTGCGGGGAGTGGGGTTGGAGCTGTCGTGGCCGCAACGGGCGCCGAGGGTACGGCCGGGAGGGGAGCGGCAGCGCGGGGCGACGGCGTGGCCAGGGGAGTCGCGTCCGCGGGAGCGCTGGTGACCGGGGCTCCCAGCGGGGAACGGCGCCGTGCGGTAGCTGCCGGGGCGCTGTGCCCCTTGGGCGTCGGCAGCGCGGAGCGCGAGGTGGGGCTTGTCGGAGTGGGGACCGAGGACGTGGAGCCCGTCCGGGGGCGGGGTGAGGGGGCCTGGGGCGCGGAGGCCCGGGGCATGGTGGCCTGGGGTACGGAGGACTGAGGCACGGAGGCCCGGGGCATGGTGGCCGGCGGCGCGGGCGTTGCCGAGACCGGGGCGCCGAGGCCGGTTCCGGTGGTCTGACGGGTGGCGCTGCGCTGGATGGGCCGGTGGGCGGTGGGGAGGGCCGGGGAATCAGGGGACGTACTTCCGGAAGGCGAATCTCCGGACGGCGTATGCGCGGAGGGGGCCTGCTCGGAAGGGGCCGGAGATGTAGCCGGGGGAACCGGGGAGTGGCCCGGGGCCGGGTGCGGTGCGTCAGGGCGGGGCGCCGAAGGCGCAGGGGGTACGGCGTGACCGCCGGCGGCCGGGAGCGGCCGCGGCCCGCGAAGTGACCGCTGAACGGGAGTGGTTGCCCGCAGCGGGTCCGAGGCCGGCACGGCGTCCCGCTCCCGGGGGAGTGCCCGCGGCGGAACGTCCGCGGTTCCGGCACTGTCCGGGGCGGGCGCCGGGTGGAGGTGCGCGCCTTGCGTCGGCCCAGACGGCGGAACGGTCGCCGGACCCGCACCCGTCGTAGCGGCGGAGCCCGTCGTGCCAGGACCGACCGTTGCGCGTCGGGCGTCAGGAGTTCGGGGCGGGCTCGGGGCCGGTCGCGGCGACGCGTGGGCAGGGCCGCCATGGCTGGGGGACGGTGTCGGTGTCGCGGCCGGGGAACCGGCAGTTCGAGTGGTGGCGGACGCAGGCTCGTCGGGCGCGCTGCTGGGGGCGGGCGCGGCGACGTCGCCCTGCCGGGCCGTGGCCCGCTGTACGGGGGCCGGGCCGGTGGCCTCTGTGCCCGTACCGGGCGCTGCCGGTGCACGATCGCGGCGGATGGCCGCCCGCTGCACCGTGGTACCGGCTTCCGGCCGCCCAGGCGCAGCCCGTCCAGGCGCTGTCGGCCCGCCCGGCGCAGACGCGGCGCCGGACGTGGACGGACCAGCACTCGCGCTCTTCGGCGACGGCGCGGAGCGGCTGAGAGGACCGCGCGGGGCAGCCGCGCCGGCTCCCCCTCGGCCATCCTCGGCCGATGCCGATGCCGATGCCGATGCCGGTGTGGGTGCCGATGCGGGTGTGACCGTTTCGGACTCGCTTTCCCGCGCGGCCTTGGTGGTACGTACCTCTGCCACCGGTGTTCCCGCAGGCGCGGATTCCTGCCGCGCCACCGGAAGGATCCGACGTTGCGCGGTCCCTGGCCCGGCCGGTGCCTTGGTCAGCGCAGACCGGGACGGGGCGGGCGGGGTAGGTGGTGTGGGCGTCAAGCGGAGGCCGCGCGCCGAGGGCAGGGCAGGTTCATGTGTGTTCCGGGGGGCCGGAGACGAGGACGTGGCGGGCGGAACCCCTGGTGTGGATGGTTCGGCAGGGCGTGCCCGCCGGGCCGGGGCGGCCTGCGGGCGCTCCGGCGCCGTCGTCGTCTTTCGCGTTGTGGCGGCAGGCGTGGACCGACGAGCGCCGATGAGAGGTCGAGCTTGCGAAGCCCGCTGGACCGCAACGGCGGGACCGGCGGGCTCCGCAGTCCCGTCGGAGCCGGCACTCCTGGCAACCTCGACAGCCCTACCGGCCCCGACCGGGGAAGCCGACACCGCCGCAGCACGCGCCGTAACAGCACCCGCCCCCACAGCCCTCGCCCCCACCGTGCGCACCCCCGCCTCCGGGCGGACTCCCGCCTCCATACGCCCCTGAGCCACCGGCCGCACCCCCGCTCCCGCTCCCCCTCCCGTAACCCTCGCGACCGGCACCCCCGCACCCCCGGCCGGACCCGGCACCCCCATCCCTCCAGTCGAATCCGACCCCGACTCCGTGCCCGCCATCCCGACCGTCCTCGCCACCACCGGCACCCCCGACGGCACCGCCCGCAGCGGAGCCACCGGCACCCGTTGCTCAGCCGGCTCCGGTGAAACCGGGGCCCAGGGCAGCGTGTTCGATGGCCGTTCCAGCCCTGTCACCGGCCGTGCCGTGTCGGTCATCGCCTCCGAAAGCCGGCCGGCGGGAGGGGTGCCGAGGACTCCGAGCCGGGAGGACGCGTCCATGAACGAGGGGTTCTGCCACGTCGGCAGCCGCTTGCCGAAGCCGGTGTCCGCGACCTCGGTCCTGCCGCCGGTCACGGACCGCTGGATGGACGGCAGCGTCCGCCAGGCGGCCGCGGATGCCGTACCGCCAGGCACAGCACCAGCCACCGACGGTTCCCCGCCGTTACCGGTGCCACCGCCGACCGCGCCGCCCCCATCGTCAGCAGAGTGTCCCGCCTCCGTGCCCCCACCGTGCTCACGGCCACCGCGGCCCCACAGCCGATCCAGGATTCCCATCGTTCAGTCCTCCGCCCCGGCGCGCGTCACGAAGGACGCGATCCGGTCCGTGTATCCGCGGCGGTCGTGGTGTTCCAGGTCCAGGATGGTCTCCAGATCCCAGTGGAAGTGGTAGGCGACGTACGCGATCTCCTCGTGCAGTCGGTCGGTCGCGTACGTCACGATTCCCCCAGGCGGCTCCCGCCGAGTTCCACCTCGAACGGTTCGCAGCAGTGGGGGCAGTCCACCGCGGCGCGGGTGTGGCCCTCGGCGTTGATCTGGCGGTAGAAGTCCTGGAGGAACGCGAGGTCGGAGGCGAACATGTTCTCCACGATCCCGTCGTGCACCATCGGCAGTGTGCCCAGGCGCGTGATGACGCGGCCGAGCAGCACCACCGACAGGTACGCGGGGTTCTCCTGGACCCGTACGTCGCGCAGCGGGACCAGTTCGTCCCGTGCCGTCGACAGGCGCATCACGCCGTCCCGGTGCACGGTGCCCGCCTCGTCGACGTACCCGCGCGGCAGCTGGAAGGGGAACTCGGTGCGCAGGCTGCGGGGTGCCGCGTCGGCCGGAGCGGCGGCGGGCGGAGTGGGGGCCTCCGCTCCCGCCACCGCGGTCTGAGGGGCCGGTGGCGCCGCCGCGGCCGTGCCCGCGCCCGGCGCACCGGCAGCCGTACGCCGCATTATTCGATGACCAGTTCTTCGAAGACGATGGTCACGGTCTCGCTGAGTACGGACGCCTCGCCGGCCTTCAGGGTACTGGCGTCGATCTTGCTGCACCAGGCGTTGCGCAGGTTGTACCGCTTCACCGGGTTGTCCTCGTAATCCATCATGATGATGGAGGCGTTCTTGCGGGCCGTGCTCATCCGGCCGTTGATCGAGTCGTTGATCCACTGCGTGAACGAGGACGACTGGGTCATGCCGCGCACCACGGTGCACTGCCCGTTCTTCTGCACGCCCGGCAGGATGTTGATGTCGACCTTGCCTTGCGCGGTGTTCTGCGGGCTGACGATGACGTCCTGTTCGATGGTGAGGCCGCTGACCTCCGAGAGGTACTCGACCATCACACCGTCGATCTGCAGGCCGAAATTGTGTGAGGTGAGGGAGTCACCCTGCATGAGAGCCATGGGTTCGCTGTCTTTCTGGGCTTGGTGACGGTGGTGTACGGGGGGTGGGGACGGGAGCGGGCGGCCTACTCGTCCAGCTCACCGCTGCCGCTGGAGAACTGCGACAACCGGAAGATCACGAACTCGGCGGGCTTGACCGGGGCGACACCGATCTCGCACACGACCCGGCCGAGGTCCACCGACTCCGGCGGGTTGGTCTCCTCGTCACACTTGACGTAGTACGCCTCCTGGGGCCGCTGGCCGAAGAGGGCGCCGCTGCGCCACTCGGTGACCAGGAACGCCGAGATGTTGCGCCGGATGCGGGCCCACAGGGCGTGGTCGTTCGGCTCGAACACCACCCACTGGGTGCCGATCAGGATCGACTCCTCCAGGTAGTTGAAGTACCGGCGGATGTTCAGGTAGCGCCACTCGGGGTCGGACGAGAGGGTGCGGGCTCCCCAGACGCGGACGCCCCGGCCGGGGAAGGCGCGGATGCAGTTGATGCCGACGGGGTTGAGCAGGTCCTGTTCCCCGCGGGTGATCTGGAGTTCCAGGTCGACGGCGCCGCGTACGACCTCGTTGGCGGGGGCCTTGTGCACGCCGCGCTCGGAGTCGTTGCGGGCCCAGATGCCGGCGACGTGGCCGCTGGGCGGGACCATGCGGGCCTGGCCCGTCGCCGGGTCGAAGGACTTCAGCCAGGGGTAGTACAGCGCCGCGTACTTGGAGTCGTAGCCCGCCGTCTCCTGCCGCCATACCCGTATCTGCTGGGCGTTGAGGCCGGGCGGCGGGTCGATGACGGCCACCCGGTCGCCCATCAGCTCGCAGTGGGCGATGAGCCCGAGCTGTACGGCCTTGACGGCCTCCAGGTCGATCGCGCCCCGCTGGTAGGCGGCCATCAGGTCGGGCACGGCCACCATGGAGATCTCGTCGACGGCCTCCAGGCCGCCGAAGCCGGTGCGGTCCGCGGAGTCGCCGAGGTACTGGGCCGGGCCGGGGTTCGCGGTGGTGTCCCGCTCCGCGGGGGCGGGCGCGGGGGCCGGGGCGGGCGGCGCGGCCAGGGTGACGGTCTGGTTCTCCGGGCGGACGAGCTGTGCCGCCGCCGCGGCCTCCGTCACGGTGATGAGCTTGGATCGCTCCTTGACCTGGGTGACGACGTAGGACCGGTTGCCCTTCTTGGCGCTCACGTCGAACGTCTCGACCGGCTTGTCACCGTCCTTGACGAGCAGCTTGAACCGTTCGGCGGGGCCTTCGCCTTCCGGGTCGGCGACCTCCACCGTCAAGGGGCCGTTCGCGCCCTGGGCGGTGGCCGCCACGGAGAACGCGCCGAGCTGCTTGGGTTCGGCGGCGGGCAGCTCCGCCGCGCGGGCCGGGCCGGTCACCGCGGCGGGGGTCTCACCGTCCCCGGCGGCGCCCCCGGTGGAGCCGCCGATCCGTACGACGTACGCGGCGGAGCCACCGTTGTTGAAGAATCCGAAGACGGAGTGGGCGAGGTAGTACCCGTCCGTGAAGTCACCGAAGGAGGCGACGTACTGGGTCCAGTTGGTCACCAGCGTGGGCTCGTTCAGGGGCCCGGCCGGCGCGAGCCCGACAAAGGCCGCCACGGACGTGCCCACCCCCTCGATCGGGCGCGAACCGCTGGCCACCTCCTCGACGTAGACGCCGGGCGACAGGTAGGACGGCATGCTCTGCTCTCCTCGGAGTACGAGACGGGACGTCCCCACCTTCGTGCGCCCGCCTCGCCGCCGAAACGTCCCCGGGTGCCGGGCCCCGGGCAAAGCTGCTGCCCCCAAGGGCGCGGTGACGTGCCTCCGGAGCAGGCCGGCGGCGGCCCGTGGCCGCCTGCGCCGAAGCCGCCGGGCGCGTCGGTCCGGCGCCGCCGGCGACCGGGGTGCCGCGCCGCGGGCCGAGGGCACCCCGCCCCGCCCGTCCGGGCAACCGGGTCTGCCCGGACGCCTCCTGACGGTGTCCGCCGCCTCTCCTAGCGTCGTGGCGTGAGCCCTTGGACTTCTTTGGAACCCGCCTCCGCGACCGTCGATCCCGGCAGCAGCACCTCGGTGCGGCTGCGGGTGCGCAACACCGGAGACATCGTCGACGAGTACCGCTTCGAACCGGTCGGTGATCTCGCCCCCTGGACCACCGTGGAGCCGCGGTCACTGCGGCTCTATCCGGGCACGACCGGCACGGTGGAGCTGACGTTCGCGCCGCCGCGTACGCCGGACGCGACCGCAGGACCCAATCCGTACGCGGTACGGGTCACGCCGACGGAACACCCGGACGCCGTCACCGTCCCCGAGGGCAACCTCACCATCACCCCCTTCGCCGAGGTGCGCGCCGAGCTGGTGCCGCCGACGGTCAAGGGGCGGTTCCGGGGGCGGCCGCGGCTGGCCGTGGACAACCTCGGCAACACCAAGATCACCGCATCGCTCAGCGGCAAGGACGCCGGCGAACGGCTCTCGTACGAACTCCAGCCCGGCAACGTCCAGATCGAACCGGGCCGGGCCGCTTTCGTGAAGGTGACGCTGCGCCCCCGGCAGATCACCTGGTTCGGTTCCCAGCAGGAGCAGCCGTACGCGCTGACCCTGCGGCGCTCCGGCACCGAACCGGCGGACGTGGACGGCACCTTCGTGCAGCGCGGGATCCTGCCGGGCTGGCTGGCCACCACCTTCGGTCTGCTCCTCGCGCTGACCATCGCGTTCGTGACGATCTGGCTGGCGTACCGGCCGCAGCTGCAGAGTGTGGCGAGGGAGAAGCCGGAGAAGGCCGGCCAGCTCGCGCCGGCCCGTCCGTCCCCGCCGATCAGCAGCCCGCCCCCCAAGCCGCAGGAGAAGCCGAGCGCGGAGCCGGACAAGTCCGGCGGCGGGGAGGAGAAGCCGAAGGACGGCGGGGGCGGCGGAGGCGGGGACGAGCCCGGGGAGAAGCCCGAGGAGCGCACCGCGGCCACCGTGGTGCGCGAGCTCGTCGCCCGCAGCGCGGGCCGCCACATCTGCTACCGCGCCTTCGTCCAGGACGACGGCTGGCAGGACCCGGTGTGCGACGGGGCCGAGGCCGGGACGGTGGGCCAGGGCAAGCCCGTCAAGGCCCTCAACATCGCGGTGTCCGGGACCAACGGCGTCACCGGCGCGTCCGCCTACGTGGGCGAGGGCTGGCGCAAGGGCGACGCGTGGCAGAAGGAGGACGACGCCAAGGACATGGTCCTCGGCAGCACCGAGAGCGCCGACCCCCCGATGGAAGGGTTCACCCTCCAGGTCTTCGACGGCACCGTGTGCCACGAAACCCGCGTGAAGGACCAGGACTGGACGGGCAAGCTGTGCACCGAGCCCGGCAAGTGGAGGTACGGCGGCAGCCCCATGGAACTGAACCTCCAGTTGGAGGCGGTCCGCTTCACCGTGTGACCACGTGCCGGCAGGGCGAGCCCCTCCGCGTCACCAGCTCGTGTCGCCCGGGACCAGCCGGCCCGCCTTGCGGTACTCGCGGCGTGCGCCTTCCCACAGGTCGCCCGCCGCGACCGGCTCGTCCCGGCCGGCCGCGAGGTAGGCGGCGGTGACCACCGCACTGCGGATCGAGCCGCCGGCCAGCTCGAAGTCCCGGGCGAGTGCGTCGGCGTCGATGTCCTCGGCCCGGGGCACGTGCGACAGACCGTGCCGCCACAGGGCCAGCCGCTGTCCGGCGTCCGGGAAGGGGAAGTCGACCACCAGGTCGAGGCGACGGGTGAACGCGTCGTCGATGTTGGCCCGCAGATTGGTGGTCAGCAGGGCGATGCCGTCGAAGGACTCCAGGCGTTGCAGCAGGTAGGCGCTCTCCATGTTGGCGTACCGGTCGTGCGAGTCCTTCACCTCCGAGCGCTTGCCGAAGACGGCGTCGGCCTCGTCGAAGAGGAGCACGGCATCCGTACGGTCGGCCTCCGTGAAGATCCGTTCCAGGTTCTTCTCGGTCTCACCGACGTACTTGTCCACGATCGACGACAGCTGGACCACGTACAGATCGACCCCCAGGTCGGCGGCGATCACCTCCGCGGACAGCGTCTTGCCGGTGCCGGACTCGCCCGCGAAGAGACCGAGGACGCCGCGTCCGCGGCCGCCGCCGGCGCTGAGCCGCCAGTCGCCGAGGACCCGGTCGCGGTGGCGGGCGCGCAGGGCCAGTTCCCGCAGCTGGGCGAGGGGACCGTCGGGCAGGACCAGGTCGCGCCAGTCCACCGCCGGCCGGATCCGGCGGGCGTGCCGTTCGAGGCCCGAGGCGGACTGCTGCCGGGCGGCGAGCCGTACGTGGTCGGCGGTGAGCGCGGTCCCGTCGAAGGCGGCGAGCGCCACCGCGGCACGGGCGGCGCGGGCGATGCGGTCACCACCGAGGTGGTACGGGGCCACGGTGGCGGCCAGGTCGAAGCCGTCGGCGGCCGGCCCCAGCGCGGTGCGCCAGGAGGCCGTGCCCCCGGCCGGCCGCCGGGGCGCCTGAAGCACCAGGGGGTCGCGCGCGGACCACTGCGGATCGTACGGGCGGGAGTCGGCCAGCAGCACGGTCACGCCGGTTGCCGCGGTCAACTCGGCCACCAGCGCGCCCGGTTGCTCGGGCAGGCCGCACACCACCACTGCCCGGCCGGTCAGGCGCGCCTCCCGCAGCAGCTCCGGGACACGGTCCGGGGGCCCCGCATAGCGCAGTGCGTCGGCGCCCGCCTCGCGCAGCGCGGACGCGAGGGCGGGCAAGGCGTCACCCTCACGGTGTTCCCGCAGATACGCGGTGAACGGTGCGCCGCCGAGACGGGCGGCCAGCCGCCGGACGAAGCCCTCGTCGCGCTCCGCGCCGGGCAGCGGGTCCGGCATCGGACGCAGCCGGCCCAGGAGTGCGGCATCCGGGGTGTCGTCACCGAGCAAGTGGGCGGTGAGCCGGTCGGGTACGGACAACGAGCGGGTCAGCAGCGGCCGGTCGGCCTCCTCGATGGTCAGCAGACCGAGGGCGCGCAGCGGCGCCGAGAGGTGGAACCGGGCGCGCCCCTCCGGCAGGTGCGCGGGTGACCCGCACAGGTCCAGGGCGAGACCCACGGTGGCGCGGCGGCGGCTCACGTCGTCGTTGAGATAGCCGTAGAGCGGCTCGAAGGTGCGGTCGAGGTCGGGGGCGAGGGCGATGAGGAGCACGGCCGTGTCCAGTGCGGTCAGCCGCAGCCGGGCCGCCGTCCGGGCCAGACGGTCGTCGGCGTGCTGCGGCTCTTGCGCCGGGATGCCCGGCTGCACGTCCGCCTCCGGAGCCGCGCAGGGCACCGCGTCCGGCATCGTGCTCAGCCGTACGCCCGCCTCCCGCACCGCGCAGGGCACCGCCTCCGGCACCGTACGCGGCCAGGTGCGCAGCAGATGCCCCACGGCCTCCTCCGTCATGTACAGCCCGCGCAACGGGTCCTTCGCGGTGGGGTCGCCGGCGGAGCGGTGTTCGACCAGCGTGGTCACCGCACGCCGCAGCCCGGCCAGCCGGCCGAGGAGCGAGCGGGCCGGACCGGCCGCGCCGGAGTCACCGGGCCCGCCGTCACCCGGCACGGTGTCGTCCCCGGGTGCAGCGGCCGGGTGCAGCAGGTCGTTCAGGGGCGAGGCGTTCATGTCTGCTCCGTGCGGCGGGCCGCCGCCTGCTCGTGTGCGGCGCGGGCTGCCGCGATCTGATGGGGCCGGTGGGCGCGCTCCTGCGACCGGGGCGGGCCGCCGTCCACACCGCGTACCCGGACCGCCGCGCCCTCCGTGACCGGGGGCCCCGCGTCGTAATCGGGAAAGGCCGGGAACGGCACGGTCACCGCGACCTCCAGCGAGGGTTTGAGCTCACCGCCCAGCGCGGACCAGATGTCGGCGAGGGAACGGGCCTCCGACTGGCTGCCGCCCACCGTCACCGGCACCGCCAGGCCGAGGCGTCCGAGCGCATCCGGAAGGTCCTCGGCGGCGAGCAGTTCGTGCGGCAGCAGTGTGGCCAGCACCGCGGACAGCAGCCGGTGTTCGTCCTGCGGCGTCTTCGTCCAGGCCGTCACCAGGTAGGAGAGCCGGAACCAGCGGGGCGGGCGACGGCGGCGTACGACGATGTCCCGGTCGTCACGCAGCGCCGTGCGCCCGCGCTGGCGCCGGGACATGTCCTCCCGGACGTCGTACAAGTAGGCATTGACGACGGGCGCGTTGCGCCGGGCCGCCCAGTCACGGGTGGGCACCTCGAAGGACACGTCGATGCCGGACCCGGCCAGCGTCCCGCCGCCGATGAGGCCCTTGAGGACCTCGTCCACCTCATGAATCACGTACGCGCTCCCAACCTGCCGACGGCCCCTGCCGGCTCCCGGCACCGGCGCTTCGCGGCCCTGCCGCCGATCGTGGTCCCTGCGCCGCCCGGGGCGCAGGCACGTCGGGGACGGCGGCCGGGCAGCGCTCGTGCCCCGAAGGGCCCCATCCGCCTGCCCAGGACGGCCCCGTCGCCCGTCCGGTCAGATGTAGCCCTCGCGGAGCGCGTACGCCACCGCGTGCGAGCGGTTGCGCAGATGCAGGCGTGTGGTGAGGCCGTGCATGACGTTCTTGACGGTGCGTTCGGAGTACGACAGCTTGGCGGCGATCTCCGAGGTGTCGAGCCCCTCGGCCACCAGCCGCACGACGTCCACCTCGCGGGACGTGAGGCCCAGGAAGGACCCCGGGTGGTCGGCGCCGCCCCGGTGCAGACGTCCTACCTGGCTGATGAGCCGGCCCAGCAGGTCCGCGGGCAGATCGCCGCCGCCCTCGGCCGCGGTCAGCACCGCCTGCACCAGCCGGTGCGCGGTGGCCTCGCGGCGCCAGACGATGGCGCCCGCGCCGCACTCGATGACGTCCAGCAGTTCGTTCTCCCGGATGGTCCCCACGACGAGCACCACCCGCGCCCCCTCACTGCGCACGACCCGCCGCAGCCGGGCGAGCGCGGCCTCGTCGAGTACGTCCTCGACGAGCACGGCCACAGCGGCGGAACCGTCCTTGTCGCAGAGGTCGACCTCCGGATGGCGGCGCAGCTGGCTGACGACGCCCTCGCGGCTGATCGGATCGGGCGCGGTGACCGCCACCCGCACCCGGCGCGCGGTGGGGACAAAAGCCGTGGAGGCCGGATGCGAGCTGAGCAAGCGCTTCCCCTGTTCTGTTCACCGGCACGTCCGCCGACGGGAGCCGTCGGCTGGAGGACGAGGTCCGTGACCGTGATCCGTATCCGTGACCACGTAGCCGTGTCCGTCCGGAACCGGTACGTGACTGCGGTACCGACCATGCCGCCGGGCAGGGGAACGTCGCGTCGGCGAGAACTACGTAGCCGGGCCCCTACGTAATCCTTCGTCACGGGCGGGCACGAGGGCATCCGGCACAGCCCCAGGGGCCGGCGCCGCCGACGCTCCGCCGGTCGCCGCCCAGGAAGCGGCCGATCTCCAGAGCCGCCGCTTCCTGCCCTTCTTCTTCGGCTTCACCCAGATCTCCTCCGGGCTGTCCACCAACGGCGTCCCGTCCTGGGCCAGCCGGGCGGGACCAGGCTCGGGAGAGGCGGCCTCCGCTTCCGTGTCTGCCTCCGCTTCCGCTTCCGCGAGGCGGGCCCTGATCTGCTCGTGCAGGACAAGGACCGCCGCGTGCAGAGCGCCGAGCCGACCCGCCATCCCGGGATACTCCGCAAGGTGGTGAATCAAGATTTTGCGCTCCTGCGCGCCCGATGCCTCGTCCATGGCGTGCACCTCCCCGAGGTACCGGCGCACCCGGGCACGCATCTCCGCGATCTCCGCCCGGTGGCCGCGGAGTGGCCCAAGGACCTGGTCGAAGGCGTCGGCGGCCGCTGCCGGCCCCGTACCACGGCTGCGTTCCACCCGGTCGATGAGTTCACCCACCTCCTGGTGGGCGGCGGAGAGACCGCGCTCCAGCGACGTCAGGCCGGACAGCAGGTTCCGCTTGGCGTTCCCCTTCCGGTGCTGCCCCAGGTCCTTCTCACGGTCGAGCATGTTGTACGGCACGCCGAAGTTCTGCGCGATGTCCATGACCTCGTGAAGGGGGTGGTACGCGAGGGCGGACGTGTGGTCGTAATCGAGACGCCAGAAGGCGAACGCACCCCACGCCACCGCGCTCAGCTCCGTCACGGTGCCGCCGACGGCCTTCGCCAGACCGAGCATGCGCATGGCGGTGAACGAAGATCCGGCCCACACCGGGACGCGGTGCTGCCGGGCCAGCCTGGTGCTCTCGGCGTCCTCCGCCCGCGTCGACGGAAAGGCGACGGGGCGGTCCTGCGGGCCCGTGAACCTGATCTGGCCACGGTCCGAGGTCGTAGCGGCCCGCTCGCCCTCCTCGTCGATTGCGGTGGTGGTCACAGTCGCCAACTCCTCGTCGGGAACCGTGTCGTTACCCGCGGTGCGGGCGTTCCAGCGCTTGTGCGGGCCGAAGTACTCCATGAGGTCGTGCAGGACGATGATCTTGTCGCGGAAGGTGAACCGCGTGGGGTCGGCCAGCACCTTCCACATGCCGCCGTCGATCTCGGTACGCAGCCTGCGGCGGATGTGCCCGGGCATGTCCTGCCTCGCCTGGAGCACCCGGTCGAAGTACTTCTGGTAGTGGCCGAACTCATGCAGGTCGTCGTGCCCCGTGCCGGGCGTGCGCCCGGTCTCCAGCTCCTGCCGTACGTCGGCCCACTTCCGGCTCTCCCCGGCGAAGGCGTGCGCCCGCCGCGTCTCGATCCACTGCCGGATGCGCAGCAGCAGGGATTCCAGGTGCAGCTCGACGTCGCTGTTCTCCTTCACCTCGTGGGCCAGTTCCTTCTCCCGGTGACGGTTCTCCTTGGCCTCCACCCAGCCGATCAACGCCCGCGCGAGGTCGCTGAAATTGCCGTACACACGGTCCTGCTGCTTCGCCCCGAAATCCGGATGGGACTTCGCTCCCCGAGTGCCAGGGGTGTCCGCGACCCATTTGTGCAGCTGTCCCTTGATCTTCGACTCGTTGTGCCGAAGCGCCGCCTCTTCGCCGGGTGAAAGGCGGCGCTCCTTCGTGACCTCCCCGTAAAGGAAGGTCAGCAGCCCATCGGGGTCGGTGGAGCCGACGCGATCGCGCAGGTCCGTCTCACCGGGAAGCGCCATCCGCACCGTCCGCTGAACGACCCCCGTCTCCCGCCGCACCGTCTGCCGCCCCAGCCCTCCCGGACCGACGTCTCCTGCCGGCCCCGCCTGTTCCGCTGCCATCGCGTCCGGAGCCGGCGGCTGGCTCATGACCTCGTGCGCCTTGGCCTCGGCGGAACGTTCCCCCGCATCCCCGGGGCTGGACATTGTGGTCCCGTCCCCCTGGCTGGTGCCGGGTACAGCGCCGTTCTCCTGGTCGATGCTGTGCGCGAGTTCATGGGCGACGGTGTGCTTGTCCCGCAGCGCGGCCGGGGTGAAGACCATGTGGTTGCCCGAGGTGTACGCCTCGGCCCCGATCCGGGCGGCCGAGTCCTGCGCAACAGCATCGGTGTGCACGCGCATGTGCGAGAACTTCCTGCCGAACCGGCACTCCATCTCGGTACGCAGCGGACCGTCGAAGGGCTCCCCAGGAGTCCTCAGCACTTCCAGCACAGCCGACCGCCGCTGCACGACCGGGCCGTCCCCGCAGCCTTCCGCGTGCTCGTGGGCCTGAGCCCCTTGCTCCTGCTGACCCCGCGCGAGCCGCTGTACCACGGCGGCGTTCCCCGCCGCGCTCTGGAGAGCGACGATCATCTGCTGTTCCGTCAGCGGCGTCCCGGAGCCGGCCGCGCGCCGCCCGACCGCACGTGCGGGGGAGGCCGACGACCGCCCGGAGTGCTCCTGGCTCCGGCCGGCATGCGACCTTGGCCGTTCGTACATGCGTCTTCCCGCCTCATGCGTACGCGCCTCCCCGCCCGCGGTACAGCGGACACCGAGCACCCTTCTACGGGCCCGCACCCGCGCGTGAGAAGAGCCGAGAGGGCAATCCGGGCGGTCTGCGGGGCAGAAAGTGCGGCACCTCCGACCTCACCCGTGCCGAGCGGTCCTCTCAGTTCGGCCGAGCAGCCCTACGCATGGCGGAAGCCGGAAGCCGCTCCTGAAAAGGCGGCCGACGGCTCGCGCCGGAAGCCCGAGCCAGGCGGCTTCCGACGTGAGCCGTGAAGGCTGTTCACTACCTGAACAGGCGGTCACCGCTGTTGGCCATGCGGTGGCTGGCGCCGTGGCGGTTCACCCAGTCACGGATGAGGTTGATGGCGTTGGCGCACTGCCAGCTGTCGTTGTACTCGTGCTCGCCGGTGAAGTTGCCGTAGCCCGCGATGATGCCGTCCACCCGCGCATCGCCCAGCAGTTTGTCGACGTACCACGGATCGTTGTAGGTGGTCGTCCAGGACAGTGTGGCCGCGAGCTGACCAGCGGCACGGTCCGCTGCGCCCTTCTTCAGTTCCGCGCACGTGTTGTAGGTGGCTTCCGTGCAGTTGCCGAACCCCTTGGAGATGTTGGTGTCGCCGTAGTCCATCACCCGGCGACCGGTCGGGAAGCCGGAACCGGACCGGTTGAAAGCGTTGCGGACCTGATCGCGGGTTCCGGTCGTCGTGATGCCCTCCAGCTTGCCGAGCTTGCCTTCGAGGCTCTTCCAGCCCCTGCCGCCGACGTCCGGATTGCTGCCGCCGTGGTACTCGTAGAACCCGTAGAGCACCTGGATTCCGGCAGCCGTCAGCCGCTGCGCCTTGTCGCGCAGCCCGGCGACGCTGCACGTACGGTTCTGTGCTTCTCCGCAGTAGTTCGGGTCCTTGATGTCCAGCCAGACCAGCGTCAGCCGCCGCCCCGCGCCGGCGTTGGAGACGATGCGGTCGATCATGCTGTCGAAGCTGGGGCCCAGCCGGTTCTCTCCGGCCGAGGAACAGTCGTGCCAAGCGCGCCATTCGTTCGGGTTCCACCAGGCGCAGACATCGATCTCGATGGCGTTGGCGCCGTGTTTGAGCGCGGCGTCCACGCCGTCCAGGGTGTTGACCCGGTGTGCGATGGCATAGATCGCGTGCCGCTGGTCGGCTGCTGCCGCCGGGGTCGTACTGAGCGCGGTGGTACCGATGATCCCGCACAGGGCCGCTAACAGCGCCAGTAACATCCGCTGGCGGGCGCCACGTCGACGGTGGGTGGTCAAGATGGGTACTCCTTCAAGTCGGTGTCCGGGAACGTCCTGAAGCGGACAGGCGCGAAGTACGGCGGCGAAGGGCGATCACGTGCGCCGACGCCGCCGTCGTCGCGGGCAGGCGCGGTGCCGTCTCCGTGCGCTCGCCGAGCGGGGCACCGCACGCCGGTGTCGTCGCCGCTGATGAGCCCGCGGCGCTCCTCTTCAGTACAAGACGTGACGGCAACAAGCCGTCTATCCGGCGCGAAGCTATCGCGCCCGCCACAGTTCTCGTGCCATGTTCTCGGCCTGTTTGCAGCACCAAACAGCCATTTTCCGCACCGAGTCGGGCTCGGCGACCGTCCGGGTGCCGTCAGTGAGTGCATGCACGCTGAAACCAATGAACGCGCACAGACGGTTGCGCCGCCCGTCTCCCCAGCGTCTTGTGCGTACCCCGTGCTGCCACGACCCTGGTGCGGTGGCTCGCCTTTCCGGGCGCGGTATGGCGGCTGACGAGCCCCCGTCCGTGAGACGCGGCTGTCACCGTGACGCTGCGGCGGGTCGTGCGCGCGGATCGGACCTGCCGGGTCTGCCGCACCCGGTGCCAGGAGCACGGCCGGGCCGTGCCCATCGAACGAGAGGACGGTCCGCTCGTGTCCTTACCGAACGGTCCCTACGTCGGCCCGTCGTTCCTGGCGGTGGCCAACCCCGGGTTCGAGCAGGGCGAGCAGGGGTGGATCTGGGACGACGGCACCGGCGTCGCCACCGGGAATCCGCACACCGGCCGCCACAACGCCCACTTGGACGCCGGAAGGGGACGGCAGGTGAGGCAGGTGGTGACCGCGACCGGGAAGGGCTCGTACGACGTGTCCGCGTGGATCGCTGCGGGCGGTCCGCGCGGCGCGTTCCTCGTACGGGTCAACGGTGCACCGGCCGGCGAGGTCGCCATCGCGGACCGCTCCTTCTACTCCCGCCACACCGTCTCGCGGATCGCCCTGGGAAAAGGGGACCGGATGGAGATCGTGTTCTCTTCCGGCGATGCCTGGGTCGATGCCGACGACGTCATGCTGTCCCCCGCGGCCCCGGCCGACCCGCGGATCACCTCCTCGGATCCCGTGCTGGTGGAGATGTTCGAGTGGGCCAAGCGCAAGGCCAACAGCTGGGTTCAGCTGGCCGGCACCGTCGGGCCCCTGAACGTGGACGAGAGGAATCCCAGCGGGACCGGAACCGCCGCCTATGCCCCCTCGTACTGGGCCGGCTACGCACACCGGAGCGGCTACTACGCACGCGATACCGCCCATCAGGTCGTCGGAGCCCAGATCCTGGGGCTGAACGAAGAGAACAAGACCATGCTGGGCTCTTTCGCTGTCTCGGCAGTCGCCGCGCACGTGTATTACCCCGTCTGGTCGTACAACTTCGACGCCGAAACGTACCTGAGCATCGATTACCGCAGTCCCGAGTCGTTCGTGCGCGAGGTGCCCGCGCCCTTCGAACTGGTGGAGAAGACGGAACAGGCCCACCGGTGGAGCGGCGACGCCTTCTACGCCGACGACACCATGTGGGACTTCTGCCGACACGCCACCACGGAATTCGTCGAGGAGCACGACCGGATCAAACCCAACGGCGTCGCCGAGGGCACGGGGCAGGGCATTTTCCAGGGGGCGGCAAGCTACAACGAGAACAGCGGCGAGCAACTGGTGGAGGCCGGCGACGCGATCGCTTCCCAGTACCGGGCCTACCTGGCCGCCTCGGCCCTCGCGTCGGCCCGGGGTGAGGAGGAACAGGCCGCCCGGTACGCCGGCCGGGCCGCGGAACTGCGCAGGTATTTCCACCATGACTGGGTCGCGAACCAGGGGGCCGCGATGACACGCGCCTACTCCCTTTCCGGCGCACCGCTGTCCGGATGGGGCAGGGAGAACAGCTGGTTCATGCCCATGAAACGCCTGCTGCTGCCCGGGCCGCGCAACGACGCCTACCTCGACTACATCGACGAGATGGCCGGGGGAGTGGGAAAACCGGTGAACATCGAGGCCATCACGTACCTGCCCGACACCTTTTTCGCCAACGACCGCGACCGGCAGGCGTGGAAGTGGATGCGTTATGTCTACGACCACCGTGACGACCGCCATCCCGTCGCTGCGCAGGGCCTCAACGGCGATTACCCGGAAGTCGCGTTCACCCTCGTCTCACAGGCCGTCGAGGGACTGCTGGGTCTTCGCCCGGACGCACCCCGCGCTCGGGTGACCACCCGCTCGCACCTGCCACGCGGCATCGACTGGGTACGCATTGACAGCATCCCTGTCGGCGACGGCTTCTTCGGCTTGCGGCACGACGGCACCCACAGGTCCACGCTGACCAACGGCACTTCGAAGGTGTACGCGTGGCAGGCCCGTTTCCCGGGCGGCCACCGCGCCGTCAGGGCCGACGGCAGGCCGCACGAGTTCCGGCGGAAGACGATCCATGGAAGGGTCCACACCTGCGTGAACGTACGGGTACCGCCGGGCGGGACCGCGACCGTCGAAATCGTGCGCGAGTGACCGCGCCCACCCGGCCGACCTGAACAGCCCCGACGGCCGGACACCCCGTCAACCCGGAGATCGACGCCACGGTGGCGGTACTCGCCGACCAGACGCTCGTCATGGCGGAAGCTGCGGACGAGGCCGTGGGCGCCGGCACGGCCCTCGGCCCGTTCCACGGCGTTCCCTTCATGGTCAAGGACTCGCCGGACATGGCCGGTGCGGTGACCACGCGCGGTGCGACGCTGTTCGGGAACCACGTCGCGGGCGCCGACGCGACCGCGGTGGCCCGCCTTCGGGCTGCCGGGGGAATTCCGCCGGCCAAGACGAACCTGCCCGAGTTCTCCTCCCGGACCGAGGCGGGCAATCCGCTCGTCGGCCGACCGTTTCCTTCAACCTCACAGGACTGCCCGCGCCGGCTCTGCCGGTCGATGTCGACCTTTTGACCACGGCAGCAACATTGACCCCGGCATGCGCCGATACCTGGTTTCGCCATGTCAGGTTTCCTCGGTTACGGGATGCCGGACTGTGGAAGGTGTCCGGCCGGCTGCCGGTGGCCGATCGGTCGGCCCGAGGAAGCCCCGGTGCGGCGACGAAGGGCTGCGGGCGCCGGTCCGGCGGCCCCCGCCCTTCGGGGGCGGCGATCGGTCCGTGGTCCTGCCGCGGCCAGGAGCAGGCCTCGGCCCGCAGCGCCCGGCGGCGGCGTCCCGGCCGGGCCCGCACCATATCTGTGACCGCGAAATGAGAAATAGGAGCAGGGCGCGGTGAAAACATCTCGCACGGCGCACCGGTTGAAATTATCTACTATTCAGTTCCGGCCCCGGCGTGCTACTGTCGGTGTCAGTTGCAGTTGTGGTTCCCAAAACTCCAAGTGCCCCCATCGGCCGATCGGCCACCGGGAGGTGCTTTTGTATTTTCGGTCATTTTCCGGATGGGTTAATCATCGCAGCGACGCGGGGTCTGCACAGTGCGGGCCCCGGACACTGCCCCGAAGGAGAATTGACATGGCATCTGGCACCGTGAAGTGGTTCAACGCGGAAAAGGGTTTCGGCTTCATCGAGCAGGACGGTGGCGGCGCCGACGTGTTCGCCCACTACTCGAACATCGCCGCCCAGGGCTTCCGTGAGCTGCTCGAAGGCCAGAAGGTGAGCTTCGACATCGCGCAGGGCCAGAAGGGCCCGATGGCCGAGAACATCGTTCCCGCCTGATCTCGCGCCGTACGAGTGGGGGCCGCACCTCGGGGTGCGGGCCCCACTCGTAGGCAATGCGTCACCACCCCGCATGGCGGCGATTCGCGCCGCTGCGGTTTCCCGGTCCGTGGACCTCGTCGTCCGGCCGGTGTCCCGGCTCGGCCCCGGCGCTCCGTGGATGCGCCGATCAGGCCAGGCTTTTTTCCTGCCGTCCGGAGCGCACGGCACGTTTCAGCGGACAGCCCGTCGTTCTCCTTGCTGCTCGGGCCCGCTTGCACTACTGCTTTCATTTCGGCTCGTTCTCGCGATTCCCCGTACTGCTCGTCGTCTGCGGGAATTCCTTGATACGTGCCACATCGAGGAAGGTTCCGCATGAACCGCACACGCACGAATCGCACAGGTACGAGTCGCACACGTACGAACGACCGTTTCTCCCGCAGCCGTACCGGCGGCGCCGACGGGGCCGGGCGGGGCAGCGGCTCCCGCTCGTCCGCCTCCGGCCGCTCCCGCGGGTCGTCGAACCGCCCCGCCGGCCACGGTCGCCGGCCCGCCGCGATGCAGGGCGAGTTCGCGCTTCCGGAGACGATCACCCCCGCGCTGCCCGCGGCCGGAGCGTTCGCCGATCTGGACATGCCCCGGCAACTGCTCGCCGAACTGAACGTCCAGGGGATGCGCGTGCCGTTCCCGATCCAGGGCGCGACTCTGCCGAACACCCTCGCGGGCCGGGACGTGCTCGGACGCGGGCGGACCGGTTCCGGCAAGACGCTGGCCTTCGGCCTCGCGCTGCTGGCCCGCACCGCCGGACAGCGCGCCGAGCCCCGGCAGCCCCTGGCGCTCGTCCTCGTCCCCACCCGGGAACTCGCGCAGCAGGTCACCGACGCGCTCACCCCCTACGCCCGGTCCGTCGAGCTGCGCCTGACGACCGTCGTCGGCGGGATGTCGATCGGCCGTCAGGCCGGCGCGCTGCGCGGTGGCGCCGAAGTCGTCATCGCCACGCCCGGCAGGCTCAAGGACCTCATCGAGCGGGGTGACTGCCGGTTGAACCAGGTCGGCATCACGGTGCTGGACGAGGCCGATCAGATGGCCGACATGGGCTTCATGCCCCAGGTCACCGCCCTGCTCGACCAGGTACGGCCGGAAGGGCAGCGGATGCTGTTCTCCGCCACTCTGGACCGTAACGTCGACCTCCTGGTCCGGCGCTACCTCACCGATCCGGTGGTCCACTCCGTCGACCCCACGGCGGGCGCGGTCACCACGATGGACCACCACCTGCTGCACGTCCAGGGCACCGACAAACACGCCACCGCCACCGAGATCGCCGCCCGCGAGGGCCGGTCGATCATGTTCCTGGACACCAAGCACGCTGTCGACAAGCTCACCAAACACCTGCTGAGCAGCGGTGTACGGGCCGCCGCCCTGCACGGCGGCAAGTCCCAGCCGCAGCGCACCCGGACCCTGGCCCAGTTCAAGGCCGGGCACGTCACGGTACTGGTGGCCACCAACGTCGCCGCCCGCGGTATCCACGTCGACGACCTCGACCTCGTCGTCAACGTCGATCCGCCCGGCGACCACAAGGACTACCTGCACCGTGGCGGACGCACCGCCCGGGCCGGTGCGTCCGGCAGCGTCGTCACCCTGGTTCTGCCCAACCAGCGCCGGGGGATGGACCGCCTGATGGCCGATGCGAGCATCACCGCGCAGTCCACCCGGGTCCGCCCCGGAGAGGCCGAACTGCACCGCATCACCGGCGCCCAGGCCCCCTCCGGAATCCCCGTGACCATCTCCAGTCCGCCCGTCGAGCCTTCCCGGCGCAGCAGTTCCGCCAAGCGCGGCCGACGCGGCCGTACCGCGCGGGCCACGCGCCGCCCCGTCCAGCAACAGCCGTCTCTCGGCGCGGCGGCCTGAGCGAACGTTCATGAACAGGACGTCAGCCCGACCCCGCAGGAGGCACATGTGAGACTGATTCAGCTGCAGCCCCGTCCGGTGATCCCCGCCCCCGCCGGCACCACCGCAAGCGACGCCATGGACACCGCGGGGCCCCGGGTCTGGGACGACATGACCGTCGAGGTGGCCCTGTCCGTCATGGCCGGTGCCCGCACGGAACGCCTGCTGGTCTGTGACGACGACGGGCAGTGCACCCGCGTGGTCACCCAGGCGCAGCTCACCACCGCCCGCAACGGCTCCACGTACACCGACCAGGCCCGCCTGCGCGAGATCCCTGGCGGCAGCGGTCCCTTCGCCTCGACCCCGGCCGACGAACACGGCCGCCTCCTGGGCGTCCTGTCCCGCTGAACCGGCTCGACCCTGGCCGGCCTTTCTCCCACCTCTCCTTGCGAGGCCTCATGCGCTGTGTCATCGCCCGCTTTCCCTTCGACCTGACCAAGATCGGGGTTCTGCAATCGATGCGGGCGGTCAAGCCCGAACCGGTCACCGGCGAGTCCGTGATCATCGGCCGCCGCCACTACCCCCTCAAACAAGTGGGCCAGGTCATCACCGGCCAGGACCGCCGCGACTTCAGCGCCTCCGAAGTCCTGCGAGCCATGACCCGCCTCGGCTTCACCTGCCACTCCGCCCCCGTCGCCGCGCCCGCACCCGGCCTCAGCCCGGTCCAGAGGGCTTCCGCGATGCTCGGCACCTCCGAGTCGGCCTGACCGGCAAGACGCAGCTCCCCGGCGTACGCGCGGACGGCGCCCCGGCCGCCATCGGCGGACAGGGGGCGTGTCCGGCGTTCGTCATACGGTGACGTACGCCCTCGGCGGGCGGATGCGCACGCCGGCGCTCAGGAAACCGAGCTGTCCCGGTGTGTGCCGGGTTGCGACGGGCTTCGGTACTACCCCGCCCGGCGCCCACGGCGCAGGCCCGCAGCAGTCTGCTCAGCGCCTACTCCGCGTTCGGTGTGAACCGACTGCGAAGCCATACGGGCTCGGTGACGGACGTTGCGTACTCCCCGGACGGGCGCACGCCGGCCACCGCGAGCCTCGATCACACCGCCAAGCTGTGGAACCCCGCCACAGACCAGCTGACGGCCACCCCCCGCGGCCACGGCGGGCGCCGACAGATCCGTGCGCTCCTGGCAGGTCCGCACGTACCGTCCGCTCGCCACTCTCACCGGATACACCGGAGCGGTGACAGCGGTGGTCTTCAGCGCTGACGGCCAAAGCCTCACCAGCGCCGGCACCACCGTGTACGTGTGGAACACGGCACCCCGGCGGCAGACCGTCGTCTTCACCGCTCACCGGGCCACTGTGTCCGGCCTGGCGTTCTCCCCGGACAGCCGGTTCCTGGCGATGGCGGGTGACGACCACGCCATTCGTCTCTGGAACACGACGACCCGCCGGCTCGACGCCACTCTGTCCGGGCCCGGCGACGTCATGGACGCTGGGGCGTTCGCGCCCGACGGCCACCGCCTCGTCAGCGGTGGCGGCGACCACACCGCACGCCTCTGGGAACTCGACCCCGCCGATGTCGCCGCCCGCATCTGCCGCCTCGACGCCACCCGTCACCGGCCACAGCTCGCGATCGGTACGCCATGCCCGTGAAGCCGGCGGCCGTCCGTGCCTTCCACGGCCGCCCGCGGCACGGTGGTGACCAGCGTGCCGAGGCCGGCCGGTCCGGGTGATCGTGGCGGCCCCGGGGCTGCCGGTCACCCTGGCCGCCCCCGTGCCCCCTGCTCGGTAGGTCATCCGGTGGTTGCTTCGAACAGGGCGACACAGCCGTGTGTGGTGAGGCGGAAGGAGGCGAACCGGGAGGCCAGTGCCGAGTGCAGGTCTTCCAGGTGGTCGGAGGCGTTGTGGAAGATGCCGCGGCGGTTGAAGTACGCCATCAGGCGCCGTGCCGCGGAAGTGACCGGGACACCGTGGGCCACCACCGTGCTGCCGAAGACCCTCCCACCGGGACGGACGCAGGCGGCCGCATGGTCCAGAGCACGGGCCTTGTCCGGGATGGTGCCGGGCAGGCAGTGCAGCAGGAAGGAGAGTGCCGCCGAGTCGAACGAGGACGACGGGAGCGGCAGCGGGCGCAGAGCATCGGCCCGGTGGCTGCTGACGTCGTACCCCTTCAGCCTGCGGGCCGTGTACCGCAGGGAGTGGGGGTTCAGGTCGACCAGGGCGATGCGCCTTCGGGCGGACGGGGAGCAGGCCTGGAGCAGGTACCCGGTGCCGACGCCGATGTCGAGGTGGTCGTCCGTGATGTTGCGCTCGTACAGGTCGGTCATGCGCTGCGGGTGGCAACGCCAGAAGAAGCGGTAGTTGACGCCGAACACCAAGGGGTCGTATCCGTGCAGGGTCAGAGGTGAGTAGGGCGCCTGGCCCTCATGGACGGCGCGTGAGTCGGGGGCGCTCACGGGTTCCGCCCGGGGAGGCCGCGTGTGTCGGGTGGGGCGGGCGACGGGGGGCCGCCGGGTGCCGGAGGCGCTTCGGGGGCGCTGCCGTTCGCGGCCGGGTGGCCGATCCTGGCCAGTACCCGGTGTGCCAGGGTGGCGATGTCACCGGCGTTGGTGATCTCCAGGGTGGAGAAGTCACAGCCGATACGGTGCCGGATGGCCTGGGCGACTTCGGTGGCCATCAGCGAGTCGACGCCGAGCTGGTCCAGTGGCCGGTCCTCGGCCAGGTGCTGTGGAGAGTGGTGCAGTACCTTGGCCAGCACCTCGGACAGTGTCTCCACGGCCAGTGCATGTGCCTGTCCGGCCTCGGCGGCCAGCAGGCGTTGCCGCAGTTCGTCCGCCGAGCCCGTCGGTTCGCTGTCGGTTCCGGGCAGCACCGCCGCGAAGCGGGGGGTGTCCACCGCCGGCAGGATCTGCCGTACCCGTCCCCAGTCGGAGCGGTCGACGAACACCACGTCGGTGCCCCGGCACAGGTGCTCGTCGAGGGCGTCGAGCGCCTCCTCCGCGGTGATCGGGAGCCATCCACGGGCCTTCATCGCGCCGGTCAGTTCCTCCCGGGCGACGTACCCCGCGTCGCTGACCGGTCCGTAGGCCAAGGCGAGGGAGGGTTCCCCGGCGCTGCGCCGGGTGCGGGTCAAGGCTTCCAGGAAGAGGTTCGCAGCCGCGTAGTTGGCCTGCTGGAGGTTGCCTACGGTACCGGCGCCGGAGGAGTAGACGGCGAAGAAGTCCAGCCCCTGGCCGCGGGTGGCTGCGTCCAGGAGCATCGCTCCCAGCATTTTGGGTGTCAGCACCCGCTGCACCTGTTCGTCCGAGAGGCTTTCCAGCGGGTTGTCGTCCAGCACCATGGCGGCGTGCACGACTCCGCGCAGCGGATGCCCGCTCGCTTCGACCGATGCCAGCAGGCTCTGGACGGTGAGCGGGTCGGTGATGTCGGCAGGGGAGTCGTGCACGTGTGCTCCCAGGGACTCCAGCGTCGCTCGCAGTTCCGGGGCCCCGGGGGTCTGCGCGCCGCGGCGTCCCGCGAGCACCAGGTGGCGGGCGCCTCGCCGGGCCAGTTCCACTGCGGTGGCTGCTCCGAGACCGCCCAGCCCACCGGTGATCAGGTAGGTGCCGTGGGGATCGAGCCGTAGCGTCCGCGCGGGCCGGTCGAGGGGCGGCGGAGTGTCGAAGGACACCACGGCTTTGCCCAGGTGCTTGGAGCGGCGCATCGCCTCGAAGGCTTCCTGGACCCGGTCGGCCGGCCAGACCTGGTGGGGCAGGGGCCGGTAGGTGCCGTCGGTGATGTGGCAGGCCATCTGCGTGAAGGCGGCCCGTACCGAGGGCAGGTGTTCGGTGAGCAGCTGGTGGACGTCCACTCCGAAGTACGCCAGATTGTTGCGGAACGGGCGAAGCAGCAGGGGCGTGCTCGCGTAGATGTCACGCTTGCCCAGTTCCACGAACCTCCCGCCGGGACGGAGTTGCTCCAGGCTGCGGGGGATCGCCTCACCCGCGATGGAGTTGAGCACCACGTCGACGCCGCGCCCACCGGTCAGCTCGGCGATCCGGTCGGCGAAGTGCAAGCTCCGGGAATCCAGGACGTGTTGCGCCCCCAGCAGCCGCAGAAGGTCCCGTTTGGCGGGCGTTCCCGCTGTCGCGATGACGGTGGCGCCCCGGTGGTGCGCGTACTGCAGGGCGGCCAGGCCGACACCGCCCGCGGCCCCGTGGATCAGCACGGTCTCCCGCGGGCAGAGGCGTGCCAGGTGCTCCAGACTGTGCTGCACGGTGAGGAAGACCACCGGGAGGGTGGCTGCCTCGGTGAAGCTCATGTGGGCGGGGATCGGTCCGGTCTGGTCCGCGCGCGCCACCACGTGGGTGGCCAGGCAGTGCGAAGCGATGGCGTAGACCCGGTCGCCCGGTGAGAAGCCGGTGTCCGGGGAGCCGACGGCGGTCACTTCGCCGGCGCACTCCAGGCCCAGTGCGATGCCGTCGGGCGGGACGGCCTCGCCTCCGGGCGGGTAGATGCCGATCGTCATCATCACGTCGCGGTAGTTCAGGGCCGCGGCCCGTACGGCGATGACGACCTCTCCCGGGCCCGGCCGGGGTGCCGGGCCGGGCTCCCACGAGAGCCGGTGGTGCCGGTCGGGGACGTCCACGCGCAGGAGGCGCGGAGCCGCGGTGAGAGCGGCGCCGGGCGACGCCGGTGCGGGATCGACGAGACGTGCGGCGAACCGGCCGCCGGGTGTGAGCAGCAGTTCGTCCTCGTCGTCGGGGGACAGCAGTTCCCGTGCGAGGCGTGCCGCGTCGAGTTCCGGTTCGTCGCCCTGCTGCAGGGCTGTCCGCCGGACGGTCAGCCGAGGCTGTTCGTTGGCCAGAGTGCGGGAGGCGCCCCAGACTATGGCGTCTCCGGGGGCTTGGGGCACTTCGGGTGCCGCGAGCGCTCCGCTGGGCCTGGTGACCACGAACAGGGTGGGGTCGGCGTGGGCGGGCAGTGACGCGCAGGCGCGGGCCAGGTCACGCAGGACGCGAATGCGGTGTACGGCCTGGTCCATGACGGCGCGGTGGTCGGCTGGATCGGGCGGGGGCTGGTTCAGGAGCAGTACGAGGCCGGGCCGGCGGGCGTGCGCCGGGACGTACGCGGGCCACCGCGAGGCCGCTTCTCCGGGCTCGGTGACGTCGACCGGGCTGCCGGTGGCCTCGGTGAGGGCCTGTACCAGGTGCCGGGCCGGCTCGGCTTGCGGGCGCTCGGCGATGATCAGCCAGTGGTCGCTGTCACCGGTCTCAAGTGGCTGTGCCAAGGGGGCGGCACGGCATGGACGCCGGGCCAGCAGCAGGGAGTGGTTGCCGGCTGCTGAGGGATCGTCTTCGTCAGGGTCGTCGTTGAGACGTGTGACGTCGAGGAAGCCGCTCTCCCGCAACAGCGGCGGCCATGCCTGGGCAGGCAGCAGCGGGGAGGCGGTGCGGCGGTGGGTGTCGGTGAAGGTCCAGAAGCTGTCCAGGAGTCCGAAGCACAGGGCCAGCGACTCGGCATCGTGGATCTCGATGGCCAGCAGCTGGCCGTCGTCGGCCAGGAGCCGGTGCAGCCGTGTCAGGGTCGCGTGCAGGTCGGCGGTGGCGTGCAGCACGTTGGTGGCGATCACCAGGTCGAAGCTGCCTTCGTCGAAGCCCTGCTCGGCGGGGTCGTGATCGAGGTCCAGGGGCTGGTAGTGGATGAAGTCGTACTCCGAGAAGCGGGCCTGGGCCCGCGCGAAGAAGGCGGGAGAGATGTCGCTGAAGACGTACCGGGTGCGCTCGGCGGGCAGCAGGGGCACCAGCCGCGCGGCCGTGGCGCCCGTTCCCGCCCCCACTTCCAGCACCCGCAGGGCCCGGTCGGCCGGCCAGGTGGCGGCCAGGGCCGACACCACTTCGGCAGCACGCCGGTGATCGGTGCGCAGGGCCGGATAGTGGCTGTAGAAGTGTTCGACGAGGTGCTGGTCGGCTTCGCCGAAGAGCAGGTCGATCGCGTCGTGCGCACCGGTCAGCACCTGGGGCAGGTGCAGGCCGCAGCGGGCGAAGAGCGTCGTGGACATCGCCTGGCCGGGGAAGCGGTCGACGGTGCGGCGCAGCAATGCGTCGGGGCGCGGCGAGCCGGTCAGCCGCCAGGTGGTCCGGCGGCTGTCACCCGCCACCTGTTCGGCCAGCTGCCAACGCGAGGCCAGGCTGAGCAGCAGCTCACTCAGCGCGGTGTACTTCTCCAGCATTCCGGCGTCCACCAGGTCCGCCGCGGTGAACGAGGTGCCCGTCGGCGCGAACCGCGCGAGGGCCTGGGCGGCGAAGTGCGCGCTGCACTCTTCGAAAGCGGCGGTGAAACCGTCCGCGGTCCGTTCGGCCCGCCCGGTGCCGCTCCCGGCTCCGTGCGCGGACAGGCCGGCGCGGGCTGTCGCCCTTCGCAGCTCCGCGGGGGCGGGCAGCGGGCTCGGACCGTGGACGGGGCCGGGCCGGGGCTGGGCCCGCAGTGCCGGTACGAGGTGCCGGGGCGGCCGGACGGCGGCACCGGCGTAGCGGCGCAGCCGGCATCCGGTCAGTTCCAGTGACACGGTTCCGTCAAGGCCGGTCACGGTGATGTCCCAGCTCGCTTCGTGGGGGCCCCGCTCCCGGCTGCGGACATGGACCAGGCCCCGGGCGGCGGGCCGGCGCCACATCCGGACCCGGTCGATTCCGACAGGGAGGAAGGCGGCGCCGCCCTTCTCCGGGGCCGCCAGGAGGGGCGCGCCGGCCTGCAAGGCGCCGTCCAGTACGGCGGGATGGACCTGGTACTCGTCGCAGGGCAGGTCGCAACGGTAGACGGCCAGTACCTCGTCGGTACCGAGGTGGAGCTCGGTCAGGACCTGGAAAGCAGGCCCGTAGGGGAGTCCGGAGCGGGCGGCCCGCGCGTAGTGCTCGGCGGCCGACCATTGACCGGATGCGCGTTCGCGCACCGTACCGACCGGAGCGGAGGGCGGCGCGGGGGCCAGCAGCGGGCGGACGCGGCCCCGGGCGTGCGTCAGCCACGGCGCCCGTACGTCCGCCTGGCCGGCGATGCGCACCATCTGGTCGTCCTCGGAGAACGAGGTCAGCACCCGGACGCCGCGGCCCTCCCCGTCCCGGCCGATGACCAGGGCACGGGCGATGTCCACATAGTCGATCTCCACCGGCGCGGCGAAGAGGCGCTGTCCGACCGCCAGCATCGTTTCGACGTACGCGGCAGCCGGCAGTACGGCCTCCTCGCCGACGCGATGGTCTTCCAGCCAGGGCAGCCGGGAGGCGTCCAGGCTGCTCTTCCACACCGGTTCCGGTTCGGTCAGCCGCGCGCCGAGTAAGGGATGGGCGTCGTCCTGGGGCGCGTCGGTGTCCGCGCCGGTCCCGTTCCACCAGCGGCTCTCCCCCCGCCAGCGCTCCTCGTGCTGCCACGCGTAGGCAGGCAGGTCCGTGACCGCTCCGGGGTGAGGGAAGAAGACGTCCCACTGCGCGCGGGCACCCGCTGCCAAGACGTGGGCCGCCGCTGTGCGCAACGCTTCGGGCCCGTCACCGTCCCTGGTGCACGTGGCCGTGACGGTCGCCACGGAGCCGGCCGTCAGCCGCCGCAGGTACCCCATGAGGACAGGATGCGGGCCTACTTCCAGGAAGATGTCGCAGCCCTCGGCGCGTACGGCCGCGACAGCGTCGGCGAACCGCACCGGCCTGCGGACATTGCGCCACCAGTACTCCGCGTCCAGTTGCCCGTCGGCCACCGGCGCGCCCGTGACCGACGAGACCATGGGAACGGCAGGCAGAGCAGGGCGCAGAGAAGCCAGCGCCGCCCGCATCGGCTGTTCGACCGCGTCCATGTCCTTGCTGTGAAAAGCGTGGTCGATGTCCAGCAGCCGGAAGAACCCGCCGCGTCCGCTGACGGCCTCACCCAAGTCCCGGAGGGCTTCGGGGTCGCCTGTCACGGTCACGTCCCGGTCGCTGTTGATTCCGGCGATCTCCAGAGCTCCGCCGTAGGCGGCCAGCTCCTCCTGGGCGGTTTCGGCGGACATGCCGACCGCCGCCATCCGGCCCTTGCCGGCGGTGGGTGCCTGCGCCTGGCTGCGGACCAGGACCACTTCCGCCGCTTCCCGCAGGCTCAACGCGCCGGCCGTGCAGGCGGCGGCCGTCTCTCCCACGCTGTGCCCGATCACTGCGGCGGGCCTGATTCCGTAGGATTCCAGTACCGCTACGAGACCCAACTGCATGGCGAACAACAGAGGTTGCGCCACATCGGTCGACGAAATTCGCCAAGTGCCGGGCGCGGAGGACATCGCGGCCCGCACCGACCATCCCAGCCGCGGCGCGAGGACAGCGTCCACCTCGTTCACCGCCCGCGCGAAGGCGGGTTCGGTGGAGAGCAGGTCCGCCCCCATGCCGGCCCACTGTGAACCGTTCCCGGAGAAGACGAAACCCGTCTTCCCGTTCGGCGTCCGCTGCTCCACGGCGCCGCCGGCCAGGTGGTTTTCACCTCGGGCCACGGCCCGCAAGGTGGCTGCGGTCCGATCCGCCGTGGGTGCCAGGACGGCGGCACAGTACGGGTGGTGGCCTCTGCGCAGACATGTCGTATGAGCGACGTCGTAGAAAGCAGCGGCCGGACCGGTACGGTCGGCGACGCCGTCCGGAGCGGCCGCGGTGCTCGGGTGCCCGCTGGCGCCGGTCTCCTCCAGCCGGGCGGCGAGCCGCTCGGCCATGGCGCGCAACGCAGCCGGGGTGCGGGCGGAGACCAGCACGGGCAGCACCGGCGGAGATCCGCCCGGTGCGGTGGGGGCAGCGGTCCGGCCGTCGGCCGGCCGCGGCTGTGGGGCGGGCGGGGCGGCGAGTACCACGTGGGCGTTGGCGCCTCCGAAACCGAAGGAGTTGACTCCCACGACCGAGCGTTCCGTCACACTCAGCGGCGCCAGACGGAGCGCGGGCCGCAACTTCAGGTCTTCGAAGCCGATGTCGGGGCTGAGCGGCTCGGCGTGCAGGGTAGGCGGAACGGCCTGTTCGCGCAGGACCAGGAGGGACTTGAGCAGGCCCGCCATACCGGACGCGGCTTCCAGGTGCCCCATGTTGGTCTTGACCGATCCGATGGGCAAGGCGTCGCCGGTACGCCGTCGGGCGCTGAGGGCCCGGCCGATGGCCCGGCACTCGGCCGGGTCGCCCACAGGGGTGCCGGTGCCGTGCGCCTCCAGGTAGACCAGGTCGTCCGGGGTGATACCGGCCGACGCATACACCTTGCGCAGCAGTTCCTCCTGCGCGCCGGAGTTGGGCACCGCGAGCCCCGGAGTCGTGCCGTCGTTGTTCGTGCCGCTGCTCCGGATGACCGCGTGTATCCGGTCGTCGTCGGCCAGCGCGTCGCACAGGCGTTTCAGTACGACCAGGCCACCGCCTTCGGCACGGACGTATCCGTCGGCGTTCGCGGAGAAGGTCCGGCACCGGTGCGTGGGCGAGAGCATCGAGGCGGCCGCGAAGCCGGCGTACACGTAGGGGCTGATCAGGATGTTGATGCCGCCCGCCAGGGCCACCCGGCTGCGCCCGTGGCGTACCTGCTCGCACGCTTCGTGCACGGAGGTGAGCGCGGAGGAACACGCCGTGTCGATGGCCTGGCTCGGTCCGCGCAGATCGAACAGATGAGAGATGCGGTTGGCGGTGTTCGCCGCCGCACTGCCGGCGATGGCGTACGGGCTGTTGTCCTCGGGCCGGCAGGTCTGCAGGTCGATGTAGTCATGACTGGAGACCCCGACGTGGACGGAGGTGCCGGAGCCGGCGAGCCGGTCGGGCGCGATCCCCGCGTCGTCGAGCGCTTCGACGGCCATTTCGAGCAGGAGGCGCTGCTGAGGGTCCAGCCACTCGGCCTCGCGCGGCGAGATGTGCGAGAAGAACGACGTGTCGAATCCGCGGATACCGTCGAGGAACCCCCCGGCCGCCGTGTAGCTCTTCCCGGGATGCCGCCCCTCGGCCACGAACCGCCGCGTGTCGAAGCGGTCACCGGGAACGTCGGTGATCAGGTCCCGTCCCGCGGCGAGGGCGTCCCACAGCCCGTTCAAGGTGGTGATGCCGCCGGGGAAGCGGCAGGCGACGCCGACGATGGCTACGGGCTCAATGTCATGACCATGACTATCAACTGACACTGGCTGTCCCTTCGGGAAGCGAGCGGCGTTTGCGGCATGTGACGGCTACCGGCCGGCCACCGCCCTCGGTGCGCGGGGCGCAGAGCCCGGCGTCGATCGGCGATCGCGCTCAACCGGTACACAAGGTGGGGGAGTGACCCCAGGGGCATCGTGGGAGGTGGCACCCGATGAGAACGCGCCTGCCGCGAGAAGTCCATGGACTAGACCTGGACAGCATGGCCGAGATCGAGAGCAGCCAGGTCAATCGGCCAACCCCGCTGCCATCGCCGCGCCCCTGCCAAAACCTGCCCGGCTCTCTCACCGTCCGGCCGCGCGACCTCGCAAGTCGGCCTCCGACGGAGCTGATCGATTCATGCGGAGTTCCTCGGCGGATCTCCGGCGGAAACAGCGATACGCCTGGCCAGGAGCGGGCCGTCCGGCAACGGAAAAGGGCTCGATCCTTGCCGTTGACAAGCCACTCCAGCCGCTGCACAGTGGCGGAGCCTCACCGGCCCCGGCTCGCACCAGAGCCCGGCGACCGGCCGACAGCACCGGCACAGGCACCTGAGACGTGGTGAATCCCTGAGAAGGTGACCGCATGCGAACCGCCGCCCGCCGGCACGGCATTCCCACCGCCGCCGGCGCCCTGCCGCTGCTCGGACACTCGGGACGGCTTCTGAGGAACCCCCTCGGATTTCTCGCGGAATGCCGCAGGACCGGCGACCTCGTGAGAATCCGCGTCGGGCCGAAACCAGCCGTCCTGGTATGCCGCGCTGACCTCGCACGTGCTGTGCTCGTCGAGCAGGCACAGCACTTCGAAAAGGGCGGCATCATATTCGAGCACTTACGGCCGATCTCCGGTAATGGTCTGTTCACCGTGGACCGGGCGAACCATCTGCACGACCGCCGCCTCATCCAACCGGTATTCACCCGGCCGGCGATCTCCCGCTACGTTCCGGTGATGAGCGAGGAAGCACACCGGCTGAGCGCCGCCTTCCACAACCGCGCCGCCGTCGACATCAAAGCCGAGACCCGGCTGGCCACCATCCGTATCCTCATCCGCTCCATATTCCCCACCGCGCGGCCGGAACAGGTCACACGCTTCCTGAAACTCCTCGACATCGTGTTCGCAGGAGTTTACGCGCGGATCGCGGTGCCGATAGCCGCCGCACACCGGCTTCCACTGCCGCGCAATCGCCGGTTCGAGCATGCGCTGGCCCTGGCCTGGGCCACCGCCGGGGAGATCGTCGCGCAGGCCCGGACGGACAGCGGCCGGTCGGTGGACGCCACCGGATTCCTGCCGGCGTTCATGCGCGCACGTCCCGATGGCAGCCGGCCGGGATTCACCGACGCCCAACTGCGCGACCAGGTGATGTCCTTGCTTCTGGCCGGAGCGGAGAACGCCGCCACCGTCGTCTCACTGGCCTGTCACCACCTTGCCCACGCACCTCGGCACGAACAACTGCTGCACGCCGAGGTGGACGAGGTGCTCACCGGGCAGGCCATCGGCGCCGAGGACGTGGGCCGGCTGCCTCGTACCTCGCGGACGGTCACGGAGATCCTGCGGATGTATCCACCCGTGTGGGCCCTCGACCGCAGGGCCCAGCAGACCGTCTCCCTCGGCGAGCACCGTCTGCCGGCCGGCACCGACGTGGTGATCAGCCCCTACCTCTTCCACCACGATCCGGCACTCTTCCCCGACCCGGAACGTTTCGATCCGGACCGCTGGGACCGCGACGGCATGTCCGAAGCGGCCCGGGACGCCTTCCTTCCCTTCGGCGCCGGCAGCCGCAAATGCCTGGGGGACAACTTCGGCATGGCCGAGGCCACTGTCCTGCTGGCCGCCATCGCCCGCTCATGGCGTCTGCGCCCGGCACCGGCGTCCCGAGTACGGATCTTGGCGCACGCCCCCCTGACGGTGAAGAGCCTGAGGATGACCGCGGACCCGCGCCTGAGCCCTGACGCGTGGCGCTGATCCGCCGGCGGCTGAGCTGTCCGCGGTTCCGAGGGGCCGAGGTGACGGCTCCGGGCAGGAGGGTCCCCAGGCCGTTGCGGACCAGGGCACGCTCGACCGGCTCACTGGTGGCTGCCGGCTCCAGCCGTCCCTGTACGGCGTGTAGGGCACCTCGCACGCCCAGGAGCGTGTAGAGGCTGGCGTTGTCGCACCAGGTGACGCCGGACAAGTCGAGCCGCAGACGGTGGTTGCCGGATTTCAGGTGAGTGACGGCGGCCTGGCACAGCAGCTCTACCGTGTGCACGTCGAACTCGCCGGTGAGGACCAGGGCCGTCGTGCCGTCGGCGGCAGAGCGGTGGATGGTCAGCCGGACATCGGGCGGCTCGGTGAGCGGACGCCGGTGAAGGGGGGCTGTGGGGCGCGGGCTGGTGCTCATCACGCCCTCCAGGAAGCCGCCGGATGGGCCCATGGCCCTCTTCACCGCCGACCAGACTTCCCGGCACACCAGCGCGCCGAGGCGCGTTCGGGCCACCGTAACGGCCGCAGCTCCGGCACGGAAGGTGATCTGCCGTTTCGCTCCGAGGTTCGGCGTACGACGCAGATGCGCGCCGGTGCCCGCTCACCTGCCCGGTTTCCGGGCGGGAGAAGGGCCGGGGCCACAGCGGACGGTGGGTGGCGGGGACGGAGCCGGTCGTCGTCGGGAAGAACGTTTCGGAGGAGCAGTCGAGTTCACCGGGGACTCGCAGATTTCAGCACAGGCGTCACGACTGGTGACGGTGGTGACGGTGGTGACGGCCGGCGGCCCTTGTGCGGCCGGGCCGCCCGGCCGGCCTTTCCGATGTCGCGCCGTACCTGCCGGGAACCGGCCTGCTGCCAAGACGGGCGTACGACCGCCGACCGGCCACCGGTCGATCGGCAGCGGCCGTTCCGGGTACGTCGTCCGCAGCCCCGGCATTTCAGGCTGGGCCCAAGGGGCCATCGGCGCCTTTGAGTTGTGCCGACGCGGGCACCACCGGCAGCGCCTTGGTCAGATCGTCGGTGCTCGCCGGGCCCCGGCAGGGCACCAGGCGGCTGCGGACCCGGTAGCGGGCGCGCCCGCCGTCCGGGTGGGCCCTGAGGCCCACGGTGACCGGACCGGCGAAGCTGTAGGACCGCTCGGCGGCGTAGCGCCGGACCTCGGCGGCCAGCTCGGGGCCGAGCCGCTCCTGGTGGCCGGCCAGCCGCCGGTGGCTGGCCGCGGGCAGCTCGACGGTGAAGCAGTTGGGCACCACTGTGCGCCCCCGCCCCACGATCAGGGCATGGTCATCGCACTCCCGACGCAGCCGGATCACGACGTCCAACGGTTTCTTCCCGGGCTTGCGCACGGTGGTCCACGCGGCGGCTGTCCAGCGTTCCATGGCCCGTTCGAATCGTCCGATCATGTTCATCCCTGGCACCTGTCCGTCCGCACTCCGGCCGTGTTCGCCCATCCGGGTGGTCCCCGGGGCTCCTGGGTTCAACGGCCGTCCCCGGCTCCCCGACACGCCCCACCCGGCGGCCGCTCGCACGGGGCTTCCCCGGGCCAGGACGACCGGCGTTCCCGTTCCGGGCAGACGGCACGTCCGCTGTGCAGTTGGGGAGTTCCGGTGACGGCCGGGTTGGCGACCGGATGGAGCGGGCATGTGCGTCAGATCGGACCGGCCGCTCACCACGAGCGGCCTCGCCGGCCCGCGCCGCGGTCCGGTGGCGGTCCGGGGGAGGGAAGTGGTGGCGATGCGCCCGTACCGGCGTGCACCTGCCCGACGGCGCAGGGACCGAGTGGAATACACCCTGCCGGACGATGCGGAATCGGCCCGCTAGGCACGGCAGTTGACCACGGCGTTTCTCACCGGCCGTGGTACCCCCGCCGGGGCGTGCGGGCAACTGGACGACGCCCGGCTGATCGTCTCGGAGCTGGTCGCCAACGCCGCCGAACACGGTCACAGCGCCTGCCGCCTGCGGCTCCGCGTCGATCACGGCGAGCTGACGGTGGAGGTCCATGACGACAGCCCGCTGTACCCCCGCGCCGGGAGGCTGTCGCCGTGGGCGGAGAGCGGGCGCGGCCTGGCGATGGTGCGGCTGCTGGCGAGCCGCTTCACCGTCACCGGTGACCGGGGCGGCGGCAAGACCGTCCGCGCGGTCCTGGCCGCCTGCTGACCACTCGCACCGGAGCCCGCCGGGCCGACAGGCCGCCTGCCCGGCCCGGGGCGCTGACCGGGTACCGCAGGACTCCCGGGCCGCTGACCACGCGGCAGGGGAGGACGGGCTACGGGTGGCCGACGCGCCGGCCGACCGGCTCCTGGCCTGGCGGCCGGATGCCGGGGACTCCCGGACGGGCCGGGTGACGTCCGGCACGGGGCCGCTGCCTTCAGCGGGCGCCTGCGCACCGAGGAGTCGCGGCATGAGCCGAGAACAGAGGATCGCAGAAACCTTCGGGTTCCTCGCCGCCCTCGTCATCACCGGGTTCCTCTGACACCAGGCCCGTGCCCTGTGAGTGCCCCCCAGAGCGTACGGCAGCCCCGGGAGAGGTTTCCGATCGCCTGAAGCAAAGAAGTTCGGCGGCACCCGATTGAGCAAATCTGTCTTGGCCGGAGTAGACATGGAGGCTTTTCGGGGTTAACGTCGTGACGTAGCCAAGAGATCGAGAAGGCGCGGCAGGGGTGACCTGCCGCACGCAGGACCGCAGTAGGCGGCCCGGCGGCGGAGTGGCGGGGCCGATGATTCCAGGGTCCTTCCGCTGGTCGCCGGGCCGGGCGGCCCGGTGCAGGGGCCGCAGGCAGTACCGCAGTGACAAACAGGTTCACCAGCACGAGAGAAGAAAGAAGGAGGCAGACGCCATCAGGATCGCCCGGGCCGGAAACGGGTCTGCCCGGGTACCGCAGGCCCCGGAACGGAAGGTGGTCTCACGGTCACGCATCCGCGATCCCCGCACTCCAGCCCCTGCCTTCAGGGGCGGCGCGGAAAGATGAGTCCGGCAGTGCAGTAAGCCGGCAGATGGTGTTTCAATCCTCGGGGCCCTGGTGCCGTACGGCACCAGGGCCCCTCGACGCGTTCCCTGACAGATTCCACAGATACGACAGAGGTGCAAGTGACCGCAGAAAACTCCCTGGGCCGTCTCGATGACGATGATTACCCCGCCTACACGATGGGCCGCGCCGCCGAAATACTCGGCACCACCCCCGGCTTCCTGCGCGCCATCGGCGAAGCCCGCCTCATCACGCCCCTGCGCTCACAGGGCGGACACCGCCGCTACTCCCGGTACCAGCTCAAAATCGCCGCCCGCGCCCGCGAACTCGTCGACCAGGGCACCCCCATCGACGCCGCCTGCCGCATCGTCATCCTCGAAGACCAGCTCGAAGAAGCCCAGCGCATCAACGAAGAACTGCGCCGCTCCGCCGCCGAGCCCCGCCACCCGGCCGACGACTGACCCGTTCGCCTGCCTGCCTGCCTGCCCGCAAAGAGCCTGCGCCCTGAGGGAGCACCCGCCCGGCGTTCAGCGGCGCGGGGGCCGGGCGGGCGTCTTGTGTGTCACCGCGCCAGAGGTGTGGACATCCGCCTGGGCCGGACGCTTCGAAAACCAACCGCCTGAGCGTGCTCCTTCGGCGAACCGTGTTGCCGCGGCAGCGTCCCGGCCAGAAGAACGGGCCGCCGGGGGAGCGCCTGCGGCCGGGGTCGCACCCTGACGAGGGAGTGCGGCCCCTTCGCGCTCCACATCGGGCGCTGGAAGTGCAGGGTCCTGGATATCGCCGAGGCCGCGCGTGAAGACGAACTTCGTCTGCCGGTCCGGGCTGACACCGGCCGCCCAGAGCTCGTTCTCGACGGCGACCAGTCCAGGGCCCTGCGCCGGGTCCTCGTCTTCGAGCTGTCCGACGGTGACCGTGTACGGGGCACCCGGCACGGGTTCCGTCGCCTCGACGGTCCACTCCTGGAGGAACGAGGGGTACTGCGGGCGGTCAGCGAGGAGGAGATTGCCGGACTGCGGGCGACAAGCCGGAACCTCTGGGTCAGACTTGCTTGTAGAGCCAGGTGTTCACCCTGTGGCGTGAGGGGTTTCCGTGCTCGATGTGCCGATCTGGCTGTGGGTGGCGTTCGCCGTCACCGTGGTCGTGTCGCTGGCCGTGGACCTGCTGGCGCACCGGGAGGCGCATGTCATCGGGTTCAAGGAGGCTGCGGCCTGGAGCGGGGTGTGGGTCGGTCTCGCCGTCGTCTTCGGCGCCGTCGTCTTCCTGGTGCTCGGCGCGTCGCCGGGGGTGGAGTACACCACCGCGTGGCTGCTGGAGAAGAGCCTGTCGGTCGACAACCTGTTCGTCTTCGCGCTGATCTTCGCCTATTTCCGGGTGCCGCGCGCCTACCAGCATCGTGTGCTGTTCTTCGGCGTCATGGGCGCGCTGGTCTTCCGAGGCGTCTTCCTGGCCGCCGGAGTGGCCGTGGTCAGTCGGTTCACCGCGGTGCTCTTCGCCTTCGCGGCCGTCCTCTTCTACAGCACCTACAAGATCCTCAAGGGGGAGGAGGAGAGCTTCGACCCGGGCCGGAGCATCGCCGTGCGGCTGCTGCGCAAGATCGTGCCGGTCCGGGACGAGTACGCCGGGATGAGGTTCTTCGTCAAGGAAGCCGGCCGGCGGATCGCCACCCCGCTGCTCGCGGTCGTCGCCGCGATCGAGGCGGCGGACTTGATCTTCGCCGTGGACAGCGTGCCCGCCGTCCTCGCGGTCAGCGATGACGCCTTCATCGTCTACACCAGCAACGCCTTCGCCATCCTCGGCCTGCGCGCCCTGTACTTCCTGCTCGCCGGGCTGCTGGACCGGTTCCGCTACCTCGGCAAGGGGCTGGCGCTCATCCTCTCCTTCATCGGCGTGAAGCTGATCCTCCAGGCCTCCCACAAACTCTTCAGCAGCAGCGTTCCGGAGATTCCGTCACCGGTCAGTCTGGCGGTCATCGTCGTCGTCCTGGCGGTGGCCGTCATCTTGAGCGTGAGGCTTCCGGGCCCGCCCGACCGGCACGGTGTCGCCCCTGGGCCGGCCGGCGACAGGCCGGGGCAGGAGCTGCGGAAACCGGACGGTCCACCGCGGGGCGGCTGAACCGCCCACGCCCACCGGCCTGGGCCTGTCGTTTCTCCGGTTTATGGAAAAGTTCTACCAAGGGTTGGCAAAAAGGGCTATCGTTGCCTTATGGACAGAGCTGAGCATGCGACGACACCGCAGGCCGGAAACGTCTGTCATGTCTGTCACCACTCCGTGTCCGCGGTGCTCACGCGATACAAGACGATGGGTGTCTTCGTTCCCCTGTGGAAACCGGGCTCCTGCCGCAACCCCGACTGCCCGAACTGCCCGGAGCACACGAAACGGGCGCAGCGCCCGGCGGCGGGCGGGGCGAAGCCGTAACGCCTCCGGGAAGCCGGCCTCGGGCCATGACGGGAGCCGAGGCCATGGCCCGCATGCACCAGGAGATCGCCATGACAACCGGGGCCCACCCCACTCCGACGTCCTCTCCGCCGGTGACCGTCACCAGCGTCGACGACCGCCGAGTCGTGCTCACCCTCCGCGGCGATCTGCATGCCGACACACTCCGCGCGCTCGAAGCCCGGTTCGCCGACCCGCGTCTGCGCGCAGCCGATGCGTGGGTGCTGGAGCTGCGGGAGCTGACCCACATCGACCTGGCCTGTGCGTACGCCCTCCTGCGGGCCCTTTCCCGGCGCCCCGACGGCGCCTCGCTCACCCTCCGCGGTGCGCGCCGCACGGTGGCGCGGACCCTGCGCCACGCCGGCATCGACGCGGTCGGCGCGATAACGGGGTGATGCTGAGCAGGCTGCCCGCGGTCCGGCCACCGGCCTGCCGCCTGGGCGTCGGCCGCTCGCGGGCATGGTGGTCAGGGGCGCTCGCCGCCTTCCCGCTCGGTGATGTCGGCGCAGGTGCCGGCTGGGCTCTTGTCCTTGGCCAGGAAGATGGTCTGCGCCATCATCCGGTATCCCGACATCCCCTCGCGCAGCGTCTCGATGGACTCCTCCGGGTGCACCGAGTCGATCACTGCGTTCGGCCCCACCGCGTTGAACTGGTGTGACACCCCGCGCGGGATCTGCAGGTCCACCCAGGAGTTCGGCGGCACGATCACGTTGTGCCGGTCCCGGTCCACCCCGGCGGGCGTTGCGGGCAGCGCGTCGGTGAACGTGCTCAGCGGGCCGGACCAGCCCGCCGCCGCGGGCCGCACGGTGATCGGGGACAGGCTGGAGACCCGGATCGTGGTCCCCGGGCCCGTCATCATGCGGACGAACCGCAAGCCGGTGTGCAGGTGCATGCGCGAGCAGATGTCGCGCTCTGCGGTGTCGTAGAAGTCCATCAGGTAGCGGTCGGCGAAGAAGCCCTCGAAGGGCGGCTCCAGCATGAAGACGTCGCCTTCCTCGAATTCCTGCGCCTGTTTGAGAGCGCCGGCCGGGGGAGGGTGCGCCTCCTCCCTGCGGTGCGCCGCCCGGACCAGGCCGGCGAGGGCGTCGACCACGCTCAGGGCGGCCTGTGGGGGCAGTTGCACCACAGGGGTGAGCCGGTTCCGGTCGGGGTCCTGGTGCCGTCGGACGTCGAGGATCTCGTCCTCGTCGTCCGGGGACCGCTTCATCCGGCCGGTCGTTTCGGTGCCTTGGGTCATCCAGTTGCTCCAGTGTGCTCGTTCGGTCCGGAATCCGGCTGTCGTGCCCACAGCACGCCGCCCACGTCGTGTCGTCCGGCGCGCAGCACCGAGCAGCCCACCATGGGGAATCCGTTCGCGCGCAGCCGGGTCAGGTGCGTCCAGCGGTCCGTCTCCCCGCCCCCGGTGGGACCGCCCAGAAAGGACAGCAGCGGGCCCAGCGGCCACACCGGGCCGTCGGCCGCGGGCCCGTGCGGGAGGACGAGCAGTGCGCCGTCACCGAAGCGGGCCTCGGTGCCCAGTGGCACGGGTGATCCTTCGAAGCCATGGCGGGCCGCCACGTCCGCGGCGAGTTCCGTGTGTACGGCCAGGGGCCACTCGGTGAGCAGCGCCGTACGCCACCGTGCCTTGGTCCGGGACAGTTCCGCGTCGTCCGGGCTGTGCCAGTGCTCGCGCAGGAAGTCGAAGGCGTCGAAGACGGCCTCGCCGTCCGCTTGCGGGCGGGTCCCCACCCGCGTGGCCAGCGCGCGCAGGCCGGGGTGCTCCGCTCCTGAGCGCAGCAGGTCGTGCGCGGTGGCCGCGGCGTAGCGCAGCAGGCGTTCGTACCGGGCGGGAGCCAGCCGGCGCGCGGTGAGGGCCCGGCTCATCGCCTTGCGCCGGGGCTTGCCGGTGGAGGTCGCCAGGAACCCGCCGAACTGGATGGCCGCGGGCCGCAGCGGCACCTGTGCGTACAAGGTGCGTACGGAGGAGACGGGCTGGTCGGTGACGACCAGCCCGATGTCCTGGCCCAGTGCGGGTTCGTCCACGGCGGCCGCCGCGAACCGGCCGGTCAGGCCGGCCCCGCGCCAGTCGTGCTCCAGGTCGAGTGGGTGGTGCTTCTCCCCGCCCCGGTTGATCCGCTCGCCGGCGCGGCCACGGAGGACCAGCAGCCCGTCGCGCAGTTCGCCCAGGTCGCCGGTGCGCAGCCAGCCGTCGTCGGTGACCGTGGCCGCGGTGCTGCGGCCGTCCTGCCAGTATCCCGTCATCAGGTCCGGCGTTCTGATCCACACCTCGCCGGACTCCAGGCGCAGCTCGGTGCCCGGAAGCGGAGCCCCCACCGGAGGAATCTGCTCCAGGTAGTGGCGGCGGAATTCCGCGTCGTCGAGCCGGGGCATGGTGAAGCTGAAGTTGACCGCCTCGGTCAGGCCGTAGCCCTGACGCAGGCGCGGGCCGTACCGGCGGTGGAAGCGGCGGGCGAGGTCGGTGGTCAGCGGCGCCGCCGCGGTGATCAGGTAGTCCAGGCCGTCCGGCCAGTCGGGACCGTCCTCCAGCAGATCCGCCAGGAGGGCGGGCACGATGGACGCGGTCCTGGCCCCGGCGGCCTGGAGCGCGGCGAAGTACCCGGCCGGGTCGAAGGGGGCGTGCAGGGTCAGCGGCGCGCCGGTGAGGTGGGTGCCGAGCAGCGACATGACCAGCGCGTTGCAGTGGTACAGCGGGAGGCAGGTGCCGTGCGGGCGGTCCGGCGTCAGCCCGTGCAGTGCCGCGGTTCCGGCCGCGTTGCCCAGCACGGCGCGGCGGCTGAGCATGACACCTTTCTGCGGGCCGGTGGAGCCCGAGGTGAACATGATGAAGGCGAGGTCGTCCGGGACCGGGTGGATGTCGGGCAGGCCGGTCCGGCGCGCCCCGTGGACGTCGACCAGAGCCGCCGCGGACACGCGCCCGGCGATGCCGGCGGCCGCCCGGTCGGTGGTGCGCGGGGGCAGGGGGACCGCGACGAGCCGCAGGTCGAAGCAGGTGAGCAGCACCTCTGCCAGGTTTCGGCCGTTGGGCAGCCGGACCACCACCCGCGTACCCGCGGGCAGCTCGGTGAGGACGCCGGTACCGGTGCTGATCAACGCTGCCTCCTCAGCAAATCACCGAGCTGGGCTCCGACTTCGTCCACGTGCTGCGGCTGCATCGCTCGGTGGTGGCGTGCGTTGACGTGGCCGACGGCCAGTTCGCCACCGACGTGGGGCCGCCACAGTTCGTGGTTCGCGACGGGCTGCGGCGCGTGCGCCACCGCCTCGATGAAGGTGGTGTCACCCGGATAGAACGATGGCCGATAGGCCCGTGCGAGCTTGTCGTTGTGACGTGAGACCGCGATGACGCGGCCGATGTCGTCCTCGGTGAACCGGGCGAAGACGCTGCCTTCCCGGCGCAGCAGGGACGAGACGGTGGCGAAGTCGAGGCCCGCCGCGGCGCAGCGGTCGTCGTCCAGGCCCGCGGCCGTCAGCAGTACCTGGAAGACGCGCTGGTCGTCGATGGGTTCTTCCGGTTCGGCCGCGGTAGCGGCGATCGCGTCCACCAGGAACAGGGCTCCGGCGGGCTCGCCGAGTTCGTGCAGCCGGACCGCCATCGCGTGTGCGACCAGCCCGCCGAAGGACCAGCCGACCAGGTGGTACGGCCCGCTGGGACGTACCGAACGCAGCAGGGCCACGTACCGCTCGGCCATCGCTTCGACCGTGCCGGGGAGATCGTCCAGCCCGCCGGGCCCCTCGGCCTGGATGCCGTACACCGGGTGGTCGCGGTCGATGTGCCGCAGCAGTCCCGAGTACAGCCAGCTGATTCCGCTGAGCGAGTGCACGCAGAACACCGGTGCCGCCGGCCCGCCCGCGCGGAACGGCACGAGGTGCGCCGGCGGGCCCTCCGGCGGTGCCTCCTCCAGGAGGCGGCTCAAGGCGGCGGGGGTGGCCGCCTCGAAGACGTTGCGGACCGTCGGTTCCAGACCGAGCACGGTGCGCACCCGGTCGGTCAGCCGGGCCGCCAGGAGTGAGTGCCCGCCCAGCTCGAAGAAGTTGTCGCCGGGGCCGACCCGGGGCAGGTCCAGTACGTCGGCGAAGAGTTCGCACATCAGCTGCTCACGCAGGGTCTCCGGTGGTGGCGAGTCGCCCGCGCCGGCCCAGTCCGGTTCGGGCAGCCGGTCGCGCAGCAGCTTTCCGTTGGCGCTGAGGGGAAGCCGCTCCAGCGCGATCAGGCGGGCGGGTGTCATGTAGTCCGGAAGGTGCCGGGCCAGGTGCGCCGCCACCGACCGCAGATCGGCGTCGGCAGGGGTGACGTACCCGGCCAGGCGGCGGTCGTCGGCATTCCGGTCGTGCACGGTCACCGCGGCTGCGGCGACGTCTTCGTGGCCGGTCAGCACGGCCTCGATCTCCCCGAGCTCGACGCGATGGCCGCGGATCTTGACCTGTTCGTCGGTCCGGCCGTGGAAGCGCAGCACTCCGTCGGCGGTCCACGACGCGAGATCGCCGGTGCGGTACATCCGGTGCCCGCCCGGGCCGAAGGGGTCCGGGACGAACCGGGTCGCGGTCAGTGCCGGCCGGTGCAGGTATCCCGTCGCCACGCCCGCACCGGCCACGTACAGCTCGCCGGTCACCCCCGGCGGGACCGGCCGCAGCCGGGCGTCGAGCACGTAGCACCGGGTGTTCCACAGGGGGCGCCCGAGCGGCACCCATCCGGTCGCCACCCGGCCGACCGGGTGGGTGGTGGACCAGACGGTCGTCTCCGTCGGGCCGTAGCAGGCCAGCAGTGACGCCGTGCGGCCGGACAGCGCCTTGGCCAGTTCCGCGGGTACGGCTTCGCCGCCGATGACCGCGCGGACGTGGCGCAGCCGGTCCGGCCGCCGGGTGAGGAGGGCCTGCCACAACGACGGGGTCGCCTGCATGACGGTGACCCGGTGCCGTTCGAGCAGGGTGGACAGCTCGTCGGGGTCCCGGAGGGCGCCCTGCTCGGCGAGGACCATCGCGGCGCCGGTGACCAGCGGGAGGTACAGCTCGGGCTTGGACATGTCGAAACCCGCCGGCGAGGCCGCCAGCACGCGGTCCTCCTCGCCGACCGCCAGGTGCTCGCGCAGGGCGAGCACCAGGTTCACCAACGCGCTGTGGGGCACGACGACCCCCTTCGGCCGTCCGGTGGAGCCCGAGGTGTACGTCACGTACGCGGTGTTCTCCGGCACGGGCGCCGGTTCCTCGGCGCCTGCGGTGATGGTGAGTCCGTCGTCGCCGCGTACCACCAGCAGGGGCCGGGCGTCCGCCAGCAGCGCCGCGATCCGTCGCGGCGGCAGCGTGCGGTCGAGGGGCAGATAGGCGGCACCGATCGACTGGACGGCGAGCAGGGTGGCGGGCAGGTCGGGGTCACGCCGCAGCACCAGGGCGATCAGGCTGCCCGGACCGGCCCCGCGGGCTCTGAGCTGCGCCGCGATGCGGGCCGTTCGCTCGGACAGCTCCCGGTAGGTGAGTACGGTGTCCCCGTGCCGTACGGCCGGTGCGCCGGGAGCGCGGAGCACCTGTGCCGCGAACAGTTCGGCCACGGTGGTCGCGGGCACGTCGTGGGCGGTGGCGTTCCAGCGCGCGGTCAGCTGCTCCCGCTCACCGGCGACGAGGACCGGAAGGTCGGCGATCCGGCGGTGCGGTCCGGCCACCACCGCGCGCAGCAGCCCCTCCAGCCGCGCGAGCAGGCGTCGCGCGGAAGCCGGGGTGAACAGTTCGGTGTCGTACTCCAGCTGGCCTTCAACACCGGCTTCCGCACCGTCGGCGCCGTGGTGCTGACGCAGGCTCCACAGCAGGTCCAGGCGGGAGGCACCGCCGTGCGCCGCGACCGGCTCGACGCGCAGCCCCGGCATGTCGAACGCGACGGGCGGTGTGTCCTGGAAGGCCAGCATCACCTGGAAGACGGGGTGGCCGGACAGGGAGCGTGTCGGGTTGACCGCCTCCACCACCTGCTCGAAAGGCACTTCCTGATGAGCGAAGGCGTCGAGGTCGGTGGTCCGGACCCGCTCCAGCATGTCGGCGAACGTCGGCGTGCCGCTGAGGTCCGTACGCAGCACCACCGTGTTGACGAAGCAGCCGACGGTCTCGTGCAACGCGTCATCATGGCGCCCGGCCACCGGTGTACCGATGGGGATGTCCTCCCCGCCGCCGAGTCGCGACAACAGCACGGCGATCGCGGCGTGCAGCACCATGAACAGGCTGGTGCCGGTCGACCGCGCGAGCCGGGTGAGCCGCGCGTGCAGGTCGGCGTCCAGCGTGAATTCGACGGTCTCCCCGCGGTACGCGGACACCGGTGGCCTGGCGTGGTCGAGCGGCAGGGGCAGCGTCTCCGGGGCGCCGCGCAGCGTCTGCGTCCAGTACGCGATGCCGGCGTCGAGGTCGAGACCGCGCTGCCAGAGGGCGTAATCCGCGTACTGCACGGGCTGGTTCGCCCACTGCGGGGCCTCGCCCGCGACGCGTGCCCGGTAGGCGGTGGACAGGTCGCGGGCCAGCGGGGCCAGTGACCAGCCGTCGGCGGCGATGTGGTGCAGCAGGATCAGCAGCACGTGCCGTTCGGGCGCGGTTTCGAGCAGGAGGGCCCGGACGGGGAGTTCGGTGGCCAGGTCGAAGGTGTGGGTGGCCGCGTCCGCGAGGAGGCGGGGAACCTCCGCCTCCGAGGTGGTCACCGTCCGAAACGGCAGCTCTTCGCCTGTGCCGATGTGCTGGTAGGGCTCTCCGTCGACTTCGGTGACGGTGGTGCGCAGGCTCTCGTGCCGGACGAGTACGTCACCGAGTGCCGCGTACAGGTGGTCCGCCGACAGGGGGCCGCTCAGCCGGACCGCGAAGGACATGTTGTACACCGGGTTGGGCCCGGCGAACCGGTTGAAGAACCACAGCCTGCGCTGCGCGGGCGAGAGCGGAATCCGCTCCGGCCGCGCGGCCGGAGCGAGCCCGGCGCGCGCTGCGCCGGCCGGCTCCGCCAGGCAGCGCGCCAGGTCGGCGACGACCGGGGTGTCGAAGAGGGTACGGATGCTCAGTTCACGGCCGGTCTCCGCGCGCACCCTGTTGATCAGGCGGGTGGCCAGCAAGGAATGGCCGCCCAGGTCGAAGAAACTGTCCTCCGCGCCGACTTCGCGGACTCCCAGCGTCTCCGCGAACAGCCTGCACAACAGGCGCTCCCGTTCGTTCCCGGGCGGGCGGCTCACCGGCAGCGCCGCCTCCGGTCCCGGCAGGGCCCTGCGGTCCAGCTTGCCGTTACCGGTCAGCGGAATCTCGTCGACCGGCAGGACGAAGGCGGGCACCATGTGCGCGGGCAGGACCGTCCGGGCGTATGCGCGCAGCTCGGCGGGGGCCGGCCCGCCCTTCGTCACGGCGTAGCAGAGCAGCCGGCCGCCGTCGGCGTCCGCGTCGGCGAGCACCACGGCCCGGTCCACGGCCGGGTGCTGTTCGAGGACGTGCTCGATCTCCGCGGGTTCGATGCGGTACCCGCGGATCTTCACCTGGTGGTCCACCCGGCCCAGATACTCCAGCGTGCCGTCGGCCCGGCGCCGTGCGAGGTCCCCGGAGCGGTACATCCGGGTACCGGGCGCGCCGAAGGGGTCGGCGACGAAACGGCTCGCGGTGAGCCCCGGCCGTCCCAGGTAGCCCCGGGTCACTCCGGGGCCGGCCACGTAGATCTCACCGGGGCAGTCCGGCGGGACCGGCCGCAGGGCGTGGTCCAGCAGGTGCAGGCGCAGGTCGGGCAGCGCGGTGCCGATGACGCCGGCGGTCTCGTCGGGGTCGGTCAGCTCGGTGTGGGTCGCGTGCACGGTGGTCTCGGTGATCCCGTACATGTTGACGAGCGCCGGCCGTCCGGGTCCGTGCCAGGACCGGATGCGGGTGAGGTCCAGCGCCTCACCGGCGAACACGACGACCCGCAGCGCGGGCAGTTCCGGCCCGGCCTCCGCTTCGGCCCGCATGAGCTGGTAGAACGCCGAGGGTGTCTGGCTGAGCGCGGTGACCTGTTCCCGGGCGAGCAGTTCCAGGAACTCCCGTGGCGACTTGGTGACGTCGTCCGGCACCACCACCAGGCGGCCCCCGCGGCCCAGCGCCGACCACAGTTCCCAGACCGAGACGTCGAAGGCGTAGGAGTGGAACAACGTGTGCACGTCGTCGTCACCGAAACCGAACCGGGTGCCGGTCACCGCGAGCAGTCGCGCGACATTGCGGTGCGACACCACGACACCCTTGGGCGTTCCGGTGGAGCCCGAGGTGTAGATGACGTAGGCGACGCTGTCGGGATGCACGGCCAGGCCAAGGTCCTCCGCCGGATAGTGGGCGGCCGGATCGCTGCCGTCCAGCACGATCTGTGTGTGTGGCACCGCGATCGGCTCGCCGGTCACGACGAGCACGGGAGCGGCGTCGGCCATCGCCTGCCGGATCCGCTCCTGGGGGTGGGCCGGGTCCAGAGGCAGGTAGCCGGCTCCCGACTTCAGTACGGCCAGCACGGCGACCACGAGGTCGACGGAACGCCCGAGCCGCAGGGCCACCAGACGTTCCGGCCCGGCCCCGCGCGCGACGAGGAGCCGCGCGAGACGGTTGGCCCGCGCGTTGAGCTGCCCGTACGACAGAGTGGTGCCCCCGAAGGTGAGGGCCGGGGCCGTCGGCCGACGGCGTACCTGATCCTCGAACAGCGCGGGCAGGGTGGTCAGGACGGGCTTCGCCGCGACGTCGGCAGGTCTGTCCTGCCCGGCCGGGAGCAGCGCGTCGAGTTCGTCCGGTAGCAGCAGGCCGAGCTGCCCCAGCCGCGCCTCCGGACACGCGGTGATCCGGTGGAGCAGCGCGCTGAGACGGTCGAGCAGGCGGCGGGCCCCCGCCTCGTCGAACAGGCCGGTGCTGTGGTCGAGGCGGAGCCGCAGGCGCCCGTCGCCCGGCATGGCGATGAGCGTCAGCGGGTAATGCGTGCCGTCCCGCCCTTGGACGTCCAGGAGTTCCAGGCCGGGCACGCCATCGCGCAGTGCGTTCATATCGACCGGGTAGTTCTCGAAGACCACGACCGTGTCGAAGAGTTCGGGATGTCCGGCGATCGACTGCAGCCGCGTCAGATCGGCGTGCTGGTGGTCCAGCATGGACAGCTGCTGGGCGCGCAGCCCGGCGAGGGACTCGGCGACCGACCGGTGCGGGTCGAGGCGGACCCGCACGGGAATGGTGTTGATCAGCAGGCCGACGATGTGCTCCGAACCGGGCAGCTCCGCCGGTCTGCCGGAGACCGTCGCCCCGAAGACCACGTCGTCACGGCCGGTCAGGGTGGACAGCAGGACGGCCCATGCCAGCTGTACGACGACGTTGGCGGTCAGCCCGTGCTGCCGCGCCACGGTGTCGATCCGCGTGCTCGTGGTCCCGTCCAGTTCGGCCGTCAGCGTGTGGCGGGCCGCGGCCGAACCGCGTCGCCCCGCTCCGCCGACCAGCGTCGGACCGTCCACGGAGGACAGCAGCGCGCGCCAGGCGGACTCGTCCGCGCGGGAATCCCTCGTCGCCAGCCAGTCGAGGAAGTCGCGGTACGGCGGCGCGGGCGGGAGCGCGCGGCCGGCGTAGAGCGAGAACAACTCCCTGATCAGGATCGGCATGGACCAGCCGTCCAGCAGGAGGTGATGTGTGGTCAGTACGAAGGTGTGACGGTCGTCGGCCCGGCGTAGCAGGGCCGCCCGGACCAGCGGAGGGCTGGCGAGGTCGAACCGTCGCCTGCGGTCGGTCTCCAGGAAACATGCGAGATCCTGGTGCCCGGGTATCTCCTGCCACTCCACGGCGGAGTCCGGTACGGCCACCAGCACGGGGCGGCCCGACGGTCCGTGCCGGACGCCCGCGGCGAGTTGGGGATGGCGCAGCAGCAGGCGGTGGAGTGCGTCGCGCAGCGCGGCGGGATCCAGCGTTCCGCCGAGTTCGAAGACGAACTGGACGAGGTACGGGTCCGCGCCGTCATGGTCGTAGAGTGAGTGGAACAGCAGCCCCTGCGCCAGGGGCGGCAACGGCAGTTCGCCCGTCGCCCGGGCGCGGGCCCGGTGCACCAGCGCCGTCAGCACGTCGAACCACCGCCGCCCGAGCCCGGCGACCCGCTCTTCGGCGAGCAGCCCGTCCGGCCAGGACCAGTTCGCCACCAGGCGGGGGCCGTCGGGATGCTCGGCGATCACCGCGTCGAGTTCCACAGCGTGGCTCATCGCCAGTCCGCCGCCGGCCGGCGCACCGAGCACCGTGGCCTCGGCCACCGCCCAGTCGCCGTCACCGCCGACGTCGAACCGGCCCAGGTAGTTGAAGGCGAACTGCGGCGTCGGCCGGGTGGCCAGCACCGGGCCGCTCTGCGGGTTGAGATGACGCAGCAGACCGTGAGCGAGCCCGGCGCGCGCGGCGTCCCGTACGCACGACCGCACCATGGCCACCGCGCCGTCCAGCGCCGCCGGATCGGTGCGGGCCTCCGCCCAGGAACACCCGGGATCGAGCACCACGGGGTACAAGGTGGTGAACCAGCCGATCGTGCGGGACAGGTCGAGGTCGGCGGCGAACTCCTCACGCCCGTGGCCTTCGAGGTCGACCAGCAGCGTGTCCGGCCCCTCCCGCCAGTCGGCGGCGGCCAGTGCGAATGCGGTCAGCAGCAGTTCGTGCACCGAGCAGTCGAAGGCCGCGGTCGCGTCGGACACCAGGCGCGCGGTGAGAGCGCCGGACAGGGTGGACGCGTGCCGGCGCCGGGCGTCCTCGGTGTCCACCGCGCCGTCCAGGGGCCGGAGGGTGACCGGGGGATCCTCGGGAGTCCTCTGCCACCGGGAGAACTCCTCCAGCACGGACGGCTGATGCGCGTACTGGACCAGGGCCTTCGCCCACTGGGGGAAGGAGGTCCCCGTCGGCTGGAGGCGTGGTGTGCGCCCGTGCCGGACGGCCTCCCACGCGGCCCGCAGGTCTTCCTGGATGATGCGCCAGGAGACACCGTCGACGCTCAGGTGATGGACGGTGAGGGTCAGTTCGCCCCGTTCCGCCGGTCCGGCATCCCGCCAGCTCGCCTGGACCACCTGTCCGTGCCCGGGACGGAGCACGGTGCCGGGCCGGTTCAGCTCGACGGTGGCGCTGGGCCGCACTTCCAGAGCCCACAGCCCGTCCACCATGGTCAGCGAGAGCCGCAGCATGCCGTGGTGGTCGACCAGCGCCTGCACCACCGCGCACACCTGCGCTGCGGTCATGCCCGCAGGGGTGCGTACGGTCAGGGACTGGGCGAAGCCGTCGATGGGCCCGCCGCGTTCGCGCAGCCAGTGCATGATGGGTGTCAGCGGGACCGTGGGGTCGTCCGCGTCGCCCAGCACGACCCGGTGCCCCGGCTCCGGCCGCTCCGCTTCGGCGGCAACGGCCAGGGCGGAGACGGTGGGCGTGCGGAACACGTCCGGGGTGCTGACGGCCAGACCGGCCCGCTGGGCCGCGCCGGCGAGCTGGATCGCCTTGATGCTGTCGCCGCCGAGCTGGAAGAAGTCCCGGTCGAGCGGGACGTCCGTCAGGCCGAGGATGTCGCCGAACAGCTCGGCCAGCCGGCGTTCCGCTGCGGTGCGCGGGGCGCCGGCCGGGGCCACGTCACCGGCGTCCGGAGCGGGCAGCGCGGCCCGGTCGAGCTTGCCGTTGCGGGTCAGCGGCAGCCGGTCCACTGCCACCAGGGCCGACGGCACCATGTACGGGGGCAGCCGGTCCGCCAGGCGCCCGCGCAGCGCCGTCGTGTCACCCGAGGCGGCCACGTAGGAGACCAGCTGGCGCACTCCGGGCCGGTCCTCACGCAGGACGGTCGCGGCCTGCCGCACGCCGGGCTCGGCCAGCAGCGCGGCGTCGATCTCGCCCGGTTCGATCCGGTAGCCGCGGAGCTTGACCTGCCCGTCGGCCCGCCCGGCGAATTCCAGCTGTCCGTCGTGGTTCCAGCGCGCCAGGTCACCTGTGCGGTAGACGCGGGCGCCGGGCGGACCGGAAGGGTCGGGGACGAAACGCTCGGCGGTCGCGGCCGCCCTCCCGAGGTATCCGCGCGCCACCCCCACGCCCCCGAGGTACAGCTCACCCACCACGCCGGGTGGCACGGGCCGCAGCGCGTCGTCGAGCACCCGTACCCGCTTGCCGTCCAGCGGTACCCCGATGGGGACCGATCCGGCGTCTTCGGCCACCTTCCCGACGGTGTACCTGGTCGCGAACACCGTGGTCTCGGTGGGCCCGTACCCGTTGACGACGGTGAGTTCCGGCAGCGCGGACCGGACGGCGCGCGCCGCCGCGGGGGACACCACGTCGCCGCCGGTCCAGACCTGGCGCAGTCCGGCCAGCCACGCGGGGTTGTCGGTGGCGATCGCGTTGAACAGTCCAGCGGTCAGCCACAGCCCGGTGATCCCCGTGGCGGCCGTGAGCCGGGGCAGCCCGGCCGGGTCCAGCCGCCCCGGCGCGGCGACGACCACCTCGCCACCGGTCAGCAAGGGCACCCACAGTTCCAGGTTGAACGCGTCGAAGGCGTGCGGCGAGTGCAACAGCACCCGTTCCGCGCCGCCTTCGTTCCACCACCGGTCGGCGGCGAGCCCGGCGAGGTCGCCCTGGGTGACCGCGACGCCCTTGGGCCGCCCTGTGGAGCCGGAGGTGAACATCACGCACGCCAACGCTTGTGGCGTGGCCGCCCGCAGCTCCGGGCTGCCGGTTCCCCTCGCCCGTACGTCCAGCTGCCGCACCCCCTGGGCACGGGCCCGTGCGACGATCCGGTCTCCTTCGGTGTCCCGGTCGGTGAGCAGCACCTGTACGTCCGCGTCGGACAGCACCGCTTCCTGCCGTGGGATCGCGTCGTCCCGTTGCAGGGGCACGTAGGCCGCGCCCGCCTTCACCACCGCGAGCGCCGCGACGACCAGCTCCACCGACCGGCCGAGCAGCAGCGCGACGGTCCGCTCCGGGCCCGCGCCCACCGCGGTCAGCTCGACGGCCAGCGCCGAACTCCGCACGTCCAGTTCGCGGTAGGTCAACCGCTCACCGGTCTCGACCGAGCGCACCGCGAACGCGCCGGGCGTGCGGCCGACCTGTTCGGCGAACCGGCCGACAGCCGTGTCGTGAGGCGCGGCCGACGCGCGGGCGCCGGTGCCCAAGGCGGCGCTGCGCCGGCGCTCTCGCACGGTGGTCGCCGCCACCCGCGCCGACGGCGTGTCCCGGTCGGCCTCCGCCACCTGCCACAGCACGTGCAGAAAGCGGTCGGCGATGTCGCGCAGCAGTTCCTCGCCGTGGTTGGCGGGGTTGGCGTCGAAGTCGAAGCGCAGCACGCCGTCGCCACGGTCGTAGGCCACGATCGAGAGGTCCTCCGACGGTGGCGCCTGCAGGTTGTGCACCGTCGCGGTCACCGCGCCGAACCGTAACGGGCGGTCGAAACGCTGGATGTTGAGCACCGGGCCGAAGAACTTGCGGCCGTCCTCCGGGCAGCGCAGTTCCCGCCGCAGGTGTTCACCCCGGTAACGCTGGTGACGGCGCACCCGCCGCAGTTCGTCGGCGGTCCGGTCGAGCAGCGTGCCGATCGAGGCGGCCGGATCGGCGTGCAGTCGCAGGGGGAGGACGTTGGCCGACATCGCCGGTACGGTGCGGGCGAGCTCGGGCGGACGGCCGGCGACCGGCAGACTCAACACGACATCGCGGCTACCGGTCACCGCGTGCAGATGGACGGCGGTCGCCGCGGGGAGCAGCCGGGTCCAGCGGTGCCCGAGCCGTTGCGCACCGGCCCGCAGTCTTTTGAACTCCTCCGGCGACAGCACCCTGGTCAATCGCAGCGAACCAGCCGTGGCCGCGGCCGGACAGGTGCCCAGACTCGGGAAGTCCGGCCGCCCGGCCAGCTGTTCCAGCCACCACTCCCGGTCCGCGGTGCGGTCGGCGGACCCTTGGTAGGCGGCCTCGGCACGTAACAAGGAGCGGAGCCCGGCCCAGCCGCTCCCGGGGACGGCGCGCCCGGCGTACAGACAGCTGTAGACCTCGGCGACGCGTTCGGCGAACAGGGCCATCCCCGCGCCGTCGAGAGCGATGTGGTGCACCCGGTGGAACACCAGCGAACGGTTATCGGCGACGCGCAGCACGGCCCCCAGGAACAACGGCCCGGCGCCGCTGCCCCCGGCTTCGGCCATACGGGCCCGCATCCACTCCAGCGCGGCGGCGTCCGGATCGGAGGTTCCCCGGAGGTCGACCACCTCGACGCAGTGTTCCCGGTCCCGGAGAAGCCGCTGCACCGGCGCAGAAACCGCCGCCCCGACGATACGGACGTTGACCGCCTCACAGTCGGTCGCCGCTCTGCCGACCGCGGCGGCCAGGAGGCCGGCGTCGGCATCACCGTCCAGCACGAGGTACTCGGCCCACTGATAGGCGCCGGGCCGGCTCAGGCCCGCCTGCTCCGCAAGCCAGACCCCGAGTTGGGCATCGGAGAGCGGCAGTTCAAGGCGGTCTTCGGGCATGAGAGCGAGCATCCCCATCGGTCGTGCCGGCATGACGCCGGCGGGCTGCCGTCGGATGTGGCCAGGCTGATCGAAGAACGGACCGCCTCATCGAAGCACGGAAGGCAATGAAACAGTAAAGAGACAGCAATGCGTTCTATCTCACGTTTGGGAGAGGTCTCTCAAGTGTGCTGGTGAGCAAGGCGGAGGCCCCGGCCGACGTAAAAAATTCCCGCAGACCGGCGCGGCCCATCGTGCAGGCCGGGTGGCCGTCGTCATCGAGACCGGGCGTCGGCCTCCTCAGAGCCAGCCGCGCCGGGCCGCCTGGACTCCCGCCTGGAAACGGGTGGTGGCGCCCAACCTGTCCAGGAGAGCGGATACGCGCCGTACGACAGTGCGGCGGCCCACTCCCAGGTGCCTGGCGATCGCGTCGTCGGTGGCACCGCTGGCCATGAGAGTGAGGATTTGGCAGTCCCGGGCGTCGATCTGCGTACCGATGCCCGCTGCCGACACCGGAACGGCGAGTCTCCACAGGGATTCGAAGACGTTGGACAGCGCTTGGAACAGGCTGGACGGACGTATCAGGAGGGAGACGACCTCGCAGTGGTCGTCGGCGGGGAGGGTGACCACCGCCAGCTCGCTGTCGCAGATGGCCAGCTTCATGGGGGGATCGTCCAGGGTCCGCGCCTGTTCTCCCGCCTCGATCATGCGGGCCATGTTGGGCCACGCGATGGGGTCGTCGAATGCGGAGCCGTGGTAAATGGCTCGGTAGACGACTCCGGCGGCCATGCGTTCGCGCTGCAGGGCTTCCTGCGCGAGATAGTGGTCGGACGTGCCGGAGTACGGCGGCACGTCGATGACGCGGATCTGGTGGCGCGCCGACTGCTGGAGCTGCCGGCTGACCGCCAGGATGCGCGCGGCGTCCTCGACGACTTCCAGCGCGCCGTAGTGACCGGCGTCCCTCCTGGCGAAACGGTAGAGCCGTTCCAGCTCCGTGCCGGTCCGGCGCAGCGCTGTCCGCAAGGCGTCATCGCGCTGCAGCAGCGCCTCGACGACCTGCGTCGGTGGTGCCGCTTCCCAAGAGGCCTCCGCCTCCGCGGTCCCGGGGGCCGTCGTCACGACGATGTTCTCGGCGGTGAGTTCTTTGAGCACCGCCCGGACGGCGGTCTCGCTCAGTCCGGCCCGGGCCGCCAACCGCCCGGCGGACTGGTGCGGGTGACCGACCAGGGACCGGTAGACCCGTCCGCGGTCGGAGTCCGGGTCCAACACGTCGTGCACGACTTCCCCCTCGCCGTACCGGGGCCGGACCGTCCGGCTCCCGGAGCCTACTGCGCGGTCAGCGCACTCGCGCCAGTGGCCCAACTGCGCCACCTGCGCCTATGGCGCCACGCGGGGCGATGCGATGAGATTCCCGGTGACCGGCTGCATCACCCGTCCCACGGTCTTCAACCCACCCCGAGGACACCTGATGAGATCAGCTTCGCCCGCCCGGCTGCGTGTGAAGGCAGCAGTCGTCGCCGTGGCCGCGACCCTCCTTCTCCTGGGGCTGCCGTCCCCACGCGCCGAGGCCACGGGCTCGGAACCGCCAAAGATGACCGACGGTTTCGGCCTGACCCAGGTCGGCAGCACCACCGGCTCCGCAACCAACTTCGTGATCACCGTGACCACGCCCGAAGTCGCCGGTGAGCACCGTATCCGCATCCTGCTGCCCGGCGACTACGCCGCCCACCCCGGCAAGCGTTACCCGGTGCTGTACTTCTTGCACGGCGCGTCCGACGACCCGGGCAACCCGAACCTGGCCTACCCCGCCCTGACCGCGGCACAGTCGATGATCACGGTCATTCCGGACGGCGGACGACGGGGCTGGTACTCCAACTGGCTCGACCAGGGAACCGCCGCCGGCGCGCAGAACTGGGAGAACTTCCACATCAGCCAGGTGATCCCGTTCATCGACGCCAACCTCCGCACCGACGCGAGCAAGAAGGGACGGGCCGTCGCCGGCCTCTCGATGGGGGGATTCGGCGCCCTGCACTACGCCCAGCGGCACCCCGGCCTGTTCAGCCAGGTCGCCACGCTCTCCGGTGCCAACGAACTCTCGATGAACCACGCCGTCATGCGCGCGGCCGTCGTCGCCACGCTCACCAACATCGGCGCCCCGCTCTGCGGCAGCTCCGACCCCACGTGCAGCCTCGACTTCGGACCCCCGGTGTCCAGCGACGCGATCTTCGGCACGCCGTACCCGATCCTGGGCGCCGACTGGCGCTGGAACGAGGCGGACCCGGTCTCGCACATGGACGTGCTGGCACGGGCCGGGACGGGTGTCTCGATCTACACCGGCAACGGCAAGGGCAGTTCCACCGAGCCGGAATTCTGGGTGCAGTCGGCGTCCCAGCACGCCAAGGAGCGTCTGGATGCTCTCGGTCACCCCTCGCACTACGTGGACTACGGCGACGGCTCCGGCTGGGGCACCGCCTGCGACGGCGGCCACACCAGCGGTTGCTGGGCCCAGGACCTCGTGGACTTCGTCCCGCGGCTCGAAGCGGCCTTCGCGGCAGCCGCCTGACTTCCGTCACCGACAGACAGGGTTGCTTTCATGATCAGACGACTGGGCATTCTGCTGCTGAGCCTCACGGTCATCTGGACCGTGGCGGTCGGCGCCGCCCGGGCCGAGGCGGGCAAACGCGTCCACAACGGGATGCAGATCCTCTTCAGCCCGTCGCTGCCGTTCGCCTTCTGCACGATCGGCGCGGTGGGTACGGACAAGTACGGGCATCGGATCGCCATTTCGGCAGGCCACTGCCTCAAGGACCCCGACGGCACCTACGCGGACCGCGAGATCCCCGAGGACGTCGCGCCGGTGTACGACCGGGCGGACACCGGGTTCGGCCCGATCGGGCACGTGCGCTACTTCAAGGACCCCGAGGGCTCGGACACGGGGCACATGACCAAGGACTACATGATCATCGAGCTGGTGCCGCAGGTGACGCTCTCCTCGCAGGGCCCCTACCTGAAGCAGACCGGCGAGGTGGAGGTCCCCGGCGGGACCGCCAGCCCGAACGCCCCGCACCCCGCACTCGACACCGAGCGGCTGCTCGCGACCGGCGACAACGAACTCATCGTGTCGGGCCAGACGGGGGTGTGGTTCGGCACCATCATGGACAACACCGGCGGCATCTACCGGTCGGCGGCCGCGAACCTGACGGGTGACTCGGGCGGCCCGGCCATCCGGCACGTACCGGGAACCGAGCTTCCCTCCCAGGACAACAACTTCCAGGCCGCCGGCCCCTGGGCCGGGATCACCAAGGCGATCACCTTGTCCTTGCCGCCGTTCGAGTACACCAGCTCGGCCAACATCCTCGCCGACCTGCGCGCCCGTGACCGCGCCCTACCCGCCGGCGTCTTCGGCGCGGGCTTCGAGGTGACCGACAACCCTTGAGGCCGGCCACCGGCGCGGAACGCGCGCCACCGCCGGGGGAGAAGCCGACGCTGATCGTCCCACTCCCACCGGTTCTGTCTTCACGGACCACCCCGAGGAGGGAAAGCATTGCTCACCACCACGCCGTCAAGACGTGCGATCACCACCGTACTCGGCCTGCTCACGCTGGTGGCCGCGCTGCTCACCGCGGCGCCCCCGGCACGAGCGGCCGCGGTTCCCGCGTTCGAGCTCACCCCGCTGGTCCCGGCCGGTCCCGACCACCAGCAAAGGCTCAGGGCCGAGGTGGAGTACTGGACCCTGGGGAAGATGGCCGACGCCGGCCTCAACAACGAAGACCGGGACGCGACCCCGCCCCCCGGAGGCTGGGACGACCTCAGCAAGCCGTGGCCGCGGAAACAGGGGCTGGTCTCCCGTACCGCCGGGAAGATCTTCATGGAGTACACGGACGTGGAGACCGGCGCAGTCTCGACGTCCTCGTGCTCCGGCAACGTGGTGAACAGCGCCAACCGCAGCGTCGTACTGACCGCCGCTCACTGCCTGCGCATCCACACCCCGCTCGACGTGGGTTTCGGGAACGTCGTCGCCACCAACATGGTCTTCGTACCGGGGTTCAACGGAGCGAACCTGCCCCGCGACCCCTCCCGCACGGAGCTCCCCGGCAAGGACATCGCCCCGTACGGGGTCTGGGGAGTCACCCGCCAGTGGATCACCAACACCTGGAGCCAGAGCGCCGACTGGCTCCTGGGGCGTGACATGGCCGCGGTCCTGGTGGCCAGCCCCGACGACCCGCGCCCGATCGGTGAGGTCACCGGAGGCCATGAGGTCGGCTTCGCCCAGCCACAGAACCGGACCCACCACATCTTCGGCTACCCGACCATCAACGAACGCAACTACTACCGCCCCGGCAACGTGCCCGCCGCACTCCAGCGGACCTTCGACGGCCGGAGCCTCATGGTCACCCAGGGCACCAGCCGGAACGACCCCGTCTACTACAACGACGTGATGGCCGGCGCGCAGTCACCCGGCTGCAGCGGCGGTGCCCTGCTGCAGAACTTCGATCCCGCCACCGGCGCGGGCCTCCAGGTTGGGGTCTTCTCCCGCTACGACGATCCCGCCCAGATCATCGGCATCCTCGGCTGGGTACAGGGCCCCAACATGAGTTCCACCCACTTCGGTGCCGAGGAACAGGCCGTCTACAACGCCGCCCAGACGGCCAGCCTGGCGTAGGCCCGTCGGCGCCTGGTCGCCGTGCAGCCCGCTCCGACCGGAGGACGGCCGAAGCGGGGTGGAGCCGGCAGCGCACCGGTTTCCCGGCGGATCGCCCCTGTGCGGGGCGCCGCCGGGTTTCCCGGCCGAGGGCCGGCGGTCGGGCGTTGTCTGACGGTGCCGGTCGTGAGGTGGCCGGTCACCGCACCTCGTCGAAGGCCATTCCGCGGAGCTGGGCGCGGGAGCCCACCCCGAGTTTGGGGAACGCCTTGTAGAGGTGGTAGCCCACGGTGCGGGGGCTCAGGAAGAGGCGCGCGCCGATTTCGCCGTTGCTCAGTCCTTGTGCCGCGAGGTGCACGACCTGGTGTTCCCGCACGGTGAGGGAGGGCTCGTCGGCGGCCCTGGCGGGCGTGGCGGCCCGGGCGGACCGGTCGCCCGCCGCTGCCAGTTCCATACGGGCCAGCCGGGCCCACGGCAGGGCGCCGGTCCTGCGCAGTTGGTTCTCGGCCAGCCGCAGCTGCCTGCGGGCGAGCTTGATACGGCGCTCGCGGCGCAGCCACTCGCCGTACAGCAGCAGGGTGCGGCCCGTTTCGAAGGGACAGATGCCGGTCTTGTCCAGGGCGGCGGTGAACAGTTCTTCGGCACGGTCGCCCCGGGCGAGCAGGGCTTGACAGCGCAGCCTGGCCGCGAGCAGGGGCGGGCCGTCGTGCGGGTGGAGGCCGCCGATACGCCGCAACGCCTCCTCGGCGCGCCGGGGCTCGCCTGCCCGGACGCAGGCCTCCACGTAGTCGGGAAGGACGAGGCGGCGCAGCATGAAGTGGCCGGCCGCACCGCCCACCGCACAGACCTCACCCAGCAGCTGCGCGGCATGCGCGGGCCGCCGTTCGGCCAGGCTGTTCAGGCCCAGCGCCCAGTGGCCGAGCGTCACCGCGCTGGCTATGCGGCGCGGCACGGCGACATCCAGGGACTCCTGCGCCAAAAGGAGGCAGCGGGCGCTGTCGCCCTGGGCCGCGGCCAGCCAGGCGAGCATGGCGCGCAGGTGGCTCGCGGCACCGAGCTGTCCGGTCTCCAGGGCCAGGGCGAGGGCTTCGTCGCCGTGGGCGATGGCCTCGGACCACTGCCCGGTGACCACCTGGAGGGCGACGAGCGGCGCCAGGGACATGGGCAGCGCGCCGATCGCGCCGTTGTGGCGCAGGGTGTCCACCGCCCGCTCCAGGCTGTCGCGCAGGGGCAGGGTGGCGTTCAGGAGGTGGGGCAGGAACGTCGGTGGCCACACCCAGGGGCGGGGGTCGTCGGTACGGATCCAGGTGTCGGGGATGCGGGCGCCGCGCGCGTCGGCTCCGGCGGAACTCTTGGGAGCGGCAGTGCGGTCGGCAGCGAAGCCGCTCAGGTACCGCAGGTGTCGTGCCAGCGCGTCGGGGGATTCGCCCTCCGATGCGCCGGATCGGCCGCCGTCCGCCGTGGCCAGACGTTCCAGCATCTCGGCTGTGTGTGTCAGACGCCCGGGATCGTCGGCGACCCAAGCGGAGCGGGCGGCCATGGCCAGGGACTCCCGGGCGAGGTGCGGGTCGGAGTCCCCTACCAGTTCGGCGCCTTCGAGGAGCGCCGCGCACGCTACGGACGGGTCGCTGGAGGCATGGGTGATGGCACCGCGCACCCGCACCAGCCGGGCCCGCAGAGCCGGCCGGTCCACCAGCGGCTCCGCCTCCTTGAGGAGTGCCTCGGCCTGGCTGGTCTGGGCCGCGGTCCAGGCGCAGTCGGCGGCGTCGATGAGCAGCCGGGCCCGTAAAGGGGGCGACGGAGCGAGGGCGGCGGCGCGGCGCAGAGCCCTGGTGGCGGTGGCGACGCCCCCGGCGCGCCGGGCCCGGGCGGCCATCTCCGCCAGCAGGTGGCAGACCTGCTCGTCCGGGCCCACCGCCGCGGCGGCCCGGTGCCACACGTGCCGGTCGTCGCCTGCGTCGAGAGCCCCGGCCAGGGCGATATGCGCGGCGCGGCGCATACTCAGGGGAGCGCCCTGGTAGAAGGCGGAGCGGACCAGGGGGTGTCTGAAGCGCAGGCGCTGCTCATGGAGGGTGAGCAGGCCGGCGCTCTCCGCGGCTGCCAGTTCGTCCATGGCCCGGTCGGTGTCGCCGGCGGCGCGCAGGATGACGACCAGATCGCCTTCACCCTCGGCCGCGGCCAGCACGCAGGCATTGCCCGGCCGGGCGAGCAGGTCGCTGACCCGGTGCCGGTAGAGCCGCTGCAGCCGCTCCGTGAGCGGCAGTTCCTCGGGCAGTGCCGCCGCGCCGTCGAGCTGGGCGCGGCTGAGGGCGAGGGGCAGCTCGGTCAGGGCCAGCGGGTTGCCGCCGGCCGCGCGCAGCAGCCTGTCGCGAGTGGCGGGAGCGGCATGCGGCAGGTGCCGGGCCATCAGGGTCGCGGCGGCGGCCGGGGCAAGCGGGCCGACGTGCAGTTCGGCCAGGCCCGGGGCGGGAAAGGGACGCGAACCGTCGCGTACGGCGAAGACGATGCCGACCGCTTCCGCGCCCAGCCGCCGGGCGACGAACAGAAGGGCGTCCGCCGACGGAGCGTCGAGCCATTGGGCATCGTCGACCAGGAGCAGCAGGGGAGTGGTGCGGGACGCCTCCGACAGGAGGGTGAGCGCCGCGAGCGCCACCAGGAACCGGTCGGCGGGGGCGCTCTGGAGGCCGAAGGCCGAGCGCAGGGCGACGCTCTGGGGCGGCGGAAGCCGGTCCACAGAGGTGAGTAAGGGCAGGAGTAACTGATGCAAAGCGGCGAAGGGGAGTTCGGCCTCGCTCTCGACACCGACCGCACTGAACACCGTCACGTTCGGTTTCACTTCGTGTGCCATCTGCCGCAGTAGCGCGCTCTTGCCGATACCGGCCGCGCCTCTGATGACGAGGGAGCCGCTGCGCCCCTCGCTCAATGCGGAAGCGATCCGCGTCAGTTCGCGTTGTTCCTGCTCCCGACCGACGAGCATGCCGGATTGCCTTTCTTCGCGACCACCCCCGTCGACTGATGCATTGACTGATGAGCGGGGATTTATGCCATCTCATTGCGTAATCCTGGCCCGCTGCGCCGCCCGGAAAGACTCGTAACCCGACAGATGCCCGGTCGTCGGCCCCCGGCGGAAGGTAGCTGCCGAGGCCGATCACCGGACGCTTTGCACAGAGCACCGACTCGGCCGTACCGGACCGTTCTCACGAGGAATGCACGCCTGGCGTGGGTGGAGATATGTCGGTATCTGAAGTGGATTCGAGTCACACTCGGCATGCGGCGGAGACGCCGGACTCCGGGCCACCGGGCCCGTTCGAGGTCGTGGACGGCCGGCTGGAGCCCGCCGCGATCCTGGCGGCCGTGCGTACGGTGATCGCCGGCCAGACCTGGCCCCGGGAACCGGCGCGGCTGGAAGACGAAGGGCCCGGCCGGTGCACCGTACGCGTCGAGGACACCGCGCTGACGATCCGCAGCGCCCCCCTGCCCCACCGGCCGCCCGGCACGCTCGACCCCGTCCTGTCCGGGGCCGGCGAACACCGCGTCCTGGTGACGGCGTCCGGGCCGATGCCACCCCGTGCGCAGACGGTGTTCGCCGCGCTCGTGGAGGAGCTCGGCCGGCGGGCCCGCTGCTACACCGATGCCGAGATCGATTCCATCGTCGCCGCGATGCCGCTGCTCAGCCGCTACGACGCCCCCGAACCGTCCCTCGCGGGCTGGGCCCTGGTCTTCCGTGACCATTACGTGGAGAACAGCGTGGGTTTCCTGCTCGCCATGGAAAGAGCCGGGCTCGACCCCGAGTGGATCTACGCCCTGTCCAAGGGCGACCGCACCCTGCACCGCGACCGGGTGCACGCGTGGTTCGTGCATCGCGGCTACGCCAGCGATGTGCTGGACAACTCGGTGATCAACGGTACGGCGGACGAGTCCGCCCGCGCCGAGGCGCTGGCGGTCGACGCCCGCGTGGAGGACTTCATCCGCCGGGCGCACGCCGCCGGCCGCAGGGTCCTCGTCATAGACGACGGCGGCCTGCTCGCTCAGGGCCGCGGCAGCGACAACGGCCTCGTCGAGCGGGTGGACGCGGCCATCGAACTCACCGTCAGCGGCCTCAAACGCATCAGGAACGCCCCGGGCCGGCTGGCCGTCCCGGTGCTGAACATGGCCCGCTCACGCCTGAAGTCGCACCTGGGCTACAACGAGATCGCCGACTCCTGCATCCGGCGGCTGCGGGCCATCGTCCCCGGCGAGAAGTTCATCGGGCGGCACGTCCTGCTCCTCGGCTACGGCACGCTCGGCAAGCGCGCGGCGCTTGCCCTGCGCGGGCTCGGCTGCCGCGTCCACATCGTCGACACCGACATCCTGGCGCTCATCACCGCCGCGGAAGACGGCTTCGAGACGCACCGCACCATCGCCGAGGCGCTCACCAGGCACCGGCCCTTCCTCGTCGTGGGCAGCAGCGGCGGCACCGCCATCACCGAGCAGGACGTACCGCTGCTGCCCGACGGCACATTCCTGGCCGGCTTCGCCACCAAGGACTTCAGCGTGCTCAGCGAGGGCCGCTGCGGCGCCACGGCGACACCCGTCCCGCACGTCGGGGTCCGCCACCGCCTGCCGCACGGCGCGACGGTCACCCTGCTCGGCGACGGCCGCTCACTCAACCTCTTCGAGTACGAGGGCATCGCCAACCGGGGCTACGACGCGTACCGGGCCGGAACCCTGCTCGCGGCGAAGAGACTCTGCCGGGACCTGGAGTCCTTCCCCCCTGGCGTCCACCTCGATGCCGTCGACGAACTCATCGACGAGGCGGGCCTCTTCGCCGCGTACTACGACTGCTACCTGCGCGACGGGCAGCCCGACGGCACCCGCCCGCACGACACCGCCGCGCCCGCGGGAGACACCTATGCCCGGTAGGACCCACGTGTGCGTCATCGGCCACGGCGTGGCGGGCCGACTGCACCACCGGCTGCTCACCGGACTGGGCGTACGCGTCACCGTCGTCGACCCGCTCGTCACCGCACTGCCCTCCGCCACCACCGCGGTCGCCCGGATCGAGGACGTACCGCACAATGCGCCGGTGGACGTGTGGTCGGTGTGCACGCCGACCGCCGCGCACCTGGAGACGGCCGCCGCCGTGCTCGACCGGGACCCGCGCGCCCGGCTGCTGGTGGAGAAGCCGGTGTGCCGCTCCTGGGAGGCCCCCGAACTGTCCGCGCTGCTCGCCAAGTACGACGAGGCCCGGCTGGTGGTGATGAACCAGTACGCGCACGCCACGGCACTGGGCGTGCTCAAGGCCGCCATGAAGGAGTGGGCGCCCGGCCACCCCCTCGACGCCGTCCGGATCGCCTTCGGCAAGGACCGGCGGGCGGACATCGCGGCGGGCCGCTTCGTCGACCGTGACTACGGTGTGTTCGGCTACGAATGGCTGCACATGCTCGCCCTGTTGGGCACGGTCCTGCCGCGCGACGTCCAGCACCGCTACTTGACCGCCGATCCGGACCCACGGGACCTGCGGGTCGCCCACGACCCGGAGCTGACCAGCGTCGCGGCCCACGATCTGTCCCGCCCGGACGGCGGCCCCGCCGTGGAGCTGTACTCGACGATCGCCGGCCCCCGGGCGGCACCCGGCTGGACGGTGCCCGCGTGGTGCCCCCGTCCGCTGCCGGGCGCCGAGAGCAGGCAGCGGCTGGTCCAGGTCGACGCCGGACCGGTGCACTTCACCCTCGAACTCGCCCCGGTCAGCCTGCCCAGCGGCATCCCCCTGCCCGGCAACATGCACCGGCTGACCATGCGGCGGCCCGAGGGCGGCCGCGAATGGCTCATCCACGACTCGCCCATGGAGAACGCCCTGCGCTGGGCCCTGTCCGCGCTGTTCGCCCCGGGGGCGCGCCCCGAGGCGGACCTGCGCGGCATCGGCCGGATCAGCCGGCTCGCCGCCCTGGCCCGCACCCGTGAGCGGCTGCCCGTCGGCGCGCCGCCATCCGCCCGTGTCCCGGACCCGACTGTGGAAGTGAAGCCCTCATGAGCAGCGTCTGCCTCGTCATCCCCAGCAACCCCTTCGACCAGTACTTCATCCAACTGCCCCTGGACGCGGTGACCGCGGCCGGACAGCTGCGGGCCGCGGGCCACTCCGTCACCATCTGGGACCAGCGCCTCCAGGACGCGCCGGCCGGCGACGCCTACGACGTGCTGGTCGTCTTCACGGCCATCGCGGACCGGGCCCAGTGCTACCCCCTCGACCTGGATCCGGTACGGGCGGCCGTGGAACGGGCCGTCGCCCGCTTCCCCTCGGCCCGCACCATCGCGGTCGGCCCGCACGGCACCCACCTGCCCGAATCGACGCGCGCCGACCTCGCCGTCGACCACATAGCCGTCGGCGAGACCGACTCGGCCACCGTCGGCGCGGTCGCCGACGTACTGGCGGGCGCCGAAGGGCCGGTGCTGTGCGACCGAAGTACTCCCCACAACCTGCTGGACTCCCCGGCCCCCCGCCCGCGGCCGTACCCCAACATCCCCCTCGACGCCTTCGCCTTCCCCGCCTTCGACCTGGTGCCCACCGCCGACTACACCGCCGAGGTCATCTCCGGCGGGCTGCCGCTCCCCGGCCCGTGCGGCATGGTCCTGGCCGCCCGCGGATGCACGTACGGCTGCACCTTCTGCCACCTGCCGTTCGGTACCCGCATGCGCAACCAGCCGCTGGACCGGGTGGCGGCGGAGATCGACGCCCAGCAGGCCGCGGGACTGGAGTTCGTCTTCTTCCTCGACTACGTCTTCGGCATCAACCGCACCTTCTACGGCGAGTTGTGCGAGCGGCTGCACGGCCGCGGCCTGGGCTGGGTGGGGCAGACCCGCGCGGAGATCGTGCTCAAGAGCGACGTGTCCCAGTGGGCACGGGCGGGCTGCCAGGGCATGTGGCTGGGCGCCGAGTCCCCCGCCATCGCCGGTACCGGCGTGCACAAGCGGGTCAGCGAGGAGCAGATCAGCCAGGCAGTGATCAAACTGCGCGACGCCGGCATCGTGCCCTTCGCGTTCGTCCTCATGGGCCTGCCGGACGACGAGGCGTGCGTCTCGGGCCGGCTGGTCGACTGGGCCGCCGGACTGCCGGCCTGGTTCGGCATCAACCAGCTCTACCTGCGCCCCGGCACCACGCTCTACGACCAGCTCGCGCCCGCCCACAACGGCGGCCGGACGCCGACCACGTGGCGCGAGGTGCAGGAGGTCACCCGGCACTACCGCGCCACCTACCCGACCGACCTGGACGCCCAGCAGGCAAGGCTGACCGAGCTGCCGAACTATCTGGGCAACGCCATCGTCCCGGCGGCGGGGTGAGCGCAGTGCTGCGCTTCGGCATCATCGGATGCGGTGTGCTCGGCTCCTTCCTCGGGCGACTGCTGACCCACGAGCGGGAGGGCCTGCCGGACGCGGCCCGGCTGACGGCGGTGGCCGGCCGCGATCCACGGCGCACCAAGGACGCGGCCGACGCCCTGGGCTGCGACCCACTGACCGTCACCGACCTGCTCGCCCGCCCGGACATCGACGCCGTAGCGGTGTGCACTCCGAGCGGCACCCACGCCGAGCTGGGCGTCCAGGCGCTGCGCGCAGGCAAGCACGTACTGGTCGAAAAGCCCATCGACGTCACCCCCGCCGCCGCCGACCGGCTGCTCCGCGCCGCACAAGACAGTGGTCTGACCCTCGGCGTCGTCTCCCAGCACCGCTTCGACCCCGCCGTCCGCATCGTCAAGTCCGCGGTCGACGACGGCCGGTTCGGACGCCTGACCTCCCTCGTCGTCGAACTGCCCTGGTGGCGCGAGCAGTCGTACTACGCCTCCGGCTCCTGGCGCGGCACCCGGGAGCTGGACGGCGGCGGCGCGCTGATCAACCAGGCCGTGCACCTGGTCGACCTGGCCCAGTGGCTGGCCGGGCCGGTCACCGAGGCCGCCGCGCACACCGGGCTGCTGGCACACGACGGCATCGACGTCGAGGACGTGGCGACCGCGAGCCTGCGGTTCACCAGCGGCGCTCGGGGCGTACTGCTGGCCACCACGGCCGCGTACCCGGGCTGCACCGCTCGCCTGGCGGTGCACGGCGACCGCGGCAGCGCGGTGATCGAAAATGACGAGCTGGTCTACTTCCACGCGGCACGTGACGGCGAACGGGCAGCGGCCTACGGCGCGTTCGGGGCGGGCAACCAGGTCGCCGACATCCTTCCACGGCAGCCGGCCGAGCCGGTGCGCGACCAGGGCGGACTGCTGTACCAGCCGCACCGCGACCAGATCGCCGACTTCTGCGCCGCCGTACGCGACGGCCGTCCGCCGCTGGCCGACGGTCCCGGCGCGCGCCGGGCACTGGAGGCGGTGACCGCGATCTACGCCTCGGCCCGCGCCGGCACTGCGGTCCGAACCCACCGTGCCGCTCCCACCGGCCCCGCCGGCCTCGCCGGCAGGACGGACGCCACCGAAAGGACATCGCCGTGACCGAGACCGCGCCTCCGCCACCCGTGACGGACACCGCGCAGGACCGCAAGACCGCGCTCGCCGGTCTGTTCGACCGCAGCGCGCCGACCTACGAGCGGGTGGGGGTCAGCCACTTCGCCGAGCTGGGCCGGCGCCTCGTCGGACACGCCGCCATCCTCCCCGGCGACCGGCTGCTGGACGTCGGGTGCGGCACCGGCGCCGTGCTCGTCCCGGCGGCCGAGGCGACCGGCTCCACCGGCAGCGCGATCGGCGTCGACCTGTCCTGCGGCATGGTCGCGCGCTCTCGTGAGGCGCTGCGTGCGGCAGGCCTGACGCACGCCCACGCGGTGGTCGCCGATGCCGAGACGATCGACTGGGACGCCGGCGAACACGCCGTGCCACCGCCGGCGAACGGGTCGCTCGACGCCGTGTTCGCCGGCATCTCCATGTTCTTCTTCCCGCACCCGCGCCAGGCCGCGGCCCGCTACCGGCAACTGCTGTCCCCCCAGGGCAGGCTCGCCATCTCCTGGTGGGGGCGGCCGGACCCCCGCTGGGACCCGGTCTTCGCCGCCAGCGCGCCCTACGGGCGGGCAGGCTCCTCGCACGCCCTGCCCGAGGACAGCCCCTTCCGTTCCGTCGAGGCGCTGCACGCCATGCTCAAGGAGTCCGGGTACGCCGCCGTGGAGACGGTCGAGCAGCAGTACGTGACCCGCTTCCGAGGGACGCACCAGTGGTGGGACTGGGTGTGGTCCACCGCCGGGCGGATGTTCTGGGAAGGGGTGCCGGCCTCGTCGATGGAGCGCGCCAAGGCGGCGGTCGACGCCGAACTCGACCGGCTGCGGGCCCCCGACGGGAGCCTGACCAACACCTCGGCGGTGCGCTTCACGATCGCGCGTACGCAGCCGACGACGGCCACGGAGACGATGCCGTGACGGGGGCCGGTGAGGTGATGCAGACCGACGCCCCGACGGCCACCGCCCCTGCCCCCTGCCCCCTCTTCTCCCCGCGATGGCTCCGGCACGCCGCCGAACTGACGGCAGCCGACCCCCTGGACAAGGCGTCGGCGCTGAGCCTGGGACTGTGCCTCACCGACGCCCCCGCCGGCACCGCCGACCGCGTTCTCGTCCGGGCCGACCTGTCCGCGGGACACCTGCGGTTCACCGGCGGGGACTGGGACGAGCGGCCCACCCTGGTGCTCACCCTGAGCGTCGCGGACGCCGCGGTCCTGCTGTTCGGGGACGGCAGGCAGCGAGTGCGGCTGTTCGAACACGGTGGGTTGCGTCTGGAAGGCGTCTTCCTGTTCGTCTTCTTCCTGGACCGCATGCTCCAACAGGACCGGGCCGGCGCCCTGGCCCGGCTGCGGGCCGTGACCGCGGGCCTCGCTCCGGCCGCGGGCCACGGCCCGCCCGCCGCACAGCAGCCGTCCGCGGGGCCCGGCCGCCGGCCCTGCCCGCCGCCGGAGCCCGGCACCGCTGAAGCGGACCCGGACGCGGACGCGAGAAGGCAGGCCGAACGGGACCTGCCGCGCACCATGTCCGTACTGCGCGACGAGATCGGCCGGAGCACGCCCGGCGCGCAGTTCGCCGTGCTGCACCGCGATTCGGGAACCAGGCTGTCCGTGGCCCTCGGCGACTGCCGGCCCGGCGTACCGTTCACCCGCGACGCCCTGCCGATCTGGTACTGCTGCTCCAAGCCGGTCGGCGCCGTGGCCGTCGGCCGGCTGTGGGAGCGGGGCCTGCTCGACCCGATGCGGCCCGTCGCCACCTACCTGCCGTGGTTCACCGGGGACGGCAGGGAGACCGTCACCCTGTACCAGCTGCTCACCCACACCTCGGCCGTCCCCATGGGGCTCGACCCCCTGCACGGCACCATGGCCGCACCCGTGGCGCTCCGCCGCGAGCAGCTGCGCACGATGACGGTGCCCCGCGACGCCCGGCCGGGCGCGAAGATCGCGTACGGGCCTTGGTGGGCGTGGTTCCTGCTCGCCGAGGTGGTCCGGGCGGTCGACGGACGCGACTACGAGCGGTTCCTCGCCGAGGAGGTCCTGGCACCCTGCGGCATGCGCGAGACCCGAGTGGTCCTCACACCGCGGGAATACCGGCGGACGGCGGACCGGCTGCCGCTGATCCACGTCGCCGGGGGCGGCGCCCCCATCCAGCCCACCCACTGGTACGCCACCGAAGCGTCCTGCACCCGGCCCATCCCCGGACTCAACCTGCGCGGCCCGATGTCCGACCTCGCCCTGTTCTTCGAGGCGCTGATGAACGGCGGTCAGGGCCGGGTGGGCCGCGTACTGCGGCCCCAGACCGTCATGGCGCTCACCGCGCGGCACCGGGTGGGCCTGGTGGACCCGTTCGGCAACGCCGACTGGGGACTGGGCTTCCGCAACGAGTCGCACCACCTGGGCGAGATCTGCACGGCCTTCAGCCGCCACGCCTCGCTGCGCACGTTCGGCCACTACGGACTGTGGACCTCGGCGGCCTTCGCCGACCCCGACGCCGGGCTCGTCGTGGCGCTGCACCTCAATGGCAAGACCTGGCAGGAGGAGCACCAGAAACGCATGATCGCGATCGGCGACGCCCTCTACGAAGACCTGGGCCTGGCGTGATCCGACGGCTTCCTCCCCCGACCCGCCGGCCAACCGCCCTTCACATCCCTTGAACGGAGTCCCGCATGACCAAGCCTTCGGTGTCCGACTCGCCGCACGCCATCCTCGATCTCGCGGTCGCCTTCTGGAAGTCGAAGGTCCTGCTGAGCGCCGTGGAGCTCAAGGTCTTCGAAACCCTGGCCCGGCAGCCGGCGACCGGTGAGGAGCTGTGCGCCCGCCTCGGCATCACCGGCCGCGGCGGCGCCGACTTCCTCGACGCCCTCGTCTCGATGGGCCTGCTGATGCGACAGGACGGCATCTACCGCAACTCCCCGACGGCCGACCGTCACCTCGACCCCGGCAAACCCGCCACCGACATCTCGGGGTACCTGGAGTTCCTCAACGCGGGCTTCCCCTGCTGGGCCGGTCTCACCGAAGCCCTGCGCACCGGCGGACGGCTCGACTTCTCCCGCGCCCTCGCCGTATCCGGCGGTTCAGGCGACGCGGCACCGACCGAGCCCGAACCGGTCGCCGCCGACGCCGACAGCGACACCTTCGGTGCGGCGTTCGCCGCTCCGGACCAGGTGACCGGCTTCCTGCGGGCGATGACCGGATACAGCATGGGCGCCAACCAGGCGTTGGCCGAGACGTACGACTGGCACACGGTGCGCTCCGTGGCGGACGTGGGCTGTGCCGAGGGCGCCCTGCTAACCCAGATCCTCACCCGCCACGAGCACGTGGAAGGCATCGGCTTCGACCTGCCCGCGGTCGAAGCGGGTTTCACGGCCCACACCAAGCAGCTGGGCATCGCCGACCGGGTGCGGTTCGAGGGCGGGGACTTCTTCACCGGGCCGCTGCCGACGGCCGAGGTCCTCGTCATGGGCCACGTCCTGCACGACTGGGACCTGGACACGAAGAAGATGCTCATCCGCAAGGCGTACGACGCACTGCCCCAGGGCGGTTCGCTGCTCATCTACGAGTCCCTCATCGACGACGACCGCAGGGACCGCACCACCGGCCTGCTGATCAGCCTCAACGTCTCGCTGGTCTCCGCCGGGGGACTGGGATACACCGGCGCCGACTGCCGGGCATGGATGGACGAGGCCGGGTTCCGGGACACATCCGTCCGTCACCTCGACGGTCCGGAATATCTCGTCGCCGGTACCAAGTAGCCGGCACCGAGTAGCAGGTGGCCGACGGGCGCCGGGCGGACGGACGGCCCGGCGCCGCGCCTGGCGCCGTCCAGCCGCCCCGTCCAACCGTCCATGGGGAGCGAGTGAGCACCGATGAACCACCCGGACCAGCCCGGCGGGGCCGCACCGCACGGACGATGCGCCTCCCTTGCGCCCACGGTGCCCGCCGGCCATCCCCACCACGCCCGAGCCGCCCAGCGTGGGCCGCTTCCCGATTTCCTGCCCACCACGGACGGCGTCGCGGACGTCGTCCCCGTCGTCGCTCCCACGGGCGACCACATCTGGCTGGTCACCGGCTTCGACCTGGGCCGCAAGGTCCTGACCGACGACCGGTTCAGCCGCGCCGCGGCCGCCGCACCCACCGCACCGGCCATCCACCCGCTCCGCCCCGACCCGGCAGCCCTCACCAGTCTCGACCCGCCGCAGCACACCCGCCTGCGCAGGCTGGTGAACCGGTCCTTCACCCCTCAGGCCATCGCCCGCCTGGAGGACGGCATCCGCCGCACGGCCCGTCGGCTCCTCGCCGGCCGTACTCGTATCGACCTCGTCGCGCAGTACGCGATGCCCCTGTCCGCCGCGACCATCTGCGGCGTACTCGGCGTCCCCGAGGCCGAACACGCGCACTTCGCCGACCTGGCGGACCGCGCCCTGGGCATCACCACCGGAACTTTCGAGGAGCGGAGCCCGGCCCACGACGCGCTGCGCGACTACATCGGGAAACTGATCACCGAAGCCCGGCGCCGGCCCGGCGGATACATGCTGGGCTCGCTGGCCACCGCGCACGACGAAAGCGGAGCGCTGAGCCACCAGGAGCTGACGGCGCTGGTCGAGCTGCTCCTCAACGCGGGCTACGAGACCTCCATCGGCCAGCTGGGCCTGGCGGTCGTCGCCCTGCTCGACCACCCCGAGCAGTGGCGCCTCCTGGCGACGGCGGCGCGCCCGGAGCGCGCGTCGTCCGCAGCCGTGGAGGAACTGCTGCGTTACGCCCCCGTCGTACCGATGAGCTTCACCCGCGTCGCGCGGCAGGACCTGGCCCTCGGCGCGGTCCGGGTACGTGCCGGGGAGGCCGTCGTGGTGTCTCTGCTGCACGCCGGCTTCGACCCGCGTACGCACGTGGACGCCTCCCGGCTGGACATCACCCGCTCTCCCGCCCGCCACCTGACCTTCGGCCACGGCGCCCACATCTGCCTGGGCGCCCAACTGGCCCGTACGCAGCTGCGCGTGGCCCTGGAGGAACTGGCCGCGGCGGCTCCCGGCCTCACCCCGCACATTCCCCTGCCCTCCCTCCGCTGGCGGCGGCCCGAAGCAGTCGTCCGCGGCCCGGTCGCCCTGCCGGTGACCCTTTCCGGCAACGCCTGCGCAACCGGCGCAAGGTGACCGGGCCCGGCGGCACCCCGCACGTCCTTTCCGTGGACAGCCACAGCGGCAGGGAATCCGGCGCCGATCTGGCAGGCGCCGACGGGGGTGAAGACGACAGGCCCTGCGCCCGTCAGCGAACCCGCAGCCGGAACTATTCGTCGTGGTGAATATTGCCGTCCTCATCCAGGCGAGGGTGCATCTGGATCGGCGTCTGACTGTTGACGTCGGACGGGCGCGGCCCCTCCGGTCCGTCGGGGCCCCAGCGCAGCAGCCGGCGAACGCGGCAGATCCGGTGCAGGGTGCCGCGGGCCTCGACCTGGTTGGCGAACTCGGTCCGGAGCCGGTCGGCGGCCCGGGCGTACTCGGCCAGCTCTTCGGCCGCGGGGCCGGTGCCTTCGGCGGCTACCGTACGGGCGTCGGCGTCCCTGTTGTCGACAGCGTGGGGGATGAGTCCGCGCAGGCGCGGCTGGAGCCAGGTGAGGGCGAAGTCCAGGGAACTGCGGGCTCCGTGCGCGCTGGCGTGCAGGCCTCCGCCTGTCTGCCATGCGGAACCGCTCTTCTCCACGACCCTGAAGGTCGTGGGGAGCAGCAGCACGTCGGGGTGGGTCTCCAGCGCCCGGCGGGAGTCACTGCGTACGGTCTCGGGGAACCGGGACCCGGTGTAAGCCAGGCTGCGCAGCGCCAGCCGCTCCGCGGCCTGGGCGGGCGTGACCGGCGCATCCGGGTCCAGGACCAGGCCGTCGTCGATCGGCTCCTTGGCGGCGCGGCTCCAGTCGGGCACGGCGGGCTCAGGGTCGGTCGGGCGGGGCTGCTCGATGCCGTCGGGCCCCGTGCCCGCGTACTCCTCGGCACGTACGATCCGGTAGCGGGTCCCGAGTACGGTGAGGTCGTCGACGCGTTCGCTCTCCAGCCGGGCGACCGCCGCCAACAGGGCGCGCCGTTCCTCCCGGTCCCGGGCTTCGTCCTTCGCCCGGTACCACAACACGGAGTTGAGGCTGTCCCGGGCCTGCTGCGGACACCCGGCCTCCACCGCGCTCACCACCCGCCACCGTGGTGCCTGCCCGGCGTCCTGTGCGGCCACCCCGAACAGCGGGCCTCGTACGAGTATCGTCGTGGTACCCAGTGCGGCGTCGAGCGCGTCGGCCTCCATGACCGCCTCCACGGGATTCTCCGGTTGCCGCACCGCGATCGGCCGCATCCGGCCCCGACTCACGTTCTCATGGCCCATGCCCCCATCCTGCTGACCGCGGCAGGTGCTTGACATGGTTTTCCTGAATTTCCTCAGCGGCCTCAGCTGGTTGGCCGCGACGGGTTCGAACTCTTCCGCGGACGAGCCGTGGTGGTGAGACCTGGCGGATGGCGCTGAAGAACCGGACTTCGGCGCCTACGCGAGGCCACCGTTGCTCATCAGCAGCTGACCGTTGATCCACTCACCCTCCTTGGAGCACAGGAAGTCCACGAGGTGCGCGGTGTCCTGCGGAGTGCCCAGCCGGCCGAGCGGAGTGCTGCGGACGCAGTACTCCCGGACTTCCTCGGGCATCCAGCCGGTGTCGACCGGCCCGGGATTGATCACGTTGGCGGTCACGCCGAGATGGGCGAGTTCGCGGGCGGCGGCCAGGGTGATGCGGTCCAGGGCCCCCTTGCTCGCCCCGTAGGGCAGGTTGCCGACGGTGTGATCACTGGTGAGGCTGACGATCCGGCCGGTTCCCCGTTCCGCGGCGAAGCGGCGTCCGAACTCGCGGATGAGCAGCCAGGTGGCGCGCGCGTTGACGGCGAAGTGCCGGTCGAAACTCTCGACGGTGGTGTCGAGCAGCCCGGAGTCGACGGACTCGCAGTGGCTCATCACCAGCGCGGTGACACTGCCCATCCGCTGTTCGACCGCATCGAAGACGCGTGCGGGGGTGTCCGGGTCGGCGAGATCCGCCTCGATCGCGGTGGTGGACGCACCGTGCCCGGCCAGAGCTTGGCTGATCACTTCGGTCGCGCCGGGCTCGCTGCCCCAGCTCATACGGTCGTCGTAGGGCGTCCAGTAGGTGAAGGCGATGTCCCAGCCCGAAGCGGCCAGCCGACGGGCGATGCCCGCGCCGATACCGACGGTGCGGCCCACCCCGGTCACCAGGGCGAGCGGACGGTCGGCCGAAGTGCCGTGTCCGTGGGCAGGCCGGTCATGATGGGTGTTCGTCGCCACGGGCCGGAATAGTGCACGAACGGCACCGCAGCGTCAATCGTTTTCCTGCGACATCACAGCAGACGGCAGGGGCAGGCGGCTCTCACCCCGTGAACCAGGAGAGATCGAGCGCTCGTTCAGGGAGTGCCGAGCTTGCTCGCCATGGCACGCGTCGCGGAGCGCACGGCGTGCGCGGTATCGATGGCACGGGTGCGTGCCTGGAAGCCGACATTCCGCCGAAAGCCGATCGAACGGCGTCCGGCGCCGCGCCGGAGCAGTTCCTGATAGAGATCCTGGTGCCGCTCGGCTATGAGTGAGGGATCGAAGCGGGCCGAGTTCCTCAGCGCCGCCTCGCCCATGCGCCGGCGCAGACGGTCGTCGCCCACGAGTCTGAGCAGTGCCGTGGCCATGCCGCCGACACGGCCGGTGGGCACCAGACAGCCGTCGACACCGTCCTTGATGATTTCACGCGGTCCGACAGGGCAGTCCGTGGAGACGACGGGCAGACCACACCGCATCGCCTCGACGAGGGTCATGCCGAACGACTCGCGATCGGAAGCCGAGGCGGCGATCGATCCCTTCACCCATTCCGGTTCGAGCGGGTCGGCCTTGCCCATGAGACGCGCGTTGTGACTCAGCCCGAGTTCACTGATCAGGCTGGTGAGGGATTCCCTCTCATTGCCTGTGGTGTCACCTTCACCGAAGATCCGAAGATGCCAGTCCGGGTGTTTGCCGGCCACTTCGGCGAACGCCCTGATCAAAATATCGTATCGCTTGAGCGGGATCAGCCGCCCCGCTGCGACGATGACCTTGCCGCTGCCGTCGGCAGGCTCGACGGCCGCCCGGGGGACGCTGTTCGGTATCGCCTCCACCCGCACTCCCGGGAAATTGAGCTGCCGATACGCCCGGGCATCGGACTCGGACACCGTGGTGATGGCATCCAGCAGCTGGTAGCGATGGCGTATCTCATGACGCAGCCGGAAACCATGGCCCGAGAACGTCAGGTGCTCCTGCCCCACACGGATGCCGGCCGCGCGTGCCTGGCGAGCGATGTGCGTGTTGAGACCAGGCCGGGTCCCGACGATCACGTCGGCCTCCGACCGCGACAGGTAGTGGCCGATACGGGAATCCGTGAGACGGCTGTACTGCCTGTGCCGTCCGTCCGCGCGGGGAAAAATCCTGGCGGGCTCCGCATGACGGGGGTCGTCGCCCTCGAAATCGGCGGACGCGGCACGCAGGTCCACAAGAGGGGTCAGACGGACCTTCGCCGGCACATCCATGACCGGAATGTCACGGTGCCTGAACACCGAGACCATCTCCACGTCATGCTGCTCGGCCAGAACCGAAGCGAGATTGTACGTGGCCCGAATCGTGCCGCCGATGCCGTAGGCATTGTGAATGAGAAAGACAATGTGCACAGGCCGTCTAACCTTCAAAGCGTCGTGAGTGCGGGGCCGCCCCCCTCTCGCGATGGCATGGCCGATGGGAAGGTACCGGCACGCGTGGCGGGGCTTTCCGGCGCGGCGCCGGAAGGGGGGGCGGCTGCATTCTGCGCACACCGACCCGAAGAAAACCTGAAGATCCGCCGCCGGCGTCCGGGCCTGCCGGGAGCCTGAAGATTTCTTAAGAAAGCAAAGCGGAAAGTGTGCCAGGCTTTAAGGCATGCACCGCATTCTGCTCGTCGAGGACGACCCCCAGGTCGGCCCCGCGGTCCGACGGGGCCTGACCGCCGAGGGTTACACCGTGGACGTCGCCACCGACGGCGTCACCGGCCTGGAACTCGCACTGACCGGGGACCACGACGTCATCGTCCTGGACGTGATGCTGCCCCGCCTCCACGGCTACGGGGTGTGCGGCCGGCTGCGGGCCGCCGGCGTCACCACGCCGGTGTTGATGCTCACGGCGAAGGACGGCGAGCACGACGAGGCCGAGGGACTGGACACCGGAGCCGACGACTACCTCACCAAGCCGTTCTCCTACGTCGTCCTCCTCTCCCGGCTGCGGGCCCTCCTGCGACGCGGCGGCCGCACCGGCGCCTCACCCGTGCTGAGACACGGGGACCTGTGGGTCGACCTGGCCACCCGCCGGGCCGGACGCGGTGCCACGGCCGTCCATCTCACCGGCAAACAGTTCGGCGTGCTCACCGCGCTGATCCGCGCCCAGGGGCGCGTGCTGTCCAAGGGAGAAATCCTCGACGAGGTGTGGGACCCCGCCTTCCGCGGCGACGCCTCGATCGTCGAGGTGTACGTATCCGCTCTCCGCCGCAAAATCGACACTCCTTATGGGACACGTTCGATCGAGACCGTCCGCGGCTACGGCTACCGCCTCACCCCCATCGGGAGCACCGGTGGCTGAGCGCGCCGATCCTCCGGGCCGCTCGGGCCGGACGGGCCAGAGGGCCCGGACGAGCCGGACGGCGGTGCATCGGCCGCGGGCCGGGGTGCTGCGATGGGTACCGACCGAGCTCCGGGCCGCGATCCTCGCGGGACTGGCCGCCTGCGTCGTCTTCACGGCCGGAGCGTGGTGGCTGCGCGGCCACGTCCACGACGAGACCCTCAGGCAAACCGCTCACCTCGCCGCGGTCCAGGCCCGCACCACCGCGGCGACCGAGGCGACCACGGACCAGAGCCACGTCTTCGAGCAGGGCTTCTGGCCCAAGGCCGAGATCGACGACAGTGGCCGCATCCACCCAGCACCCGGCATCGCCGTCACCCTGGACGGCCTTGCCGACCTACTGCCGCCCGCCCCGCCCGACGCCGGCCCCGACTGGATCCGCACCGTCACCCTCAGCGCCGAGCAGACCCGCGGCCTCGCGCAGCGGTGGCGCGCCCAGATCGAGTCCGCTCTCCCCCAGGGAGACGATCCCGCCGCCGCGACCCTCCGGACGCAGGTCCGCCAGCGCATCGAACGCCTGCTCCACCGCGACCTCACCGCCGTCGCCGCCCGGTACACCCTCCCCGACCGCCGCTGCACCGACCCCGCCGACGCGCCCGGCAGGTGCCGGCGCACCGTCTATCACCTGGTTCCGCCCGACGACGCCAACGCCGCCGTCGCCACTCTCGACGTGCCCCTGAAGGCCGGCGTCCCCGCCGCCGCCCTGATCGTGGCGGCCACCGCCTGGATCACCACCCGCAGGTCCCTCAAACCCGTCGAGGCCATCCGCGCGCAGGTGGCGGACATCACCGACACCACCGACCTCAACCGGCGGGTCCCCGTCCCCGCCGCCCGTGACCGGATCCGTGCCCTGGCCGAGACCACGAACACCACCTTGAACCACCTCGAAGAAGCCGCCGAACGGCAACGCCGTTTCGTCACCGACGCCTCCCACGAACTCCGCTCACCCCTCACGGCCCTGCACACCCAGCTCGAAGTCGCCCTCGCCCATCCCGAACACCTCACCGACGCCGTCCACGACGCGCTGAAGGCCACCGACCGGCTCCGCCGCATCACCGACGACCTCCTCTACCTCGCCCGTCCCGATACGCCCGGGCCCCGGGACGCCGTCGACCTGGTCGAGATCGCCCACGAAGCCGTCCACGCAGACGGCCACCGCGGTCGCCAGGTCATCCTCGGGTCCTTCCCCGAGGAAGCGCCCGCGAGCGGTGACGCCCTCCAACTCCACCGGCTCCTGCGCAACCTCCTCGACAACGCCCACCGGCACGCCACCGACCGCGTCACGCTGAGCATCACCCCGTACGACCACGGGTGGGACCTCTCCGTACACAACGACGGCACCCCGCTCGCCCCGGAAGACCTTGAACGGGTTTTCGAACGCTTCACCCGCCTCGACGAGGCCCGCGACCGGGACTCCGGCGGCAGCGGCCTCGGCCTGGCCATCGCCCGCGACATCGCCCACCGCCACCACGGCACCCTCACCGCTCACACCCACCACCCCCACCCCGGCACCACCTTCACCCTCCATATCCCCTCCGCTCACAACGCCGGCGAGTCCGCTCCCACCGACCCGGCCCGCCCGCCCCGCAGCACGTGAGCCCATGCGCGGCCCCGGCCACCCGCGACCGCCGGTGGCGCGGTGACGGAGCGGGGCCGGCCTCGATCACCGTCCCAGCCACCCCGAACGGCGTGCGGACGCCATCACGGATGCTCTCGGACGGCTGTCCGCGCGGGCGGCACCGCGATGTGCCAGTCGTTGTACGTGTCGGGGACCGGCACGACTCGCCAGTTCCGCCGGGGTGGGGGAGGGGTGGTGGTACCGCGGAGTACGAGGGCGTCAGGGGCGCGGTGCGGGTGTTCGGCGGCGGGGTGGCAGCGGGCCGTGTAAGCGACGGGGATGACCGAACTGTTGCCGCCGAGCACGCAGTCGGGCCCGACACCGACCGCACGCAACACCGCCGTGATGCGGGTCCAGTCCTCGCGGGCGGCGGACTGTATGGCGGCGTGACGGTTCACGGTGACGAGTTGGGCGGCCACATGGGCGCACAGGACGACGGCGAGCGCGGCGACGCCGAAACGGCTGCGCGCACGGGCCGCCCGCCACAGCGCGTGCAGCGCCACCGCCGCGGGGAGCATCAGCAGGGCGTACGAGGTGAGCAGGAACCGGGGCGCCGCGTAGTCGATCAAAAAGACATAGGTGAGTGCCGAGGACGTCGCGACCGCTGTCGCGAGCCAGAGAGCGGGGCGTCGCCCGGGCAGTGAGCGGCCGGCGAGCAGCAGACCCGCGCCGGCCAGGAACGGCAGCGCCCACCACCACAGGGAGGCGGGCAGGGAGAGGTCACCGCCCGCACAGGGGCGGCACAGCAGTGGGCCGTCCAGGGAGGCGACCACGGCCGGGAGGTTGAACTGCGGCCGTATGCCGCCTTGCTGGTCGGTGGCCAGGACGAGGCGCTCGCCGATGCCGCCGAAGCGCGTGACCGACTCGACCGCCCAGGGAAGTATCGCCGCAGACACGCCCACGGCCATCGCCGCGACGGGCGCGACGAGTGCACGCCCGGGGCGGTGTACGAGCAGGGCGAACAGCATCGGGCCCACGATCCACACCGCGTCGTTCGGGCGCATCAGCGTGACCAGGGCCAGACCGAGGGCAAGGCCGTACAGCAACCGTTTTCCGCGCTCGCCGCCCACATGACGGGTGAAGCAGCCCACCGCCGCCGTGGCGCCCATCGCCGTGTAGTGGTTCGGCATGGCCGACGGGACGTAGAACAGGGCGAACCAGAGGCTGCCGTACGCGGCGGCGGCCAGCGGCACCACGGCCGGGCAGGCGGCGAAACCACGCAGCCACGGCCGGAACCCGGCGTACAGTGCGGCCCCTGCGAGCAGGCTCAGCCAGCCCCGCAACAGCGGCAGGGAGTCCGACCACACGGCCACCGGGGCGATCAGGACGGGGACGCCACGGGTACGCGGCGCCTCGAAAGGCACATCGAGGCCGTGGGCGTACGGCGTGAAGCGGCTCGCGTAGACGATCTCGTCCCAGCCGAGCGGCAGCGACAGGGGGAGAAAGATCAGGGGAAGGAAGGTGAACGCGGCACACACGGCGAGCAGGGCGCGGTGCGCGCGCCTGTGGGGCCGCGAAGGGCCGGAGGACTCTGGTGTGTCCGGCAGATGAGGGCCGGTCGCGGCACTGGGGCGTCGGGGCGTCATGATCTACGAGAGCTGGGCGAGGCACGGCGCGGGGGCGACCGGGGCGCTGCCGTCGGGCGGCGCTCCTGACCGCCGGGTCCCGTGAGGGCGGAGCGGGCGGGCAACGTGTGGGCCGAATCCGGTGATCCGCTGCTCGGCACGGCGGTGACGCTGCCCGGCACGGTCTTCGCCCGCGACGAGGCAGGGGAGGTAGAGGCCGATCGGCCCGGCACACGAATCCGCCACGTCCGTCACGTCCGCCGTGGACGTGCGGCGGCTCCCCGGGGCGGGCACGGGCACTGCCGGTCCCGGTGCGAGCAACCGTTTCGCCTGGTTCCGGACGGCGTGCACGAGGCGCAAGCCGTGCCACTCGGAGGACGAGGCCAGGTTGTTGCGGGCCGTTCGAGTGATCCCACCGACGGCGTAGGCATGGGGTACCAAAAACACCATACGCACAGAAACGTCACCTGCTGTCTTCACCAGCGTTGCACGTTCCGGCATGCGGAATGCGAGCCCTTCCGGAGCCGGACGGACATCGAGCGCGACAGGAAAACTGGAACAGCCCACAAAGGCAAGCTAAAGGCGGAAAGCGACGGCGGCATCAGCAGAGCGCCCGGCACCGCCCTGTCATGGCCCGGGGCGGAGCACTGGTCCGTGTACGGTCCGGTCTTGGCCTCTGCCGACGAGAGCTGGGACGGGCTGGGCTGTCGGGACAGTCCGGTGGCGATCCTCACCGGGTGAGCACGTACGTGGAACCAGTCCCTCACGAGCGGAGACCGTCCCGACGGCGTCGGGTTCGGGATCGCCGTCATCGGTCATGGGAATCCGCACGTCCGCGTTCACGCCCCGTCCCGTGACGGAGCCGATGTCCGCTCCGGTGTGGAGCGGACATCGGTACGGCTGCCGATCGGCGTTGCCGAAGGGGGTGTCGGACCTGCCGGGGTACAGCCGTTCGGGGGCGGCGCCGGGCGGCGGCTTTCAGCCCAGGGGGAGTTCGAGGTAGGACGCGTTGCCGTCGGGGGAGCTGATGGTGAGGGTGTGCGGCGCCTCGTTGGTGTCGCTGTAGAACGCGTCCTTGCTGTCGATGACCAGCATCAGGCGACGCCCTGCGCGGATGTCGTAGCCGGTGGCCTGGAGTTCGAGGTCGACGGTGTTGGAGCCGCCGACCGTAGCGGCCGGCGCGGTGAACGGCGCGTGGGTGATGATGTGCGCATTGCCGTCGGCTCCTGCATCGAGCAGGTAGGCGATGAAGGTGGCTTCGCGCGTGCTGCTGGTGACGTTCAGGTGCAGCTTGGGGGTGCCGTGCAGGCGCAGACGCTCGGAGGCCGCCGGCGCGGACCAGACAAGCGCGTCGGAACGGGGGATGTCAGGTGTCGCGTACACCTTGGGACGCCCCAGCATCTCAGCCATGCCGGTCCAGATGACGGTGTCGGCGACCACGGCCAGGGTGGGGGTGCCGACCTGGAACGCCCGCTCCCAGCCGACCGACTCGGCTTCGGCCAAGTGCCCGTCGTCGCCGCCCTCGGCGGGGGTGGTGAGGTACAGCTTCCGGGTGTCCTGGGTGACCGCAGCCCAGTCGGGGTGGGTCTCCACGGCACGGGACCACATGATCTGGCTGACGACCTTGCCCTCGTTCCCGGTGCCGTTGTCCTCTTCCATGAGGAAGTGGTCGAACCATCGGTTGGCGGCGGACCAGATCCGGTTGGGCAGGCCGATCATGCCGGACATTTCCGGCCCGGAGTGGTCGCCGATCGAGAAGAGCAGCTGCTTGGGTCCTTCGAGCCTGTTGAACATCTCCAGTGTCTGGTTGGACGGGAAGAGCGTCTCGTGCCACGCCTGTGCGAACAGGACGGGTACCTGGCGCGCGTTGAGCGCGTCGATGTGCGTCAGCGGGGACCGGTCCTCGGCCCACAGCAGGATGTTTTCGATGTCCGCGCCGGCCAGGACGAGGTCGAAGATCTCCTGTGTGCGCTTGCTGAGCCGGGCGTTCTTGGCGGCCCCCAGGAGCGCCGTGACGGAGGCCAGGTGGCGGGTACGGTTCTCGTAGAACGCTTTGCCCAGGTCGCCCCAGGTGCTCATCGCCACGACGGCGTTGACCCGGGTGTCCTGCGCGGCGACGATCTGGCTGATGCCGGAGCCGTAGGAGTCCCCGAGGAACCCCACCTTGCTGGGCTCCTGCCCGAGTGCGCCGGTGAAGTAGTTGAGCGCCTGGATGCCGTCGTGGATGTCGGCTTCGCCGGCGACCTCGACCTCACCCTCGGACTGGCCGAAGCCGCGGGCGCTGTAGGCGAGCACGTCGTAGCCCTTGACGGCGAACCGCATACCCTGGACCGCATACGCGAGCCAGCCCATGTCCGCCCACGGGGAGGGCATGATGATGGCCGGCCGCGGCGTGCCGTCGCCGTGGATCCACTGGACGGCGTCGAGCGCGTCCCCGCCGGCTCCGGGCACCCGCACCTTGCTGAAGCGGGTCACCCTGCGGGCCTCGTCCACCTCGGAGGCGAGGGCGGGAGGCAAGCCGGAGGTGTCGCCGGTTTCCAGGGCGTGGGCGACGCCGGGGAGGTCGGTTTCCTCGGGCGAGATGTACAGGCCGGCCATGGGCGGGACCTGTAGGGTGCTCGGCTCGCCGGTCGTCCGGGCGGGGCCGGGCTCCTCAAGTGGGGCGTTGAGAGCCAGCAGGCTTACCGGGTCGTTTGCGAGGCGTCGTGCCCAGACGGTGCGCTCGGTCATGGCGGAATGCTCCTTTTCCGGAAGGATGTGCGACGGAGTGCGGATGTCGGCGCGAATTCATCTGGCCGCCTGTTGGAAGAATGGCGAGCGGCCGAGTGATCAGAGGGGAGTGATTCCGGCGGACATGCTTGCTGTATGCCAACCGAGCGGCATTTACCGTTTCCTGTAGCGGTTGTCCCGCCGCATCAGGATGTACTTTCCGAATTCGACCGTCAATGGGGCCTCAAGGTGATCCGCTTCATGGCCGGTTCTCGCCCGGAGGGCCGTGATGTGGGCCGCGTGCCGAGGACATCACAGGCCCGTCAAGTGGCCTGTCGGAACAACAGTCGCATCCGATTCAGCCCGGCACCTCGGCTGTGACCGTTCGTGCCCACCGCGGCCAGGAGAATCGGTGTGCCAGGTCGGCCGGGTCTGGGGTCGTCGTCCGGTTCGGACCCGAGGAGACGTGCGGATCGTCTCCACCGCTGCTGTGGCCATGGGCGCGGTATTGTCCGGCGCGTGCTCCGAACGTGAATTCGGTCGTACGCCCAAGGAGGTCAACCGTCAGTTTTGTGCCGCCATTCTTCCAAACGGGGCGCGTCCACCGCCTGGTGCGGTCGGAAGGGGAAAACCGGAGCCGCATGCGGGACACCCCGGGCGCCACTGACGCGTCGCTTACTCAGCTCCGCATGAAACGGCCCACCTTGTAGGGCTCCTTTCGGGATCAGCGGTACGGTGCGGCTGGTGTTCTGCGCGAATCGGTCGAGCGAGGTACCTCGCCTGCGCCTCGGCGACAGGAACGGCCTCATCTTTCACTCTTCTCTCCACAGCCCTCATGAATTGATCGCAAGAAGTGGCAGGAAGCGGCTCGGGAGTTGCCCGCCACCGGAATCGGGACACTCGACTCACCCACTCTCGTCACGGACGCCACACGGACCTCCGCTTCACCGATTTCGGCACGGACCATTCGGACACCCTTGAACGCGACCCGCCGGTAACTATGCGTTTCAACAGTACTGCCACCCTTGTGTCGAGGGTCGGTGGCGCAAAATGTGGAGCGTGCCGACGAAAGATGTGGCCTGTTCTGTTGCGGACTCATCGCCCTGCATCCTCTGGCTGATACGGCCCCTGCCCGTGTTTCATCGCCGGCAGGAGACTCCTTTCACCCGCCGAGGACTGTTTCTCTCCTCGCCCGGGCCTGCGACACATCGGGCGCATGCATCGGCGCGTTCAGCCGGATGCCTGCAACGGGAAAGGAAAGTACATGGCAGAATCGGTATACAGCGTCGGCATTGAAATGTCGGTGCAAACGGCCCTCGCGCTGGAACAAGGGGGCTACCGCCTCTTCGGTTTCAAGGGAGTCCAGAGCTCCACCCCCAACGGAGCGCCGGTGGTGTGGCTCAACACGGGTACGTACTCCACGGAAACCCAGATCAAGTGGGAGCGACAGTTCGAGGCCTACGGCTCGACGAGTGAGATCAAGCCGGGCGTCGAAATCAGCGGACGGAACTCCCAGCCCATCAAGCTGGGGGAAAAGTTCACCATCATCTCCGACCTGGGAATCGGAGAGGTCTCGACCGGTGGGCCGTCCGGGATCATCACGGTCATCAACAACCGTACGAAACCGTTCGCGGTCGGCGTCTCGCAGGCTCAGACCGGCCAACGTGCCGCGCCGTTGTGTGCGGTCCAACTTTACGGCCTCAATTCGGCCACCTTCCTCCCCGTGGAGAAGGTCCTCCTCACCTTCGCCACCCAGCCCTTCCAGGTGGGCACGGTCATCGTCCAGATGTTCGCCCCCGGGCTGTTGATCGACATGGGAACGGAGCAACAGCGGAACGTCACCTTCGACATCAACCATGGGTGGTCCGCAGCGGGGAACCCGCCGTGGGCGTACAAGGTGAACTCGGGTGATCTCATCACCCCGCTGCTCATGACGCACTCCATGGACCTGGCCATGCAGGTCGAGGAGGTGAAGGTGCTTCCCTGAGCAGCCGGCGACAGGCATGCGGCCCCTTACCGGTATCCGGCCGGTAAGGGGCCGTTTCCTGCCGGCGGGTGCGCAGGACCGTGGGCTGCGCGGACGCACACGCGAGCAGGGCTCTTTCCTCGTCCAGGGGTCCGTCACCGGTGCTGCGCGGCGTGGTGACGGTGACCGCGTCGGGTCGTCGGCCCCTCGGTGCCCGTGCCGTACGGGCCTGTCGTTCGGGTCCTCAAGGCCGGAGGCCAACCATGTCCCGGCCGGCCCGTCGGCGGGCCGTTCGGCCCACGGAAGCGGTGGAGGCGGGTTTCGAGCCGTAACGCGCCCTGGCGCCCTGCTGTTCCGGGAGCGCCGCGGGGCTTGCTCTGCCGCGCGGGCCTGCCGCTCGCGTCCGGCTCTTCTCGGTCGCGCCTCGGTCGCGTGTTCTGCCGCCACCCGTTCCATGCCATCACCGCAGTCTCGGCGTTCCGCCGCGACCGCCGTCCTTGCCTGCGGTGAGTCTGCCCGCGGTGCCTCGCTGGCTGTCAAAGGGCGGAACGCAGGCTGAGGTGGGGGGTGAGGGAGAGGTAGAGGCCGGCGGCGGCCTGGTCGGGGCTGGTGGGAAGGGGGACCATGTGGCTGGTGCCGTGTCCGCCGAGTCCGCGGGCACGGTGTCCCTCCAGGGGGCGGCGCAAGGTCTCGTAGAGGCTTTCGAGGGTGTCGTGCTGGGCGTCGTAAAGGTCTTCGGCGCCGGTGACGATGTTGAGGAACGACTCGTGCAGGCGCAGTGTCCGCTGGTCGCGGTGGCTGAGGGCCTGGGCCTGGCGGAAGTAGGTGTCGCGGCCGTCGTGGAGGCGGTAAAAGGCACCGACGAGGATGAGCAGCCGTTCGTAGGCATGTCGGTAGGCGGTCTGATAGAAGCGGCGGTCTCGTCGACGTCACCGCGCAGGACGCCGGCGATGGCGGCAGCGCTGAGCAGGCCGCTGTACATGGCCAGGTGCACACCGGTGGACAGCAAGGGGTCGAGGAAGCAGGCGGCGTCGCCGGCGAGGTAGTAGCCGGGGCCGCAGAAGGTGTCGGTGGTGTAGGAGTAGTCGCTCTCGACCTGGATGCCGGGGATCTGCTGGGCGTCATGGAGCATGCGGGCCAGGAGCGGGCAGTGGCCGAGGGCTTCGTTGTAGACGGCGCCGATCGAGCCGTGGTGGTGCCGGGCGCGGCGGAAGGAACGTTTGTCGGTGACCAGACCGACGCTGAGAGTGCCGTCGTGGAGGGGGATGGCCCACACCCATCCGTGCTCGGGCAGGGAGAACACGCTGATCGCTCCGTCGGGAGCCTCCGGCAGGGGGGTGGTGCCACGCCAGTACCCCCATGCGGCGACGTTACGGAACACGTCGTGCATCCGCCGGGCGCGCAGGTGGCGGGCGCCCAGGATTCCGGCCCGGCCCGAGGCGTCGACCAGGTAGGTGAAGGTCATCTCCCCATCGCGGACGTCCTTCGTGGACCATGAGGCCGCTCTCGCCCGGCCGCCGGACAGGGCGACATGGCGTACTCGGGTCTCCTCGCGAACGTCCGCTCCCTGGTGGCGGGCGTGTTCCAGCAGGAGTTGGTCGAACTGGGAGCGGATGACCTGGAAGCTGTGGGGGGCCGGCCGGGTGGGCTCATCGAAGCGCAGCGCCCACTCCTGGCCGCTCCAGCCGTAGAAGGCGCCGGTCTTGCGAAGGAACCCGTGCTGTTCGATCACCTGTCGGGCACCCATGAGGTCCAAGATCGGCAGCAGGGAGGGCAGCAGGGACTCCCCGATGTGGTAGCGGGGAAAGCGTGCGCGTTCCATCAGCACCACGTCGATGCCCTGCCGCGCCAGCAAGGTGGCCGCCGTACTTCCGGCAGGGCCGCCGCCGGCAATCAACACTTGTGTCCGCTCACGCACGTTCCGCTCCCCGGTGAGTCGCGAAGATGCCGCTCTCGTATTGCCGCTCGACACTTACCGCACCTGCCAGCATGGTCACCATGGCGAGAAGAGGTCAGACACCGGCCGCCGCGCACGAGCCCGCGAGCGCGGCCCACGGCCGCAGCCGCACCGTCGGCGAGAGCCCCGGCCCGGTGACGGCGGGAGTGGAAGAGGAGTATCTGCTGGTCGACCCGGTGACGCGGGAGGTGCGCCCGGAAGCCGAGAAGGTCGTGGCCGAGGCCGCGCGGGAACTGGGGGAGCGGGTCGCCACGGAGATCACGCGTTACCAGGTCGAGGTGCGCACCGATCCGCACACCCACCTGGCCGAACTCGCCGAGCAGGTCCGTTTCACGCGGGTCGCCGTCGCCCGTGCCGCCGCACGCCAGAACCTGCGCGTCATCTCCAGCGGGACACCCGTACTGGGCCAGGCGATCCCCCCGCCTTTCACCAACCGCCCCCGATACGCCCGGAGCGTCGCAATGTTCCGCGCCCTGGACGACGAGCAGAGCGCGTGCGCCTGCCACATCCACGTCGGCGTACCCGATCTGACGACGGCCCTGCACCTCAGCAATCACCTGCGTCCCTGGCTCCCCCTGTTGACCGCACTCGCGGCCAACTCCCCCTTCTGGGCGGGGCGGGACACCGGCTACGCCAGTTGGCGCACCACACTCTGGGGCCGGTGGCCGGTGGCCGGTCCTCCGCCCTACTTCGAGTCTGCCGCACACTTCGAGGACCTCGTCGCCGGCCTCATCGCCACCGGTACGGTCATGGACCGCGGTGGCCTGTACTGGGACCTCAGGGCCTCTCACCACGTCCCCACCCTGGAGGTGCGGGTCGCCGACGCGACGGCCACCGCCGAGGACACCGTCCTGCTCGTCGGCATCGTCAAAGCACTGACCGCCACCGCCCTGCACGCCATCACCGCCGCGGAAGAGCCCTTGCGGCCCCCGCCGGAAATGCTGCGCGCCGCCTGCTGGCGCGCAGCCCGCGACGGTCTGGCCGGCCAGAGCATCGATCTGGCCACCGGCCGCCTGTCGCCCGCCACCGCCCAGGTCGATAGCCTTCTGGCCCGGCTGGAACCGGCTTTGCGGCAGCACGGCGACGCGGCGACCGTCCATGCCCTGTGGTCGCGCCTGCGTGCCGGCGGCAACGGCGCCGAGCGACAACGCGCCGCCTATCAACGCCGCGCCGGCCTCATCGATGTCGTCGACCACCTGATCACCACGACCACCGATCACCGATGGTCGACCTGAGCCGGGAACCAATGGTCCACGGCAAGACCCTGGTGTGTACTCGGGCAACGGCCGTCAGCCGGGCCGTCGATCACTTGACATGTTCAGCGATGGTCCGTGCGCACTCCATCGCCTCCCTCTCAGTGGTGTCCACCTCCAGGTCATAGGTCACACCCTGGTGGGCCACGGCTGTCAAAGACTTGAGGTCAGGCTGGGGACGCCTGGTGTGCGCAGCTGTCGGCCAGGAGCGTCGCCCGTCGGACCGTCGCGGGGGAGGCGGCAAGCAGCGGCATCCGGACGGCCGGGCTGGGAATGCGCTTCTGAGCGTGCAAAACTCCCTTGAGCACTGTCGGGTTGGGTTCGGCGAAGAGAGCGGCGGAAAACCGGGCCAGCTCGGCTCCGAGCTCGCGGGCGGGTACACCGGAGCCACACCGCCACAACGCGATCAGCTCGGCATAGTCGGCTGTACGCACATTGGCCGACGCGATGATCCCACCGTGGGCGCCTGCCGCGAGGAGCGGCGAGATGACGACGTCGTCGCCGCCGAGCACGGCGAAGCCGGGCGGGGGACAGCCGACCAACTCCATCGTGGTCGCGTCGATCGCACCGGTCGCGTGCTTGATCCCGACGACCCCTGACAGGCGGCTGAGGGCCACGATCGTGTCGACGCCGAGCGTCTGTCCCGTGCGGTAGGGGATGTCGTACACGACGAGCGGAACGCCGCCGTGTTCGGACAGGGCGGAGAAGTGCGCGATCGTCCCCGCTTCGCCGGGCCGGGTGTAGGGCGGCGCGGGCACCAGCGCCGCGGCCACGTCACCGGTGTCCGCCAGCTCGCGCAGCGACTCGATGGCGGCAGCGGTGTCATTGGTGCCCACCCCGACGATCAGTGCAGCGCCGTGCGCCCGGCAGACGGTCGAGCAGACGCGCACCACGGTCCGCTTCTCCTCCGGGGTCAACGTGGCGGGTTCCCCCGTGGTGCCGAGGGCGACGAGCCCGGCGGCGCCGGCCGACAGCGCTTCTTCGGCAAGTCGGGCCAGTGCATCGGGGGCCACGCGCAGGTCATCGGTGAACGGAGTCACCAGGGGAACGTAAAGGCCGTTGAAAATCGGGTCGGGCTTCATGGGTCAACCCTGGCCCACACCAACCAGGTAGATCCATCTCTGATTTCTTCCCCCATGCCTAAGCTGAGCTTATGATTGATGTTCGTCGTCTCTACCTGCTCCGTGAGCTGGACCGGCGGGGCACGATCGCAGCCGTGGCCGGGGCGCTGTCCTTCACCGCATCCGCCGTCTCCCAGCAACTGGGTGTGCTGGAACGGGAGGCAGGCGTCGCCTTGCTGGAACGCAGCGGAAGGCGTGTGATCCTGACACCCGCGGGGCGGACCCTCGTCGAGCATGCCGACGCCGTGCTGGAACGCCTTGAGCTCGCGGTCGCCGAGCTGGCAAGCGCGCGGGACGGCATCGGTGGGCCGCTGCGTATCGGGACCTTTCCTTCCGGCGGTCACACCATCGTGCCCGCCGCGTTGGCCGAGCTGGCGCATCGGCATCCCGCGCTGGAACCGATGGTGCAAGAGATCGATTCCGCCCGCGTCTCGGACGGCCTGCGAGCCGGCGAACTCGACGTGGCGCTGGTCCACGACTACGACTTCGTACCGGCGTCCCCGGACACCACCGTGGACGAGGTACCCCTGTTGGAAGAGCCGATGTATCTGGTAAGCAATGCGGAGGCCGAGAACGGCAGCGACAGCAACACACTTGCGGAATTGCTCGGACCCTATGCCGACGGTCCGTGGATAACCGCACGGGACGGTACGACCGGTCACGCGATGGCCGTACGTGCCTGCCAGGCGGCCGGGTTCCAGCCCAGGATCCGTCACCAGGTCAACGATTTCCGCACAGTGCTGGCCCTGGCCGCCGCTGGGCAAGGAGCCGGGCTGGTACCGGAAATGGCCACTGAACCAAGCCTGCCGAGCGCGGTGTTGACCAGGTTGCCACTGTTCCGCCGTACGAAGGTCGCCTTTCGCGCGGGCGGTGGTACCCACCCGGCCATCGCTGCTTTCGTGACCGCGGCCAGAACGGCGGTAAAAGCTCCTGACGCACCATGGGACGCAGGCGGCGCCAGCAGATGAGTGAGCAGGCGAGTATCAGGAATGCCCCGCGGATGCCGTCGTGGGTCTTCAGCGGACGCGCAGGCGGCCGAACCAGTGCAGCAGCGCGATGGTCTGCTCGGGGCGCCGGCCCCGGTACGGCTCGGGCATGAGCGATGACGAGTGGGCTCTGGTACGGGATCTGCCGCCGGTTCCGGGTTGGCCGGCGGCCGGAGGGGCACTGCCACCGGCGGATGAGCGACGCGACGCGCTACCTCGCCGACAACGGCATCAAGTGGCGGACGCTGCCCGCCGACGTCCCGCCGTGGGGCCGGGTCTACGTCTTCTTCCGTCGCCAGGCGCGACCATGCTCTGGTCAAGGAGTTCCATGACCGGTTGCGCGGCCGGGTACGCGAGAAGCTGGGCCGGGACGCGGAGCCGACGACCGGCGTGATCGACTCGCGGTCCGTCAAGGCGGACGCCGTCGTCGGCGCCGACAGTCGCGGCTTCGACGGCGGCAAGCTGATCAACGGCCGAGAGCGGCACGTCGTGGTCGACGCCGTCGGCCTGCTACTGGGCGTCATGGTCACGGGCGCGGGTGTCGGCGACCGCGCCGCCGCCCAGGGCCTGCTGCGCCGAGCCGCCGACGCTCACCACCGCCTCGCCCTCATCGGGGCCGACGACGGCTGCACCGGCGGCCTCGTCGAATACTGCCTGGCTCCCGGTCAACGGCCGGGGCCAGCCGTCCGGCGGAGTGGCGGAGGGGGGTTCGGGTGCGGCGGGCGTCAATCATCAGATGCAGGACAAGGGCCTGGAGCGCCGGGCACTTTGGCTAAGCGTATCTATTCGGATACTCTACGTAGTCGTGCGCTCTGGTGTCACACTCTCGGAGTCGGGATGGCGTGCAGACCTCCGGTTGCCGGCGTGTCTCTGGGCGAGGCCACGAACGTTGGGCAGTTGCTGGTACGGGCGGCCCGGGCGACGCCGGAGCATGGTGTGCGTTACTGCCGTCCGGAGTCGCCGGACGAGACCGACGATCTCTCCTATCCCCGCCTGCTGGACGAGGTCCTGCGCCTCTTGTCCGAACTGCGGCGACGCGGTGCGCAACCCGGCCGGGTGGTGGCACTCCTGCTGGAGCGGCCGGAGGAGTTCCTCCCCGCCTTCTGGGCGTGCCTGCTCGGCGGCCTGACCGTATGTCCTCTGGTGCCGCTGCGCCGTGACCCCGTGCGATGGGCCGCTCAGCTGGCCCATGTTCATACTCTGCTCGACCAGCCGATCGTCGTGACGACGGGCGGGCTCCGGGAAGAGATGCCGCAGGTGGACGGCCTGACGGTGGTCGTCCCGGAAACCGGGGCCACCGGCAGCAGTTCGGCCGCGATCCACCCCGCGCGGCCCCAGGACGTGGCTCTGCTGGTGCTGACCTCCGGTTCCACCGGCGACGCCAAGGCCGTCAGACTCACGCACGCCAACGTGCTGGCGTCGATGAAGGCCAAGGCCGAGACGCAAGGACTGACGTCTGAGGACGTCACGCTGAACTGGATCTCGTACGACCACGTGGCCGCGCTGCTCGAAGCCCACCTGCTGCCGGTGTCCGTAGGCGCCACCCAACTGCATGCCGTGCCGGAGGCGATCGTCGCGGAGCCGCTGCGCCTGCTGCGGCTCGTCGAGGCACACCGAGTGACGATGACCTTCGCGCCGAACTTCCTGCTGGGACTGGTCAACAGGGAGCTGACGCGGCTGCCGGCGGACGTGCGCCTGGACCTCTCCAGTCTCCGGGTGATCATCTCTGGTGGCGAGGCGAACCCGGTCGCCACCGGCAAAGCCTTCCTGAACGCGCTGGCGCCGCACGGCCTCGTCGGCACCGCTCTGTGGCCGGCCTTCGGGATGACCGAAACGTGCTCGGGCAGCATCTACAACCGGTCCTTCCCGGAAGCCGACCTGGGCGCGGAGTTCGCCGCCGTGGGCGAGCCCGTGCCCGGTCTGAGCGTCCGCGTCGTGGGCGCCGACGACATTCCGGTGCCGGAGGGGCAGACGGGCGATGTGCACCTGCGGTGGCCTCGTGATCACCAGTGGTTACCACAACAACGCCCGGGCGACACAGACGGCCATGACGGCCGACGGATGGCTGCGCACCGGGGATCTCGGCGTGATCCGTGACGGCAGAGTCACCCTGGCCGGGCGCAGCAAGGACAGCATCATCGTCAACGGCGTCACTTACTACAGCCACGACGTGGAGTCGGGCCCTCGCCCTCGCGGCGCTCGCCACCGTGTCGGGCCGCCTCGTCGCGGCGAAAGGGCCGAGACTGCCTCTGGTGCTGGCCGGCACACTGCAGACGATCGGCACCCTGCTGTTCCTGCGGCTCGATGCCCACACCCCGCTCTGGTACCTCACGATTGCTTACGTCGTCTTCGGCGCCGGGGCCGGGCTGGTGTCCGGCCCGGCCACCCACACGGCCGTTTCGGGGATGCCGGCCGATCAAGCGGGCGTGGCCGGGGCACTCACCTCGACCGGCCGCCAATTCGGCACGGCTGCCGGCGTCGCCGTAACGGGATCAATCCTCGCCGCAGCCGCCGATGGCGGCTTCGTAGCCGCGGGCCACACCGTCTGGACCGTCCTCGCCGGCTGCGGCGCCGCCGTACTGTTCGCCGGCCTCGCCTCGACCAGCCGATGGGCAGAGGACACCGCACAGCGCAACGGCGACAAGCTCACCCGTTTCCAGGGGCAGGAGGACCAGGCGTGATGGTCGGAGGAGATCGCCGCGCTCGGGACGGGTGCCCTGGACGTGTCGGAGATACCGCCGCGGCGGCCGGCGGAGCTGTCGCGCTACGGGGGTGGACGGGAAGGCGACGCCACCGCGCAGGCACGGGGAAGCGCGGCGCCTGGCGACGCTGCCGGCCACCACGGTGTACCGGATGGCGCGGGTGGTAGACGACGCGCCGGGCCTCTGGATCTGCTGGGCGCAACGAAGCTGCCGGCCTGCGCGGAGCGGGAGAGCGCGATGGAGAAGTGGAAGACCCTGCCGCGGGTCGAGGGGGCGTCGGCGAAGCCGGCGACCGCGTTCCAGGTCGTGTTCAACACTGATCCCTGACCACTGACCAGCATGTACTCCACCGCGTTGAGTCCACTTCGACCTCGCGGTACTGCTCATGACCCGGGCCGGATCGCCACCGGTCTCGCGGTGATGCCGGCTGATGGCGGCGGGACGATCGCGGATCTGGCCGTGCTGCGCGACGACATCGGTACGGCTGTCGATCGGCGTGGCCACCAGGGGCCGGACTCGCCGCGTACAGCCGGTTCGGGGCGGTCCGGGCACGGCCGGGCCGGCACTGGCCCTTTGCGAACCGCACCCCGAGCGGGAATGCCGGGTGGGCGAGGAGGTCGGGTAGGACCGTGCCGACTTCCAAGGAGACAAAGGACACAGCGGAACGTTCAGGATGAGGCCGTACACACCGAGTAGGTGACGATGACGCCGTACCCCCCCGAGTACCGGCCGAATCGGCGCCCATGCAGGCTGTGAACGTTGCCTCCGGGTCCGCGCGCCCCCGTCCTGGGCGTCTGGGACTGTGAGGTTCGGCCTGCTGCTCATGACGGCGCCGGACGACAGCGTCATCACTGCCCGTTAGGCGGGTCAGGGGGCGGTCCGGGCCTCCTGGCGGATCGGGGTGCCGGCGCGGTGCAGGCTCGTGAGGACCTGCCGGTAGGAGGCGAACAGGCCGGTCTCCAGGTAGTCGATGCCCGCCTCCTGGCAGTACCGGCGGACGATGGGCTGCGCCTTGCGCAGGTGCGGGCTGGGCATGTTCGGGAACAGGTGGTGTTCGATCTGGTAGTTCAGGCCGCCCAGTGCGATGTCGGTGAACCAACCTCCGCGTACGTTGCGGGAGGTGAGAACCTGACGCCGCAGGAAGTCGGGACGCTCGGGGCCGCGCAGGGTCGGCATGCCCTTGTGGTTGGGAGCGAAGATGGAGCCCAGGTAGACGCCGAACAAGCACTGGTGAACCGCCAGGAAGGCCACCGCCATACCGGGCGGGAGCACCACGAACAACGCCGTCAGGTAGAGCGCGAAGTGACCGAACAGCAGCGTGCCTTCCAGGCCCCGGCGCTTGAGTGAACGGTTGGCCAGTGCCCTGACACCGGCCACGTGCAGGTTGAACGCCTCCAGGAGGATCAGCGGGAAGAACAGGAACGCCTGGGCGCGGCCGAGCAGCCGGGGGAGCCCGGTGGCGGCGCGTGCCTGGGCCTGGGACCAGACCAGCAGGTCCGGGACGACGTCCGGGTCCAGCTCTTCATGATTGGGGTTGGCATGGTGGCGGGTGTGCTTGTCCTGCCACCAGCCGTAGCCCATGCCGATGCCCAGGTTCGCAGCCCCCCGGCCAGAGCGTTCACTGGCCCGGCGCAGCCGGAACACCTGGCGGTGGGCCACATCGTGGGTGACCAGGGCGACCTGGCCGAAGACGAGGGCCAGGAACGCGGCCACGGCCAGACTCCACCAGCTGTCGCCGACCAGGGCGAAAGCGGCCCAACCGATCACGTACAGCGCGGCCACCGAGGCGACCCGCACCGCATAGTAGGCCGGCCGCCGTTCCAGCAGGCCGGCCTCCGCGATCTTCTTGGAGAGCCGGGCGAAGTCACTGCCGCCCTTGTGCTGGGGCGGCGGCAGAACCGGGTGTAGCGGGATGTCAGAACTCATACAGCCAATCTCGCCGGCCCCGACGGGCCGGCTGCGCTCACGGAATACGACAGGGCCGGATGCTGCCCATGGCGCGATGCCACAGTGGACAGGCGGCGGACCGTACGGACGTGCGGCAGATGCACCGGCAGCCGGGCACCACGCTGCGCGAGCTTTGTGAACTCGTGGAAAGAATGGTGGGCTTTGGGATGCTTGGCCCTCCCTCCGGGCGGATCCTCACGCGGCCGGGGGCTGGGGCATCTGCATCCACCATAACCCTCCCAGCCCTCCTTGAACAGACGCGACTCCGGCCAAGCACTTACCCACGGCAAGGGGGCAGGGGAAGGACCGGGCGTACGGTCACCTTGCCGGATGGGAGGAAGAGTGGAGGGCGGGTGGACAACCGCCGGCCCACCGCACATCTCCGGGAGGCACCCCCGTGCGGTCCCGACGGTCGCGGTTCTCCCGGTAATCCTGGTACTCCCCGTGTGGCCCCGGCCCCCGCGTAGGCCGCCAACGCGTCGGCCGTAGTGGAGGATTCCGTAGAGCAGCACGGCCGCGGCCACCCACCAGAGAGGCTGGAGGAAGCCGAAGCCGACCAGGGCGATGAAGACGAGAAGAAGCAAAACGGGCAGGACGCCCTCCACAGGGACACACGTGCTCTTGACCGTTTGAGGCCGTGGTACGTGCGGTAGTCGTTCGCGTGGTCGCGAACGGTGTCTCCGTGTCTCCACCGCGACCGTACGGTGTCCGTGCTCCTCCGGGCTTTACAGGGGTGTCGCGGAACAGGTCACCTGGTGGCGTCGACCGTGTGGCTGAGCAGTGGGGCCCGGGTGTGGCGCAGGACGTGCCGGGCAGGTGGATGCCGTCCGACGGGAGCTGCCCGGCTTCGACGATCCGGTCGGCTTCCACGAGGGTGGTGCGGCCGGCGCCCGCGCACAGCGGGTTGATGTCGGCGGCGGCGTGGAAGACGCAGTTGCCGTGCCGGTCGGCGATCGCCGCGCGGATCAGGGCGAAGTCGGTCGTGATCGCCTCTTCGAGCAGGCAACGGCGCCCGCTGAAGGTGCGGGCCTCCTTGGGCGGCGAGGCCAGGAGCACGGTGCCGTCGGGCGCGTAGCGCCAGGGCAGTCCGCCTTTCTCCAACTGGGGTCCGATTCCGGCAGGAGTGTAGAAGGCGGAGGTGCCGGCCTAGGGCGCTTCCGATGGATCTCCGTGGCCTCGCGACGCCCGGCACGCACCCTCGCCGCACGGCGCGAAGGGACAGGTGGCTCCGCCACATGACCCTTCACACCGCACCCCGAGCGCACGCACCGAACGCCGCTCGGTGCCCTCCACGGAGATCCATCAGAAACGCCCTAGCCGGCGCGCAGGCATTCGGCGAGCGTGCCCTGGGGGATGAGTTCGACTTCGAGTTCGCCGGCGAGGTAGCGGCGGGCGAACTCCTTGTTCTCGCCGACGTAGGAGGAAGTCATGCGGCTGATGCGGTCGGCGGCCAGGAGCCGGCCCAGGCCGCAGTCGTCCACACCGCAGTCGTCCACACCGCAGTCGTCCACGCCGCAGTCGTCCACGCCGCAGTTGTCGGACACCACCTGCAGCCCGGATGCGCCGGCGTGCAGCAGAGCGGTGATGAGGGTGGTGGGGATGCCGCACAGTCCGAAGCCGCCGACGGCGAGGGTGGCGCCGTCGGGTAGGTCGGCGACCGCGAGATCGGCCGAGGCCAGCACCTTGTCCATGTACGTCTCCCAGTTTCCGCCGCCCAGAGGGCGAGAGGTTGGCGCTGTCCTGACCACCCTCACGGAACCGGGAGCCGTACGGTACAGGTGCCGTGCACACTGATCGCAATGGCACGGGGTGGCCCGCCTGCACAACGTCGCGGTGCCTGGTACCCGGCCGGCCGGTCAACCGCTCAGCCGGTGCAGGCGCAGCGCGAGGTGCAGCTCCAAGGCGCGGTCGGGCCGGTTCCAGTCGGGACCGAGGAGGGTCTGGATGCGGTCCAGGCGCTGGACGACGGTGTTGACGTGGACGTGAAGAGCGTCCTTGGCACGGGTCAGGACACCGCCGGAGTCGAAGTAGGCGTTCAGGGTGCCCACGAGCTCGGTGCCGCGTTCGGCGTCGTAGGCGAGCAGCGGGCCGAGGGTGGCGTCGACGAAGTGGCGGGTGTCGCGTTCCTCCCCCAGGAGCACGCCGAGGAAGCCCAGTTCGGCGGTGGTTGCGCCCTGCCCGGTGCGGCCCAGCACCCGTAGCGCGCGGACGGTGCGTACAGCTTCGGCGTGGGCGGCGGCCACGCACCGCGGGCCGCTGGCGGGTCCTGCGGCCGCCACGGTGACGGGGGCGGTGACAAGGGTCGTCAGACGCTGTGCCACGGTCCGGGCGACAGCTCCCGGATCGTTGTCGGCGGTGCCCGGCGGCGTGTCGTGGCCGGGTGCCTCGACGGGCCACAGCAGGACGAGGGCCCCGTGGTGCTCGGCTCCGGTGCAGCCGGCGCGCCAGGTGCGCAGATGCGGTATCCAGCCGGTGAGGCGGTCGCGGACGTGTTGTTCGGCGTCGGCGACGAGCACCAGGTACGGGTGGGCGAGGTCGATGCCCAGGTGACGGCCGCGCTCAAGGACGGCCTGCTCGTCCTGGCCGGGGGAATCGAGCAGGTCGGTGATGAAGTTGCCGCGCAGCCGGTTCTCGGTTTCGGCGACGGTACGGCGCAGGAGCAGTAGCAGCGCGGTGACGAGGGCGGCACGTTCGAAGAGCCGGCGTTCGGCGTCGTCCAGGGCGCGGTCGTCATGGAGGACGAGGGTGGCCAGCGGTTTCGGCCCGGCCAGGACAGCGCACACCCACTGGCCGGCAAGGTGGACCGCTCGGCCGGTGGCGCGCGACTGCTGGAAGGCTTCGTGCAACTGCCGCTCGCCCATCGCTTCGTCGGGGCGGTGCGCGCTGTCGTGGGTGCCGGTATGGGCCAGGAGGGTGCCGTGCGGGTCGTGGAGGCTGATCGGTGCGGTGAGCAGAGCAGCCAGCGCGGCGGCGACCTCGACGAGGTCACCGCCGCGCAGGACCAGATCGGTGAGCCGGTCATGGGCCTGTTCGGCGCGGCGCAGGGCGGCGGACTGGCGCTCGACGGTGGTGTTGGCCTCTTTCAGTTCCCGCAGGGCGCGGCGCATGTCGGTGACGGTAGCGGCGTTGTCGATGGCGATGGCGGCGTGGGCGGCCAGCGAGCACAGCAAGGCGATCTCGTCCTGGCTGAAGGAACGGGGAGCGCGGTCGGCCGCGAACAGCACGCCGATGACCTTGCCTGTGCTGCCCTTGCGCGAGCCGAGCAGCAGAGGAACGCCGAGGATGGCCAGGAGCCCCTCGTCCAGGACGCCGGCGTCGATGGTGGAGGTGTGGTGGAAGCGGGGGTCGGCGCGGTAGTCGGCGGTGGCGTAGGGGCTGGCGGATTCGGCGACCAGCCCGCCCAGTCCTTCTCCCAGGCCGAGCCGCAGCTGCTGGAACAGCGGCGAGACGGAGCCGTCGGTGACCCTCATGTAAGTGTCGCCGGCTTCTTCGTCGGGCAGGGTCAGATAGGCGGTGTCGGTGCCCAGCAGACCGCGGGCGCGGCGCACGATGGCCTGGAGCACGGTGTCGAGATCGGTCGACGCGGCCAGGTCCCCGGCCGTGTCGAACAGCGCGGACAGTTCCCGCTCACGGCGCCTGCGCTGCTGGAGGACCGTGGCGATGCGCAAGGCGGTCGCCGCGGCCCGTTCCACCTCTTCCCGTTCGTCCGCCCCCAGGTCCTGGGCGCGGGCCCGGGTGACGACCGCGCCGACCTGCTCGATGTCTCCGCCGGATTCCAGCACGTCCAGCAGCTGGCGCAGATATCCGGCACCGGTGACGGGGCGGGGGCGGGAGGTCGGCATGGGCTCACCCTTCTCGTACGGACCGCGAGCCGGACGTCACCCTACGGCGCACACCGGCCCGCGTTTCCCGAGCGCCGACGAGCGGCTTCAGGAAGCCGCCGTGCTCGGCAACTCCTTGGGGCCGCCGCCGCAGGGCGACGCCTCGCCGGACGGGATGTCGTCCGCCTCGGCCAGGTCCCGGCCCTGGGTCTCGCGGGCGGCCAGTACGGCGACGGAGGTGACGGTCGCGGCCACGGTGACGTACAGGGCGACCGGGGCGGCGCTGTGGTAGGCGCCGACCAGAGCGGTGGCGATCAGCGGAGCGGGGGCGCCGGCGGCGACGGCGGACAACTGTGCGCCGATGGAGGCGCCGGAGTAGCGCACCCGGGTGGCGAACAGTTCGGAGAAGAACGCCGCCTGCGGGGCGTACATGGCGGAATGGAAGACGAGGCCGACGGCGACCCCCAGGGTCAGGGCGGCGGGGGAGCGGGTGTCGGCCAGGGCGAAGAACCCCCAGATCCAGGCGCCGGTGCCCACCGAGCCGGCGAGGTAGACGGGCTTGCGGCCCAGCCGGTCGGACAGGGCTCCGAAGAGGGGGATGAGCGTGAACTGGAGGGCCGAGCCGATGAGCACGGCGTTCAGGGCCGTGCTCTCGGGCATGCCCAGGTGCCCCACGCTGTAGGCGAGGATGAAGGCGGTGAGGATGTAATAGGAGATGTTCTCCGCGATGCGGGCGCCCATGGCGACCAGGATGTCCTTGCCGTGCCGGCGCACCACCTCCACCGCGGGCAGCCGAGGCGGGGCGCCTTCCTCGGCGCCGCGTGCCTCGGCCTTGGCCAAGGCCTGCTGGAACACCGGGGACTCATGCACGCTCAGCCTGATCCACATGCCGAGGGCGACCAGGACGGCCGAGAGTAGGAAGGCCACCCGCCAGCCCCACGCGGCGAAGGCGGCCGGGGTGGTGACGGAGGTCAGTACGGACAGGACGCCGACGGCCAGCAGGTTGCCGGCTGGCGCGCCGCTTTGCGGCCAAGAGGCCCAGAACCCTCGGCGGCGGGCGTCACCGTGTTCGGAGACGAGCAGCACCGCCCCGCCCCACTCCCCGCCCAGCGCGAAGCCCTGGATCAGCCGCAGTACGGTGAGAAGGACCGGAGCGGCGATCCCGATGGTGGCGTACCCGGGAACCAGACCGATGGCCACGGTGGCGCCGCCCATCAGCATCAGACTGGTGACCAGAAGTTTCTTCCGGCCGATCCGGTCGCCGAAGTGACCGAAGACGATGGCTCCGACCGGGCGGGCGAAGAACCCGATGGCATACGTCATGAAGGCCAGCAGCGTGCCGGTCAGCGGATCGGAGGCGGGGAAGAACACGTCGCCGAAGACCAGGGCGGCGGCCGAGCCGTAGAGGAAGTAGTCGTACCACTCGACGGTGGTGCCGATGAGGCTGGCGGCCACGATCCGCTTGAGCCGTGGCGGTGCGGTGGGAGCTGGAGAAGACACGCTGATCACCTCGTGTGCGGATTTCCGTGAGTGGGGTGCGCGGTTGACGGACCCGCCCGGCGCCCCGGCGTGCTCGCCGCTGGGCGGGGCCGGTCAGGAGGCGGTCCAGCCGCCGTCCAGAACGAGGTCGCTGCCCGTGACGTACGAGGTGTGCGGGCCGCACAGCCACAGCACGGCCTGGGCGACTTCGTCGGCTTCGATCAGCCGCTTGAGAGCGGGGCGCTCCAGGAGGACCTGGTCGAGCACCTCGGAAGGCGCGATGTCGTGGGCCCGGGCCTGCTGTGCGATCTGACGCTCCACCAGTGGAGTACGCACGTAGCCGGGCGCGATGCAGTTGCTCGTCACCCCGTGCTCGGCGCCTTCGAGCGCGACGACCTTGCTCAGACCCTGCAGGGCGTGCTTGGCGGTGACGTAGGCGCACTTGTAAGGACTGGCCCGCAACCCGTGCACCGAGGAGATGTTGACCACCCGTCCCCAGCCGCGTGCGTACATGTGGGGCAGTGTGCGGTGCAGGATCCGGAAGGGTGCCTCGACCATGACCCGCTGCATCAGGGCGAAGCGTGCGGGGTCCAGCTCGGTCACGGCGGCCACGTACTGCAGTCCCGCGTTGTTGACCACGATGTCCGCATCGGCCGGCAGCGCGTCCACGGCCACCGGGTCGGACAGGTCGGCGCGGTGTGCGCTGCCGCCGACCAGGGCGGCGACCTTCTCCGCCTCCTCACCGTCGATGTCGACGACCCGGACGAGTGCGCCCTGCCCGGCCAGGGCCAGCGCACACGCCTTGCCGATGCCGCCGGCGGCACCGGTGACCAGTGCTGTACGGCCGTCCAGCCGCTCCTGTGGGCCGGGCAGCGGGAGGGGACGCGTCTCGGTGCCGGGTGCGGCTCCGGGCTCCGGCGCATTCGGGCTTGTCATGCGGTCACCGTAGGAGCCGGACCCCGCCGTCCCTATGGTGGCGAAGCACATGAAGAGCGGGGGAGATGTGGCCGGGGCGGCCATGCCATCGGCCTGCGCGGATCGAACGGGCCCGGGCGCGGAACATCGTTGGGTCTGTGGACTGGGACAACGCGGGCGGGCCATGTGCCCCGGCCCGTTGTTGTGTGGTGCGGCACCATAGGCCCGCATTTCGGCCAGGCGTAACGTCCTCGCACCGCAGCCCGTCCGGAACACGCCCTTTCCGCGCGCCCCAGGAGCCGCACTCCGGCCGGGCATCCGCCCCGTTCAGCGAGGGAGCTGATGATGTTCTCCTCTTCCCCCACCGCTGCTCACCGCGCAGGAGCGCGGCACATGGCCGTGCTGTGCGCTGTGCTCCTGCTCGCTGCCGTCGCGAGCCTTGCCGCCGGGGCCCGTCCGGCGGTCGCCCGGCCGGCCGCTGCGCAAGCCGGATTGCGGCAGGTCACCGGCTTCGGCAGCAACCCGGGCAACCTGTCGATGTATCTGTACGTGCCCGACAACCTGCCGGCCAACGCCCCGCTGGTGGTCGCGCTGCACGGCTGCACGCAGAACGCCACCGATTACTACACCCACTCCGGCTGGGCCCAGCTGGCCGACCGGTGGCGCTTCGCCGTGGTCTTCCCCCAGACCTCGGCAGCCAACCAGGCTCTGTCGTGCTTCCAGTGGTTCGACGCGGCCAAGAGCGCCCGTGGCCAGGGTGAGGCCGCCTCCGTCCGGCAGATGGTCGCCAAGGCCGTCACCGACCAGCGCTCCGATCCGTCCCGCGTCCACGTCACCGGGCTGTCGGCCGGTGGTGGCATGACGGCCAACCTGCTGGCCGCCTATCCCGACGTCTTCGCCGGCGGCGCGGTCAACTCGGGCCTGCCCGCCGGCTGCGCCACCAGCCTCGCCGGCGCGAGCACCTGCCAGTACACCGCGCAAAACCTCACCCCCGCCCAGTGGGGTGCCAAGGTCCGTGCCGCTCACCCCGGCTACCGAGGCCCCTGGCCGCGGGTGGCCATCTGGCAGGGTACCGCCGACACCACCGTCATCCCGGCCAACGGCACCAAGCTGCGCGATCAGTGGACCGATGTTCACGGTGTCGGTCAGAGCCCCACCGCCACCCGCAGGCTGCCCGCCGGTACCACCCAGACCCTCTACGGCGACACCGCCAGGCCTCCCGTCGCCCTGTACTCCATTCAGTCCATGCGCCACGGACTGGCCGTCGATCCCGGAACCGGCGGTACCCAGTGCGGCAGGACCGGCGCCTACTTCCTCGACACCATCTGCTCCAGCTACTACACCGGCCTGTTCTGGGAACTGGACAAGGCCGGGGACCGGCCCGGGCGACGCGGGTGACCGTTCCCTGCCCTCCCGCCCGGCTCACCGCCGGGAACGTCCCGCCATCACCCCGCGCGGGATCCAGGCCGACGGCGCCACTTCGTACGTCCTGACCCGCGACGGTACGGAGCTGTCTGGTGCCCAGGGGCAGGCCGTACACCGACGCCCCGGTCACCGGAGCCCGGTCGCGCCTGTCGCCCCTTCCTCACACCCGCCGCTTCGACAGCCGAGGGCTGTCGAAGCGGCGGGCGCTTCACCACCCCGACCGTCCCGCCATGCCACGGAGCACACCCATCGTTCCGGTCCTGCTCGGCCAGGCGGTTCAACGGCCGCCCCGCGAGCGCCGGTTCATGCCGCTCGGTCTGGACTTCTTGGAGTTGCGTGGCCAACTTCTCGGCGAGGGTGCCCAGTGCACTCCGACGGGCGGTGATCCACTGCCGCTCCTGCATCACCCACGCCCTCCCGCGTTCTCACGGCGTGCCGACCTGTCATTCCAACTGCCGCCGCCCAGACAGGGCTCGGCGGGTGGAGGAGCCAGCAGCTCCAGAGCCGCCAGGCACACCGACCGCAGCCACAAGCAGCACTGAACCGCGCCTTCCCTGTCCTGGTCCGGCGACGCGCACGTTCCGCCCCTCCCACGGACCGGGACGCGGAGCCCCGGTATGCGGCCTTGCCGCGGTCCAACCCCTTGGGCCGCCCTGTTCACACGAACGAAGGGGAAGCCCGCACCTTTGTCCTCGCCTCTCCGCGTTCCGCTACGCTCACGCTGATGCCCACATACCCAGTGGGGACACGTCCGTCCTCGTGCGGGCGGGCGCCCGGTGGCGGACGACGCGGCCTGCCGCGGCTTTCCACCGGGCCCTGTGCCGCCGTGACGGGCGGTGACCAGGGTGGGCGCGAGCTGCCAGGCCCTTCCGCCCGGCCGGACGGGAGGGCAGTATGAGCACCGTTGTCGGGGAAAGAGACCGGCTGGCCGCGGTGGCCCGCTACGGGATCATCGACACCCCCGCCGAGCCGTCCTTCGACCGCATCGCCTCGCTGGCGGCCCGCTGGTTCGACACGCCCATCGCCACCGTGACGATCGTCGACGCGCACCGTATGTGGTTCAAGGCATCCCGCGGCCTGGAAGGGGTCACCCAGGTCCCACGGAGCCCGGGCCTGGCGGACATGGCACTGCGGGCCGAGGGCCCCTACGTCGTGTCCGACACGCGGTGTGATCCGGCAGCGTCCCTCCACCCCCTGGTGACCGGGCCGCCGGGCGTGCGGTTCTACGCCGCCGCCCCGCTGATCACGCACGAGGGCTACCGGCTGGGCACCGTGGACGTATGGGACACCCGCCCCCGCCACGCCGACGCCGAGCAGCTGGCGGCACTGCAGGACCTGGCCGCCGTGGTCATGGACGAACTGGAGGAACGCCACCGCGCGGTGTCGACGGTGCACGCCGAGCGCCGCCGTCGAAAACGGGCCGAGGCGGAATCGGCCGAAAGCGAGCTGCTGGCCGCGACACTGCAACGCATGCTCGCCCCGCCGCAGATGCCTGCCGTGCCCGGGCTGGAACTGGCCAGCCACCTGCGCACCGTCGGCCCCCGGCAGATCGGCGGCGACTTCTACGACGTGTTCGCCCTGCCCGGTGGCCGGTGGGCGTTCGTGATGGGGGATGTGTGCGGCAAGGGCGCCGAGGCGGCGTCGCTGACCGCGCTGATCCGTTACACGGTGCGCGCCCAAGCACTGCACGATCCGGCTCCTGTGGCCGTGCTGAGCGCCTTGAACCGGATTTTGCTGTCGGCGCCCGCGGAGGGCCGGCCGGGTTTCTGCACCGCGATGTACGGCCTGCTGGAGCGCGAACCCGCGAGCGGGCCGGAGGCCGAGCGGGGCTTTGGCCTGGTTCTCGGCAGCGGCGGACATCCGTGCGCCTACCTGCTGCGGGCCGGTGGCGCAGTCGAAAGTGTCCGCCCGGTGGGCGGCATGCTCGTCGGGGCGCTGGCGGAGGCCACCTTCGCCGAGCGCGGCGCCCGCCTGGGGCCTGGCGATGCGCTGCTGCTGTACACCGACGGGCTGACCGAGGCCCGCTCCGCCGACGGAAGCCTGTTCGGCGAGGACGGCCTGGCAGGATTCCTCGCCGCACACACCGGGCGCGGTGCCGCCGCCCTGACCGAGGCGATCACCGCGCTGCTCGACGACCTGGGCTCCGCGGTATGCGACGACGTCGCCGTGGTGGCACTGGCCGTGCCGACCACCGGGTCCTGCGACGGCACCAGGGGCGTGCCGGGCCCCCGGCAGGCGGAGTTCAGCAGCGAAGGGCAGGCACATGGCTGATACGGACCTGACGGTGCGCAGCATGCGCCAGGTGGGCGACTGGACGGTGGCCGCCGTCGCCGGCGACATCGACTTCACCAGCGCCGACACCCTCTACACCCAGGGCCACCAGCTGCTCGTGAACGGTCCCGGGTGCCTGCTCCTGGACTTCTCCGCAGTCACTTTCTGCGACTCCTCCGGAATCAGCGCCCTGATCGGCCTGATGCGCGAGGCCAGGCTGCACCACGGCACTCTGGCCCTGGCCGGCGCCCCCGACCGCGTCGGACGGGCCCTGCACCAGATCGGGCTGCACCACTTCATCCCCGTCTACCCCGACATCGACGCGGCGCTGACCGCCTCGCCCGACGCCTCGGACAGCGGCGGCTAACAGGCGAAGTAGCAGCGCACGGTGGTGCCCTGCTCACCGGTGTGCAACCGGACGAGGTCGGCGACCAGGTGGACCAGCAGCAGCCCGCGCCCGCCGGGCTGCGCCCGGTCAGCGGGGCGCCGTCCGGCCAGTTGGTCATCCAGTTGACCGCGGTCACGGACCTCGCACACCACCTGCCGGTCCTCAACCCAGACTCGCAGGGTTCCCGAACCGCCGCCGTGCACGACACTGTTGGTGGTCAGTTCGGCCACCGCCAGCGCCACATCCTCCAACCGCGCTGCGTCCACACCCAGTTCCTCCGCGCGCCGAACCGCGGATTTTCGCACCGCGGGCAGCTCGTGCGCGGTGAACGCGGTCGCCACGACGCTGTGCGGAGGCGTAAGCGGTTCGTTGTAGCGGGTGATGATGGCGTCGGGGTCATAGGCGGGGCTGGCCCGCTGGTGATCCTGGTCGATGACGTGGGGGTGGGTGGCGTAGGCGTCGGCGAGCACGGTGGCATCGAGGCGGGCCGCGTCGTAGGGGCACAGGATGGTGACCGGGCGACCGCGGAACGCCGCGTTGATCAGTGCTTCGTGCTGGGCGCAGGCCGGGTACTCGGCGGCCGAGCGGCCCGGCCAGATCGGCTCACCGATGATCCGGACCCGCCCGGTCGGCTGGGCATCGGCGAAAGCCCGCAGCACCCCCGGGATGATGCGGCCCGGGTTGCGCCCGGCCTGCGTCATGTCGATGAAGCGCACCGCAGCGGCATGCCGGCCCAGTTCCCGCTTGAGCAGTGCCAGCCGGGCACCGGGGACGGCAACAGCCACCGGCTCTCCGGCCTGCAGGCCGCCGAGGATGAACGGCACCGTGCCCGCCGCATACTGCTGGTCATCGCGGTAGAAGAGAGCGGGGTGCGCAAACGGTCCGGCAGGTGCGGCCATGGACGTCACTCCACCACCTCCAGTGCCGGCAGACCGGGCCAGAACAGCTCCAGCAGGCGCCGCAGCGTCAGGGGAGGACGGCTCACCACGATGCGCCGCCCGGCTCCCAGGCTCTGCGCCGTGAGAGCCAGGGCGGAGGCTCCGGCCACATCGACGAACGTCACCGCCGACAGCTCCACATGGAACACCTCGTGACCGGGAGCGGCCAGACGCTCCAGCGCGGCCTCCCAGGTCACCCGCGTACTCAAGCTGATTTCTCCCGCCGCCCGCACCCCCGGCCGGTCCGGCAAGGGGTACACCGTCAGCACCGCCCCGGCCGGCCACGGCCCGCCGGGGCCCTGCGGGATCTGCACGATGCCCCCTGTGTCTTTGTTGCGACGTCAGTATGGCCCACACCGCCCGCCGGCGACATTCGCACACCAGGACCAACCGCGCCCGGCCGGGCAAAGCCGGGCGCACGCCCGTTCGCCGCGACGCCGGGCCGACCACGCTCCACGCGTCATCCTCGACCCGCCGCGGCCCCGGCGGCCTGCTCACCGATGCCACCCTGCGGTGCCTCCCCGTATGCGGTGAGCCGGTGTGGCCTCGGACATAGGAGTCCGGCCCCAGGCGCTGAGGAGGACGGTTTCCGGAACCATCACCTTCACACCTCGAACGAGACGAGCCTAGTCAGATCTTCGGTGCGGTGGCAGGTGTTCAACGCCGGTGGCCGGTGAAGGTCACGGCACGGGGCGACGGGTGGGCGAGGCCACCGGCAGGCGTTCGGGATGCAGGCGGTCGGCCAGGCCCAGGTCGAGATCGCTGCACAGGCGAAGCAGGAGCGTACGGCCGCTGTGGAGCGCCCGCCGGTCTCCGCCGCTACTGCGGCGGCCTGCGGAGCCGGGCCGACGTGGTGCCGAACCGGTGTGTGGTGAGGGCGGATGGCCGGAGCGGGCCGGGGCTGAGAGCAGTGACGAAGCGTGTGTCACCTCCGACGGTCATCGGCCGGGGGCAGGGACAGTCTGCCGGTGCCGGAGGACGGAGCCAAGGGCCAATAACCGGCCGCTATACGTGGCCGTACGGCACCACAACAGAGCGGTGCGCCGCGGCCCTTTCGCCGACTGCGGCGCACTTGGATGTCCGGGGCCGTGGTGGGCGGCCCCGGATCAGGGGTCAGCGGCGGCCTAGGCGGCGCCTTCAAAGATCATCTTGCGTGACGGATCATGTTTGCCGTGGTGCGTCGTCATGAACTCTCCGATGCTGAGTGGGCCGTGCTGTCACGGCTGTTACCCGAGTCCGGGACAGCCGGCCGGCCCCCGGGGTGGATGACCGGGTGGTGTTGAACGGCATCGTGTGGAAGCTGCGTACGGGGTCTGCCTGGCGTGATGTGCCCGAGCGGTACGGGTCCTGGCAGACCCCGTACACCCGGTTAAGCCGGTGGGCTCTGGACGGCACGTCCTTCCGCATGCTGCGGGCCGTCCAGGCCGAGCGGGACGCCGCCGGAGACGTGGACTGGCTCGTCTCGGTGGATTCCACGATCGTACGCGCTCACCAGCACGCCGCCGGAGGGGAAAGGGGGCCGTCGATCAGAACGAAGCGGCAGATCATGTCCTCGGCCGGTCCCGAGGCGGGCTGAGCACCAAAATCCATCTGGCCTGCGACGGCCGTGACCGGCCCCTCGGCTTCGTCCTGTCCGGCGGGAACACCAACGGCTGTACCCGCTTCGAGGCCGTGACGGCCGCCGTCCGGGTGCCGCGGCCGGGGCCAGGACGGCCCCGCGCCCGCCCCGTCCATCTGATCGCCGACAAGGGCTACAGCTCCCGCACGATCCGTTCGTACCTGCGGCAACGAGGCATCCCGCACAACATCCCCGAACGGATCGACCAGGCGTCCGGCCGTCTGCGACGAGGCTCCAGGGGCGGCCGGCCACCCGGCTTCGACCGCCGGATCTACCGGCAGCGCAACGTGGTCGAGCGCTGCTTTCAAAAGCTCAAGCAGTGGCGGGGCCTGGCCACCCGCTACGACAGGACCCGCGAGTCCTACCAAGCCGCCGTCACCATCGCCTCACTCCTGCTCTGGATCTGACCCTTTGAAGACGATCTCCAGTGCTTGGTGTCGACGATGCCGTGGGTGACGGCGGCCAGACGTACGGGACGGGGCGTGAGCGACCTCCTGCGGACAGCCCCGCCCGAGCGGGACCGGTGGGATCAGATGCCCGGACGGCTGCCGGGTGGACCTCACGGTGCGCCCCGCCCGGCAGGCCATGGTTGAAGATGCGACGGTCCATTACCGAACACGGACATTTGCACAACCGCACTGCACCCACCGTGCGCGCCCGCGCGCCCAGACGCCGATCACGCGCCCCGGCATGCCGCGCTATGCACGTGACTGGCCGGCGTTTTTGTCGGGCCCGGGGCTCCTGAGAGTGGGCCCCGTACAGGCTGACCCGTCCGTCGTCGGCTGCCACGAACGCATGCCCATGCATCAGGGGGCCCGCAAAGGGGATGCGGGCGGGGGAGGACCGTTCAGGCGGTGTGGTGCACGGAGGTCGTGCGGTTCCTGCCGGTGTGACGATCGTTTGGTCCGATGCGACGCGTTCAGCGCCTCTGTCCGTCTCTGTCATGGCTGGTCAGGGAGAGCGGGGGAGCCGGGTGTTCGCTGCATGGACGGTGTTCCTCAGGTCAAGTGGCTGGGCGGTATCCCTTCGGGATGTGGGCGCCTGGTCATCACCGGGTGTCCGGTTCGTCATCTTCGGAAAGATGAAGGACCACACGTGCAACACCTTGTGAATCAGAGCGTGTTGGTCGCCGCGGCGGCGACCGGGGTATTGGCCGGTGCGACGGTTGGTGCGCATGCCGACACCGGCGCTGCGGGACGCACCGCGGCCTCCCCGGGGTTGTTCGCGGGCAACCTGCTTCAGGTCCCTGTCCATGTGCCGGTGAACCTGTGCGGCAGGCACAAGTCCCCTGGTCAAAAGCCGCCGGGCAGCCATCAGACTCCGGGGCACAAGTCTCAGGGGCACGAGGCTCCCGGTGTTCCGGGGCCGGGTGGGCACCAGCCGCCTGCCGGTTCTCAGGGGCCTGGTCACCGTCCGCCGGCGGATACCGCCGGTGTCGTGGACTCCCGGGTTCCGCCGGTCGCAGCTGCGACCGGCGGAACGGGCCGGGAGATCAGGCAGGGGGCCAGGTCCCCGGCGCTGGCGCACACCGGCTGCGACAACCTCGCTGCCGCAGCCGCGACGAGCGCCGCACCGCTGCTCGGCGGTGTGGTGATCGTGCGCCGTAGCCGGGGCGCGCGGAGCTGACTCTTTCGCGGCTGGCGTGACCAGCCGGGACTGGAGGCTTCCCGACCGGGAGCCGCCAGTCGGTCATTCCCGCTCGAACCTGACGCCCGGCTTGTTCCGGGGCGGCGCATGGGGCGCCCCGGAGACACGGGTGATTGGCCCGCACGTTCCCGACGACGTGCATGGCCCTCCGGCGTTCCCTTCCCGGCCTGGGCTGTCTGCTGGACGGGGCAACGAACCATCGCCGCTGTCGGTCACGCACCGTCGCGATTCCTTCCTTCGATGGTCACGGCCGGTGGTAACCGGGTGGGGGTGATGGGGCGGTGAAGGGGGGCTGTGTCCGGCGGACAGCTCCGCCCGGCGCCAGGGGCGGCCGTCTTCGGCCAGCGTGCGAACCGCGGCCGTACTGTCGGGGAAGACGGCCGACAACGGCCCGGTACCGGTGCGTTCGATGACTTCGCGTAGGGCGGGGCCCGCCCCGGCGAGCAGCAGTTCGCCGCCGGCCGAGTGCAGGCGCATCGCCTTGCGGACCAGCACCGCCAGGGCGTCGATGGTCATCCACTTCACCGCTGCCGCATCAAGGAGCACCGTTGGCACGACCGCGCGGCACCGGATGACGGAAGCCCGGTAGCTCACCGTCTCCCGCGTCCCCTCGGGCAGGGGGAGCAGGTGGTACTGGGCAGGTCGGGGCAACGAGGCGGAGCCTTCCGTGCGCAGGGCTGGACGCCTTGAGCCGCAGGGACACCGCGGCCCTGCGGCCATAACGCGCTGGGTGCGGCTCCTTCTCGGGGACATGAGGCAAACCTGTCCTTGGTTCAGACCGCACGAACCCGTCCCATGCACGGGGGGATGTCTGGCCCTCAGCCCTTGCCCGCGGTCCCCGTCGGACGACAGCATGCACGCCATGTCCCCTTCTGCTTTCGCCCATGGTGCCGCCGGAACGGACCGCCGGACCGTCGTCAAGTCGGCTGCAGTGGCAGCGGGGTTGCTGCTCGTGGGCGGCGGCATCGCTCGGGCCCAGGCACGGGCCGCGGACGGTGTCGCCTTACGGCTGCCCGCGCCGACTGGCCCGCACCGCATCGGGGTCACCACCCTCTATCTGGTCGACCGCTCCCGGCGCGATCCGTGGGACCACGCGATCCCCGTACGGGAAGTCGTGGTCACGGTGCTGTACCCGGCCCGTACCGTCCGCGGTCATCCGGTCGCACCGCAGATGACGGCGAGCGCCGCGGCGATGTTCCACGACATTGATGTCCCCGTCCATGGACTGCCCTCCTCCGGTGTGGACTGGGCGGCCACCCTCTCCCATGCGCACACGGGCGCGCCCGCGCCGGCCGTACCGCGACCGGTGCTGCTCTACAGCCCGGGCGGCGGCGATCCGCGCACCCTGGGTACCGGGGTCGCCGAGGACCTGGCCAGTCACGGCCATGTGGTGGTGAGTGTCGATCACCCCGGCGACGCCAGCGAAGTCGAGTTCCCGAACACCACGGCATACCGGGACAAGCCCTACCGCACAACGGTCTTCCGGGATGACCCTCGCAAGGACCGGCAGCGTTTCCGCACCATGATCGACGCCAGGGTCGCGGACCTACGCTTCGTCTTCGACCAGCTGGCGTCTCTCGCAGCCGGGCGCAATCCGGATGCGGCCGGCCGTCCATTGCCGGAGTGTCTCGGGCACGCCCTGGATCTGCGACGGGTGGGCTGCTACGGCCACTCGGCGGGGGCACCGCCGTGGCCGAGGCCATGTATGAGGACCGCCGTATCACTGCGGCGGTCAACCTGGAAGGTTACCTGGACCATCCGCCGGACAGGCCCGGTCAGCTGGGGGAGCTCTACCCCGTCGCCCGTTACGGGGTGGACCGGCCGCTGCTCCTGCTGGGGTCCGAGGAGTTCATCGGCGAGGAGGCGGCGAAGAAGGAACTGGGGCTTTCATGGGCGTCCATGCTCGCCCACCCACGGGGGTATACCCATCTGCGACAGATCGACCATGCCGCGCACTGGGTGTTCACCGACCATGCCGTCATGGCACCCCAGTTGCAGGCCGTCGGGCTGATGGCGGCCGAAGCCCGGAACGCGCTGGTCGGCAGGATCACCCCGGCCGTATCGGTGCCCATGGTGCGGCGCCACCTACGGTCGTTCTTCACCCGGCTCCTGCCCCGGCGGGCGGCCCTTTCGCAGGGACTGCGGTGATCAAGTTGCGAGCTCGTATCCGTCCCGGGCAGGGCCTTCGGGCGGATACGACCTCATCACTTGATCGCCTGGATCACTCCGGGAGAGCCACACCCCAACGCGCTTACCGTGCCGCAGGCATCATGTCCCCTCGCCCCGGTAACACCCCGATCGTCGGCATGGAATTTCCCGCGTTCTGCGCCCGGACGGGGCTTCGGGCTCCACGGCCCGGGCGCGGCCTGGCGGCAGGCGGCGGGGAGCCGTGCGGTGGGGGAGGTGCCGGCACCGAACGTGGCTCGGAGGATGGCGTTTGCGCGCCTGGCACGGGGTTACCCGGTCGGTACCTTGATTGCATGTCCTCCCGCAGTGTGTTCAGGGCATGTTCGCCGCAGTCGGCCGGCTGGCCGTGGTGAACGGTCGCCGCCGTCGGGCAAAGGCGGCGGCGATACACACCTCAACCGGCACGGACTCCTGGCACCGCGCGAAAGCGTCAGCAGGCTCCAAGACGAGTACGTTGAGTACGTCACCAGGCAGATGCGTCGTGAGCGCCGGGCGCATACCGGCGGATCCTTGTTCCCGTACGCGTGTGCCGTGCGGCGGGCTTCGCGTCCGCCTCACCCGAACGGGTACACGCAAGGCAACCGGTTACCGGGCGCCGACCGCCGCCCGGGCCGCGATGAGCTGTCCGTTGTGGGGATCGACGATCACCGCACGAAACCACCCGCACGCCCGCATCGAATACCTCTCACCGCATTGCCCCGAGACGGTCTTCTGGGCCCGCTGGCTGACCACGGCCTATCAGGGCCGTGCCAGTCCGCCGCCCGTCGACACCGGCGACGCCTCCTTGCTCGTCACCGAACTGGTCGCCAACGGCATCCGTCACACCAAGAGCCTTTGCCGTCTGAGTCTGTGCGCCCAGCCCCGGCACCTGATGGCCGAGGTCCATGACGACAGTCCCGACCGGTCCCGTACCCGCCTGCTCAGCGCGGATACGGAATGCGGCCGGGGTCTGGCCATCGTGTACGCCCCCGCCCAGAGTCTGGAGATCGTCGATGGTCCCGGAGGCGGCAGAACCGTCCGTGCCGCCCTCACCACGCCCTGACGCCGCCCCGCAGGGGGACCGCGGCCTTGGCCGAGCGGGCAGGGCCGTGGCAACTGGGGCGGCAACGCCCGGCAGGTTTGGGCTCCCAGCCCTTCGGCCCCACTCGTTTCGCGTCCGCTTCCCACACGCCCGTTTCAACCACCAGTGTTCAGCCGCCGGGGTGCCTAGACGCACACGTTCTGCGGCAGCTCCACGGTGGCTTTGTCGACACGGCTGCAACTGCCGCGAGCCGCGCCCTGGTGCTGCACGCGGCAGCCTGCACAGGGCCGTGCTCAGCAGGTGCGGGCCGTCCAGCCAGTTCGCACCCGACAGCGTGCCGTGCCCGGCCGCCGGTCTGCTCTCGTCCTCCAGTGGCTCCATACCGGCGCCGTCTTCCCGCGCATCGGCCCGAGGGCGTCACCCGGTCGTGCAGGCGCCGGCGTGCCCGCGGCCTGCGCCGGTCATGGGCGCGGGCCCCGGGAGCTGACGGCAGGGTGCGCGCGTGGTGCTGGGCGGACTTCACCCGTACGGGGGAACCGGCGGGCTTCTGCGCGTCACTGACCGGCCACTTGGCTACCTTTGACCCGTCACCCCCGGACCTCGGGTGCTGTCTGCACGGCACACGATTTCGTCACCACCGGGGTGCGGGGCGTGTCAACCCAGGACTACGCCATGGCGAAGACGTCACGCCGCACAGCCAGCCCTCCGGCACCTACCGGCCCAAGAAACGTTTCCGGGCCGGACGGCCGCACGCCCCCCTATGCCGTGCAGGGATTCACCGTGATCGAGCTGCGCGGTGAAATCGACCTCGCCTCCGCCGATTACGCCGGCACTCTGCTGGAGGCCGCCTTCACTCTCCCCGGTCCCCGGGTGCTGGTGGACCTCCGCCCGGTGAGCTTCTTCGACTGCTCCGCCCTGTCCCTGCTGTGCCGGGTCCGCCGCCGTGCCCTGGCACACGGCGGCTGCCTGGGACTGGTCTGCGCTCATCCGTGGCACCTGCACATCCTGCACATAGCCGGGCTGAGCGAAACTCTATGCCCACAGCCCACGGTGGAGCAGGGCGTCGCGGCGGCCCTCCTCCACTCGGAAAACTGAATCGCACGTGACGCAGCCGACCACGTTCACTGCGCCAGGGGCCGCTACTGCCACCGGATCGGTGGACAACGGAAGCCGGCGGGCAGCGGGACGGGATCACCGCGCGGCTCACCTCACAGCCGTACCAGCACGGCCAACCACAGGCGCGCCCGCAACGCACCGATGCGGATGAGAGCCCCCGCCAGCGTCGGACGGTGGACTCGGACACGTCGTTGCCGCCGGCCATGTCGGCCAGGCGTTCGTCGTGGTGCAGTACGGCCAGGACGATCACCGCGATCTTCCCGGGTGGCAGGATCCGCCACCGGGACCTGATCGCCTTCAGATGGCGTCTGAGCAGATCGGCGAGGTGGTTGACGGTGCGCGTGGACAGCAACAGACGGCACTGGAAGACAAGCGGGCAGGTGTCCTCGGCATGCTTCTTGGTATTCGTCACACAATTCCAACGGCCGCCGGGGGCACCCTGGTTACGCCCGTGCCGCACCGCTCCGGGCGGCCGTGCCCCTGGTCACAGGCGCGTGGTGAACCGGCCGTCGGGGAGTTTCCGCAGCCAGCCGCGATCGACCAGTCTGACCAGTTTCCCGCGCAGCGGCTCCGGCTTGCTCCGCACGCTGATGTCGACGCCCGCCGCCTCGCCGACCTCGCGGGCCATGACCGGTCCCGCGGCCTGCCGCACAACGGTGAGAATGCGCTGACAGTCCGGCGGCAACGTGCTGATCCTCCACGCCCGGTTCGCGGTGCGGGATCAGCATCACCGCTCGTCCGGCCACCTGCCCGGGCGCCGGCAGGTCCGAGGCGCGTTCCTCGGCGAGTTGCCCGGACACCCGTTCAAGGACCCGTTTGGCGACAGCGAGCTCATCCCGCTCAGCCCGCACCTCCGTCCACTCCTTGGCCAGCCGTCCTTTAATTTCGTCCAGTTCCGCGCGCCGCGCGGTGATCCGTTCCAGCAGCTCGGGATCCAGCATGCACAGATCGTAGAAGCCCGTTGATGAGGCTTTCCGGAAAAGGGGTGATCGAGTGGCTTCGTTCACGAGCCGACGGCACCAGTACACAAGTTCGGGCAGCACTCGAAGCTCCGCAGACGTCGAGCAATTCATGGCTTCGGGCAGCACGGGCCCCTGCCAAGAGTCTGGCAGGGGCCCGTGGTGCAGAGAGCCGAGGAGGGCCGGGACCTGTCCCTGGATGAGCAGCCTCCTGGCCGACGCGGCTACCGTCTGCTGGTGGCCTGACGGCCCGGCGTCACTTCAGGTGTCGGGTGAAGAACTGGGCCGCGGCGTCCCCCGCGAACTGCGGGACGCCGGTGTGCCCGCCCATGTTGGCGTGCAGCGTCTTCTCCTTGGAGCCGAAGGCGTCGAACAGGTCCAGGGCCGCCTGCCGGTCGTTGCCTTCGTCGTCCCACTGCAGCAGGACGTGCAGCGGAATGGTGACCTGGCGGGCCTCCTCGATGATGGTGCGAGGGACGAAACTCCCGGCGAACAGAACAGCGGCCGAGATGCGCGGCTCGACCACCGCCAGCCGGGTCCCGATGGAGATCACTCCCCCCGAGTACCCGACCGGGCCGCCGATCTCGGGCAGCGACAGGAGGGCGTCCAGGGCGGCCTGCCATTCCGGGACCGCCTTGTCGACCAGGGGGAGGATGAGGGCGTCGATGATCTCGTCGCTGGCCGGCTCGCCGGCCTCCATAGCCCGGCGCAGGTCGGCGAGGGCCTGCTCGGCGGCGGGCAGGCGGGGCCGGTCGCCGCTTCCGGGGAGCTCGATGGTGGCCGTGGCGAAGCCGTCCGCCGCGGCGTGCCGGGCTCGGGCCACCAGTCGGGGGTACGCCTTGCGCAGCCCGAGAGGAGGAGGGCTGAGCAGGATCAGCGGCGCCGGTGCGGACGTGGATGCGGGCGTCCACAGGATGCCGGGGATCTCGCCGAGGGTGAATTCGCGCTCGAGGACAGCGTCGTCGAGACGCTGTTCAGAAGTGAATTGCATGGTCGTGCCTTTCGGAGTGCCATTGAACGGCGCTCCCGGACGACCTATCGCCCGACCATGACCCCGGAGAGGAGCACCCATGTCGATACGTTCACGGGTACCACCTCCTCGTTCTCTTGCACGGCCACCGGAAACGTAGCAGTGGCTGCCGTGGTTCCGTCAACGGGTTTTTGCGGAGGCTCCGTGGCCGAACACCACGGCGTCGGAGCCACGCCTGTCACTGGTCGGGAAGCGCACGTCCGCCACCGATTCGAGCACCGAAGAACCGGCAACCAACCGCTGACGGACGATCTACTGCGCAGACTTCCGCCCATGACCAGCGTGAGCACCCTGAGCACTGGTCACACCAACCATTTGACCAGTGACTACAAGTTGGCGGAGGCCCAGTGACGCGCACAATTGCGCTTGGCTGGCGCACGTGATGCTCGAAGGCTGGGGCGACCGGGACGAGGACGACCGCCCCGACGACCTCGATCACATGGAGTACCTGATCCGGGAGAGCGGCGTCCTCGCGGGCAACGGCGCGGCGGCGGAAAGCGCCGTGCTGACGGAGGACGACCTGCACCGGCTCCTGGCCGTCGCCCGCCACCCCGTCTCGTGGAGCCTCTTACTGATGATCTCGGCGTGGTGTCACCGGGCAGCCCTCGATAGCGCCAGGTCAGAGACTCTGCTCTCATGCGACATCACGCGTGGAATCTCAGTGGAAGGCACTCGGCCCATGATCAATACGATGGGGGCTGACCTGGGGAAACGCGCTCCGCCGGTGCAGTCCTCTGGGGCGCGGGGGACGCATGGGGGATTGGCAGGCTTCCGGTGCTGGGGGGACACGAGTGATCCGAGTGGCCACGGCCAGGCTCTCACATGATCTTCACCGTTTTGCGGTCTTGCGCGGAAGCAATCGGGGGCCTCGCAGGCGTTGGCAGTCCCGGAGTCGAGGAGGGGAAGGTGTCGGGGCTGAAGCTGTTCCATACGACGAATGGCGGCGTGAGCGAGGTCGCGCCGCGTCTTGCTGAGGCCGAGGCGGATGTGCAGCATCTCATCGAGGCGCACTCGGAGATGATGCTGAGTGTGCGGTTCCTGGCGAGCGAGTACGGCACCGGTCCGGTGCACGGCGGGCGGATCGACTCGCTGGGTCTGGACGAGAACGATGCGCCGGTGGTCGTCGAGTACGAGCGCGGCACGGATGCGAGTGTGATCAACCAGGGGCTGTTCCACCTGGCGTGGCTGATGGACCACCGGGCCGAGTCCGGGGCACCTGGTCCGCGAGCGTCTGGGGGCGGCAGCCGCGTCCCGGGTGCGGTGGAGTGCTCCGCGGCTGATCTGTGTGGCGGGCGACTTCACCCGCTACGACGTGCATGCCGTGCGCGAGCACCGGCGCAGCATCGATCTGGTCCGCTACCGCTTCTACGGTGAGCGGCTCGTCGGTCTGGAGACGGTGGCCTCCGTCACGGGGCAGACGGCGGTATCCGGGGCGGCCCGTCGCCGGCGCGCGGCCGAGAGGGTGCGCGGGCACCTGGCGCAGGGGGCGATGGCCGAGCTGGCGCCATCGCCGCCCCCGGAACCCGGTCACCCGACACCATGACGATCGAGCAACACGCCCAGGCCCCCAAGGCCAGACCAGGAGCAGGGACGCGTACGGCCCCGCACGCAACCGGGAGGCCGGGGGCACGTGCGGGGCCGCTCACGGGGTGTGGGCCGTCAGACTCCGATCAGGCTGTACGTGCCCGTACCGTCCTGCCGGCCGCTGGAGTACTGACGGATGAACTCCCCGTCCGCGTACCGGTCGTGGCCCATCATGGAGCCGGTGTACTTGTTCTGCACACCGATCTTCGAGCTGCCGGGTACGTCGCGGTAGATGTAGAACCGCTGGAGGTCGTCCTCCGCGCAGGTCGTCGTCTGCAGGACCGCCCGATCGGTGGCCGCGTTCTGCGAGGCGATGGTCGCACACCCGCCGTTGCCCCAGTTCCACAGGGATGCCTCAAGGACCCCGTTGCGCTCCGTCACGTTGCACAGGCGCCAGTTGTCCAGGTGGGCACTGAAGATCGTCGAGGGCCGCAGGCGGACACCGTCGGCCGCCAGGAGCGGCGCGCCCCAGGACAGGGGCTTGCCCGGTACGGCGATCTTGTAGACGCCGGCCTGGCAGTCGAGCGCGGCCCGCGCGCTACGCCCGGTGGCCTCGGGTTGTTCGGCAGACGTGCCGCCGGCGAGAGCCGGGCGCTGCACGAGGCGGTTCCGCATCTGCTTCGCCGTCGGCGCCACCGCGCCCGCCGGGTGCTCGGCCTTAGCGGCGGCCGAGCCGCAGTCGAGGAGAGCCTGCGCCTTGGCCATGATGCTGCCTGCGGGCACCTTGTCCTGGCAGCGCACCGCGCCTTCCTCAAGGGTGGTGTAGGTGGTGAAGTTGCCGCCGTCGGGTCCCTCGATCCACTTCAGCGCCCAAGTCCCGCCGCCCTGTTGGACGCGGTTGCAGTTGAGGCTTCCGTACGTGCCGGTGACCTTCTTCGTGCCCTTGTAGGCGCCGTAGTAGCCGGGCTGGTTGAAGTTCCACGTGACCGCGTTCGACTCGGTGCTGGTGGAGGTGTAGTCGACCTTTACGTTCAGGCCCAGGCTCGCGCCGACCTTGCCGAGGACCTCGGTGCCGAAACCGCCCTCGACATTGCCGTTGAGGCCGACGGAGACCGTGATGGTCGTCTGGCTGGTGGTGGTGACGGTCTGGGTGCCGGTTGTGCCCTCGGTGACGTACCAGCCCTTGAAGTGGGTGATCGTCGGGGACACTTCGGTGGTCTTGATGTACGGGTGGCGTGTGCCGAGGTCGGCCGCCGTACAGGTGTCGCCGGGCGCGGGCGTCTGCGCCGTCGTGGTGGTGGGTGCTGCGGCAGCCGGTGAGGCGGCAAGCCCCATGGCAGTGACCGCGCAGGCGGCTGCCGTAGCGGTCACCGCCATGAGTGATCTGCCGGTGCGGCTGATGGGTCTGATGGGGCGCATCATTGCCCACTTCCCCCTGATCGTGTGTGTCCGGTCGGGGTGAATGTAGCGGCCGCAGGGGGTGGTGGCGTGAGGCCGGAACTGGCCACAAAGGATCACGGAGGGGCTGATTCCGACCTGTCGCAGACCGTTGCCGGGCTGCTTCGGTCCCCGGTGAATCCGTACGCCATGAGGTCACCCTTTGGAACGCGGGGGCTGGGGGCGGCAGTCGGAGGCGACTCGTGATCTGTTCCCGGTTACGCAACATGTGGAGTGTGTGATGATCCCTGAGAAAGCGGCTAAGGGTTCCTGACCTGCGGTTTTGCGCGTGCGCGTTATGTGCGGTGTGGTCGTTAAGGGCGATATCTTGACGCTGAAATGAGGCTCGTGACGCTCATTTGACGCTCGACCTGATGGGGAGTCAGGCGCTGTTCGTCGCTGGTCAGGCCGCCTAACTGGCGGTAAGGGCTTGGCGGATTGCCGGGGGTTCTGTGATCGTCATCGTGCCGCGCACCTCCGAAGGGAGGGAAGCCTCCTACGTGATGCACGGGTGATCGCCTACAGAGCGCGTCGACCTGATTCGGCTTGCAAGCCTCCTCGCGGGTCGCAGCGGAGGTGTGGAGGTCGGGCCGTGGTGCCGGTATCGCACAACACCGCGGCCCGACGGGCTGTCGCGGTTGAGCACAGTTACCGAGTGTTGGGCCGGCCCCGGCAGATCGTGGCGAAGTCGCAGGCGGCGCAAGTGTCGCACCACGAGGTCTTGCGGGGCATATCGTTCTGGCGCAGTTGTTCAAGACCTCGACAAGGTCGGCGCGCTTGCCGCTCAGCTCCTCGTCCCCGGCCACGTAGATGTGCAGCTGTTCAAGGGCGACGGCGTCAGGCTGGGCGCGTTCCCTGGACTTGAAGTCCACGAGGGACTGCTCACCGGTGTCGATTCGGCGGATCAGGTCGATTCGCCCGTTGACCGTGACTCCTGGGGTGAGGTGCACCTCCACCGGCTGCTCGGAGTGCTCGGTCAGTTCCAGTCGGAAGCCGTTCACGGCCAGGGCCGCGGCGGCGTGCAGCGTCGGCAGCAGCTCCACAGGATCGACGGAAAGGCCGAGGGCCAGGAAGAACATGGCGGCGAACAGGGCGCGCAGGGGCTGAGTACGGCCCGGGCCTTTTCGGCGACGGTGCCGGTCAGCGCGAGGCCGATGAGAAACGCGCCGACGGCCGCGGAGACGTGGACGGTCTCGGCGAGCGCGGCGACGATCAGGGTGAGGCCGAGGATCCGTAGCAGAACTTGCTTGGGGCCGGGGTGGGAGACGATCCGACCGATGTGATGGCCCCAGCGGGCGGAGGCGGTGATCGCGGCGGTGAGGGTCGCCGTGGCCGCCGGCAGGGCGAGCAGGGCCTGCCAGCAAGTACCGCCGGAGGTGACGACGGCGAGCAGGGGCAGGTAGGCGGCCTTGGCGAAGTCCTCCACCACCAGGACGGACAGCACCGCCGGGGTCTCCCGGTTGCCCAGGCGGCGCAGGTCGCTCAAGAGGCGGGTGATGATGCCGGAGGAGGAGACGTAGGTGGCGCCCGCCAAGGCCAGTTCCGGTGATGTCCAGGCCGAGCAACCACGCCATGGCGGCACCGGGGGCGGCGTTGAGGAGAAGGTCGACACCCGCGGAGTCGCGGTGGTGTCGAAGGCCGGCGGTGAATTCCGGGACGGTGAAGTCCAGGCCGAGGATCAGCAGCAGAAGGATGACACCTATGGAGGCGCCGGTGTCGACGAACTCCCGGGCAGCCGGAACCGGAGCCAGGCCGCCGTCGCCGAGAGCCAGCCCGGCCGGCAGATACAGCGGCACAGGGGAGAGGGCGAAACGCCGGGCGACCGCGCCGAGCAGGCTCAGCACGGTCAGGACGGCCTCCAGCTCCAGCAGCAGGGTGATCGGTGTGTGCGCCGGATCAACCCTGGACGATGCGCTGGACGCCGGCGATGCCGACACGGGTGCCGATGACCACCAGGACGTCACCCGCATGCAGGGGCCGGGCAGGCCTGGGGGAGGCGATGACTTCCTCGCCGCGCACTACGGCCACGATCGACGCGCCGGTACGGGTACGGGCCCGGGTGTCGCCCAGAGCACGCCCGGCGAACGGGCCGCCAGGAGGCACCTCGACCTGCCCGGCGCTCAAGCCGGGCACCTCGCGGGTCAGGTCGGCGAACCGTTCCGCGATGCGCGGAGCGCCCGGGATCCCGGCGAGAGTGTCGGCCTCCTCATCGGTGAGCCGGAGCACCGGCCGGGTTTCATCAGGGTCGTCCCTGGAATACACCATCAACTCGAAGTCGCCGGGCCGCCGGGCGACGACCCCGATCCGGTCGCCGTCATGGTTGAGGAACTCGTACCGCAGCCCCACGCCGGGACGCAGAACTTCATCGATGCCCATGTCCCTCGCTCCTGTCATCCCTGGTCCGGATCCGTGTGTGCCGGTACCGCCGGGGCACTGTGGCAAGGGCCCGCAGCATCTGGTGACAGCGATTCGGGACCCGGCGCCGCGCAGGGCTGTCGTGGTCTGCGGTCCGGCCCGCACCGGGTGATGGTCACTTTTCCGGCCGAACCGGCGACGCAAGCAGGGCTGAATGGCCCCCTTGAGCGGCCGGATGGCCCGTGTCCGGTGCAGTCAGAGGCTGCGCTGCCGAGTGGGGGTGGCCAGCATGGCGAAGAGTGTGTCTTCAGAGCGTGCGCCGATGCTGTGAAGTCCCACCTCGCGTTTTCGACGGGCAGTGGTTCGGCCCGGCCGCCCTACCGCTCCCGTACCCGTAGGTGTCCGCAGGGTCGGGTTGTGGGCGTGGTCGTGGTCGTGAGGCTTCACCCGTCGTGGCTGTATGAGGTGTACGGGGAGAGGACGAGGCGGCGGCACGGGCCGGGTGCCGCCGCCTTGGGGAACTGGTCTACCCGGCCCGGTTCTTCGTGTGCTTGGGCAGGCAGAACAGCAGGGTCCACAGCAGGGCCAGGAGGCTGCCGACCCACCACAGCACGGTGATGAACGCGTCGCGGTTGAGTGCGGCCTCGGGTGAGCCGCCGGTGGCCGCGAAGAACACCAGCGCGGTCAGCGCGGTGCCCAGGGCGATGCCCAGGTGCATGACGGTGTTGAACAGGCCCGAGGCGGACCCCGCGTCCTCGTGCGGGACCTTGGCCAGCGACATGTCGGCGAGCGGGCCGCCGACCATGCCGAGGCCACATCCGATCAGTACCACCGGAGCAGTCATCGCCACGAGGCTCAGGTCCGCCTGGCCTGCTTCGATCTGGAGCCCGTAGGCGGCCATCGAGGCGAGCGTGATGAGAGCTCCGGCCTGCGGCAGCCGGCGGGCGAAACGCCCGCCGCTCCTCGCCACGACCGTCGCACCGCCCAGCTCTCCGACGGAGAGCAGCACGAAGGCCAGGGCCGCGTGGAAGGGGCTCATGCCCAGTCCGTGCTGGAGGTAGAGGGTCCAGGTCATGAAGAACAGCCCGCACAGAAGGCCGTGCATCAGCTGTGCGGCCATGCCTCCGGAGAACTGCCGGCCCCGGAAGAGGGACAGAGGTACGAGCGGGGCGTTGCCCTGCTTGCGCTTCTGGTGACGCAGGAAGACGCCGAGGACGAGCAGGCCCGCGGCGAGCAGGGCGAAGCACCATAGCGGCCAGTGATGCAGGTGACCCTCGGTGAGGGGAAAGACGATCAGGACGACGGCCAGCGCGGACAGCAGCATGCCGGTCAGGTCGAGCCGGTCGGCCTTCTTCACGGTCGACTCGGGGATGAACCTGTGCCCCAGGAGGATCACAGTGAGGCCGACGGGCACGTTGACCAGGAAGATCGGCCGCCAGGACAGCCCGAACAGGTCCGCCTCGGTCAGCAGACCGCCCATCACCGGGCCCAGGACATTGGCGAGCGACATCACGGCCCCGTACAGGCCGAACACTTTGCTGCGGTTCTGGCCCTCGAAGGTGACGTGGAGGGTGGCCAGGATCTGCGGGATCATCGCGGCCACTCCCACGCCCTGGAGCGCGCGGGCGGCGATCAGCACGCCCGGCCCGGCAGTGAGGCCGCACAGCAGTGAGGCCGTGGTGAACACGACGGTGCCGATGAGGAGGATTCTGCGCCGGCCGTAGAGGTCGCCGAGACGTCCGCCGGTGATCAGTCCGACGGCGATGGGCAGTGAATAGCCGGTGGTCAGCCATTGCATCGTGTCCGGTCCGGCGCCGGTGGACTCCTGGATCGCGGGCAGGGCGGTCAGGACGACCGACTGGTCGATCATGTCCATCAGCTCGGCGCACAGGAGCACCAAGAGGGCGGTCCAGGCCGCCAGGCCCATCTTCGACAGACCGGGTGTGGGCCGGGTCGGGGGCTGGGTGGTGTGCTTCGGCTCGTCGTCGAGCGCGGAGGAAGACACGACGGGAACTCCTGATCCAAAGGAATCGGGGAGCTCTGCCGACAGCCGCACCGGGTCCGGAAAGCACGAAACCCGGGGCAGACGGCAGAGCTGCACCCGGGAAGAAAAACTGCGGGGAAGGGTGACGCAACTCAGGCCAGCGCGACGTCCGCCCCCGGACACGTGCGACACGAAGCACGTGGGGAACGCGGACGACTACATGGCCTGGTTAATAGGTCGCCACCTCAAGATCGATACAGGAGATACAGGGAATCCCGTCGCTGCCACCGATACCTCGGCACAGGAACCTTTTCACGTTACGGCATCCCGGGCTCCCGACGCAAACCAGACGTCTGCGACAGCATCCGAGGCATGACAGGCCCGTAGGAAGCCACCCCGAGCGACGCGGACGACGTCGAGCGCCACCCCGGTTCGCGCGCTGCCGGACCGTACTCGCCTCGCCCTGACGCTCGCACCCGGTCGCGGTCGCCGGCACCTACCGCACCGGTCGCTTCAGTGCGGTGGGTGAGGGTCTGTTCCTTCGAGTGATCGGCGCTCCTTCGCGGCCTGTTCCCTCATCTGGTCGTCGGTGCGCGTGCTGTGCCAGATGTGGCCTTCCCACTTCACGTACCGATGTTCGCGGTCTCGGAGGAGGATCGGCTTGAGGCGGCCGTGGAAGAGGAGCGTACGGCCCTGGTCCCGGCGCTGCGGCTGTGGCTGAACCACATCGCGCTTTACCCGTGGCGGGCGAGCCGGTTCGCCGCGACGCCTGGGAGGGTGCCGCGGGAGCGGCCGGGTGTGTAGTGGTCAGGGGTCGGCTGGGTGGGCGCCAGGAGTCGGCGAGGGCCCAGTGTGCGAGGGCGTCGGCGCCGCGGTCGGGTGGGCTGTAGGGGTAGGTGACGCGGCCTGCGACCTCCGCGAGGAAGCGGGCCTGCTCGGCTTCGGCGCCGCCGACCAGCCGACGCCAGTAGGACGAGGCGATCAGCGGGGCGAGGGTGACGGCTTCGGGATAGACCGCGGCGAACAGCCGCGAGGTGCTGTAGTCGACGTAGTCCTGCTTCTCCCGGCCGAAAAGGGGATCAGGAGGTGGAGGCGGTCGTCCCAGGCGCCCCGGGAGCCGAAGGGCTTCGGGCGCCCGTCCACGGACCAGATGAGCGCGCAGAGCATCAGGCCGGTCAGCCCCGCGTCGCAGGTGGTGGCCCAGCCGTAGCGCCGCAGGAGGAGCAGGTAACGCCGCTGTGCGTCGATGATGTCCGGGAGCCGGGCGAGATCGACGGCGGGATGGCCGCTGTCGGGCGGGCCGATCCAGGTGCCGTGCCGCAGGCAGACGTAGGTGTGGTGGGGCAGCAGCCGGACCACCGGGCCGCCGGGGTGGTGGGCGTCGCAGCGGTGGCAGCTGGCCTGCGGCTGATGACGGAACATCTCCCAGTTCGGCGGCGGGTCACGTGGTTCCGGCATCGCTCCGGCCAGGGCGTGGACGGAGCGTCCGGTCAGTGCGGCGAGCTGTTCGGGGACGACGACGCGGCGGCTGGCCCCAACGTAGGGCTCCGGCCCCGCTCGACCAGCGCCTGTCCTGCGCCCGTTGACTGTCCGACGCCGGCCGGCATGCCCGGCTGCCGGAGGCCATGCCCGGCCTGCTGGGCGACGCACATGTAGCGGCCCGCTCCCGTCAGGAGATGGACCTGGCCCGCCTGTCCACCGGCTACAGCCTGTTCTCCCAGGTCCTCAGCAAGATCGGCAGCTACGAGCGGACCCACGAGGCCGCCGACCGCGCCATCGTCTACGCCGACCTGTCCGGATCCCCGCTCGCCACCGCAGCCGCCGCCTGCGAGATGAGATCCTCCTGCGCCGCCAGGACCAGCCCGCCGAAGCCCAGCGCCTCATCCTGAAGGCCGCGGCCCAGGTAGAAGCCACCAGCCTCAAGACGAGCGCGCAGACCTCGGCTTACGGCCCAGATGCTGTGCACCCCGGCGTACTGCGCGGCCCGCGCGGACGACCGGCCCCAGGCTCTGGCCACCATCGGCGAAGCCCAGCGCGCCGCCCGCCTCCTGCCCGAGCAGGCCCCGCGCGAGCGTCTGTTCCCGCTTACCCCGGCGGCCGTCGCCCTATACGCCGTCGGCGTCCACTGGTCCCTCGGCGACGCGGGCGCCGTCCTGGAAGCTGGTTCGAGCCTGCGGGAGCAGCAATTCCCTACGTCTGAACGCAAGGCGCGGATGCACACCGACCTGGCGTGCGCCTGATGGCAGATCTCCAAGCCCGAGCCGACTGCCGAGCGTCCTGGATGTACTCGCCGCCCCCGCACCGGCTGACGCACGATGCCTAGCCGAAGCCCACGACAAGGCCGCCGCTGCGCTCGGCGCCACTCCCCACGGTCTCCTGACGTGGCAACGTCGGTCAGCAGGAAGAAGCCGCAGCTCATAGCGTTGGCGAGATCCCGTTGGAGACTGTCGATCCAGCCCATGGCCCGCCCCTGCCGCGCTGCCTAGCGTGAGGGGCGCGGTCAAGAGACCGGCAGCCCCGGAAGAAATGAGAAGTGCCATGCTCGCCCAGTTCGTCCTCTTCGACGGCTTCGACCCGCTGGATGTCATCGCCCCCTACGAGGTGTTCAGCGCCGCCGGGAACTTCACCGACCAGGTGCGGGTCGAACTGGTCAGCGCCGAGGGGGCCAGGGAGGTTCCCAGTGGGATTCCCGGCGTTTCCCTGACGGCCGCAGCCCCGTTGAACCCGGGCCGCGCGGACCTGATCGTCGTACCCGGCGCGGCGGGCACGCTGCCCGCGGGGACGGGCGACCTCACCGGGGGCCTGTCCGGCGCGACCATCCCCGTCCTCATCGGCAACTCCCTCACCACCGAGCTTCCGGGGCTGCTGGCCAAGGCCCTCGCCACGCCCGGCACCACGGTGGCCACGGTCTGCGGGGGTTCGCTGGTTCTGGCGATGGCCGGGCTCATCAAAGGCCGTAACGCGATGACCCACCATCAGGGCGTGGACCTGCTCGCCCGGAACGGTGTCACCGTCGTCCGCGCCCGCGTCGTGGACGACGGTGACCTGGTGACCGCCGGAGGCGTCACTTCCGGTCTCGACCTGGCCCTGCACCTGCTGGACCGGGCGATCGGCCCGAAGATCGCCTTGGCCGTCGAGCACCTCTTCGCGCACGAACGCAGGGGCGTGGTGTGGCGTGACCAGGGGGCGGTCCCGCAGCCCAGCCCCTTCGACACGGCGCAGGGCGGCGCCGGCATGCCGTCGTCCGCGTCCGCTTCGGCCTGACACCTCACACGCATTCGCGTCCCGCCGTACGTTGCCTGCCACGGCGGGTACGGCGGGTACGGCGGGGCGCGCGCCATCCTCCGGTGCGTGCCGGGAACCGAGCACGTGCCGTCCCCGGCGGCCCGGGCTGCCCGCCGCAACTGCGGCGAACGGAAGGAAGCCATGGACACACCACACAGCGAGGTCTCGACGGGGGGCGCCCTCCCCAGCCCCCTCCCGGGCTCCGGCCTCAGCCCTGGGAAGGCGGTGATCCAACGGTTCGGCGGCGCCTCGGGACTGGTGGCCACCGCGGCTCCCACCCTCATGTTCGTCGTCGCCGACCGCCTCGGTGGCCTGCGGCTCGCCCTGGTGTCCACCACGGTGACGGTGATCGTCGTCCTCGCCTGGCGTCTGCGCACCAAGGAGCAGGTACGGCACGCCGTCATCGGCGCGCTGGTGGCGGTGGCCTGTGCGGCCGTGGCGGCCGGCACCGGTGAGGCCAAAGGATTCTTCCTGCTGCCGATCCTGGTACCGGCCGTGGCGACGGTGGTCTGTGTCCTGTCGGTGGCCGCCGGCCGCCCGCTGGCCGGTCTGGTCGCGAACCGGCTGGTCGGCGGCCCGCCGCGGTGGCGCTCGTACCGGCCCCTCCGGCGCTTCTACGGGGTGACGACACTGCTCATCTCGGTGGTGAGCCTCGCGAGCCTGGTGGCGCAGGTGGTTATCTACCGCCAGGCCGAGATCGCCTGGCTCGGAGTCCTGCACATCCTCATGGGGCCGCTGTGGCTCGCCGTCACGGCCACCTCCATCCTCCTGTCCCGCATGGCCGTGACCCGCTACCGCAAGGCGGCCACGCAGGAGTCGGAGTACGCGGGGGCCGAGGCGTGACTGGAACGACGCGGCGCTGCTGTACCTCTACAGCCTCCTCGCACCCATCATCGCCTCGCGCGTGAAGCACGAGTTCGCCGACGTCATCGACTCACCGCAGGACCAAGCCGCCCAGATGTTCGTGGCCACGGAACTGCTCCAGTCCGCCTCCGCGGCGACCACCCGGAACTCGTACCGCCGCTGCGGGCGGTCATCACGGAGATCAGCGAAACGCTCTAGGTAAGGCAGCGTTGCCAGCCCGTCGTCACAGGGCGGGCAACTACGTGGAGGCCGCGGCGTACGGCACAACGTGGGCACGGGCCCGCGAGCCGGCCCTGACCCGGACGGAGCGCGCTTCCGGTCTGGCCAAGCGGCCCTATGACCTGCGGCATGCCGGGATCTCGTTCTGGCTGCACTCGGGTGTGGACCCGGCCGAATTCGCCCGCCGCGCGGGCCAGAGCATCCAGGTGCTTTTTCGTCACTACGCGAAGTTCCTGGACGGTGTGCGCGAGCAGGCCAACCGGCTCATCGAGCAGTCTTTGCAGGAGTGGGACCGCTTCAGCGGAGGAGGCGTTTCTGCGGGGTGAAGTGCAGTTTTGGTCCGTGACTGGTCCGGAAGAGCTGGTCGGGACGGGTATAGCGGTGGGAGGAACTGGGGGTACGACGGAAACCGGGCCTGGCTCTGAGTGAGTCCAGCGGAAGGCGCCTGACGGGCAAAAGCCCGGGTCAGGCGCCTTTTTTCGTGGGCTCAGAAGAGGCCCAGCTTCTTCGGCGAGTACGACACCAACAGGTTCTTCGTCTGCTGGTGGTACACGGTCGACATGGCTGTTGACCAGGGAGGATGTCTGCGGCTGCTCGATGTGCGCACGCCTTGGACCGGAGCTGGTCCGGATCTTGTTTCCGGCGGACGACCTTGGCTGCGTTGTGCTGCGCGGGTGCCGCACACGGGGCGCACCTGGGCCTGCGGCTCGGGCTCCGAGGAGAGGGCACCGGCCCGGTTGTGGTGGAACTTCTTCGGTCGCTCGTAGGTGGACATCGAGGAGGCGCGGGGGAGTGGACGGAGGGGTGGTTCGGGGAGGTGAAAAGGGGTATGACGGGGAGAGGCTGGCTGCGCCGGAGTTGCCTCTAGTGCCGTTGGGGCGTGGCGGTGGAGTAGAGACAGCGATGGTCGTGGCACGAACCGGCGGGCTCAGGTGTATTCGCGGTTCTGGTACCAACGCCACCGATGATGGCGGACGAATCGGGTATCGATGTAGTGCCAGCGGTGCAGTTTGAGCTGTCCCTGGTCGGCGTTAGTCACGGTGTTGATGACGCGAAAATTGTCGGTGAGGACGCGTGCGCCGGCATCGAAGAGTATGTGGCAATTTGGGCACAAGCAGAGGAGGTTCTCGACCACATCGGGACCGCCGTCTTCCCGCGCCTGGATATGGGCTCCCTCGCTGTATCGATGGCGAGGTGCAGGCAGGAGGAGCACCTCATGGCACATCTGACATCGGTCCTGGTACCACTTTTTGACCAGCTTGGTCGCACTGATATCGCGTCGCGCTCCCGGGTGAATCGGATCACCGGAAGATGCGCTGGGGTGAGACGGCAGGGCGTCGTCCGCGTAAAGCGGTGGGGCAGCCTCCTCGGGAGTCGTGACGTCCGACATCGCTGCATCCAGGTGTCCGATGAGTGGCAGTATCGCCTTGGGATCGACGAAGAGCAGCTCATATATGTCGAGAATGGAACGGCGGACAAGTGACCAGGCGGCGTCGATGTGCGCACCGTGGATCGCGGTGCATTCGGTCGCGGCGAGTGTCCCTGCGATGCGGTACATGTGATCGTCTGCGCGGATGAAGAAGTCATGCTCCGGGTCGTGGAGCACAGCCTCCCACTCGTGCATGACTTGGCGGAACGCATCCCACTTTGTTCCAGCGCGAGGGGTACAGGGCAAGGTGAACTTTTTCTGAAAGGCCCAGCGATAGGCGTCGGCGAGGCCAGCGCGCCAGTCTCCCTCGATGGCTTCGATGGCGGTTCGTGGCACCACGCGGCGGGTGAAGTGGAGCGCCCTGGAGTAGGTCGCTACGTGGGCGGGGCCAAAGCCTACCCACTCATGCTCCGCGAGTTCCCAGAGCACCCCTATGCGGGGAGGGACCGGTCCTCTGTGGGGCTGGTAGCGGTACCTGCCGCGGGATGGAAGACCGTGTCGACCGTCCCATGCCTGGTGCAAGTGCGCCTCGAGGGAGATGGAGAGGCTTGGGCGACCGCGAGTTTGTTTGAAGGGAGCGCCGGTCAACAAGAGGGTGGGGGCCGCCTCTCCCTTCGTCCTCGCCCGGAGGGTGGCATGCGCTGCCGAGCTGAACAGCCGCTCGTCGGAAATATCGTGGTGCATGAGCACCGGGGCGGACTCCTGCAGGACAGGGGAAAGGATGTCCCTCAGCGGAGGCAGGCGACGTTCGTCTGGTTCGATGAACGCGGTCCAGACCGACAAGGGTGCGCTCGGCCACCAGTCGAGGGATATGGCAGGGGCGATGGCTGTCGACCACCAACTCACCGCAGCCACATAAAGATCCGCCGGGTCCGCTCCCGCTGAGTGGGCCACCTCGTGCGCCATCTGGCCGAGTGGTCCTCTATAGATGATGTTGTCGCCCATGGTGTCCTTCTGTGGGGGCTCGTCGCACTCGCGAAAAGCCCTGTTGTCCTTCGGACGGCATTGTGCATGGCGGCACTGACATCAGCCGGCCGCGTTCAGGTGAGAGGAGGTCAGGGGGAGGCCGCCCCGCGTACGGCGAGACATTGAACCCGCGTGCGGCGTCAACCCTTGGCATCCTCCTGAACGCCTGGGGCCTGAACGAACTCGTCATCCTGAATATCGGCTTGGGCTGGGTTTCGCCGACAACCGACTGTACGCGGCGGTGGGAGTGGTGGCGGTCGCCACGACCCTGATGAAAGGGCTCCCGCTCCACCGAGCCACCCACCGACGCCGACCGGGTCAGAGCCAATCTCGCCGCTTGAAGTTGAAACACACAGACTCACACGCCAGCGCAGTCAGTGTCTTCGGACGGCCAGACTTCTGGCTTTCCGGGGACGGCCGGATGTGGCCACTGCACTGGTCGACGCGACCGGCCGAGGCTTACGAGTTGGTGCGTGATTGTGGGTGGGCATGCTCTGTTGGTGAGGGGTTCGACTGATCGTTCGGTGTTGGCGCATCCGCTGTTCACTGGCATCCCGACAGAGCATCTGGCGTCGTTGGTAGCTGAGTTGGCCGGGCCCTGGGTGGCCGGTGTCGAAGGGCATCGGTTCCGGGTGAGGGGTGGCGAGCGGAAGCGTGCGCCGGGTGCTGGTGCCCGGCACCGGCTGGTCTTCGTGGACCGGCTGGTGGCCACACTGATTCATCTTCGCCACGATCTGCCGCACTCGGTTTTGGCCCTGCTCTACGGAGTGGACCGCTCGACCGTCACTCGGGCTGTCGGTGAGGTCCGCTGTCTGCTCGCCGAGCGTGGGTTCGCCGTACCAGACCGCCCTGATCTGCGGCTGCGCACTCTGGAGGACGTGTTCGCCTATGCCCAGGCGGAAGGTGTTCAGCTGCGTTTGGACGCCACCGAGGTGCAAGTCCGCCGGCCTGCCGCGGGTCGGGGCGGACGGCAGGTGTTCGTGTCGGGCAAGAAGAAGCAGAACACGATGAAGGCCACCGTCATCGCCGACCACCAGGGCCGAACTCTATGGACCGATGCCCTCAGGCCAGGGCGGATGCATGATGTGACCGCCGCCCGCACGGCCGGGATCAGTAGATGCTTGGACCACTTCAACCTCGTCCAGGTCTTCCTCGACGACGGCTACCTCGGCCTCGGACGGGACCACCCGAGGCGAGCCCTCACCCCGCCGCGCAAACTGCGACCGGGAGCCATAGCGCCCTTTGTCGAAGCCCGAGCACGCCAACGGCACGACCACTCCTCACAACGGATCACCGTTGAACACGCCCTCGCCGATCACAAACGCTGGAAACAGTTGACGCGCTGGACCCATCGCCGCGACCGCCTGCCCGACACCTACCGCGCCATCTCCAGCCTTGTCTCCGACCGCAATATTGCCTGAGCAACGTGCTGAGCAAGGCAGACACGTCCCACCCGCTATCACGCACCAACTCGTAAGTTCGGCGCGAGTGATGTGCAGGAACTGCTGGACGGTAGCTCACGTAGCGTGGACCTACTCGGTAGCCGCACTGCCCCTGCCCGCGCGCTCCCGGCCACCGCGTTGACGAGCAGTCGACTGGCAGCATCCCATCGAGTGGAAAAGCGACCCGCGCTCAACCGCGCCACAGGCCGCGCCAAGGACCTGCCCCACCTCGGCACCCACCTGGTCCGATACTGTGCCGACGACCCCGACTTCGCGGCACTCATCAGCACGTACGCCATGGAACGGCTCATGTACAACGCCCGCCTGGGCTGGCGCATTGAGGGAAACCGCATGATTGGATGGACGCACGGGCGGGAGACCTACGAGGACCTTCTGTCCCTCACCGAAACCCTCGCAGCCATCATCGACAACTTTCCCGAACAGGCGTGGAGCTGGCCCAAATGAGCTGCTGTGCACCCGGACCGGACTCCCCCGCCGACGGCACACTGCGGGGGCAGGACACCGGCCCCGCAGCTGTGCGGACGGAAACGGGCAGCGGGGCGGGCCCAGTTTGTACATCTCACCGGGCCGATGGCGAAGGCGTCGTCGGTGAGTGCTGTGCGGGCCGCCGGTCGGTGTGGAGTTGGCCCGGCGCCGGCCGCCTTCCGCACGCACCGGGAACCGGCGGTGCAGAAGAAGACCGGGGCTATGGTCTGGCTCCGCGCGCCTTCCGCCCTCTGCGGCTTCGCCCGTGGTGGACTCTCGCCGAAGCCTGGTAGGCACATCTGAGAGCAGCCGCTCACGCCGTGGCCTGGCTGCCGCTGGCGGCCGCGCTGCGCCACCAGCTCGCCGGCCTGCTGAGCCCGCAGGACGAAAGGTGCAGTGAGCTGCCGGGCATCGTCGGCGGGCTGCCCGGCGCGCCTCCGGTCTTCAACCTTCCCGTACGGCCGGAGGTGGTGGTGGAGATCGAGGCCGACCAGCCGGCCGCCTCGGAGTTTGGGCGTTTCCGCCACCGGCCCCGCGCGGTGCGGGTACGCGAGGGTCTGGCCGTCGACGAGCTCCCCGCCGTTCCGTAGGCAGCCACGCCCGAGAGCTGCGCTGACCTGCCCGCGCGACCGGGATGGTCGGCGTGGAGCGGCTTGTGGGCGTCGGTCTTGCTTACTGGGTCAGCTCAATGTGTGGATGGTCCGGGATTGCCGGACAGGCGTGGAGTTGCAGGTCGTAGCCCCCGGCGAGGGCGATCATGGTGAAGTTCGCCGGAGGGGTGCCGGGGAGGAGGGGCGTGGGGTCGGTCCGCTCTTCCTCGGGGGCCCAGCTCTTGCTGCCGGCGTTCCATTCGGTCGAGGCGATCGTCAGCAGCGGATCCATCTCGGTGTCGCACTCGGGGCAGCGCCGGGGCATGGGGTCGGTGAGTCCCCAGCGGCTCCAACCGCCGACCTTCCAGCCAGGGGCGACTGACAGGTGTTCCGCATAGAACTCCTTCGGTGTGGACGCGTAGGAGTTGTCCACCTCCGATTCTGCTGCCCGCCATGTGTCCCGGTCGCCCAGCTGGTCCTGCACCTCCTTGCTCAGCTCCAGAAGGTCCGGGTACTCGGTGACCTGCTCCGGTGCGAGCAGGCACGGCTCGGGCAGGTAGTCGGAGAGCTGGATTGCGGGCGGCTCGGGAGCGGTGGCCAGGACATCGGTGACCTCGGCGGCGGACCGCCAGAACAGCGCAGCTTTGGGACTGGCCGGGTGGTTGAAGGGGCACCAGAGGACCTGGAGGAGGTCTGCCCCGGACGGCCCGAGCGTGCCCAGCTGAGGAATATCCCGCAGGTACAGCTGGGCCACGGGCAGCATGGCGACCGGGCCTTCGGGCCACGGGCGGCCTTCAGAGATCCGCTTCTCGGTCGCCACTTCCTCAGGCGTGGGCCGGGATGCCGGGCGGCCGAGGTGCCGCCGGCTCGCCACTGCCGCCCGGATGCGCCGCAACAGCCGTACATCCTCCGGCGAGAGGACCGCATGCGCCAGGCTGCCCCTGACATGCTGCTCTGCGCAGTACGGCCAGGGCTCGTCGGCGGGCCACAGGAGCGGCCCGCCGACGGAACTGTCGTGCACTGACGGAGACCCGGGGCGGGGATGCAGCCGGGTTGCTGTGCGCGCCAGCGGGGCCAGTTGAGGAAAGAGCGCGGCGACATCGAGCGGCCGCGGCGGGGTAGTGAAGCTCATACCGGCTCCCGGTGGACGAACAGGGCGAGAGGGTGGATCAGTTACCGAGGTTGAACTGCCCGTTGCCCTGGGTGTTGGGGATATAGACATCGGGGAACAACTGATCCACCGATCCGTCCTCCCGCTCGATCTTGGCGCTCATCGTAACTCCCTCGGGAATCGTGCTGGTGGCGTCCAGGTACTTGGGCGTTACCTGGTAGAGGATCGCGTCGTCGTCTCCGAACGACAGCTTTGCCACCTCGTCACGGACCTTGGACTCGTAGTCCCACATACTGCCCGGGCCGGTGTTCATCCCCACCTGCCAGCAGGGGACGAGGTTCTGCGAGATTCGTCCGCCGAGAATGTTGGCTATCAGGTGGCACCGGGAGAGCCCGGCGTTAAGTTGGTTCGCTTGGGCGAACAGCTCCGCATCCTTCCAGCCGGTGATGTCTCCTCCGGCCGGGCTGCCCGCTCCCAGTGTCTTCCCCAGGCATGCCCGCGCCGCGGACGCCCGGGTACCGGCGGGGCCCAGCGGGTTGGTGGTCTTGTTGACGTGGGCAACCGGTTCCGTGGTGTTCAGGATCCACCCGTTGCCGGACGGGCGTGCCCCCTGCGGCGAGACCCCCAGGCACTCGGCGTGTGCGGAGTCGAACGACGCCGTGAGCCCCAGTGTGAACTGCTCGGCGTCGATGACCCGCTGACTCTCGAAGCCGTCGTACAGCTGGTCCACGGCGAACTTCTTGTCGGCGGCCGAGACATGGGCCCGCACGCAGCGCCTGGAGGAGTCCAGAGTCGAACCGCCGCCGAGCTCGAATATGCTCCACCCGTTGTTGCCGGGATGGGGGATGAGTTCAGCGCACTGCGCGCCGTCCGCTCCTCCTTCCTTGGTCTCCGCGAAGGGAAACGGGGCACAGCTGTCGGTCGGAATGAGGTCCGTCGCGTCAGCGAACGGCTTCGACGACGCAGCTCCACAGGTGCGACTCGTACGGTCAGCCACGCCGCTCTTCGCCCGGGTCAACGGCGTGCCGCGTCCCCAGCGGTCGACCAGGTTCTTCTGGGCCCACAGATAGGCCGCCACGGCAGCGCCCTGGTCCGAGCCCTTCGTGCTGACCGCCACCTCGGGCACCACCGAGGGAATGACGCAGCCCGGTGATGCGGTGGGATTGGCCGCGACATCCCGGACGGCGTCATCACAACGGATCTTGCGCGGATTGCTCCACGACGCGGTCGGGTCGACGACCGTGGCGCCCGGGGACGTCACGTACAACTTGTAGGAGGTGTCGAACTCCGCGACGGCGCCCGCCGCGGGGGCCGAGGAGTAGGAGACGGAGCCGGTGACGGACTGCCCCACGGTAAGGGCGCCGCCGTACCAGGGCGCGGTCTTCGTCGCTGTGCAGCCGGTCGTGCAGGAAGCGCGGAACTTGGCGTTGAGGACAGTGACCTTTCCGCTCGCACCGGTCATCTTCACGGTGACCTGCTCGTTCCACGTCTTGCCCTTCGCGGGCAGTGTCGCATCGGTGGAGACCTCCAGGGTGCCGCGCCCGATCTCCGCGCCGTTGCTGTCACGCAGGGTGTAGAGGACATTCACCCCGGTCACGCAGTACCGGAAGCGTTCATACGAGTAGCTGCCGGGATTGGTGATGTCGCAGCTGCCGCCGGCGAGCGGCCGTACCGCGGCGGACCGTACGGACGCGGCCCGTACGGACGCGGCCCGTACGGACGCGGCCCGTACGGAGGTGTGCCGGACCGAAGTGGGGCTGACGCTCACACACGCCTTGACGGCGCCCGCCCGGCGCTCCTTCGAGCCTGCCTTCGTGGGCTCGCAGCGTGCTCCGGACTGCTTCGGGAAGGAGCTGATCTCGGTGACGGGGGCCGAAGCGTCGGACCGTTCCGTCCGGCCCACCTGGCCGACCTGCCGCGGCTTGTGGTCCGCAGCCTGTTGCGCCGGGGCCATGCCTGTCGTGGCCAGCCCCAGCGTCACCGCGGTCAGTACGGCGAGGACGGTCGACCGGGCACGTCTTCGGGCTGCGTCTTTGGGACGTATCTGCACGTTCGTCAGATCTTTCTTCTTTGTCTTTGGGGGAGGGGCGACGGACACACCGGACATGCGGCGCCCCGGGCCGCAGTGGACGGGCAGCGCTCTGGCGCACAGGCCCTCACGGGTCCGTGGACACGTGGGGAAGCGGATGGCGCTCAGGTGGTGAGCCCCGGCTGCGAAGGCCGGAGCTCACCACGTCGTGCATCTATTCCGGTCGGTCAGGACGCGCTGGGCCACATGGCCGTGCGCGAGCCGAGGGTGCCCTTGCCGTTGCCGGGGTAGAGGTACAGGCCGCCGGAGCTGTTGATGGCGGCGATGTCGGCCTTGCCGTCACCGTCGAAGTCGCCGCCCATGACAGCGCGGAAGGAGCCCCAGGTCTCGTCGGGCCACATCGCCTTGTCGTAGTCGAACGTGCCCTTGGCGTTGCCCGTGTACAGGCCCAGGCCACCGGTCTGGGAGACGGCGGCGATGTCGTCGCGGCGGTCGCCGTTGAAGTCGGCGGTGGTCAGGTGCTTCTTGGACCAGGTCTTGTCGTGCCAGACCTGGCGCTTGAAGCCGGACAGCCGGCCGTCCGCGGTGGTGGTGTACGCGTACAGCGAGCCGTCGTCCCAGATGGCCACGAGGCCGTCACGCCCGGAGTCGTCGGCCTTGTAGCGGGCGAACTTGGAGACGGTCTTCCAGGAGCCGTCCTTGGCCATCGAGCGGGGCGAGCCCAGCTTGCCGCTCTTCGTGCCCGGGTACAGGTCGAGGTACCCGTCGACGTTGACGGCGGCGATGTCGGTCAGGCCGTCACCGTCGAAGTCGCCGGCGGTCATCGCGCGCTTGCGGCCCCAGGAACCGTCGTGGTTCCACAGCTCGCGGCCGTATTCGAGGGTGCCGTTCGGGCCGGTGTAGAAGACGTGCAGGTTGTGGTCGTCGAGGACGGCCGCGACGTCGGGACGGCCGTCGCCGTTGAAGTCCGCCGCGGTGACGACGTCGGTGACATGGTCGTACATGGCCGTCAGCCGGATCTGCTGGACCCAGCTGTGCAGATCGTCGACGCGGGTTTCGACGGCGCCGGTACGGGTCTCCTCGGAGCCGAAGCAGCCGCCCTGCCACGAGGCGTGGTGGACCGCGACCAGTTCGAGGCCGCCGTTCTCCGTCTCGCGCAGGGCCGGGCCGCCGGTGTCGCCCATGCAGACGCTCGCACCGTCCTTGCCGGTGACGGCGAGCGTGGTCTTGTCCACCGCGTCCACGGAGAAGCCGCCGCTGTGCAGGCGGCCGGGGACCCATTCGTCCTTGGTCCGGCCGTAGCCGGCCACGCGCAGGGTCTCGTCCTTGGCGGGAGCCACGGAACCGACGGTGACCGGGGCGATGTCGTCGACCGGTGCGGACAGCCTCGCCATCACCAGGTCCCGGTCCGCACGCGGCACGAGTTCGGTGACGGTGCGCACCTGCCCGCTCTTGCCGGCCAGGTCGGTGCGCCCGATGGTGGCCGTGGCCGCCAGCTTCGGCTTTCCGGCGGCGACCTTGTCCTGGCCGGGGTGGTCGGCGAAGCAGCTGGCGGCCGTGAGCAGCCACTGGGGGTCGACCAGGGCGCCGGTGCAGGCGCGCTTGCCGTTGCCGATGTCGAGCTTCGCCGTGAACGGGTACGCCCCGTCCTTGGCGGCGTCACCCACAACGGCGCTCGCCGGGATACCGGTCAGGAGGCCGGCCGCGACAGCGGTCGCGGTCAGTCCGGTGAGCCATGCGGCGCGCGGACGTCTGCCAAACACTCTTGCTTCCTCAATTCTTGGGAGGGGGAGGGGAGAAAGGGGGGATTCCGTGGGGGAGATCCGATCCGGAAACTGGGCGGTGCGGGGCTCGGTGACGCAGGAATGCCAAGCGCGGCACTTCCGTTTCGGTACCCTGCTTTGCTTCGATCAGAGGATCGACTCAAAGATTTTGGATGCGGTACCTACGGCTACTTTTTCGACCTTGCGGAGAACTGGCTTGCCGACGGAAACGACCTTTCCTGCGCCTCGCGTCGCGAGATTCAGTGCTTGGCGGCCGAGAGCGCTGATGAATTCCCCGCTGCCGAAGCCGTTCTCAAAACCGGTGATGATGGCACTGATCCCTGCGGAGATGCCCGAGATGCCGAAAGAGATCGCGGAGATACTGCCGAAGATCGGCGCGGCCGGCCAGAACACGCACAGGGCCGCGGCTCCGGCACCGATGAACCCTGATGCCGCACTGACCGTGTCGGCGCCGCGGGCCCATGCCTTGGGGTCTTTCCACCACTCCTTCTTGCCGGGTTCGGTCGTACCGGATTCGGTCCCCTGGGGGTTGACCTGGTCGTTGGTCTCGGAGTCGGAGGGGTTGCGTTTGTTGTCCCGGTCTTTCTGTGCCTGCCGGGCGGCCTCCTGGGCGGCCTTCTTCAGTTCAGCTGCCCGCATGTCGGCGGCCGTCTTGCGGGCCTGGCTGGCGGCGACGGCTGCAGTCTTGGCGTCCTGGCCGGCGGTGACCGCGGACTGGCGGGCACTGGCAGCTGATGCGCTGGCGCTGTAGGAGGAGGCCAGAGCACTGTGGGCGGCGTCGATGGCGCGGTTGGCCGAGTAGTTCGCCGAGCGGGAGGCACTGCGGGCGGTGGCGGCCGCGTTCTTGGCCTTGTCCGCCGAGGCTTTCGCGTCGGCGGCCGACTTGTCGGCCGCTTCGGCGTTCTTGCGGGCCTCGCCGGCGTAGTCCTGGGCCCGCTTGGCGTCCTTGAGCGCCTTTTGGGCCCATTCCTGTGCCTCGGCCGCCTTGCCGCGGGCTTCCTTGGCGACCTGGGTGGCCAGTGAGGCGTTTTGCTGCGCTTCGTGGGCGATGCGGGCGGCGGTAGCGATGGACGCCTTCATGGCGGAGGCATGGCACAGGGAGTCGTAGTCGAGCTGCGCGGCGAGGTACTGGATGGAGTCGACGAACTTCCGGCGCATCCACGCCGGTCCTTCCGCTACGACGTCGGCGTACGCCTTGGAGTAGGCGCCGCCGTGGGACAGGATCGACAAGGTGGTGACGGCGTCGTCCTCCTCGATCGCGGCGGGAAGGTCGACGTCGAAGAACTTCTGCAGGGCTTCCGGGGTGTCGGTGTCCAGTGCCTTGTTGCACGCGGTGATGACCGCATTGCCGGGCTTGGCGGACAGGATGCGGAAGATGTTGACGCGGTTTTCCGTCTCCCGCGCCCTGATCACACCGGAGGTGTTGAAGTCCCCTGTGGGGCGGTCACCGGCCAGGGCGGTTGCCGCCGCCCTGGCGACAGCAGGATCGGAAATCTGCGCCATGAACAGGGTGGTTTCCCGGTCGTCCTGGGAGGCAGCGACCGGCCGGTCGACGTCGATCCAGGACAGGACGTCGTCGTCGCTCCCGGACAGGGCGAAGCGGGCGGCCTCACGGGTCCAGCTTCCCTTGGCGTCCAGCAGGCCCACGGCCGCCTTGCGGCCGAGTGTGGCGGCGACCCCCAGGTCGTCGCGCGCGAGCGCCTGTTCGGCCTTGGCGATGAGGTCCTTGACGGCCTGGTCGGTCTGCTGTTCCTGGGTGCGCTTGTTCAAAGCGGCCGCGCGGTCGGCAGCCTCGATCTTCGCGAGGACCGCGGCTTCCTGCATTCCTTGCTTGCGGTCCTGCTCCAGGTAGGCCATCTCGGCCTCACGGGCCTTCTGTTCCACCTTGATGGCGTCTTCCACGGCCTGAGTGGCGGCGTTGGCGGCCTTGACGGCCGCATCGGCGTAGGCGGTGGACTTGTTGGCGAAGTCGACGGCCTGCCCGGCGTACTTGACCGCCTCATCGGCCGCAGCGGCGGCCTTCTCCGCGTGCTCGGCGGCGGCGATGGCGGCCTTGTGGGCGGTACGGGCGTTGGCCGCAGCGGTGCTGGCCAGGGCCTGGGCCCGAGCGGCGGCATCGGTGGCCTGGTCCGCGGCGTCGGAGGCGATCGCGGCCTGCCGCTTGGCCTCAGCCGCCTGGGACTGGGCCGCACCTGCCGAGGCAGCTGCCTGGGCGGAGGCGTTGGCGGCGGCGGAGGCATTGCGCGCAGCGGATGCTGCCGACGCCCCGGCGCTGGCCGCCTGGTCCGAGGCGATGGCCGCCTGCTCAGCGGCGGCGGCCGAGTCGCGGGCCTTGGCCGCCGCATCGCGGGCGGCGACGGCGGCGTCCTTGGCCTGGCTGGTCTTCGAGGCGTCCTTGGAGGCGGCGATCGCGGCGTTGTAGGCGCGCGACGCGGCGGCCGCCGCCGCGGCCGCCGCCTGCGAGGCGGCGGTGGCGGCCAGAGAGGCCCGGCGCGAGGCGGTGACGGCGGCATTGGAAGCGCTGATGGCGGTCCGGGCGGCGGAGGCGGCGCCACTGGCCGCGGCGGCGGCCTTGCGGGCCGCGTCGGCCGACACCTTGACGTTGTCCCTTGCTTTCTCAGCCTCCGACTTGGCCACCTCGGCTGCGGCCTTGGCCTTGTTGGCGGCGGTGGTGGCCCGTTCGGAGGCTTCCACGGCCAGGTCAGTCTTCTGACGAGCGGTCTTGGCCTCGCGCTTGACGATGGCGACAAGCTGGTCGATCGTGGCGGCTTCCTGGTCCCGGGCCCGTGCGATGTGCTGGCCGGTGTCGAGGTACCACTGGACGTCGTCCGCGGTGCCGCTCAGCGCACGGTTCGCGTACTTTGTCACCTCCGGGCCGGCCGTCTTGAGACTGCGGGTGATCTCCACCCGCATGTCTTCCAGCCGGGCCTCGTACTGGCCGACGGTGAGGAACTTCTCCAGTGCCTGTTCCGTCTCGGCGTTCAGCGCGGCATTGCCCTCCCGCTGGACGGCGGTGCCGCCGGTGTTCATCACGGCGAGGATCGAGACCCGCATGTCCTCCATGACAGAGGAGCGGAAACCGTCTTTCACGTAGGCGGCGATGGCATCGTCGCCGCCCTCCAGGGCCTTGTCCGCGTCCCGGCGGGTCCCCTTCCCGCCGTGGGCGAGGTAGGTGAGGACGGCGACCCGGTTGTCCTCCAGCGTCGCCTTGGGCAACTCCTCGGTGAGGAACACGGTGATGTCATGGTCGGTGCCGCTGAGGGCGTAGGCGGCGGCCTCCTTGACCGCCTTGCCGCCCGTGACCCATGCCTTGACCGCCTTGGCCCGGTCCGTGTCCGGCAGGGCCAGGGGAGTGGCGTCCACGGGAGCGCCGGCGGCCCGGGCCGAGGCAGTGAACAGCAGGGGCGTCGAGGAGGCAGCCGCAGTGGCCGCCAGGGCGGCAACGAAACGGCGACGGTTCCAGAACGTTGTCTGCACGAAAAAACCTTGTCTAGTCATGGCCGTCAGAAGGACGACGGAGTATCACCGGGCTCCGCCGTTCTAGCGTCAGCAGAGCCCGGTGACAGCAACTGCCCGCAGCGGTCGCCGCAAAGGTCAGTCAGCGGGGTGGTTTTCCCTGAGGGCGCCACCACCCCGCAGGTCAGGCATGCGCACGCCGAGCAGTCGGCGATTGCAGCAGCGCGCCCTCGGGGAGTGAAGGGGGCTTACTTCTTAGTCGAGATCTCGACCAGCGTGTGGGCCTCGCCGGTGTTGTCCGCTGTCTCCCCTACGGGCGTCCACGCGTTCTTCCGGACATCGAACGACTTCTCCTGACCGGTTCCGGCAACGGTCATGTCGACAGTGGTCTGGTAATCGTTGCCCTTGATGCCGAAGACCGCGGGGATTTCCAGCGTCAGATAGCCGGAGTCTCCCGTCACGCGGAAGCAGACCTTGCTGTTCTGCCGGGACCAGACCTCCAAGAGCCCCTGCCCGCTGTCACAGGAAGCCAGTGTGATGTGACCGTCCCCCCGCTTCAGCTTGATGCCCTTTTCCGCAAAAATCTTGTCAGCGTTCGGGTAGTTGAAGTCTTCGATCGCGAGCGGCATGTCACCTGCCGCAGCCTGCCCATTGGGTTCGGCGTGAGATTCCCCCGGGATGGCCTGCAGGAAGTAAAGCGCAAGCGCGAAAACGAAACCACTCAGCAACCCAAATCGGGCCAGTCGGCGCATTGTTCTCTTTCTGAAATCTCGTCGAGTTGCTGCAGGCTCACCCGCGCCCAGGGTGCATCGCGCCCCGCGGGTTGGCACCCGCAGACTCACAGGCTGATCACCAGCAAATGAGTATCAATGACCGACAAAGGAATATCCATCCAGGAATGAGCGACATAACGCGCAAAACGGGCATTCCTGCTGTGATTCGCGCCACCCTGGGTCAGGTTGTAGCCGCCCACATAAAAGAATCTGCCAAATTCTCGCGAAGATGCCGCGTTCCGGACGCGGTCAGCCCGGCCGACGGCTCTGCCGCACGGCGAATGCACCTCACCGGCGGCACAGCGCCGCCCGCGACAGGTGGTGTGACGCCATCGGCCGGTCCCGTGGCGGACCGCCACGAAGGCCCATCTCCCAGTCGATGACCGATGCCGGCCCTTGAGTGGAAGAACAACGCACGAATGAGTTCCCAAAGTCCCTCAGGTCCAGCACACCGGCCTTTCCCTCTTGGGCTGCGGAAGCGAGGAGGGACTTGCGACGAGATGTGAATGGGCGGGCACCGGGAGGGTGATGCGGGTGGTCTATGGGCGGCGTTCACGGGACAGGGACTGCGTACGGTCCAGTAGGACTTTGGCCGGCGGATAGGCGCGATGCGGCAGCAGGCTTTGGCGAAGACGCAGCAGGTACTGGTCGGCGCGTCCTGATTGCAAAGGCCGGTAGAGGGAGAGGAATGTGTGCCAGTGCAGGCATGCGGCGTCCACATCGGCGATGCGTAGCTGGGTGGCGGCGATGTGCGCATGGGTGAGGGCGAGAGAGCGTCGGTCGCAGGGGTCTCGGTGTCGTGCGGAGGCTTGGAGAGCCGTGAGGGCTTCGGTGTGCTGTTTCAGTGCCTGGAAGACGGCGGCTCGTTGGTAATGCAAAGCGGCGAGCGGGTACTCGTCGAAAGGTTCGGATGGTGCCGAGAGCTCTTCGTGGCTGTTCTCCGCGGCGTGCATCAGTTTGCGTGCCAATGACGGCTGCCCGTCGTGGGCGGCTGTGAGGGCTTGCTGGATGCGGATATAGGCGGTCAGTGCGGGGTGGGCGACGCGTTCCGCGATGTGGGTCGAGCTTTCGGCGAGAGTGTGGGCGTGATGCAGGTGTCCGAGCCGGAGAGCCTGGGCGCTCATGGTGCGCAGGGTGATGGCGTAGGTTTTGCGGCATCCCGCGTAGTGGGCGAGGCTCAGGGCAGTCGTGAAGTAGCGGTGTGCCAGGTGGTGGTAACCGGCGTCGTCGGTCATCACTGCAAGGTGGTGGGTGAGTTGGGCGGCGCAGGTGAAAATCCGGTGCCGGTCGGGATGATTGGCGCGGCGATCCAGCAGGGTGCAGATGTCCTCGGCGAGGTAGGCGGCCAAGGCGGTGCGCGCACAACGGCCGCCGTATTGCTGTGCCAGGTTGGTGAACGTATGCAAGATGCTCTGCAGGGCAGCGGTCTCGTTGGTGACGAGGGGGCTGGTGTGCGGTGGGGCTGGCGCGGCGGGGAATGTGGTGGGTGGCGTGCCTGCCGGTCTGATCGGGGCGTAGGCGGCACGCTGTAGCGCTGTGCGCTGTAGCGGATCGATGTCGCTTCGGGCGAGGGCGAGCAGTTGTCGTACCGGTGTACTGGATGTGGCCTGCTGTGGCAGCTCGGCAGTCTGGGTGGCGCTGAGCGGGGTGAGGCCGGTGTCGTAAGGGGTGATCGGGCGGCCGACGCGGCGGCTGAGGGCTTCAGCGGCCAGGGCCGGGACGGGGGCAGGGGGGCGGGATCCGCGGCGCCAGTGGGCGATGGATGCCCGGGAGTAGTTCAGCCCCAGTCCCTGGGCGGTGGCCAGGGCGTTGACGGCCCTGGCCAAGGAGGCGTCGGACCAGTCCGCTTCGGCTAGCAAGGCGGTCAGGCGGCGATTGGGCCCATAGGTTGGCATGTCCCCTCCCTGCCCCAGAATGCGTTCACATGCTCACAAGCGCTGTCCGCTTGATGCACGGCAGCGCGTTACAACGTACGCGGGCTGGTGAGTCGTAAGCCTATGCCCACCGCTGACAGGTGCCTGCCCGGGTGCTCCGCCGGAGCGGAGGCATTCGCCGGGGCAGCGCAGCACAGCTCGGGCCCGGAGGGACGGAATAGGCACGGTCGCGTGCCGTCGTGCGCCGGGGCTTGCCTCGTTGTCCGGCAAGGCCACCGAACGACGTGTGCGGCTGGAGCTGTGCAGCGTTCCTGCCTGGATTGAGCTGAAGCGGCGGTGTGCGCAGGCGTCGACGGTGAACTAGGAGGCCCAGTGAGTGCAGCGTTGTCCAGGCACAACGAGCGGACAGGTCCGGAGGAACCGGTGGCGGTGGTGGGAGCAGGTTGCCGCCTGCCCGGTGGTGTCGTGTCTCTGGAGGGGCTGTGGCGCTTGCTGGAGGGCGAGAAGGAGGCCGTGACCGAGGTGCCACCAGGCCGCTGGGATACCAGGCGACTGCATGCCGAGCTGCCGCCGGGCACCGCGGAACGGGTGCGCCGCGGCGGTTTCCTGACTGAGGACATCACTGCATTCGACCCGGATTTCTTCGGAATCAGCGGGCCGGAGGCACGTTGGCTGGACCCGCAGCACCGGCTGCTGCTGGAGGTTGCCTGGGAAGCGTGCGAACACGCCGGGATTCCGGTGGATGCGTTGCGGGGAACGGCCACCGGGGTGTTCACCGGCATGTACGTACCGGACCACCTGGTGCGCTCCCACCGCACACCGCAGGAGACCGGCCCGTACTGGATGACCGGCGCGATGCACGGTGTAGGAGCGGGTCGGCTGTCGTTTCTCATGGACTTGCACGGGCCAAGCCTGGCGACGGACACAGCCTGCTCCTCCTCGCTGGTGGCCGTGCACCTGGCGTGCCAGAGCCTGCGGACCGGGGAGTGCGATGCGGCGCTGGCCGCCGGGGTGTCGGTGGTCCTCAGCCCGGAGGCGATGATCTCCGAGGCCCGGTGGGACATGTTCTCGCCCACCGGCCACTGCCATTCCTTCGACGCGGCCGCGGACGGCTATGTGCGCTCCGAGGGCTGCGGTGTAGTGCTGCTCAAGCGTCTGAAGGACGCGATACGCGACGGAGATCGGGTACTGGCGGTCTTACGCGGCTCGGCGGTCAACCAGGACGGACGTTCGGTCCGGCTGACAGCTCCCTCCCAACAGGCACAGCAGGAGGCCGGAGAGGTCGCGTTGGCTCGGGCCGGGGTGGAGCCGGCCCAGGTCGGCATGGTCGAGGCGCACGGTGCCGGTACCGCGGTCGGTGACCCCATCGAGTTCGCGGCTTTGAACGCGGTGTACGGCGGGGGCCGGGGCCGGTGTGCACTCGGGTCGTTGAAGTCCAACATCGGGCACACCGAGCCCGCTTCGGGCATCGCCGGGCTGCTGAAGACCATCGTGAGCCTGCGGCACGGCCGCGTCCCGGCCACGCTGCACTTTCGCCGGTGGAACCCGCAGATCGATGCCGACGGATCCCGGCTGTTCGTGCCCACCGGGTGCCGGCCCTGGCCGGTCGAGGACGGGCCCCGGCTCGCGGCGGTGACCTCCTATGGAGTAGGCGGCACCAATGCGCATGTCATCGTCGAGCAGGCTCCGGCCCGCGTTTTCGCACGGGCCACCGGGCCGGTACGGGAAAACGGGCACCAGGGCGCAGCCTCGGTGCGGCGCACGTTCCTGCTCAGCGGCGGCTCCGGCCCGGCGCTGCGGGCCGCGGCCGGCCGGCTGGCCGACTGGCTGGAAGACGAAGGGGCACGGGTGCCGCTGCGCGATGTCGCCCACACGCTGGCGGTGCGCCGCTCGCACGCCAAACAGCGCCTTGGCGTGGTAGCGGGTGAGCGTCGCACGTTGGTGCAGCGGCTGCGGGCCCACGCGGCCGGGGAACCGGCACCGGGCATCGCCGAGGGAAACGTGGGGGGCCTGGGCGCCGGGGCGGTGTTCGTCTATTCGGGCCACGGCTCCCAGTGGGCCGGTATGGGGCAACGCCTCCTGGACACCGATGAACACTTCACGGCGGCGGTGGACGAACTGGAGCTGTTGCTGCGGGCGGAAGGCGGATTCTCCCTGCGGGAAGTCCTGACCGCACCAGGGGTGGTCAGCGGGGTGGACCGGGTCCAGCCGGTGATCTTCGCGTACCAGATCGCGCTGACCGCGATGTGGCAGGCCCACGGTGTGCAGCCGGCCGCGGTGATCGGGCATTCCATGGGCGAGGTGGCCGCCGCGGTGGTCGCCGGAGGTTTGAGCTTGGCCGACGGCGTCCGTGTGATCTGCCGCCGGGCCCGTCTGCTGCGGCGCACCGCCGGGCACGGGGCCATGGCGTCGGTCCAGCTCGGCGCGGCCGAGGTGGAACGCGATGTGCAGCGAGCCGGGGCGGACGCAGTCTCGGTGGCCGTGGTGGCCGCGCCGCACAACACCGTGGTGTCCGGCGACGCGGAACAAGTCGAACAGCTGCTGGAGGTCTGGGAGGAGCGCGGTGTCGGTGTGGCGCGGGTCCGGGTCGACGTGGCCTCGCACTCGGCACAGATGGACCCGATCCTCGACGACCTGTGCGCTGCCCTGAAAGAGCTGTCCCCCCGCAGGCCGAAGCTGCGCTTTTACAGCACCGTGCTCGAGGACCCGCGGGCCGAGGCCGCCTTCGATGCTGCCTACTGGTGCGCCAACCAGCGCCGACCGGTGCTGTTCTCCTCAACGGTCGCCGCGGCCGCCGGCGACGGCCACGGCCTGTTCCTGGAGGTCAACGCGCACCCGCTGCTGACCCGGGCGACGGAGGCGACGCTGGCCGGTGCGGGCATCACGCACGCACGGACCGTACCCGCCCTGAGCCGGGACGAGGATGAGCGCCTGACCTTCGCCACCCGGCTTGCAGCCGCGCACTGCGCCGGCTACCCCGTCGCCTGGCAGCGCTGGCTCGATGCCGGTCAGCTCGCCGAGGCCCCACCCACCACCTGGGAGCGACGGCCCCACCGAGTCGAGCCATCGACACTGACGCAAGGCGCCCCCGAGCGGCCCCACCCGCTGCTGGGTGAGCATGTGACGGACCCGGAAGACGAAGGGCGCCATCTATGGCAGGGGGTCATCAGCATCGGCCGACTGCCCTGGCTGGCCGACCACCGGCTTGAGGGGCTGGCGGTGCTGCCCGCTGCGTGCTACGGCGAGATGGCCCTCGCCGCAGCCCGCGCTCTGTTCCCCGCCCCGGCACATCGGGCCGAGGTCCACGACCTCGACTTCCAGCTCATGCTGGAAGTCGACGAGCACGAGACGCCGGTCGCAGTGACTTCTGAACCGGTCGATGACCACCGGGCCGGCTGGCAGATGCGCTCGCGCCCGGCCAATGAGTCCTGGCAGCTCCACAGCACAGCCCAGCTCGGTCTCTGCGGCCCGGCGCCCGAAAAGACAACCGACCTGGCTGCTGTGCGTGCACAACACCCGCACTCAGTGGATCTCACCGCTCTCAGGGACCGCTGGCGCACCTTCCATGCTCTGGAATACGGACCGGGCTGCCACAGCCTGACGGCCCTCTACCTTGAGGAACAGGGCAGGCGCAGTGGTCTGGCAGAAGTGACGATTCCCGATCCGGCCCGGCCGGGCGCGTCCGGCTACCAATGGCATCCGGTGCTGCTGGACGCCTGCCTGCAGGCGATGCTCGCGCTGTGGCATCACGCCGAAGCCGTGGACGAGGGGCACACCTTCCCCCGCGGCATCGGCACCCTGCGCACCTACGGCGACACCACGGGGGCCCGCTGGTGCCGCGTCCGGCTCGATGACGTCCAGCCGCGGTCGGCCACCGGACGCTTCCAGCTTCTGGACGACGATGGGCTCCTGATCGCCGAAGCCCGTGACGTACGGTTCGCCCACGGCGCCGCAGCCCCGGCGGAGGAACGTTTCAACACACCGCTGTTGCAACAGCGGTGGGAGCCGACCCCACTGGCCGCTGCCGTCGGCACCGGCGGCAGCTGGCTGCTGGCCGGCGTCCGTGAGGGCGACCTGCAGGCTGTCTCCTTGGCGAGGGCCCTCGAAACCTGCGGCGCCACCGTGCACCAGTTGGCTGCTCCCCCCTCCACGCGCTCTTGGGACCGGCTTCTGAGCGCGTTCCTGCGGGACGCCGGTGGCGGCCTTGACGGCATCGTCTTGTGGCTGCCGTCCCCGCAGCCAGTGCCGGACGCGCTGGGGGCCGAGCAGGCCCAGCAGCACGTGCTGCGCCTGGTGCAGAGCCTGCACGCACTCATGGAGCAGGAAGAAGGCGCCCGGCCCCGCCTGACGGTGATCACCCGTGCCGCCCAGTGGGCCCAGCCCGACGACTGCCCGCGGCTGGACCAGGCCGGAGTGCGCGGCCTGATGCGGGTACTGACCTACGAGCATCCGGAGTTGCTGCCCACCCTCATCGACGCGGGCGACGACACTCCCGTGATGCGGCTGGCGGCCGAAGTGCTGGCCAGGCCCGAGGAGCGCGCCGACGAAGTCGCCTGGCGCGGCACCACTCGCTATATCGCCCGCCTCGCGCACGCTCCCCTGGAACCCCACGAGCGACGACACACCACCTGCCGCTTCGAAACCGATGCTCTGGCGGTGCACTGCCGACGGGCTCGCGACATCGGCTCCGCCGAACTGGTGCATGGTGCCCGCTGCACCCCGGGCCCCGGCCAGGTGCAGATTCACATACAGGCCACGGGGACTGCCGTACCTGCTTCCGCGGACGGGCGCCCGGGCCCGGGCGCCGTGGAGTGTGCGGGCACGGTCAGCGCCCTGGGGCCCGGCGTGGACACAGTCGGTGTGGGGCAGCCGGTGATGGCCGTGCTGCCGCCCGGGGAGCTGAGCAACTATGCCGTCACTCGCGCCGACTGGGTCATGCCCGTGCCCGACGGCACCCGGCCCGCCGAGGCCGCCTGCCTGCCAGTGCCCTACCTGACCGCCTGGTACGCCCTGGGGCACCTGGCCCGCCTCGCCGCCCACGAACACGTCCTGGTCCACGACGCCGGGCACGGCGCCGGCCTGGCCGCCATACACATAGCCCGCGCCCACGACGCCCGCGTCTGGGCCACCTGCGCCACCGACGCCCAACGCCGCTACCTGCACGGAATCGGCGTCACCTGCCTGCCCGATCCGGGCCCGCACGGTTTCTCCGACGTGGCACGGCAGGCCACCGGGGCGGCCGGCTTCCACGTCGTCTTCACCCCCTCGGCCACCGCAGCTCCGACGCTACGGGCCTGCCTGGACACGCTCGCCCCCGCGGGACGATACGTGGCAGTCACCACCCCCGCCGACACGGACGCGAAGCGGTTGGCGTGGGCGGCCTTCGGCAAGGGCATCACCGTCAGCACTTTCGCCCCTGACCATCTGCTGACCGGCGCCCCCGACACCGTCGCCGCCGTACTGGCCGAGGTCGGCCACGCCCTGGGGGGCGACCTGCCGGCCTGGCCATGCACCGTCTACCCGATCACCGGTGCTGCCGCGGCGCTACGCGCCGTCCCGCACGGCCGGCACACTGGCGCCCTGGCGCTGGCCTGGCCCGGCACCGGGCCGGCCGTCACCGTCGTACCGCCGAAGGACGTACCGATCGTCCGCACGGACGGCAGTTACCTGATCACCGGCGGGCTGGGCGGCCTGGGCATGCTGGTGTGCCGCTGGCTCGCCGAACGGGGGGCGGGCGCCATCGTCGTCAACGGCCGCTCGGCGCCCTCCGCCAAGGCCGCGGACGTCCTGGACGAGCTGCGCGCAGCCGGCACCCGCATCGAGGTGGTGCGCGGTGACATCGCCGCCGCCGGCACAGCCGAGGAACTGGTGGTGGCCGCCGAGGCCGACGGGCTGCCGCTGCGCGGGGCTGTGCACGCCGCCATGGACCTCAAGGACGCCACCGTGGCGGGCATCGACGCACCGCTCCTGCAGCGAGTCTGGCGCCCCAAGGCCCTCGGCGCGTGGCGGCTGCACGAGGCCACCTGCGATCGCGAGCTGGACTGGTGGGTGTTGTTTTCCTCCTTCACCTCCACGGTCGGCTCGCCCGGCCAGGGCGCCTACGGCGCAGCCAACGCCTGGCTGGACGAATTCGCCTCCTGGCGCCGTGCCCACGGCCTGGCCGCCACCGCGATCAACTGGGGGCCCTGGGCCGATGTCGGGCGCGGCGCGCAGACCCGGGCCCGCGGTTTCGACATGATCAGCCCCGACGAGGGCACCGCGGCTCTGGAGCACCTCCTGCGCCACGACCGCCACCGCACCGCATACATCGCCTTGCACCCGCACGACTGGCTGGCGGCCTACCCCGCCACGGCATCGTCCACCTTCTTCAAGCGGCTACTGGCATTCCCGAGCGACACCGAGACCCCCGGCAACCTGCTGGACGACCTCACTCGCACACAGGCGCACCAGCGCCTCGACCGCCTTCGCGACCACATCGTCGGTGAACTCGCCGACGTGCTGGGCCGCGACGCCGAGCGCATCGACCCCGGCGCCTCCCTGGTCGCCCTGGGCCTGGACTCCCTGCTGACCATCGAGCTGCGCAACCGGCTCCAGCGCACCCTGCGCTGCGACATCCCACGCACCACCCTGTGGACCAAACCCACCCTGACCGCCCTGGCCGACGATCTGCTCGACCGTCTCGCCCTGCCGCAGAAGGGATGACCGCCATGCCCCACACCACCGAAGCCCTGCTGGAAGGGGGCCCGGACCACCTGGCCGGACGCCGGTCCGTGACGCAGACCGACAGCGGCGCCGACCTCAAGATCCCCCACCTCAACCGCTACGAGCATTACACCTTCAGCGGCACCCTCCAGGACAGCGACGGCACCGCCGTCCAGGTCTTCCGCTGGACACATCACACCTTCATCGCCGAGTAACCCCCACCGCGCCGGGCGGCCCGGCGGGCGCCGCCCGGCCCCGGACTCAGGAGAAACATGCCATCGACTTCCCCGTTCCCGACACTGGACGGTGCCAAGATCCTGCTCACCGGCGCTTCCTGCGGCATCGGCCGGGCCACGGCCCAGACCCTCGCCCAGGCCGGAGCCGACCTTGCCCTCAACGGTCGTCGGGCGGAAAATCTGCAGGACGTCGCGGCACTGGTCGGAGCCGAAGGCCGCTCCGCACACCTGCTTCCCGACGATCTCAGTGACCCCGATGCGCCCCGGCGGCTCGTCGAAGCCGCAGCCACCGGCCTTGAAGGGCTCGACGCCCTGATCCACATCGCCGGAGCCTATACGGCCGACAACGCCGGACAGTTCCGGCTGGCCCCCTTGCTCACCAGCGAAGGCGAGGACTGGTCCGCAGCCATCGCCGTCAACTTTACCGCGGCTCTGCACCTGTGCCGCAACGCCCACCCCTACCTGACCAAGTCGACGAACCCATCCGTCTTACTGATGTCCTCCGCCGTGGGCCTGATGGGCGCGCCCGCCGGCGAGGCATACGCCATGACCAAGGCCGCGCAGGTCTCCCTCGTCCGCAGTCTCGCCGTGGCCTGGGGCCCGCAGAACATCCGCGTCAACGCCCTGTGCCCCGGAATCGTGGACACCGGCGCATTCGAAACCCTCGAAGACGACGAGGAACTGTCCCGCTGGCTGCGCAGCCGCACCCCGTTGGGCCGGTGGGCCACCGTGCAAGACATCGCCCAGGCCGTGCTGTTCCTGACCTCCCCGGCAGCCGGGTTCATCACCGGCCAGGCCCTCGCCGTCGACGGCGGCATGTCCGTGCCCGGCAGTGGCTTCACCGCCCCTGACACCACCGTGACACGCACACCATCGCCCTCCCGCTGACCGCATCAGCCAGAGCATGACCGTGGCGGCCGGCCCTGCCCCGCTCCGGACGGTTCCTGACAGTGGCGCCGCGCCCGAGATGCACCAGGCGGTCAGTGCCTGCTGTTCGCCCTTGAGACCCCCGACAGGTTTGACCGGCAAGGAGACCGATATGGCCAAGAAGAGGATCACTGCGGGCATGGTGCTCGACCAGGTACTCGACTACGGCAAGGACACCACCAAAGCGGCGCTCGGCGCCGTCACCGGAGGCCGACGCCGCAAGGCGAACGACAAGACGGACAAACAGCAGCAGCAAGCCCTCGCTGCCCTCACCGCAGAAGTCCGCCACCTGGCACAGCGCCTTGCGGCGGCCGAGACCGGCAAAGCCTCCGGCACCTCGGGCAACCGGCGGGACGGCGAGTAACCGCACCACACCGAGAGCGAAGGAGGGCCGTATGCCACGGGGACGCGCGCGCCGTACGGCGGGCATTGTCGGCCGGACCCTTTGCGCGCAGGCCCTCCATGCCGTTCGGACACCCTCTGGCGACCCCCCGCCTGCGGTAGATGACAAGCATCGGCAACGGGCCCGTACCGTCCGCGCCACCTTGGAAGAACTGGGCCCGCTGTATGTCAAGGTCGGCCAGATCCTCGCTACCCGCCCCGACTTCGTACCGCACCACGTACGCCAAGAACTCGCTCAACTCAACGACGAGGCCACCGTCGAGCCATTCACCGCCTTCGAGCCGGTCCTGGAAGAGGAACTCGGGCCCGGCTGGCGCGACCGGTTCCAGGCCGTTCACACCGGCGAACCTCTCGGTTCGGCCTCGCTGGCCCAGGTCTACAAAGCCGTTACTGCCGACGGCACACCGTGCGTCATCAAGGTCCAGCGCCCCGGAGCCCGGACCGCCGTGCGCGACGACATGAAGGTCCTGCGCACAGCCGCCCGTCTGCTGGGCCTGGCCGCTCCCCGCTTCAAAGAAGTCGTCGCCCCTGACGCGCTGCTGGAAGCTCTGTTCACCGTCATGGAACCCGAGCTGGACTTCACCCGCGAAGCCAAGAACATGAACACGGCTCGCATCCACGCCGCACGGTTCACGAGGCTGTCGGTGCCCGTGGTCATCGACGCCACCCCCCGCGTCCTGGTGCAGACCCTGGCTGACGGCGTCCCCATCAACAAGGTGAAGCCCGACACGCTGACCAACGAACAGCGCACCGCCCTGACAGGCGACTTGATCACCTTCATGCTGCGGTCCTATTTCGTCGAGCGTACCTTCCACGCCGACCCTCACCCAGGCAACATCCTGATCAGCGACACCGGCACGGCCCACCTCATCGACTGGGGCATGGTCGGACGCATCGACCGCAACGCTAGTACCGCCTTCCTGGGGGCCTTCCTGTCCCTCGTGCGCAACGACGGGGCAGGCATGGCCCGGCAATGGATCAATCTCGGTTACGCGACCCCGTGGAGCAACATCAGCGGCTTCATCGCAGACGTATCCAACGCCGTGCCGCACTGGGCCGACGCCTCCCTGGACGAACTGAACTTCGGCGTCGCCCTCACCGCAGTCCTGCGCTTCTCCACCAGCCGCGGCATCAGGATCACTCCGCTGGCCTCCGTCGTCGGCAAATCCGTGGCCAACATCGAAGGATCCGTACGCTGCATCTGCCCCGACCTCAAACTCTCCGACGCACTGCGCGATGCCCTGCCCGACATCGTCAAAGACCTGCTGGGCGAAATATTCAGCCCCGAACAGATTGCCCAGTCGGCCATCGACAGTCTCACCGCTGCGGCCAAGGTACCCACCCAGGTGGAAGCGCTCCTGGACGACATGGCCGGGCGGCAATTCACCATCCAGTCCCGCGCCGGCCTAACCGATGCGCGATGGCAGCCACGCACCCTTCTGCGCGGAGTGCTGACCACCAGCCTGGTAACCGCGGCGGCCGCCGCACTGACCCGAAACCGCACCCGGCAAGAGCAGGAAGCCACGCGCCGTACGCCGTTGGCCTGACGACGGCGATCGCCGCCCGCAAGGCGCCCTCGCTCGCACTGACACCGCAGCCGAGACACCGAGGAGTCCTCATGGCCACATTCACACCGGGCCCAACGCCGACAGCAGCACCCGGCACGGACCTCATGAACTGCAAAGACCACCTGACCTGGCGCGTGGAGGGCGGAACCCGCGCCCGGCCCATCATCGTGACCATCATGTTCCTGGAAGACAAGCTGCCATGGGAGCAGTTCGTCGCCTGGCACCAGCAACTGTGCGCAGGTATGCCCCGCATGCGTGCGCGCGTCCAGGAATTGTCCTCGCCCCTCCGCCGCCCCCACTGGGCAGCGGACCCCGACTTCCGCCTCGAACAACACCTGCAGCATGTCACCGTCAGCGGCAAAGGCACCCGCCGAGACGTTCTGGAAACGGCCGCGACACTGGCCGAAGTACCCTTCTGCCAGAGCCGCTCCCCCTGGAACGGCTACCTGATCGACGGGTTGGACGACGGCTGTTCCGCCTACCTTCTCAAAATTTCCCACAGCATCGCCGACGGTGTCCGACTGCGCGAGATGTTCCTGCGCCAAGCCGCCACTGACCGACCGACCGCCCCCAGCACACCGTCGCCCACAGCCGAATCACCCGCCCCCGCGGCACACCACCGCCCCCACCCCAGGAATGCGGTACGGCGCCTGGGCAAAGCCGCCCAGTTCATCACCCAGGCCCTGAACGACATCCGCGACCGGCCCTACCCCATACCACCGGTGAAGACGCGCTTCGCCCGGTGTTACTACACCACCAAGGTCCCCACCGACCCGTTCAAGAGCGCCGCTGTCGCCTGCGGCGGGACCGTGCACGACGCACTCGTCGCCGCGGTCGCCCAAGGCTGCCACCGATACCATCGGTCCCGTGGAACCCGACGCGAGCGTCTGCGCGTATTTTCCCCCTACGCCGAGCCCCCGCTCACCGCACGCGTCCCCTTCTCCCCCATGGGCAACCACTGGTTCATCGTCCGCTTCCCCCTGCGCGCCGACCAGCCCGATCCACGCCGACGCATTCGTGAAGTCCGCAGCGCCGTCCAAGTGGCCTACCACCGCGATGCCGCCGACTGGATGGGCGCCGTCGCCCGCATCAGCCCTCTCATCCCCTTGCGCTGGTTCGAGGCCGGCTTCCTGCGTCTGTGTGCCTCCCACGACTTCGGCATCAGCAACATGCCCGGCCCCCGCGCGCCGCTGTCCATAGGCGGGACCCGCGCCCGGGAGATCTACGCCATCGCGCCGGTCATGGGCTTCGCCGTAGCCGTCACCCTGTTGTCCTATCGCGACCACTGCCACGTCACGGTCAACATCGACCCTGACGTCATCGCGGACCCTGACCTGTTCGCCCAGTACATCCACGACAGCCTCCACGAGATAGGCGAGCTCCACGCCCCGGCACAGCCGGCATCCGGCGATCACACCTGACCGGCCACGGCGGGCCCGTCCGGTACCGGTACGGGTCCGCTTTCGCCTCACCGACCACCAGGGCCCGGAAGGAGCCCGCCTCCGTGACTGAACAGTTCGCCCACGCCAACGGCATAAGAATCTGCTACGAGACCATAGGGGCCCCGAGCAACCACCCCCTTCTCCTGATCTTCGGCATGTACGGCCAGCTCATCTGGTGGGACGACGCCCTGTGCCAACAGCTGGCAGAAGAAGGCTTCTACGTCGTCCGCTTCGACAACCGCGACAGCGGCCGCTCCCACCACCTGCCCAACCCGCCCCACCTCCTGCGCACCGCACTGCGCCTCACCCGGCCGGCCTACACCCTCGCCGACATGGCCGAAGACGCACTCGGCCTTCTCGACCACCTCCGCCTGCCAGCAGCTCACATCGTGGGCGCCTCCATGGGCGGCATGATCGCCCAAGTGCTGGCCCTCAGACACCCCAGCCGCGCACTGTCCCTGACATCGATGATGTCGACACCCGGACGCCCCAGGATCAGCCGCTGCACCAAACCCTCGCTCCTGCCCTACCTCCTGCACCGCTGCCCCTCCGACCTCGACGGCTACATCAGCACCAGCACGGCCATGCTGCGAAAGCTGTCCTCCCCCGACCGCCCCTTCGATGAGCGCGGCACGCAGACTCTGCTTCGCCGCAGCCACGCCCGAGGCGTCGACCCCGACGGCACCCACCGTCAGATGGCAGCCGTCCTGTCCGCAGCCGACCGCACCCAGGCTCTTCGGAACCTGGACCTCCCGGCCCAAGTTCTGCACGGAACCCGCGACCCCCTCGTACCTCTGGCGTGCGCCCGGGCAACGGCGCGCGCCATACCTGGCGCACAACTACGGACCATCCCCGGAATGGGACACCACTTTCCGCCCGAAGGGTGGCCACACCTCATAGAGGGGCTCCACGCGGTAGCGCAACGATCCGGAAGTGGCCCGCCACCTTACGAAAACCCGTAGGACACCCGACCGACGCCGCCCGCGTTCGCCGATATCGTCCGCTGCACGATGCTCACTGCGCCGGCGCTCATCGGACGGAACCACGGAATCCGCGTACCTCGGCCTCGGAGGCAATTGAGGCCGGAAGCATCGGTCTGTCACCAGCTCGCCAGCCCCACGCCTCGATAGCACGACTGGCCAGCGCACGGGACTGCGCCAAAAGGTTCTCCTTCGGCCTCCGACAGAACAAGTGCGTCTCGGCCACCAGCAAAGGATCATTCATGCGCCGGTTTTAGCGCACGCAAGGCTCCACCGAAAGCCAACGTGGCCCGCTAATCGGTGAGAATACGACGGCCAGCGCCCTTGGTCCCGCAGTTTCCACCCACGGCGGCGTGCCCCACGACTCCGGCGTCGCCTCGGCCGTGATCAACACCTCCCAGCGGGTCGGCGGCGCGCTGAGCCAGGTCTTCGTTGTCCCCGCCCGGCAACGGAGCGACGCCAAGGGCGCGCAGCGCGGCCCGGACAGTTCATTCGTGTGTCCCCTATGCGACGCAGGGCCTGCTGGGCAGCGGCCGAGGTCATCGCCGGTGATGTCCGCAGCGTCCCGAGGCGGTGTTCGCCTCCCGGCGGGCCGACTATGCGGCGTCGCGCAGTCGCGTGGATTTCGCGAGGGGCCCAGTTCTGACATGGCCTCCTCGAAGGTTCGCGCGGCCACGGTTCGGCCTGGCCGGCGATGCTCCGCTACCGGATCGTCGCGGGGAGCGGGCCTGCTCGCGCAGTCCGGGAGCCGGGGCGTGGGCCGAGTCCGTGGTGTCAACGCCGCCGTCGGGGCCCGATTTGGGGAGCTGCCACAAGGCGCGGCCGCACCGACGACGCGGCGCCGACCACTGGCGTTTCTTTTCCTCCAGCAGCGCCTCGGAAGCATGATGTTCCCTCCTGCTGGCCTGCGGCCGTGCTGGGCGCAGGCCGGGGCAGGGGCCGGTGCCGGGCGGCAGGCCAGAAGGCTGATAACCGGCCGTTGTGCAGTGCAGCAGGCCGGGCAGGGCGGTGCGCCGCAGCTCTCCCCGGGGCTGCGGCGCACCTGGTGGCGGGGTCGCTGGGAGGCGGCCCGGCCCGGTCAGCGGCGGCCCCAGTGCTTGGTGTCGACGACGTGGCGGTGGTCGTTGCGCAGGGTGGCGGTGTCGCGCTGGTTGTCCCAGACGTAGTTGCGGCGGTCCTGGTAGACGTCGCGCCAGGTGTCGGGTCCGTTGCCGGTGTGTACGCGGACTTCCTGGCGGCCGTTCAGGCGCAGGTTGTTGAAGCGGTAGGTCTTGTGGGTGCGCTCACTGGTCAGGGTCCAGCCCTTGAGGTTGACCGGGCGGTGGCCGGTGTTCTTGACGGTGACCCACTCGGCGTTCAGGGACCGGTTGGAGCCGTCGTCGCGGCCGGGGCTGTCGGCCTGCACCGCGCCGATGACGACGGGGGAGCGGTGGGTGGTGGGCAGGCTGCGGGCGTCGGTGGCGGTGGCCGGCAGGGCGGCGGTGCCGACGAGGGCGGCCGAGCCGAGCGCGAGGGCCGCGAGACGGGCGGAACGGGACATGAACAACCTCCTGCGGGCAGCCCCGCCTACGGCGGGACCAGTGGGACGAGATGCCCGGACGGCTGCCGGGCGGACTCACTGTGCGCTCGTCTGGCAGGCCGTGGTTGAAGATGTGACGGCCTACTACAGAACACGGACATTTGCACAACCCTTGCGTGTCCGTCGCGCGTGCCCCCGCGGCCATCCGACGGCCGTGCGCCCCCGGTACGCCGCTCCGTACACGGCACTGAACTGCGCATTCGCTGGGACAGGCGCTTGTGAGGGTGGCGTTGTGCACGGGCATGCGGGGAGGGTGCCGGCCGTTGGGAACGGATGTGCATGCCGAAAGCGGCCCTCGGGAAAGCTGCGGGCGGGCGAAGAACCGTTCCGGCAGCAGGGTGCCCGCAACACGGTGCGTTTCCTTGTGGCGGGACGATCGTTTGGTCCGATACGACGCGCTCAGTGCCCCGGCCCGCTTCTGTCATGGCTGATCAATCAGGGCGGGCGCGACGGGAGTTTGCCGCATGGGTGGTGATTCCCGGCGCGGGGAGCTGGGTGATATCCCGTATGGGATACGGGCGCCTGGTCAACGCCAGGTGTCCGGTTCGTCATCTTCGAAAAGATGAAGGACCACACGTGCAACATCTCGTGAAACAGAGCGTGCTGGTCGCCGCGACGGCGACCGGGATACTGGCTGGCGCGACGGCGGGCGCGCATGCCGACTCCGGCGCCGTGGGACGCACCGCGGCTTCCCCCGGCGTGCTCGCGGGCAACCTGCTCCAGGCCCCCGTCCACCTGCCGGTAAACCTGTGCGGCAACACCGTCAACGTCGTCGGCCTGCTCAATCCCGTCTTCGGCAACCACTGCGCCAACCCCGGCGGCCACCACCACCCACCCGGCCACAAGCCGCCAGGGAGCCACCAGCCTCCCGGCCACAAGCCTCCTGGGGGCCATCAGCCTCCGGGTCAGAAGCCGCCGGGGCATCAGCCGCCGGGTCACAAGCCTCCGGGTCAGAAGCCGCCGGGGCAACAGCCGCCCGGTCAGAAGCCGCCGGGGCATCAGCCACCCGCCAATCAGCCGCCTGGTCACCGGCCGCCGGGCCATGAGGTTCCGGGGGCTCCGGGGCCGGGACACCGGCCGCCGACCGATGTCGCCGGAGCGGTGGACGCCCGTATCCCGTCGGCCGCATCCCCGGCCGTCGGCAAGGGCCGGGAAGGGGGGCAGGCCGTTCAGGGCCCGGCCCTGGCACACACCGGCAGCGGCCATGTCGGCGCCGCGACTGCCATGAGCGGCGCGCTGCTGCTGGGCGGTGTGGCGCTGGTGCGCCGCAGCCGCAGTTCACGCGCCTGACGTGGGCCCCTTCGGCACTGCGTGACCAGCCGCATCTGGCGGCTCCTGACCCGGGAGCCGCCAGTCGGGCACTCCCGCTCGGGTGCAGCGGCCAGCCGCACCGGACAGGTACACGGTGGCGCCTCTGGCCCCCGTTTCCCCGGCGATGCGCCATGATTCACCGGCTTTCCCCTCATGTCGTGGCCCGAATGGTCTTCTGGACGGAGCAACGAACTGCCACCGCGGCCGGGCACGTACCGTTGCGACTCCTTCACCCGATGGTCACGTTCGGTGGCGTCACGGCGGCGGCTTGGTGAAGATGTCACTGAGCGTTTTCAGCGTTGCCTCTCCAGGGTGAGGACAGCTTTGGCGATGATGGTCATGCGGTTGGGGCTGATGCGGGATCTGCGAAAGATCTGCCAGGACTTCAGCCGTGCAATGCCGCGTTCGACTGGTGCCCTCACCGCGGCCAGGGCCCGGTTGACGGTGCGCTGGGTGAGGGTGAGTTCACCGCCCGGTGGGCGTTTGAGCCCGGTGGTCACCCAGGGGCCGGCGCCCTGGGAGGCGCGGTCGGCGAGGACCGGGACGCCTTGGCGTTCGCAGATCTGGATGATGCGGTGGGTGCGGGCCGCCGTCAGGTCGTGGGTGCGGCCCGGCAGCGCGGGCGAGAACCACAGCACCTCACCGGCGGGATCCGTGACGACCTGCACATTCACGCCGTGACGGCGGTGCTTGGCTGAGTAATCGGCCTGACTGTCGCCGACGCGGTCGCACTCGGCCAGCGTCCCGTCAAGCAGGACGAACTCCGGATCACGCTCGCGCAGAGTTTTGAGCAGGCCCGGGGCCCGGTCGGCGAGCAAGGCGGTCACGGCGGTGACATACGCGTGGGCGGTGCCGACGGATATCCCGAAGCCGGACGCGATCCGGGTGAGGGTGTCGTGGCGGCGCAGGTACACCAGAGCGACGAGCGCACGCTGGTGCGGCGGGAGCTTGCACCGTCGGTCACCCTCACGGGTGACGACGAGCATCGTGACCCACTCGACAAGGGTATGCGGGAGGTCGAGTGCGGCAGGATAGCAAACCAACAGGGCTCCTGCGCCGACGGGTTGAGGCTTCGGATGCCTCCTTCAACGGCACGGGGGCCTTGTGCGTTGCGGCCCTCACCTCGACCTCACTGGCGTCATCCGATCAGTGGCCACGCTGAAAACGCTCACTGACGCTGTGCTCACCCTGATGGCCGCAACTTCCGGGAGAGGGGCGTCCGTTGGGCTGCTACAAGGCGTTCCGGGATTGCCGGACGACCTTCCGCTGTGAACGGATACGGAGCCTCTCGTGTGGCGCCGTCGTGGGGGGCTCCGTGTCGGCACTTGTCGTCCCGCGTCGTGGCCGGCCTGGCGCGCGAACTGCGCTGTCGATGGTGACGCACGTATGACGCACGCCCCCCTGATTGGCTCATACGGAGGCATAAACAGCTTCTGACCTGGAGTTTTCTTGAGTCCCTCCCGGTTGGAGATTCTTCCGGTAGCGCACCATGTGGAGTACGTAGCGATCTTGGAGGGGGCGGGTAAGGGCGTCTGACTCGAGGAGATGTGCGTGCACGTCGTGTGTGGTGTTACGGTCGGGATCTTGACGTATGAACGACACGCGCTCGCCGTGCTTCCTGGCGGGGCGTCAGTTGAATGTCGACGTCTAGGAGAGGCATTATTTCAGCGCAATTCGCCACTCTACCTCGGCGTTGAGGGCATCGACGACGTGACCGCCGTCGGCGGTGAGTTCTCCAAGGGGCTGGCCCGTGCAGTTCGGTCGGGAGCGTGTGCGGGAGCCAGGCGGGGTTTCTTCTCGAATTCCGGGGCGTGTTGCTGTGGCGCTCGGCGGGGAGCCCGCCCGGGCTGGTGGGAGATTGCCTTGCTATGGCGTTGAGTTGGGCGCTCCGTAGACACGACGCCTCGCGAGAAGTCTCCTCGGTTCGCCGAGTCGAGCACGCTCTACGACGCTCATTGCGACGACCCCGCGGGCGACGGCGCTCGCCAGGTGATGCTCGGCGTCGCCCACCCGTACGAGCCTCCCCCCTTCGCCGGATGGAGCGCCTCGGCGGGTGGCCGGGCCCGCACCAGCTCGAAGATCACCTTGGGGCGACCTTTAGAAAAACTTGACACTCCATTACCCAAGGGAATATATGTTCGGTGCGCGCCGATGGCATTGGGGGCCGTGGCAGGGGGGATCGGCATGAGTTCGCCGTGACGTGAGCCCAGCCTCAGCATGCTCGAAACCATTTTGGTGCGGGCATGTCTGACCGTTGGGAGTTCGTGTATGAGATGGCGTGACACCTTTGACCGGCCGGTAACCGTGACGCTGACAGCGTCGGTTGCGATGGCTGCCTGGATCGGCGGGCCGATGGCCGCAATGGCGCAGGCAGTACCTGTGGAGGGCCCGGGTTCGCTCGTGGAGGAATTTGCATACCCTGACCGGGACAAGCTGCTGGCCGAGAAGGGCCTGAAGCTGGTATCGGGTGACGGCAATATCACGCTGGCTGACTGCAAGACTGACGGCAGTCTGGTGCGTATCAACAGCCGCACCAGCGGGGACGTGTGCTTTGCTGTCTCCGGAGCCACGGGTTATCTGTCCATGGAGATCGAGCGGGCCTACCTCGCCAAGGCCGATGACGGCGATGTCGTGGCGACTGTCCGCACCGAAGACCCCCGGACCAATGGCTCGAAGGTCGAGAAGGTCGACCTGGAGCCCGGCAAGTGGAAGTCCGTCGGCGAAGGACTCGACCCCAAACTCTCCGCCACCCTGCTGGAACTCAGCGTCGGCCAGGGGAAGCCCGGCCCGGTCCTGTCCGGTGATTCCGTACGCCCGTGGCTGGCCCGCGTCACAGTGAACCAGCCGGGGCACAAGGACGGACGGAACTGCAGCGCGGCCCTGGTCGACAGCAGTTGGATTCTCACTGCAGCCAGCTGCCTCGGTGGATCCGCCGCGATACCGGCCCTGGGCGAAGGGGCGCCGAAGGACAGCGTCACGGCGGCCTTCGCCGGCAAGGCTCCGGTGAAGGTCAACTACCTGGTGCCGCGCGGCGATCGCGACGTCGTGCTGGCCCGATTGGCCACCCCGGTCACCGACATTACCCCCGCCACGCTCACCAGTAGTGCTCCCGCTGACGGGGCTGCGCTGGAGGCCGCCGGGTACGGCCGCTCCGACACCGCCTGGGTGCCCCGTAGCCCCCACGCCACCAAGACGACTCAGGCCAAGGCCACCGACGCCGAGGTGGAGCTGACCGGCGGCCGGATGTGCAAGGGCGACGCCGGTGGCCCGATCGTCGATGGCAGCGGTCGCATCACAGCAGTGCAGAGCCGCGCCGACCACGCAGGCTGCCTGGGTCAGCCCGGCGAGAGCCAGACCGCGGTCGCGGCTCGCACCGACAACATCACCGAATGGCTCGACGCAGGTGTCTCCAGCCACAAGGACCGGTTCAGCCTGGATGAGGGAGCTGGTTCGCGGCGTGTGTCGGGAGGCGCTTCCAGGGGGGTCGTTGCGGAGTTGGGTGGCGGTGCCGAGTTGGGTGCCGCGGGGAAGTCCGGTTCCGCACTGCGTCTGAACGGGACGTCGGGGTTTGCGGCGACGGCTGGTCCGGTGGTGGATACGACAAAGTCGTTCTCGGTGTCGGCGTGGGTCAGGCTGGACAACAAGAACAAGAACTACACGTTTCTGTCACAGGCAGGTGACCACGCCAGCGGTTTCCAGATCTACTACTCGCAGCACTACGACAAGTGGGTCTTCAATCGTCACGCTTCTGATGCGGATGACACGAAGATTGTCCGTGCGATGAGCAAGGATGTGGCGAAGGCGGGTGAGTGGACGCATCTGGCGGGTTCCTACGATGCGGACACCCAGACGCTGTCGCTGTTTGTGAACGGCAAGTTGCAGGAGTCGGTGAAGTTCACGACACCGTGGCGGGCCAGGGGCGGACTCCAGTTGGGCCGGCTCTTCTACAAGGGGGCCTGGCAGGAGAACGCGCACGGCCTGATCGATGGCGTGCACGCGGTGCAGTCGCCGGTGGCCGAGGCCGATGTGGCGGCCATGTCCCGCGGCGAAATGCCCACATACCTCAAGGAGCTCGCCTCCTTCTCTTTGGATGAGGGTGTTGGTTCGGGGCGTGTGTCGGGGGGTGTTCCGGGGGAGTTTGTCGCGGAGTTGGGTGGCGGTGCCGAGTT
>NZ_JBVIBD010000009.1:0-12983 GCF_055573595.1 Streptomyces sp. NPDC030165 | reverse complement strand
GGATTCCAGATCTACTACTCCAAGGCGTACGACAAGTGGGTCTTCAACCGTCACGCCACCGACGCGGACGACACCAAAATCGTCCGCGCCATGAGCAATGCCGCAGCCAGGGCCGGCGAATGGACGTACCTGACAGGTACGTACGACGCTTCCCAGCAGACGGTCTCGCTGGCTGTGAACGGCCAGCTTCAGCAGACAGCGAAGTTCACGACCCCGTGGCAGGCCAAGGGCGGTCTGCAGATCGGCCGGCTCTTCTACAAGAGCTCCTGGCAGGAGCACGCCGCCGGCACCATCGATGACATCAGTATCTCGGCAGAAGGCCCCACAGCCCACTGCTCTCCGACACAAACGGTCGGGCACCGCGGCGCTCCCCAGCTCGCGCCGGAGAACACCGTCGCATCCCTGGATGCGGCGATCGATCACGGCGCGGACTGGGTGGAAACCGATGTGCAGTTCACCAAGGACGGGCAGCCCGTCATCATGCACGACGACACCGTGGAGAGAATGACCGACGGCACGGGCCGCGTCGATCACCTCACGTCTGCGGAAATCGCCAAGTTGAACGTGAAGGGCGGCGGACGTGTTCCCACACTCGAACAGGTACTGGCCTCGCCCAAGGTCAAGTCCGCACGACTCCTCCTGGAATTCAAGGGGCCCCAGCCCTCGGCGGACATTGACCGGGCACTCGGGCTCGTCGCCGAAGCCGGCATGGCCGGGCGCACCATGGTGCAGTCGTTCGACGAGGGCATCGTGCGCCACGCAGCTGCCTCTCCCCACCAATTCAAGGTCGCACTGCTGCGCTCCAAGCTCGACGCGGATCCCGTGGCGACCGCCCGCGCGTTCAATCTCAGCGCATACGCAGTGGGCTTCAAGGGACTCTCGGACCGGCCGGGCGTGGTGAACCAGCTCAGGGCGGCCGGTGTCGAGACATTCGTCTGGACGGTCGACCGTGAAAACGACTGGAAGACGGCCACGTCGTGGGGGATAGACGGAATGATCACCAACCGTCCGGACGAGTTCCTCAAGTGGCGGCAGGGTTACTGCGCCGCCAAGTGATCCCTCGGCACATTCTCCGGCAGGCAGGAATCCTTGGTCGGCCTGCCGGGACCAGAAGGCATCTCAGCCCTCTCATGGGATAAAGGAGAAGACATTGGCAACCAGATACAGACGCGCGTCCAGATGGCGTGGCGTCGTGGCCGCGGTCATGGGCCTGACCCTGGCCGCCGGAGTGGACGCACCGGCCGCCGCAGCCGAGGACACACCGGTGTACGGCCGGTCGGACGTCCTGGAGGCATGGAGAGTCGGCGGCCCCGGCGTGCGCCAGGCCGCCGAAACCGCATTGCAGGGCTCGGACGAAGACATCCGTACCTTCATGACCAAGGACCTTCCGGCCCTTGAGGAACAGGATCTGCGCGTCCAGGTCGCACAGATCATGGTCATCGGCGGCCCGGGAGTGAGCGAGGCGGCCAACATCGCACTGGACGGCGGGGTCAAGGAGCTCCAGGATTTCCTGGACGACGGACTCGTCAAGCCGTACGACGATGATCTGCGCGTCCGCGTCTCGCAGATCATGGCCGCCGGCGGGCCGGGCGTGCAGGAGGCGGCGGGCAAGTCGCTGGACGGCACCCCCGACGACTGGCTCAAGTTCATCAACCAGGGGCAGCTCAAGCCGGCCGAGGATGACAACCGCGTCCAGGTCTCCCAGCTGATGGTGGCGGGCGGCCCGAATGTGCAGAAGCTCGCCCAGCAGGCCCTGGACGGCTCTGCCGAAGACATCCAGGAGTTCCTGGATCACGGATGGCAGGTGGCTGCCGCACGTGACCAGGAGAAGCTGTCCGTATCCCAGCTGGCGCAGCTTGCCGACAAGGCCCAGAAGCGGGCCAAACAGCTGACCGAGAAGGCCAAGGAGGAAGCGGCCAAGGCCGAGAAGGCCACGGCCCGGGCCAAGGCGGCAGCGGAAGAAGCAGCCCGTCAGGCCAAGGAGGCCCAGTCCTCGGCCCAGGAGGCCGCCGCTGCTGCCCGCAGAGCGGCCGCCGCGGCCGACCGGGCGGCGCAGTCGGCTCGTACCGCGGTGTCTGCGGCCGCGGGCGCCAACCGGGCAGCACGGGTGGCATCCAGCGCTGCGGCCCAGGCGGCCTATGCCGCCAGCCGGGCCGGCAACGCAGCGGCTTCGGCCAGATCGGCCGCTGCGGCGGCCGCCGGCGACGCCAACCGCGCCAAGGAGGCCCGTAAAGCCGCGGAGGTCTCCCGAGAAGCAGCGGCGGGAGCCAAGAAGGCAGCCGTTGCCGCAGATAATGCCGGCGAAGCGGCGGAGCACGCCGCGGTTGCTGCGGGGGCCGCGGCCCGGTCGGGCGTCAATGCCGCTGCGGCCGCTGCGGCCGCGGCCGAGGCAGGCCAGTGGGCCGGCCAGGCCGGCGGCAAGGCTGAGGAGGCAAGGGCTGCGGCAGCCAGGGCCAAGCGGCTGGCCGACAAAGCCACGCGTGCGGCCAACGCCGCTCAGGCCAACGCCCGTGACGCCGCGAAGGCCGCACGGCAGTCACGGGACGCCGCCAACGACGCCGCGCAGCATGCTGAGGCCGCGGCCAAGGCAGCGGAGAAAGCCGCGGCCGAGGCCGGCAAAGCGGTGAACGCGGCCAAGCAGTCCAAGGAAGCAGCCGACGCCGCGACGACGGCGGCCAACAACGCGCAGACTGCCGCGAAGCAGGCGAAGGCCGTGGCCGCGCTGGCGCGCAAGGCCGACGCCGAGCGGCTGGCCGAACAAGAGGACGAGAACATCCTCGCGGCCGAAGAAGCCAAGAAGGCCCATGACGCCGAGGTCGCCGCTGCCGAATGGGAGGCCGGGCGGATCCACCAGCTCGATGCTGAGACGCAAGAGCTGCGCAAGGAGGCCGAAGCCGCCACCGACCCGAAGGCCGCTGCGGCCAAGGGACGGCACGTCGCGGTCAACCTCCTCAACTCCGGCGGGAACTGGGTCCGCAGCAATGCCGAGATGGCGCTGGAGGGCACCGACGCGGATGTGTCCGAGTTCGTACGCACCGGGTTGACGATCGCCTTGGAGCAGGACGACCGCGCCAGCGTGGCGCACATCGCGGCCACCGCCGAAAAGCCCGAGCAGCGGCAGGCTGCCGTGGCCGTGGTGGACAAGCCGATCGACCAGGTGCGGGAGTTCCTGCGCACCCGGGCCTACCCGGGCAAGGAACACGACGACCGCATCGCGGTCTCGCAGATCATGACCACGGGTGGCCCGGGCGTGAAGGACGCCGCCAACAAGGCCCTGGACGGCACTGCCGACGACCTGCATCAGTTCCTGGTGGCCGGGCAGTACCAGGCCCGCGAAGCGGACGACCGCGTCGTCGCCGCGCAGGCCGTGGCCAACGGCGGGCCCGAGGTCAAGTCGGCGGCCCAGGCGGCCTTGTCGGGGCCTCCGTCGGGACTGCGGTCCTTCCTTCAGGTCGGCCTGTACAAGGCGCAGCAGCGGGATGCCAACGCGGCCGCTCACATCGCCGAGATCGACACGCTGCTGGCGGCTGCCGACCGGTCGGCAGCCCTCGCACACAAGGACGCGGCCGAGGCTCAGCGGGTGGCCGCGCATGCCCGCAATGAGGCCGCCGAGGCCGTCAAGTGGAAGAACGCGGCGAAGAAGTCCTCCGACGACGCGGCCATGTACGCCCAGCAGGCCGACAAGTCTGCTGACCAGGCGGAGGAATCGTCCAAGCGGGCCGCCGCGTCCGCCAAGACGGCCCGCAACGCCGCCGCGGCCGCACAGAAGGACGCACGGGCTGCGGACCTGTCCGCACAGCGGGCCCAGCATTCCGCGGTACGCGCCTCGCACTACTCATCGCAAGCACACACCTCCGCCTATCAGGCCCGCAATTCCGCTGCGGCCGCCGACCAGGACGCTCTCGCGGCTGCCAAGGCGTCCACCGAGGCATTGAAAATCGCGGCTGACAAACTGGTCGAGGAGCTCAAGGCCCAGATACGGGAAGAGGCACTCAAGCCCAGTAAGCCGATCTCGGACAAGGAGCTTCGCGCTTCCCTGGAAAAGCGGCTGTTCACATGGCGCCGCGAAGCCTTGGGGGACGGGGACCTGAAGCCGGGCGAGACGGTCCTGGTCTGCGGTGGTGACGGGGCCGGCGGCATGGGCTGCATCACGACCACCTATCTGGACCGGCTGATCGCCTGGTACATAGGCGCCGACGAAATCGAGCACTGCCTCCAGACGAAGTCCGCCAAGTGCCTCCCGGACCTCGCGATGAGCGCTCTCAAGGTGAAGGCCCTGAAGGGGCTCAAGAAGAGATGCCGGCCCAACAGCTTTGTCCCGGGCACCCGCGTCCTGATGGCCGATCACCGGACCAAGCCGATTGAAGACGTCCGCATCGGCGACCAGGTGATCGCAACAGACCCGCAGACCGGCCGCACCGAAGCGAAGGCCGTCCAGGACACCATCACCGGCAGCGGCAAGAAGAACCTCGTCAGCATCACCGTCCCCCGTTCCGGCGCGCAGTCCGGCGGCACCGTCGTCGCCACCGACAAGCACCGTTTCTGGGAGACCGGCAGCAACGGCGCATGGCTCGACGCCGCAGCGCTCAAGCCCGGAATGAAACTGCTCAGCAGCTCCGGTGCACCGGTGCCGATCAACGCCACCAAGACGTGGACTGTGCCCGGCCAGCGGGTCCACAACCTGACAGTCGCCGATCTGCACACCTACTACGTGGTCGCCGGCGACCAGCCTGTTCTCGTCCACAACGACAACAACTGGTGCGACGAAGACCTCAAGGCGATGGAAGAGTGGGACAAGGGGCGAAGCGGTAGCGTGGAAGAGAGCGCCAAGTACCACATTGACAAGCACGGCAAGGGACGAACCTTCGCCGAATACACGAAGGAAGCCAAGGCTCTCTGGGACAAGACACCGGCCAAGGACCGTATTCGCGTCACGGTGGGCCATGGCAAGCCGGGCTGGAAGATCAAGGGCGACTGGAGGAGTGGTGAAGGCATCTACACCGACGACGGGAAGATCGTGACATGGTGGGACTGACAGGCAGTTCCGACTTCCGGAACGCCTACAATGAATTCCGTGCCATGCCCTATCCTGACCGCCCGAATCCCGGGAAGCTGCAGGACCTGGGTTCCGATCTGCTCGACATCGACTACCAGATCGCGGGATATGCGGGCCAGGTCAACAACGGTGACCTGAGCGCTTCGGACATCCCAGAATTGGACGAGCACGCACGCGAAGTCAAGAACCTCCTGAGCGCATTCGCTTCGGTGAGCACCGCAACGGATCAAGAGTTGCAACTCAAGGAGAAGTTTCATGCCTACGTCGCTACGCTGGATCGGATGATGGTCGAACTTCAGCGGCTGGCCGCCGGCTGAAGGATTGGAACCACAAGGGCAGCGTAGGCCGACGGGCTTACGCATCGCCAGGCCAGCACTCTCCAGTGAGGTTCTTGGTAAGGGCTGGACGTTTTCGGCGGGTGGTCGCAGGTGATTCTGCGGCCACCTGCTGTCGTGTTTTCGGGGGTCGAGTAGGAACCATGCAGAGAGTGCACTTTGCTGTCACATGATTTGACACCCGGGGTGAGCTGGTCGATTCCGATCGCCCACGGCCTCACGAGAACCGCCTTCCACGGGACGTCATGTCCGCCTCAAAGGCAGGTGCTGGGTCACCGTACGGTCAGCGGATCCCAGCCGCGAGCGCCGTCATGGAGAGCGAGCAGGAGCCAGGCGGGCCAGCCGCGGCGGTGGTCCTGCTCGGCATCGATGCCGAGCAGGTCGGCCATGGCAAGCTGGGCACTCAGTTCGGGCTCGGCGCCTGCGATCCAGCGGGAGAACTTCTCCTTGCGACAGGCCATCTGCCCGTACGCCGGTGTCCGGTGACGGTTGGCGAGCCGCTTGAGGTACGCCGCGGCGGTGGTGTGCTGCTTGGCCGAGCGGCTGACCCGTCAGGGTGCGTGCTGCCGGGTCAACAGAGGACAACGGCAGCACCGTTGGCATGGGGACAGGGTGAGGGCTGCCGGTCTCGGGTGTGGTTGGAGCTGGGTAGGGGGCCGATGCCCATGGTCGCCGGTCCCTGGCGTGCCGACCGCTTCCGGGGTCTGGGGGAGCGGCTGATTTGAGTATTGCCGCTGGCCGTGTCGGTGGCCTACCCCTGTACCGCATGCGCGTACTCCCCGTTCCCTGAAGTGGGCACCGGGCGGGACGGGGGCTCGGTTGCGGGTCAGGAGTCCGGTTCGGGCCGGGGGAAGGGACCGCGGTCGGCGGGCCCGCAGACGACCTGATGTGCCACCGCGGTGAGCTTTCGCTGGTGGGCTCGGGCGTAGCCGCGCAGCCGGGCGAATGCCTCCTGCGGGGGCAGGCGCAGGCGCTCGGCCAGCAGCCCCTTGGCCTGTTCGATGATGACGCGGGAGTCCAGGGCCGTTTGCAGTTGGGCGTTGTGTTCGCGTACCTGGGCGAGTTCCTGTTCGCGGGCCAGGGCCCAGGCGGTGGTTTCGGCCAGTATCTGGCAGGCGCCGATGTAGGCCGCTTCCAGGCGGCGGTGCTGGTGGAAGAGGTTGAGGGCGCCCAGCAGCCGGCCGTGGTGCTGCAATGGGACGGCCGTGGCGGCGGTGAAGCCTTCCGCCAGTGCCTGCGGGGCAAAGCGGGGCCAGCGTGCCTGGCTGCGAGGGTCGGTCAGCTGCACGTCGGCCAGCAGGGTGCCGGTGCGGCACACGTCCCGGCACGGGCCTTCGGCCAGGTCGACCTGGAGCCGTTCCAGGCGGCCGGCGGCCAGGTCGGTGGCGATGACCTCCTGGCGCAGCCGTGGCCCATCGGCCAGCAGGAGGCCGCTGGCCTGGACGCCGGGCAGGTGCAGGCAGTACTCGGCCAGCCGCCGTACCGGCGCGGGAGTCTGGTTCGGGTGGTTGCGGGCGGCGCCGGGCTCCGGCAAGCCGCCGGACGGCGCAGAATCTGAACCGGTCTCGGACACGGCGTAACACACCCATTTCAGCGGCCCGGGGGCCGCAGTCGACAGGCACGAACCCGCTACGGGTGCCCCGAAACCGGCCGCCTACCCGCGGCTACGGGAGCGCGCCCGTCGGTGCGCGCCCCCTTGGACCGCTGGTTCACTCCGGCCGGCGGAGATGGCCCTGCGTGCCAAGGCGCCAGCGGGATGAACAGGAGTGCGAAGGCTTGCCGTCTTTCTTGGTGCCTCAGCTGCTGGATGCCGGCTACGGGTGTCCTGTGCCACCGAACCTTGATCATTGCCATCGAACCTTGATGATCATTAGGTTTGTGCCATCGAAGTTTGAGTGGCACGAGGTGCTGGTCGTCAGGCGTGGCAGTGGGGGAGCTTGCGGGCGCGTACGCGGACCCGGACCTGAGGGCGTTTGACCTGGGGTTTGTGGAGGATGGCGTACAGGTTCAGCGGTCTTTGGCCTCCTGCTGGGGCATCCGCTTCGAGCAGGTGACGCCGGTGCGGCCGTTCCGCTGGCCCAAGGGCGGAAAGAGCTTCGCGGGCTGGTACTTCTGCGCGACGACCGGCGAGCACATCGGCTACGAGTCGTGGCTGGAGCGGGACCGCTTGATCCTCTTCGACGCCGATCCGCAGGTCACGGGCATCGCTTTACAGCCGTTCTGGCTGCACTGGCACGACGGTGAACGCCGACGCCGTCACGCTCCCGACTACTTCGTACGCCTCGCAGACGGGCGGGCCCGCGTTGTCGATGTCAGGGCTGCCGATCGTGTCGACGATGCAGCTGCCGAGGCTTTCGCCGCGACGGAACGCGCCTGCCAGGCGGTCGGCTGGGAGCTCATGCACGCGGGCGCCCCAAACTCGGTGCTGATGGCGAGCATGCGGTGGCTGTCACGCTACCGCCGACGCCGATGTCTGCGCCGGGACGTCGCTGACCGGCTGCTGAAGGTCTTCGAAGAGCCGGGCCCGCTGCGGGAGAGGGCACTGACGTCCCCGCTGAGGAGGCGTAGCCATGAGCACGGTGAAGGAGTCAGTGGACGTCGAGGTCCCGGTCCGCACCGCCTACAACCAGTGGACGCAGTTCGAGGAGTTCCCGAAGTTCATGGAGGGCGTCGAGAAGGTCACCCAACTCGACGTCCGGCACAACCACTGGACCACCAAGACAGGTGGGATCAAGCGGGAGTTCGACACCGAGATCGTCGACCAGCTCCCGGACACCCGCGTGGCCTGGCGTACCACCAGCGGCGACAGCCGGCAGAAGGGCCTGGTCAGCTTCCAGCGCCTGGACGAGACGCACACCCGGGTGGAGATCGTCATGGACGTCGAGCCCAGCGGCGCGGCGGAGAAGGCCGCTGACATGACGGGAGTCATCGCCCGGCGCGTCAAGGGCGATATGCAGCGCTTCAAGGACTACATCGAGCGCAGGGGTGCCGAGACCGACGCCTGGCGCGGCCGCTTCACGCCCGGCTGACCCACCGCGGCGGCTCCGTGGCGCGACCACCCGGCTGTCCCCTGTTCCTCTGTGGAACGCCGTTTCCCCGGACTCGAAGGGCAGCCGGGGATGCATGGCAAACGCAGACGCCGAGACTTACCATGGCGTATCCAGAACCCTGGACCGAACAGTCGGAGACCGATACCGAGGCCGACGGACACCCCAAGCACCGAGCCCGGACCATCAGCGGTTCCTAGGTATCGAACGCCAGGTGATCCACCCTGGCACCATCTTTCGATACACGCCCAAGGGACGATCGACATGACGCTTCCCCCAGGCCAACGTGCCGTCGACGGATTCCCACGTTTCGGCACACATATCCATCACCCGGCTCCGCCTGTCCCCGCCGACCCGGTGATCGAGATCGGCGGAGCGCTGACCGAGGCCGTCACCCTGTCCGTGACCGACCTCGCCAAGCTGCCACGGCAAGAGCTCGGAGCCGACTTCCATTGTGTCGCCGGATGGTCGGCAACCGGCCTGCTGTGGGAAGGAGTCGCGTTCGAGGCCCTCTACCGCATGCGGGTCGAACCGCTGCTCAAGACGGACGCGTCGATCAGCCACATTGTCTTCGAAGGTCTCGACGGCTACCGGTCGATCGTGTTGCTTGAGGACGCCTTGGCCGACGACGTGCTCATCGCCGACCGTCTCGACGGGCGGCCGCTCGACAGCGACCATGGAGCTCCGATGCGGCTGGTCAGCCCCGGCCAGTACGGCTTCGTCAGTACGAAGCACCTCTGCCGCATCGAATTCCACACGTCCCAACCCCCGGACCCCGACCGGTGGTCGCCCATCGCGGCGCACCGCAGGGCGAGGGTCTGGCGGGAGGAACGTCACCGCCATCTTCCCGGCCGTGTGGTGCGGCCGGTCTACCGGGCGCTGATCGGGCCGATCCGCGCACTTAGCGCCCGAGGTAGTCGCACACGGCCGCGGTGAGCAACTTCAAGTCGGCGGCGGCTCACTGCGCATGGAATCGCTGCTCGCGGAATTGCTGTTCGCGAAATCGCTGCTCACGGGACGCGTTGCTGACTTCGCACTACGAACAGGGCATGACCCCAACCCAGGCATGGCACGACGCCATCGACAACCAGGACCTCTGGATCCTGAGCGGCTCCATCCACTACCAATTCCGGATGTTCGACCTTGAACGCGGTGTCGGCATCGGCGAGCTGCTTGAGCAGACGTGACCCACACCACTCAAACTTCGACGGCACACGCTCAAGGCTCGATGGCACAGGACAACGGGACTAGCAGGTCGCCGCACGGTGGAGGACGTGCAGGTTGCCGGTGTATGCGGCGGCGGACGCTTGTGCCGACTCACACGAAAACGTCCTGCAGTTTTACAGATCAAGCCCCCGGTATCTCGCGCTTGTTGCGCCACACGGCCCGACAAGGCGCACGCCAGAAGCCCTTTCGCCAGAACACTAGATGAGAGGCCGACGGACGCTGAGCTGCGAGTCGGCAGCCTGGTCGCGCGTAACCCCTGCACGAAGGCGAACGGCGACGGGGGTTCGGCGGTACGGTCACAGCGCGCAGAGGGAAGCGGTGCCCGGCCGCCCTGCCGCTCGCACCGAGGCGTCGTAGCAAAGCTCCACCAGCTTGGCTGGTGGAGCTTTGTTGTTGCACAGCCCCGCAAAGGAGAGCCGGGTAGGGCCGCGGGCCCACCCCGGCGCTCGCGGGGGCAGTGGCTTGGTTCACTCGTACTTTCGAGATGCAAGCGCCTCAACGCGGTACGGACCATCTACTGGGCTGTCCACGCATCTGGCAGGCATGTGGCGCCGCGGTGCGCCGGGGTCCTCGGCAAGACTGCGGCGCGTCACCGTGGCCTTGCCTACTGGGCTCACCGGTTCATCTGGGCGGAATTCGCGAGGAGGGCACCGATCTGCGGCCTCGTGGGGTCTCCCAGGACGATGTCATCGATATTGCGGTACCGGCGTCCGTCAACGTCGACCGGATCAACGCGCTGCCCGCGCATGACCCGGTAGATGAGGCGGGACAGGTTCGACCACTGGTTTTCCAAAGCCATACCGAAGGAGCCGACGTAGGTGTAACGGCGACCGCTATCATCCCCGCTGGATTGCCCGTCTCGGATTGTCTCGTGGATACGGTTGAAGATCCATGGGGTGCGGGCGGCCTCGGCGGTGGCCTGGGCAATGTAAGCCAGGCGCAGGCGGTAGTCGTTCGCAGTCTGCCGGGTAATGCCCTGGAACGACATCAATTGATTGTGCAGGTACCATGGCGTGTAGACCATGTTGCCGCGTTCACGGTTCGGGTCCAGGCTGTTGTAATTCTCGTCGTAGCCGAGATCGTTGAATTCGCCGGCCTGGTGGTACTGGTCACGCCACGCCCGGGCCAGCGCGCTCTCATCGCCACCAGCGTCACCGAATTGCCACCTTCGGCTGTTGGCGCCGAATCCGACGAGGTAAAGATCGTTCGTCCGGAAGTACAGCGTCAAGTGCATCTGGTTCTGGTCAGGACCGGTCAAAACCTGAACCTCGATGAAGTGGTTCCTTACGGTCTCGGTTTCCAATAGGCGGCTGTCCACATTCCGGTTGTTGATCTGGTGCCCGGCCAGGGTGCGGAGGGAGGTGATGAGAGCCTCGTAGTCACTCGCCCCTTCCGGCGTACTCATCATGCCGTCCAACTCAGAGACAAACCAGTTTATGCGAGTCCAGCGGGAATTTCCCGTGTCTGCGTAGGCCGGTGCCGAGTTGGCGTTCAGCAGCCCGCATGTGGCGAGCAGGGCAAGAAGCAGCACGCCAAGGCGTCTGCCGACGCGGCGCACGATGGACACTGGATGCACGGAAGCTCTTCCTACGTTTGAGCGCAGAGCCCCAGCGGGGCCCGCGGGAATGTGTCGACAAGGCGTCAGCCGGCGATGCAGGCGCATGCCGGAGTTGCCTCCTTGCCGTCGGTGCCCCTCACTCTGCCGTGCGGACCTAACGCTGATCTAACGTCGGCACCCAGGCACTGCTCCGGCTCCGGCTGTGTCCAGTCGTGCAGCCCGCAGCGTACGGAGGAAGACTGCCCGCGCGGGCGCTACGGCCGGGCCCAAGGGCTCCGCGTGCTCGACCGTCCAGCTGCCGACTCGCACCAAGACGTCATGCAGTTTTGCAGGTCAAGTCGCCGATATCTCGCACTCGCTGCGCCACACGGCCCGACAAGGCGCACGCCAAAGGCCCTGCCGCCAGCACACTGAGATGAGAGACCGACGGACGCTGAGCCGCGAGTCGGCACGTGGTGGCGAAGAGGGCATCGGTGCATCAGTGGGGTGCCAGGGAGTCAAGTCCTTATGCCTCCGGCGGGTCCTCCCTCGGAGGGGGGAGGGGCACGCCGTTCGGCTGCCGCACCGTCGCGGTTGCTGTGAGGAAGCGGGGTTCCCTCCTCGGTCGGCCGTCCCAGCAAAGCGCACCGTGTCGTAGGGGTACGGAGTCGTTCGTCCGGGTCCTCCACCTTTCCTCGTACCTCAGAAAGCCGGAGGCTTCCGGGCGCTCCACACCGCACCCCTACGACACGGCACGCGGAGCAGTGCCGTCCGACCGAGGAGGGAACCCCGCCACCGGCCCGTTGTGGCCGGGGCCCGGCCCCGGACGATGCGCCGCTCTCCCCGAACGCATGGAAACTTAACCCACTGGGCAGGAGGTCGGACGGCAGCCGAAGCCTCCATGTCTTCGGGTACGAGAGCGACCTTCAGCGCATTGAGATGCTCTACACCTCGCTTCTCCTCCAGATGGACACCGGGCTTGCTGCACAGTACGTGCCCGTGAGCACGGGGGTGCGCGCATGGCGCCGGAGCTGGCTGCTCGGCTTCATCACCCGCGTCGGCGACCGGATCAAGGAAGCCGAATGCGGCGCCCGTGAAGATGCACGCGACGAGACCTCGGTGATGCCGCAGCACTGCCCTTGTCCTGGCCGACTGCAAGGCCCTCGTGGAACGCAGCTACCGCGCCGCCTACCCCAAGACCCGCAGCAGGCCGCACCACCTACACCGGCACCGGCTTCGGCCACGGTTGGGTGGCGGGGAGTCGCGCTGACATCGCCACCTGGTGAAGTTCCAGGACCCCGAGGGCAACGTCTACGTCTGGTTCAGCAGCGCCGCCCAGGTACCGGACCGGGGCGACGAGGTCCAGGTGACCGGCACGGTCAAGGAACACAGCACCTACGGCCAGACGGCACAGACCGTGCTTCAGCGGTGCAAGGTCACCGAACGCGAGCTTGCCGCCGCCTGAACTCCCCTCCCACCGGCCGGGGCGGTCAGCGCACCGCCCCGGCCCCTGAACCTCGCCAGCAGCAACAGGAAGCACAGATGACCCCCACGCAGGAACTCACCCGGATACTCACGGCCGCAGGCCACGAGGTGGAGGCCGAGGCCGGGACCGGCGCGATCACCGCACGCCTTGCCGGATGCGGCTGCACCGTGTGGCTCAGCGAGCAAGGCGGATTCGGATGGGGGTGCGGCTCTTCCTGAGTGAGATCGCGGTCAAGCCGTGAGAGCGTATCGATGCTGGTCAGCTGGGTAGAGACGGCGGTGCTCGGCAGCGAGGT